>NZ_CP085524.1:630000-1328333 GCF_004353525.1 Zhaonella formicivorans
CGGCGAGTTACGATAACAAGCGAGGTTAAGCGGAAGGAAGCGGAGCCGGAGCGAAAGCGAGTCTGAATAGGGCGGAAGTTTGTTGTCGTAGACCCGAAACTGAGTGATCTACCCATGTGCAGGGTGAAGCGGGAGTAATGTTTCGTGGAGGCCCGAACCGACCGACGTTGAAAAGTCGGCGGATGACGTGTGGGTAGGGGTGAAATGCCAATCGAACTCAGAGATAGCTGGTTCTCCCCGAAATAGCTTTAGGGCTAGCCTCGGGCGATGATTTATGGAGGTAGAGCACTGAATAGGCTAGGGGCCCAAACAGGTTACCGAACCTTCTCAAACTCCGAATGCCATAAATTTAGCCTGGGAGTCAGACCATGGGTGCTAAGATTCATGGTCGAGAGGGAAACAGCCCAGACCAACAGCTAAGGTCCCGAAGTGTGAACTAAGTGGAAAAGGATGTAGAGTTGCCCAGACAACCAGGATGTTGGCTTAGAAGCAGCCACCATTTAAAGAGTGCGTAATAGCTCACTGGTCGAGTGGCCCTGCGCCGAAAATGTAACGGGGCTCAAGTTCACCACCGAAGCTTTGGCAAGGGGACGTGTCACTGGTGTTTTTGGGAGAAGAACAAAGCCAAGCATTTAATTTCGCAAATCAACCGAAGAAAGACTAAAAAAGAATACAAAAGAGGGAAGGATTTGCGAAAAAATGTTAGCAAGGGGCTAAAGTTCAAAATCCAAAGATAGCAGTGACATGTTTCCTTGGGTAGGGGAGCGTCCTGTTAGCGTAGAAGTCGTGCTGAAAGGCATGGTGGAGCAAACAGGAGTGAGAATGCCGGTATGAGTAAGCGAAAAAAGAGGTGAGAATCCTCTTCGCCGAAAGCCTAAGGGTTCCTGGGGAAGGCTCGTCCACCCAGGGTAAGCCGGGACCTAAGCCGAGGCCGAAAGGCGTAGGCGATGGATAATCGGTTGAGAATCCGATGCCACCCATTAACCGCTTGAGGAAGGGATGACACAGGAGGGTAGGTTAAGCGCACGGTTGGAAGAGTGCGTCCAAGCCAGTAGGGTGTGAGACAGGCAAAACCGTCTCACGAGAGGCCTGAGAGGTGACGGGGAGCGAAAGAGAAGTAGCGAACTAACTGATCCCAAACTGTCAAGAAAAGTCTCTAACGAGGGGAATGGGTGCCCGTACCGTAAACCGACACAGGTAGGTAGGGAGAGAATCCTAAGGCGCGCGAGAGAACCTTCGTTAAGGAACTCGGCAAAATGACCCCGTAACTTCGGGAGAAGGGGTACCTCGGTATCGTGAGTATAGAGCAAATACGAGCGAGAGGAGGTCGCAGAGAAATGGCCCAGGCGACTGTTTACCAAAAACACAGGTGCCTGCTAAATCGAGGAGATGAAGTATAGGTGCTGACGCCTGCCCGGTGCTGGAAGGTTAAGGGGAAAGGTTATCCGAGAGGAGAAGCTTTGAACCGAAGCCCCAGTAAACGGCAGAACCGTACCTATAACGGTCCTAAGGTAGCGAAATTCCTTGTCGGGTAAGTTCCGACCCGCACGAAAGGCGTAACGATCTGGGCACTGTCTCAACGAGGGGCTCGGCGAAATTGTAGTACCCGTGAAGATGCGGGTTACCTGCGACAGGACAGAAAGACCCCGTGGAGCTTTACTGTAGCCTGACATTGGGTTTTGGTACGTCATGTACAGAATAGGTGGGAGACTTAGAAGCTGGGACGCAAGTTTCAGTGGAGTCGGCGTTGGGATACCACTCTTGAGGTACCGGAATTCTAACCAGGCACCCTAAACGGGTGTTGGGACAGTGTCAGGTGGGCAGTTTGACTGGGGCGGTCGCCTCCCAAAGAGTAACGGAGGCGCCCAAAGGTTCGTTCAGGATGGTTGGAAATCATCCGGAGAGTGTAAAGGCAGAAACGGACTTGACTGCGAGACTGACGAGTCGAGCAGGGACGAAAGTCGGGCTTAGTGATCCGGCGGTACCGAGTGGAAGGGCCGTCGCTCAACGGATAAAAGCTACCCCGGGGATAACAGGCTTATCTCCCCCAAGAGTCCACATCGACGGGGAGGTTTGGCACCTCGATGTCGGCTCATCGCATCCTGGGGCTGAAGTAGGTCCCAAGGGTTGGGCTGTTCGCCCATTAAAGCGGTACGTGAGCTGGGTTCAGAACGTCGTGAGACAGTTCGGTCCCTATCCGTCGCAGGCGTAGGAAACTTGAGAGGAGCTGCCCCTAGTACGAGAGGACCGGGGTGGACAGACCGCTGGTGTACCAGTTGTCGTGCCAACGGCACAGCTGGGTAGCTAAGTCTGGAAGGGATAAGCGCTGAAAGCATCTAAGCGCGAAGCCCCCCTCAAGATGAGGTTTCCCATGGAGTAGTCCAGTAAGACCCCTGGAAGAATACCAGGTAGATAGGCTAGGAGTGGAAGCGCCGTAAGGCGTGGAGCTGACTAGTACTAATTGGTCGAGGGCTTGACCATAAAAGCCATCAGCCGTCAGCTGAGAGGCAAGAATCCTTTAAAGCCAATAATCGCTGTGCAGTTTTGAGAGAACAAAATAGCCGGCAGCTGTCAGCCATCAGCTGTCAGCTAAAAACAAAAAGACTAAAAAGAAATGATTGGGAAGCTGAAGGCTGACCACAAAGCAAGCAGAATAAGGTATTTCTGGTGGTAATGGCGGAGTGATACACCCGAACACAATCCGCCCACGGAAGTTAAGTCACCAGCGACCGAGCGAAGCGAGGGAGTCCCTGTGGGACGCCGAGTTCGGCGCTGGAGGTGGCGCTAAAAATGAATAAAGCATTTCTGGTGGTAATGGCGGAGTGATACACCCGAACACAATCCGCCCACGGAAGTTAAGTCACCAGCGACCGAGCGAAGCGAGGGAGTCCCTGTGGGACGCCGAGTTCGGTGCTGGAGGTGGCGCTAAAAATGAATAAAGCATTTCTGGTGGTAATGGCGGAGTGATACACCCGAACACAATCCGCCCACGGAAGTTAAGTCACCAGCGACCGAGCGAAGCGAGGGAGTCCCTGTGGGACGCCGAGTTCGGCGCTGGAGGTGGCGCTAAAAATGAATAAAGCATTTCTGGTGGTAATAGCGGAGGGGATACACCCGTTCCCATTCCGAACACGGAAGTTAAGCCCTCCAGCGCCGATGGTACTAGGGCACGAGCCCTGGGAGAGTAGGTCACTGCCAGAATCTAATTTTTAAGCCTAGCTACTTATGTAGCTAGGCTTTTCTAGTTAAACTTTTTTGCTACATAAGGGAAGGAAAATGCTTGCCAGCGCTAATACATTATTACCTATTATTGGTTATGATGGCAAAACCCCTCTTAATAGTAGTTGCGCAGGATGAACGTACAGGTAACATTATTGCTAAGCAGTTGCATGAATTTACCCAGCAGCATATTAATATAAAGGTAGAATGGTTGGAACAAGGAATAAAAAACCTGGACAAAGCTGATTTAGTTCTGGTTACCTTACCGACCTACGCAAGCATCGTTGCCAAGCAGGTCAAGCCGGGAACTGATATCTTGGTAGTTCGTCGTACCTTGCTTTTAGAAAGCTGGGAAAGAATTCTCAGTATACCTTCTCAAACTAAAGCCATGCTTGTTAATGACACCAAAGAAGCTGCTGAAGAAACTATTGCACTGCTATATGAGCTAGGTGCCAAGCATTTGGAGTTATTTCCGGTTTATCCTGGGATGGAACAGATTCCTGATTTGGAGTTTGCCATAACTCCCGGCGAAAAGGAATTTGTTCCGGCTAAAGTCCAAAGGATTATCGACATAGGCCACAGGGTAATAGATGCGGGTACTGTGGCTGATATTTTAAGCAAATTTAACCTTCTTGATTTCCAAACGAATAAAAACTTGGCCCGGTATATGGAAAAAACTCTTCCCCGTAGCCCGGGGCTAAAAAGTACCATTAGCTGGTTGACGGATATGCGTCGACAGGTAGAATCAATTTTGGACATAATCAATGAAGGAGTAATAGCATACGATTTTTCTGGCAGAATAAATTTTTTTAACCGTCTTGCTGAAGAAATATTAGATAAAAACAGGCTGGAAACTGTTGGGCAAAAGATACATAAAAATGCCAGAATTCGTATCAAAAGTAAACGAGACAAAATGGTTGTAATTTGGTTAAAAAAGGGATAAAAAATGGTTAGAAACGGGTTAAGTATAGTTATTGTAACCCGTTTTTATTTTTGCAATTAATAAAAACATACAATTATTAAGTATTTTAGCGTTTCATATATGCTGTTATTTGCTGGTATGTAATTTGCATATATTAAAAGGGGGAGGTGGTTGAAAAAGAGTGATACTGCTTGAAACTCAAACTTCAATAAAAGGAAAAAAGGAGGAGCGAAAAAGTTGCAAGGACAACAAAATAGTCTGGGATTGGCCCGAGTAGTAAAAAGAACAGCCTTAACTTTTACTGCTTATGCTACTGTAGTTGCTTCAGGTTTTATGATAGGGATCGGAGGTACAGCCAGTACAGCCGGCCCATTGGGAATGTTATCCTACTGGCTAGTAGGTGGCATTTCAACCTTTGCTACGGCATTTGTCTTTGCTGAACTGGCTACTATGTTCCCTAAATCCGGCGGTATTTGGGAATACACTAAGCAGGTATTTGGCATAGAGAGTCCCATCTCTTATATGGTTGGCTGGATGTACTGGTTTGCTCTTTTATTTGGGTTAAACTGCGAAATTGTATCTGCGGGTTACTACACTAACTGGCTATTTCCACAAATCCCTCAATGGGTGGGCGGACTGGTAGTTGTAATTATCTTTTTGGCCCTCAATTACCGGGGTATTCAACTTTCCAGCTTAGTGGAAGCAGGTTTTGGTGTCATTTTAATTACTTCTTTTGCCACTTTTGTTATTTTCGGTTTATTTAATATCAACCCAGCTCTATACAGGGATTTTGCACCTAACGGTACCGTATTGCCGTTCCTAAAAACTTTGCCTTATGTGGTTATTGCCTTCTGTGGTTTTGAGATTGTAACAACTATGGCTGAAGAATCAGTTAACCCGGAAAAGGATATACCTAAAGCTTTAATTGGGGCAGCTACTTTTTTAACGGTACTTTTTGGCTCTTTTTCCACAGTAGTTTTTGGTTTGGTTCCCTGGTCCGAGTGGAGTCTTTACACTTCTACTAATGCCCCGTTATTATCCATTGGTTCCGCAGTTCTGGGTGGTGCAGGTATTCTCTGGCTAAGCGTTCAATCCTACGCAGGTTCTCTCAGTACAATTAACGGCGGTGTGATTGGACAGGTGCGGATGCTTTATGCAATGGCTAGGGAGGGATGGTTTCCCCAAAGTTTCACCCGCCTACATCCTAAGAACCGTGTTCCGGAAGTACCTCTTTGGATCACCGGCGCTTCTATGGTTATAATTTCGTTATTACCAATGGTATCTAATACAGCTTGGACCTGGGCTGCTTTTCTTGGTGTGTTTGGGTATGCATTGATTTATATGATGGCGGCAATTCTCCTAATTTACTTAAGGGTGAAGCGGTCGGATTTACATAGGCCCTTCAAATGCCCGCTTTATCCAATTACTCCGCTGGTAGTAATTGTTGTTTTTGGTTTAACTTTATTTTACTCCGGAGCCCAAATCAATATCGTGGGCACTGCTTGGGCGATAGTAGGAATATTAATTTACTTTATTGTAGGAAAACCATTACGTCATAAATTAATAAGAGAGCAACAAACCGGTACTACGAAAACCTTAAACCAGTAGCTTGGAAAGCGAGGTACCATTATGCATATTATTAATGATGAACAAGCTGTTTATGTTTTAAGCCCTAAAAATCAGCCTGTAGCGGAAGTAAAGCCTGGCGATGTGATCAAATTTATTACTATGGACTGCTTTAGTAATCAGATTAAAACAGAACGGGATTTATTCAGTTCTATTGGCTGGGCAACTATTAATCCTGCCACAGGCCCGGTCGCTATTGCCGGAGCTGAACCAGGTGACACGTTGGCGGTTAAGATTGATGATATTCAAGTAGCTGAGCAAGGTGTCATGGTGACTGTCCCTGAAATGGGGGCTCTAGGAAAAATTTTAAGCACTACAGAAACGAAAATAGTACCCATAAAGGATGGCAAGGCTATTTTCAATGATAAAATTACTATTCCCATTGACCCCATGATTGGGGTAATCGGCACAGCGCCGGAAAAAGAAGATATACCTTGTGGAACTCCTGGCCGGCATGGAGGAAATATGGATACGAAACTAATAAAGAAGGGAAGTACAGTCTATTTGCCGGTTTTTGTGCCGGGAGCAATGCTGGCTATGGGAGATTTACATGCCGTTATGGGTGACGGTGAGGTATCTATTTGTGGGGTGGAAATTCCAGGGCAAGTAACGGTCACAGTTGATTTAATTAAAGGGAAACAAGAAATGTGGCCGATTTTGGAAACACCGTTAGCCTGGTATACAATAGCCTCCGCAGAAGACTTAGATCAAGCTGCAGATTCAGCCTTAAATGCAATGGTTGATTTTTTAGGAAAGCGAGCAGACTTTAAACTTAACGATCTGGTTTCATTGCTTAGCATTGCAGGCAATTTAGAAATAAGCCAGGTAGTAGATCCGTTAAAAACTGTCCGCATGGGTATAGCTAAAGAAATTGTGCAAAACTATAATTTGAAATTTTGATCTATTAAAGCGGGGAAATAAACCCCGCCTTTTGTACATAAAAAGCAAAAGCTTGTAATAGCAATTAACAAAAGTGTTTTCTTGTGTCGTTTGCAAGTTTTATAAAAAATGTTTCTACATGTCTCCTAATATGCATTTTTGCGATTTGACAGAATAAAATAGATGTGGTAATGTAAAGAAGCGCCGTTGGTTGAGACGCATTTACACAACCGGAGGCAACGTAGAAAGACACATGGTAACAAAATTCTATTTGACAATGCTCATAAAAGGTGCTAATATATGAATTCCCGGCGCGGGAGTGCAGGGGAGGAAGAAGGAAAGAGGATGCTGCGGGAAATGCAGCGAGGGAAGAAAAAAGAAGTTGACAGAAAGCTTGCGACATGGTAAGATAAATTTTGTCGCGCGGGGGCAAAAGCCCAAGCCGCTAGCTGGTCTTTGAAAACTGAACAGTGGAAGACGACATGCCCGATTCTTTTAGCCGTCAGCCAAGAGCTCATAGCTATCAGCTAGAGTGGGGCTGGCGAAGAAATGAATCGAAAGAGAAACTCGTGAAGAGAAGACAATCGAGCCGATTGAACAAACCAAGAAAAAAGGCAGCGGAAAGTTTTTAGCTGAAGGCTGAAAACTGGAAGCTGATAGCCTAGATATCTATGGAGAGTTTGATCCTGGCTCAGGACGAACGCTGGCGGCGTGCCTAACACATGCAAGTCGAACGGGCCTTTATGAATAGCTTGCTATAAGTAAAGGCTAGTGGCGGACGGGTGAGTAACGCGTGGGCAATCTACCCTATTGACCGGGATAACAGCGGGAAACCGGTGCTAATACCGGATAAGCTTGTCCCAAGGCATCTTGGGGCAAGGAAAAGGAGGCCTCTGGAATAAGCTACCGCAATAGGATGAGCCCGCGTCCCATTAGCTAGTTGGTGGGGTAACGGCCTACCAAGGCGACGATGGGTAGCCGGCCTGAGAGGGTGACCGGCCACACTGGGACTGAGACACGGCCCAGACTCCTACGGGAGGCAGCAGTGGGGAATATTGCGCAATGGGGGGAACCCTGACGCAGCAACGCCGCGTGAGTGAAGAAGGCCTTCGGGTCGTAAAGCTCTGTCAAGAGGGACGAAGTCTATGCTGCGAAAAGCGGTATAGGTGACGGTACCTAAAGAGGAAGCCCCGGCTAACTACGTGCCAGCAGCCGCGGTAATACGTAGGGGGCGAGCGTTGTCCGGAATTACTGGGCGTAAAGGGCGTGTAGGCGGTTAATTAAGTCAGGTGTGAAAACTCTGGGCTCAACCGAGAGGTTGCATCTGAAACTGGTTAACTTGAGGGTAGGAGAGGGAAGTGGAATTCCTAGTGTAGCGGTGAAATGCGTAGATATTAGGAGGAACACCAGTGGCGAAGGCGACTTTCTGGCCTAACCCTGACGCTGAGGCGCGAAAGCGTGGGGAGCAAACAGGATTAGATACCCTGGTAGTCCACGCCGTAAACGATGGGTACTAGGTGTAGGAGGTATCGACCCCTTCTGTGCCGTAGCAAACGCACTAAGTACCCCGCCTGGGGAGTACGGCCGCAAGGCTGAAACTCAAAGGAATTGACGGGGGCCCGCACAAGCGGTGGAGCATGTGGTTTAATTCGACGCAACGCGAAGAACCTTACCGGGTCTTGACATCCCCTGAAACACACGAAAGTGGAAATAGCCATTTGGCACAGGGAGACAGGTGGTGCATGGTTGTCGTCAGCTCGTGTCGTGAGATGTTGGGTTAAGTCCCGCAACGAGCGCAACCCCTACCTTTAGTTGCCAGCAAGTGAGGTTGGGCACTCTAAAGGGACTGCCGGTGACAAACCGGAGGAAGGTGGGGATGACGTCAAATCATCATGCCCCTTATGATCCGGGCTACACACGTGCTACAATGGGCTGTACAGAGGGAGGCGAAGGAGTGATCCGGAGCGAATCCCAAAAAGCAGCTCTCAGTTCGGATTGCAGGCTGCAACTCGCCTGCATGAAGCCGGAATCGCTAGTAATCGCGGATCAGCATGCCGCGGTGAATACGTTCCCGGGCCTTGTACACACCGCCCGTCACACCACGAAAGCTAACAACACCCGAAGCCGGTGAGCTAACCGCAAGGGGGCAGCCGTCGAAGGTGGGGTTGGTGATTGGGGTGAAGTCGTAACAAGGTAGCCGTATCGGAAGGTGCGGCTGGATCACCTCCTTTCTAAGGAGAAAAGCTTAAGGGTATGACAAAAGGTCAGCCAACAGCCGACAGCCGACAGCAAAAAGACCCAAGAGAAAAACTTGGGAAAAAAGCTGATAGCTGATAGCTGATAGCTAATAGCTGAAGGCTGGGCCAAGAAGTAATACCAAAGAGCACTCCAGGTCGATAATCGGGCATAAAAAACCACTGTTTAGTTTTCAGAGACCAGAAGTCTCTGGGGTATGACAAAAGGTCAGCGATTAGCCGTCAGCCAAAAGACCCAAGAGAAGAACTTGGGAAAAAGCTGAGAGCTGAGAGCTGAAGGCCAGAGCAGTAAGTAATACCTAAGCGAATAAGGGCCTATAGCTCAGCTGGTCAGAGCGCACGCCTGATAAGCGTGAGGTCGGTGGTTCAAGTCCACCTAGGCCCACCAGAAACTAGTTTTGAGTTAAGGGAGTTGAGTATTGAGTTTGAAAAAAATAACTCAAAACTCAAAATTCAAAACTCAACACTAGAAAAGTGGGGGTGTAGCTCAGCTGGGAGAGCACCTGCCTTGCAAGCAGGGGGTCAGCGGTTCGATTCCGCTCATCTCCACCACTTAGCTTTAAGGTATGACAAAAGGTCAGCGAACAGCTGGCAGCTGTCAGCCAAAAGACCCAAGAGAAGAACTTGGGAAAAAAGCTGACAGCTGAGAGCTGAAGGCCAGAGCAGTAAGTAATACCTGAAAGCAAAAGGATGTTCTTTGAAAACTGCACAGCGAGGAAGTGACTACGGAAAGCGAACGAGAGGAAGCGAGAAGTAGTACACGCAGGTAGAAAAAAGGATTCAATCCACTAGGCGAGTCAAGAGTTAAGAGTTAAAAGTGAAGAGTTAAGAGTTGAAAAAAACTCAAAACTCAACACTCAAAACTCAAAACTCAAGGATGGTCAAGCTAGGAAGGGCACACGGAGGATGCCTAGGCGCTAAGAGGCGAAGAAGGGCGTGGTAAGCTGCGAAAAGCTTCGGGGAGCCGCAAGCAGGCCGAGATCCGGAGATACCCGAATGGGGGAACCCTACGGGAGTAATATCCCGTAACCCTATGCTGAAGAAAATAGGCATAGAGGAGCGAACCTGGGGAACTGAAACATCTTAGTACCCAGAGGAAGAGAAAGAATAATCGATTTCCTAAGTAGCGGCGAGCGAAAGGGGAAGAGCCCAAACCAAGAGCGAAAGCTTTTGGGGTTGAAGGACTCTCGGTAAATAAGTTGGAAGCTAGCCGAAGAGGTCTGGAAAGGCCCGCCACAGGAAGTAAAAGCCTTGTAGGCGAAAGCGGAAGACTTAAAGAGAGTATCCTGAGTACCACGGGACACGAGGAACCCCGTGGGAAGCAGGGAGGACCACCTCCCAAGGCTAAATACTCCTTAGCGACCGATAGCGGAGAAGTACCGTGAGGGAAAGGTGAAAAGCACCCCGGGAGGGGAGTGAAAGAGGACCTGAAACCGTGTGCTTACAAGCAGTGGGAGTACCCGAGAGGGTATGACCGCGTACTTTTTGTAGAACGGACCGGCGAGTTACGATAACAAGCGAGGTTAAGCGGAAGGAAGCGGAGCCGGAGCGAAAGCGAGTCTGAATAGGGCGGAAGTTTGTTGTCGTAGACCCGAAACTGAGTGATCTACCCATGTGCAGGGTGAAGCGGGAGTAATGTTTCGTGGAGGCCCGAACCGACCGACGTTGAAAAGTCGGCGGATGACGTGGGGTAGGGGTGAAATGCCAATCGAACCCAGAGATAGCTGGTTCTCCCCGAAATAGCTTTAGGGCTAGCCTCGGGCGATGATTTATGGAGGTAGAGCACTGAATAGGCTAGGGGCCCAAACAGGTTACCGAACCTTCTCAAACTCCGAATGCCATAAATTTAGCCTGGGAGTCAGACCATGGGTGCTAAGATTCATGGTCGAGAGGGAAACAGCCCAGACCAACAGCTAAGGTCCCGAAGTGTGAACTAAGTGGAAAAGGATGTAGAGTTGCCCAGACAACCAGGATGTTGGCTTAGAAGCAGCCACCATTTAAAGAGTGCGTAATAGCTCACTGGTCGAGTGGCCCTGCGCCGAAAATGTAACGGGGCTCAAGTTCACCACCGAAGCTTTGGCAAGGGGACGTGTCACTGGTGTTTTTGGGAGAAGAACAAAGCCAAGCATTTAATTTCGCAAATCAACCGAAGAAAGACTAAAAAGGAATACAAAAGAGGGAAGGATTTGCGAAAAAATGTTACCAAGGGGCTAAAGTTCAAAGTCCAAAGATAGCAGTGACATGTTTCCTTGGGTAGGGGAGCGTCCTGTTAGCGTAGAAGTCGTGCTGAAAGGCATGGTGGAGCAAACAGGAGTGAGAATGCCGGTATGAGTAAGCGAAAAAAGAGGTGAGAATCCTCTTCGCCGAAAGCCTAAGGGTTCCTGGGGAAGGCTCGTCCACCCAGGGTAAGCCGGGACCTAAGCCGAGGCCGAAAGGCGTAGGCGATGGATAATCGGTTGAGAATCCGATGCCACCCATTAACCGCTTGAGGAAGGGATGACACAGGAGGGTAGGTTAAGCGCACGGTTGGAAGAGTGCGTCCAAGCCAGTAGGGTGTGAGACAGGCAAAACCGTCTCACGAGAGGCCTGAGAGGTGACGGGGAGCGAAAGAGAAGTAGCGAACTAACTGATCCCAAACTGTCAAGAAAAGTCTCTAACGAGGGGAATGGGTGCCCGTACCGTAAACCGACACAGGTAGGTAGGGAGAGAATCCTAAGGCGCGCGAGAGAACCTTCGTTAAGGAACTCGGCAAAATGACCCCGTAACTTCGGGAGAAGGGGTACCTCGGTATCGTGAGTATAGAGCAAATACGAGCGAGAGGAGGTCGCAGAGAAATGGCCCAGGCGACTGTTTACCAAAAACACAGGTGCCTGCTAAATCGAGGAGATGAAGTATAGGTGCTGACGCCTGCCCGGTGCTGGAAGGTTAAGGGGAAAGGTTATTCGAAAGGAGAAGCTTTGAACCGAAGCCCCAGTAAACGGCGGCCGTAACTATAACGGTCCTAAGGTAGCGAAATTCCTTGTCGGGTAAGTTCCGACCCGCACGAAAGGCGTAACGATCTGGGCACTGTCTCAACGAGGGGCTCGGCGAAATTGTAGTACCCGTGAAGATGCGGGTTACCTGCGACAGGACAGAAAGACCCCGTGGAGCTTTACTGTAGCCTGACATTGGGTTTTGGTACGTCATGTACAGAATAGGTGGGAGACTTAGAAGCTGGGACGCAAGTTTCAGTGGAGTCGGCGTTGGGATACCACTCTTGAGGTACCGGAATTCTAACCAGGCACCCTAAACGGGTGTTGGGACAGTGTCAGGTGGGCAGTTTGACTGGGGCGGTCGCCTCCCAAAGAGTAACGGAGGCGCCCAAAGGTTCGTTCAGGATGGTTGGAAATCATCCGGAGAGTGTAAAGGCAGAAACGGACTTGACTGCGAGACTGACGAGTCGAGCAGGGACGAAAGTCGGGCTTAGTGATCCGGCGGTACCGAGTGGAAGGGCCGTCGCTCAACGGATAAAAGCTACCCCGGGGATAACAGGCTTATCTCCCCCAAGAGTCCACATCGACGGGGAGGTTTGGCACCTCGATGTCGGCTCATCGCATCCTGGGGCTGAAGTAGGTCCCAAGGGTTGGGCTGTTCGCCCATTAAAGCGGTACGTGAGCTGGGTTCAGAACGTCGTGAGACAGTTCGGTCCCTATCCGTCGCAGGCGTAGGAAACTTGAGAGGAGCTGCCCCTAGTACGAGAGGACCGGGGTGGACAGACCGCTGGTGTACCAGTTGTCGTGCCAACGGCACAGCTGGGTAGCTAAGTCTGGAAGGGATAAGCGCTGAAAGCATCTAAGCGCGAAGCCCCCCTCAAGATGAGGTTTCCCATGGAGTAGTCCAGTAAGACCCCTGGAAGAATACCAGGTAGATAGGCTAGGAGTGGAAGCGCCGTAAGGCGTGGAGCTGACTAGTACTAATTGGTCGAGGGCTTGACCATAAAAGCCATCAGCTGGCAGCTGAGAGGCAAGAATCCTTTAAAGCCAATAATCGCTGTGCAGTTTTGAGAGAACAAAATAGCCGGCAGCTGTCAGCCATCAGCTGTCAGCTAAAAACAAAAAGACTAAAAAGAAATGATTGGGAAGCTGAAGGCTGATCACAAAGCAAGCAGAATAAGGTACTTCTGGTGGTAATGGCGGAGTGATACACCCGAACACAATCCGCCCACGGAAGTTAAGTCACCAGCGACCGAGCGAAGCGAGGGAGTCCCTGTGGGACGCCGAGTTCGGCGCTGGAGGTGGCGCTAAAAATGAATAAAGCATTTCTGGTGGTAATAGCGGAGGGGATACACCCGTTCCCATTCCGAACACGGAAGTTAAGCCCTCCAGCGCCGATGGTACTAGGGCACGAGCCCTGGGAGAGTAGGTCACTGCCAGAACCTAATTTTTGGGCCTGGATATTATCCGGGCCCTTAATATTTCAGTGCAGGGTATATAACGATGATGGCAGTATATAAAAAGCTGCCTTCCAATAAACATGGTCCCATAGAATAATAGGACCGTCCTAAAACAAAATAGGAAGGTAGGCCGGTTACGTGCTTTTGAAATTTACGATATATTTGTAGTAAGGTAGCTTAGAACCTCCCGTTCAAACATATCCCTCATTCCTCGGTTGAACCGAGGATTTTTTTTATCTAATTGTAAGAAGAAAGACATAATTTATGTTAGAATTAACCTGTTAAACCATCAGGTTAGGGGTAGATCAAATATGAAAATTGCAATTATTGACGGCCAGGGTGGAGGTATAGGCAAAAATCTAACTGAAAAAATAAGGCAAGAACTTGGTGACAAAATTGAAATAATTGCGCTTGGGACTAATGCGCTGGCCACTTCGGCGATGCTAAAAGCTGGTGCGAATGACGGCGCTTCAGGAGAAAATGCCATTGTGCAAAATGTAAAAAACGTCCAAATTATTGTGGGAACCATATCGATCTTAGTTGCAAATTCTATGCTAGGAGAATTAACTCCTGCTATGGCAAAGGCCATTGGTGAAAGTCCGGCCCTTAAAATTATATTGCCCATAAATCGATCTAATATAGAAATTATTGGTGTTAAAGGAGAGCCGTTACCTCACCATGTAGAACAACTGGTAGCAAGATTGAAACAGCTTATCGTAGGTGAAAATAATGTATGAGTAGTCATGTAATGGCATGGCTATTTTTTCTAAATGGTTTGACATCTTGGTAATCTATTGATAGTATTATATACATAAAATCCGATAAAATAACTAAGAAAAGGAGAATGGAAATGCGCGTCGTCAATAATGTTACAGAGTTAATTGGATTTACTCCCATGGTTAGACTCAACAAGTTAACCGGTCCGGAAGATGCTACTGTATTTGTTAAACTTGAGTTTTACAATCCTGCCAGCAGTGTTAAAGACCGCATTGCGTACAGCATGATTAAAAACGCTGAAGAACAGGGGCTCTTGAAAGAAGGTTCAGTAATTGTGGAGCCCACCAGCGGGAATACTGGTATTGGACTGGCTATGGTCGCAGCTGCCAGAGGGTATCGTCTTATTTTAGTGATGCCCGAGACTATGAGCATTGAACGAAGAAAACTTATGGCAGCTTTTGGTGCTGAGTTTATTTTAACTCCTGGTTCCGAGGGAATGAAAGGGGCGATTAGTAAAGCCCAGGAAATTGTGCAGGATAATCCTGGGTATTTTATGCCACAGCAATTCGAAAACGAAGCAAACCCGGAGATTCACAGGCAAACTACTGGGAAAGAGATTTATGAGCAGACTGCGGGAAAAATAGATGCTTTTATTGCTGGAGTTGGAACAGGTGGAACAATAACAGGAGTGGGGGAAGTGCTAAAACAACACATTCCCACAGTGAAGATAGTGGCTGTAGAACCTGCGGCTTCCCCTGTTCTGTCTGGAGGCCAACCTGGTGCCCATAAAATTCAGGGTATTGGTGCAGGATTTGTTCCGAAAGTACTAAATACAGATGTTATTGACGAAATTGTTCCAGTTAGCAATGAAGATGCTATGGAGACCGCACGCAGACTTGCCAAAGAGGAAGGTTTACTCGTTGGCATTTCTTCAGGTGCTGCTGTCTATGCCGCATTGCAACAGGCTAAGACGTTAGGGAAAGAAAAGGTAGTAGTAGTGGTCGCTCCGGATACCGGTGAACGCTATTTGACAACCGAATTATTTAAATTGCCCCACGAGTAAAAATAAAGCTCCTTCAAACGAAGGAGCTTCAACTTGTTGACAAAGTCCGCATGTATTATTTCGCTCTGGACAAGCTCCTACGCCTTTGACCTGCAGCACCGCTGCCGACGGCTGGGGAAACCGATCCTGCTCCGTAATACATGCGGGCTGATAAAAGTTTGTCAGGGTAGTCTAGTCCTCATTCAAACGAAGGAGCTTTTACGATATTTTTGCAATTGCCTTGTGGTTTCAGAGCGAATGCTTTAAGATATTCTCAAAAACCAAAGTAGGAGGGATAAAATGGATTATCAAGTACTTACGGACAATATCGTTAACTGGATGAGGGAAAAAGTCAAGGAAGCAGGGGCCAAAGGGGCGGTTGTTGGTCTATCCGGTGGAATTGATTCATCTGTTGTTATGGCTCTTTGTCAAAAAGCATTTCCCAACGATTGTTTAGGGTTAATAATGCCTTGCCATAGTAATCCCCAAGATGAAGCAGATGCAAAGCTTGTTGCCGAACATTTTGGTATTCCCTATAAAGTCATTAACTTAGACCGGACGTATGCTGCCTTGATTACTGCCCTCAATGGAAATGATGATAAAGAGGAAAACAAAAGTTTGGCATTGGCAAACATTAAGCCTAGATTACGTATGACTACCTTATACTATGAAGCTGCTTTACGAAATTATCTGGTGGTTGGGACAGGAAACAAAAGTGAAATTGTTATTGGATATTTTACTAAATATGGAGACGGAGGAGTTGACATTGAGCCTATTGGGAATCTAGTCAAAACTCAGGTGAGGGATTTGGCGAAATTCCTTGGAGTACCCGAACCTATAATCATGAAAGCACCTACCGCCGGTTTATGGGCAAATCAAACTGATGAAACGGAAATGGGCATCACTTACGAAGAACTTGATGCATATATTCTGACTGGCACAGCTGAGCCAAGAGTATTGACACGAATCAAAGCTTTAATCGAAAAAAGTGAACATAAACGGCACATGCCGCCTATCGCACCTTTTACACTTTAAAACTCATAGTATTGGCAAGAAAAAGGGCTTTATGCTAAAATGTCATAGGACTGACAGAAGAAAGGGGGGGTTTTATGTCGGGCCATTCTAAATGGGCTAACATTAAGCATAAAAAGGCCAAAATGGATGAAAAAAAAGGTAAAATTTTTACTAAAATAGGCCGTGAAATCATTGTTGCCGTAAAACAAGGGGGACCAGATCCTGAAGGAAATCCCCGCCTCAAGGCTGTTTTACAAAAAGCCCGGGAAAATAATATGCCAAACGATAATATTCAACGTATTATTCAGAAGGCGACAGGGGAATTGGAGAGTTCTAATTACGAAGAGATTGTATATGAAGGATACGGACCGGCTGGAGTTGCTATCTTATTAAATATTATGACCGATAATCGTAACCGTACCGCCGGGGAGATTCGCCATATTTTTTCTAAGAACGGCGGCAGTTTGGGAGAAACCGGTTGCGTTGCCTGGATGTTTGAAACGAAAGGCGTTATCACTATAGAGCTGGCTAATTCCGGACTGGATGAAGAGGAATTAGCTCTCCTGGCTATTGAAGCCGGTGCGGATGATGTCAACACAGAAGATGATCAGCTAACTGTCTATACTTCAATTGACAGCTTCGAAGAAGTTAAGCAGAGTTTGGCTGCTTCCGGAGTATGTTTTAGTTCCGCAGAAATAACTAAAGTGCCCAAGAACAGTATAGTAATTAGTGATCTGGAGCAAGCACAACAAATCTTAAAACTGATGGATTTATTGGAAGATCATGATGATGTACAAGCTGTTTACTCCAATTTTGAGTTAGATGATTCCATAGCCGACCAGCTAGCTTAAAATAGCCCTTTTGGGCTATTTTGTCTATAACAATAGAAAAGATTATACACTAGCGTTTTGCTAAAGGTATATATCCCTGACTAATTGGTAATACTAGCCAATTAGAAATACTGCGGAGGGATTATACCTTGAAATGGGATAAGTATAGTTATATTTACCTGGCACTTGGAATAATAGCCATTTTAAGTTTTACTCTTTTTTATTTTATAACCCCAGGACTTATTGCACCGGATTTTACTTCAGAAATAAAGGAGACAGAACCGGCAAGTGTAAAAGACGAATCTCTAGGTTTGGTGGAAATTTATAAACACTATGAGATATGTAACCATACGGTAAAAGAACAGGAATTCAAAACAATCTTGGATGATAAAAGACTTGCGGAGTTAAAAATCCAATTTCCCAGTGAAGAAGGATGGAGTATAGAAAGCAATTTAAACAGTGTTAGAATTGAACGGCGAATAGATGAACTTTGTCCTGAGGATGCAGAAAAAAGGCATTTGGCTGCGGCAGGGGAATTTTTAGCGGTATTTAAGGGACCGGTAGGAGTTAATGGTGGTTTGGAAAGGATTACCGACATCAGGATTCAAAGTTTGCCGGCGGAATGGCAGGAGAAGGTTTACAGGGGCCTTCTTGATTTTTCCAGTGAAGCGGAACTTTTGGAAGCTTTGGATAGTTTAGATGAGTATGAATAGTATAATGAAAATACGGCCTTAGGCCGTATTTTTGTTGTATTGCAGGTATCCCCTTGCATTTGTCGAATAAGTTTTCGGAAAGGGGAATTTGAAAATGCTTATTCTAGGGATTGATCCGGGAACCGCTATTACCGGTTATGGAATAGTTCAATTCAAAGGTAATAAATTTACTGTAATAGATTACGGGAGTATTCAAACCTGCAGCAAAATACCTTTAGCAGAACGGTTAAAAATGTTGTACTCTGGTTTACAGGAATTGATTTCTTTCTATAAGCCGGAGCATCTTGCTGTTGAAGAATTGTTTTTTAATAAGAATTCAAAAACAGCATTAGCCGTGGGACAGGCCAGAGGGGTAGTGCTTTTGGCGGGAGCAAATAATAAAATGGTTGTGGCCGAGTATACGCCTTTGCAAGTCAAACAAGCAGTTGTTGGATATGGCAGGGCAGAAAAACAGCAGGTGCAAGAAATGGTTCGGCTTATCCTGAATTTGGAGAAGGTGCCGAAGCCTGATGATGTGGCTGATGCATTAGCAATTACAATTTGCCACGGTCATTCTTACAGAGTAAAAAATATATTGCAGGCAAAGGATGATTAGATGATAGCATTTTTGCGCGGAAAGGTTGTATCGTTAGGGCAAGATAACGTAATTGTGGAGGTGAATGGTGTCGGCTACCAGGTTTCAGTTCCGGCCAATATTGTATATCAACTACCTCCTGCAGGGGAAGAAGTTGTATTGCATACTTATTTTCACATAAGGGAAGATCAGGTCCAACTCTTCGGTTTTACTGACGCATCAGATAAAGAAATATTTGAATTGCTGTTAGAAGTGAGCGGGGTTGGCCCAAAAGTTGCCTTGGGAATATTAGCAGCTATTGAAAGGGAAAAGCTGGTGCGGGCAATTATGGAAGAGCAGCTCGCTGTTTTAACCCAGTTGCCCGGAATAGGTAAAAAGACTGCTCAAAGACTAATACTGGAGTTAAAAGATAAAATAGCTAAATCTACGTCATTTGATCTCAAAGAAAGAGTTCCTGTAAACCAAACTGTAAGCAGTTCCTATGGAGATGCTTTAGCAGCTTTGTTAAGCCTAGGCTATAGTCAAAAAGAGATAGAGCCCAGGTTACAAGCGGTTTTACAAAATCAAAGGGATGAAATGTCGCTTGATCAATTGATAAAATTAGTTTTAAAAGAAATTGCCAAAATGTAAGGGGGCAAACTGGTGGAGGAGCGTCTATTAACAAATCAATTTCGCGAAGAAGATCTTGAAGTGGAAGGCAGCTTGCGACCCCGCACGCTAAGTGAATACATTGGCCAAACCAAGGTAAAAGAAAACCTGCGCATATTTATTCAAGCGGCAAAGCTTCGGGGTGAAGCTTTGGATCACCTCCTGTTGTACGGGCCGCCCGGTTTGGGCAAGACTACTTTGGCCAACATAGTGGCCAATGAATTGGGGGTGCAAATACGTATTACCTCGGGACCTGCTATTGAACGGGCCGGTGATCTAGCGGCTCTACTAACCAATCTCCAGGAGGGCGATGTGTTATTTATTGATGAGATCCACCGGTTGAACAGGAGTGTAGAGGAAGTATTATATCCTGCAATGGAGGATTTTGCCCTGGATATTTTGATAGGCAAAGGACCTAGCGCACGCTCCATTCGCCTGGATTTACCTAAATTTACTTTAGTTGGTGCTACAACCCGCGCGGGGCTTTTAACTTCACCCCTCCGGGATAGGTTTGGTGTTATTTGCCGATTAGAGTTTTATAATAATGATGAGCTTAGTGATATTGTAAATAGAGCTGCCCACATTCTGCAGATACCAATTGATCCCGAAGGGGCTCGGGAAATTGCCCGCAGGTCTAGAGGTACACCCAGAATTGCCAATAGATTGTTAAAACGTGTTAGGGATTTTGCACAGGTTAAGGGCAAGGGTAAAATTGATTTGGATTTAGCAAGAGCTGCTTTGAATATGTTAGAAGTAGACTCAATTGGGCTGGACAGCATCGACCGTAAATTATTGCTCTCCATAATCAATAAATTCAGTGGCGGTCCTGTTGGTTTGGATACCTTGGCTGCTACGATTGGAGAAGAAGCTGAGACTATAGAAGATGTATATGAGCCCTATCTGCTTCAATTGGGTTTTTTAAACCGTACCCCTAGAGGTAGAACTGTAACGGAGATGGCTTTCCGGCATCTGGGATTGCCATATAAAAAAGAATTACAGGAGACCCTTGATTTTTAAAAATATGCTGACTAACAGGCCAATCAGTTTTATGACTGGATTACGCGAAATAATTATTGTTTTTCTGAAAAAGGGAGGGTTTTCAATTGAAGAAAGTTAAGGTTGAAGAAGCCGTTGGGATGATTTTATGCCATGATATAACCAGAATAGTCCCCGGTGAAAGTAAAGGACCTGCTTTCCGCAAGGGTCATATAATAAGGCAAGAAGATGTTCCTAAGTTACTGGATCTGGGAAAGGCCCATATCTATGTTTGGGAAAACCAGGAAGGAATGTTGCATGAAAACGATGCCGCCCTTAGGCTAGCTAAGGCTGCTGCCGGCTCAGGGCTCAACTTAAGTGAACCGAAAGAAGGAAAAGTGAATTTAACAGCTGCTGCCGACGGTTTACTTAAAGTAGATGTCAACAGTTTGGAGTTAATAAACGGAATAGATCAATTGATTATAGCTACGTTACACACTAACCGTATGGTGAAAGCCGGTCAGCAAGTTGCAGGCTGCAGGGTAGTGCCGCTGGTAATCGCCGAGGAAAAAATAGTAGAAGCGGAAAGAATTTGCTCCTCAATTCAAGGGATAATAAGTGTCAAGACTTTACACAAAGTTAGGGCTGGTTTAGTTACAACCGGGAGTGAAGTGTATTACGGCAGGATTAAAGATGCCTTTGGGCCTGTCATCAAAAGCAAGTTGGAGCAGTTTGGTTCCAGTCTTCATAAACAGGTTTTTGTTCCAGACGATGTGGAAAAAATTGCTCAAGCAGTTAGAGAGTTAAAAGCGGAAGGGGTAGACCTGGTCTTGACAACAGGGGGGATGTCGGTAGACCCTGACGATTTAACTCCTACAGGAATTAAGAGTGCAGGCGCTGAAATTATAGCTTACGGGGCTCCTGTACTACCGGGTTCCATGTTTATGTTAGCCTATTTGGATGGAATGCCAATCTTGGGTCTGCCAGGTTGTGTAATGTACGCTAAAACTACCATTTTCGATCTGGTATTGCCCAGAGTCTTATGCGGCGAAAAACTGAGCAGGCAGGATTTAGTAAAATTAGGCCACGGCGGTCTTTGCCTAAATTGTGAAGTATGCACTTTTCCCCACTGTCATTTTGGTAAAGAGGGCAAATAACAGAGAAGAGGTACAATGATGATACCCATAGTTTCAGTTGTTGGCAGATCAAACAGTGGAAAAACAACTTATTTGGAGAAACTGCTTAAAGAAATAAAAAAAAGGGGATATCGGGTGGCAACCATAAAACACCACTGCCACGATTTTGAAATTGACCAACCCGGCAAAGATACTTGGCGGCATGCAGAGGCCGGCGCTGACGTTACGGTTATCTCCTCCCCTCATAAAATGGCATTAATAGAAAAAGTGGAAAAAGAAAAAAACTTGGATGAAATCGCGGAGTTAATACAAAACGTGGATCTGATTATAACGGAAGGTTACAAAAAGGGGAACAAACCTAAAATAGAAATATTGCGTAAGGCAGTCAGCGATGATTTGGTCTGCCCGCCGGAAGAATTGATGGCGGTTGTTACCGATGTTGACTTGAATTTGGATATACCTTGTTTTAGCCTGGAAGATGCGGTGGGGTTGGCCAATTTTTTGGAAATGAAGGTTCTTAAGCCTGCAAAGAACATTTGAAAGGTGGTCAAAATGTTTGATTTTAGCGCCATCGGCAAAACAATAGCTGTGCTTGGACTTTTTTTACTAATTTTAGGGCTAATAATTCTGGCAGCTGGTAAAATTCCTTTTTTAGGTAAATTACCGGGGGATATTTTTTTGCAAAAAGGCAATTTTACTTTTTACTTTCCCTTGGCAACATCTGTATTGCTTAGCATTATTTTGACAATAATCTTAAATTTGTTGTTCAGACACTAAAACCGACCCCATGAAAGGATCTAAAACTCCCGAAATATATAGGGAAAGAGGTGAGGTTATTGTGGATTTTTTCTAGCGCGAGCGATTCCTCACTGAAAAACAATGAACTGCAGGTAATGTTAGAGGCCTCTCAAGCTGGAGATGATTTGGCCAGAGAAAAATTCATTAAAAAATATATGCCATTTGTATACAAGGTAGCCTCCAAAGTCAGCGGGCAGTACATTGATCCTTCAACCGAAGAAGGAAGCATCAGCTTAATTGCTTTTAACGAAGCTATTGACAATTACGATCTCACCAAAGGGGCAAATTTTTTATCCTTCGCCGAATTGGTTATAAAAAGAAGACTAATTGATTATTACCGAAAGGAACAAAAAAATAATGCGGTTCCTATTTCCAGTTTGATAACCAAAGATGAAGAAATAAATGAATTAGAGTCATTTGAAATAAACGAGGCTGCCAGAAGATATCAGATGGAAGATGAGGCCAGGGAACGCCGGCAGGAGATTATCCAATACCAGGATAAACTCAAGCAATTTGGTATCTCCATGCAGGAATTAGTACATATATCACCAAAACATGAGGATGCCAGAGTCAGGGCTATGGAGGCCGCCTGGTTAATTGCCGGTGATCAGATGTTGCGACATTACTTACTGGCTAAGAAGGAACTTCCTCTTAAGTTTTTGGAGGCCAGGGTGGGTGTAAGCAGAAAAACTTTAGAGAGACAAAGAAAATATATTATTGCTTTAACAATTATACTGATCAACGATTTTCCTTATCTGAAGGAGTATATAAAAGAATTAGCCGGAAGGGGCGAGCCCAGTGTCTAGGAGCAGAAAAGGTCTGGTAATTGAATTTGATAGAGGCGCTGCTGTAGTGTTGACTCCGACCGGGGAGTTCGTGAAAGTTAAGCTGACAAAAGGAAAAGGGTGGCCGGAACTTGGAGATGAGATTACATTCCCCGAGGCCGGCGGGTTATGGCAATTTTCCCGAAGGACTAAGCTAGCTGCCGTTGCCGCTCTTATAGTTTTTCTTGTAATTACTCCTTTTGTTTACCAATTTGCGCTTACTTTACATCCTACAGAGCTTCCTGTTGCCTCTTACCTCACGGTTGATATTAATCCAAGCATCGAACTGGGATTAGGAATTAATCGGCAAGTGGTATCTGCCAAAGCTTTAAATTCTGACGGCCAAAAAGTGCTAAACGAACTAAAACTGCTAGGGCTTCCAGGAGAGAATGCGGTAGAACGGATTATTGAACAGGCAGTAACGCTAGGCTATTTGGAACCTGATACAAATATACAAAATATTTTAATTACCTATGTACCGTTGACAGAAAACCATCAAAATGAAAAGCAGCTATATGCAGAAAAAGCGAGAAAAGTTTTACAAGCCAAAAGTATAGCTGCCCAAGTGGAAGTAATTAGCGCCAGCGACCAAGTGCGGTCCAAAGCCCATGCTGTTGGTTTATCGACCGGGAAATATTTGGTTTTCTTGGAAGCAGTCAATGATGGTCTTGAGATTACTGAAGAACAAATGAAAAAAGAAAGTTTAACAGAATCTATTAATTTAGCCGGTGGTGATTTAAAACAGCTGATTCAAAAGGCAGCCCATGAAAAAGATATTGCGAAGCTGGAAGAAGAGGTTAAGGCTAAGTTACAACGGAAGGAATTAAAGAGAAATCAGGATGAGGGCAAAGAACCAAAACGGGAACCGGAAAGGGCTGGGTCCCATGAAAAAATTGAAGTAGGAAATAAAACAGAAAATCAGATAGAAAATACGTCTCAGGGGAAAGGTTTAAAAATAGAAATTGGGGCATACAAAAATGATAAACGGGAAGATGTTAATGGAAAAAGGAATCCTGATTCTACGCCGCAACAACGGTCCAAGGAGCTGAAGAAAGACGTTAAAGAAAAACAAGAATCTCCGGGTAACAACCCTCCACAGTTTGGGCCGGGATTTGTTCAGAAAGAAGAAGATGTGACCGAACTTCCGGAGCAACTCAAGAAAAGAACGCAGGCTGGGAAAAAGAATGAGGATTTTTCCAACGAAGCAAGGCAAAAAGAAGCAGAAAAACTCCAGGTTAAAGTAAAGGGTGAAGATGGGAATAAATAGGGCAGGAATTCTTGAAGAAGTTGTCGAAAAATCAGTAGATAAGATTGCATGCAGAGGTGTGAATGTTGAAACAAGTTCTATTTATTTTCTCCCCTTTATTTTTTTTGCTGTTTTTGCTTAAACCTGTTTTTGCCGAAGAGAGCATTATAATTCGTGTGGGTTTAGCCAGCCAGTTAAACCAGGCAGAATTTAGGGTGATGCAAGGCGAATACCAGCTGTTGGATGCAGCTTCCGGCCTGCCAATCGGGTTACCCCAAAAGGGTGAACGTTGGACAATTCGTAAAGAAGGGTATAATCTCAAAGTTTTGAAGGAAGATGTGGCTATCGAAACACCTTACCTAGGCCCTATACTTCTAACTCCGGTTGATAATACGCAAACTAATGTCTTTCGCTTCCAAAATGTGCAGTACCGGGATAACTTGCTTTTTCAGAATGAAACAAACGGCATTTTAGTGGTCAATAGCTTGAACATTGAAAAGTATTTATATGGTGTGGTTGGCAGTGAAATGGGGACATCTGCTCCTTTGGAAGCACTAAAAGCTCAAGCTATAGTTTCCAGATCCTATGCCCTAAGCAATAAAGGAAAGAGCACCAGGTTTGACGTGGGAATCGATACTAACACCCAAGTTTACAAGGGATATGATGCTGAAAGTTTGCCAGGTTGGAGTAATGTGAAAAAAGCTGTTGATTCTACCAAAGGTTTGGTAATTTACTATAACGGGGAGTTGATCAGGGCCTTCTTTCATGCCAATTCAGGGGGATACACCGAAAACAGCGAAAATGTCTGGAACGAAAAGCTCCCCTATCTTCGAGCAGTGGCTTCACCCTGGGATGAGTATGCTGTAAGCTATCCCTACCAGACTCCTGGAGGATGGCCCGCTAACAGTTATCAATGGGAGACTAACCTTACCAGGGATGAATTGCGTGAAAAAATAGCGGGCTGGAATGCCAAAAGCAGTAATAAGGTTGAAATCGGAGAAATATTGGATTTTAATCTGTCCAGAAATCAAAAGGACACAAACGCTGAAACGCTGTCAGGCAGAGTGACCAGATTGGATTTTGTAGGAACCGGGGGAATTAAATCCTTTACTAAAGACGGAATTCGGTCGGTATTGGGCCTGAAAAGTACGTTATTTGATCTGCAATTAGATTCCACGGTGACAGTTTTAAATGGGCGAAACGAAAAAAACACCTATAATGTAACAAAAGATTTTCAAGTTCTAGGCGCAGGCAAATTTCTGACAAATCTAAACGGACCAGAAGCTAAATACTTTGTTAAAGGCGATAACTCCAACAGGTCAATTCCTAAAGTCTTTGAAAAGGTTGTTATAAAGGGAAAGGGACATGGCCATGGTTTGGGCATGAGCCAGTGGGGGGCCAGGGGAATGGCCGCAGCAGGGTATAATTACCGGGAGATTATCTTACAATATTATAATCAAGGCAGAGATGACGGTCGTTTAACTATTGAGACTTACCATTAAGGAGCACCCGTTAAATGCGAGTAGCAGATTTTGATTACTTTTTACCAGAAGAATTGATTGCACAAAAACCAGTCTACCCAAGAGACATTTCCCGCTTAATGGTGGTTGACAGGAAAAAAGGAACCATTGAGCACAGGATTTTTAAAGAAGTTGTAGGTTATTTACATCCCGGAGATGTTTTGGTTCTCAACAACACTAGGGTTCTCCCCGCTCGCCTTTTTGGAATTAAAAAAGATAGCGGGGCTCGGATAGAAGTAGTATTATTAAAGCGCCTCAGCATGTCCCGGTGGGAAGCGCTGGTTAAGCCGGGTAAACGGGTGAAACCTGGTACTACTATAATCTTTGGTGATGGCGAGCTCACGGCAGAAACGGTGACTATGACGGAAAGCGGAGGGCGCATTTTGCATTTTTCTTACCAGGGAGTTTTTGAAGATATCCTGCATCGTTTAGGAAAAATGCCCCTTCCACCATATATCAAGTCCGAATTGGATGATCAAGAACGTTACCAGACGGTTTATGCCTCCCGGGAGGGATCGGCCGCGGCTCCTACCGCAGGGTTGCATTTTACTACGGAGCTGCTTGACAAGATCAGTAGCAGTGGAGTGCAAATATGCCATGTACTGCTCCATGTAGGCCTGGGAACTTTCCGCCCCGTAAAAGTAAGTGAAATTGAAGAACATAAAATGCACGCTGAGTACTATGAAATAGAGGAAAAATCCGCTAATATTATTCAAAATGCGGTGGCAGAAGGCAGGAGAGTTATTGCCGTCGGGACAACTTCCGTGCGGACTTTGGAAACAGTGATGCAAGAGCACGGGAAAATCATCCCGACCAGTGGCTGGACAGATATTTTCATTTATCCCGGATATGAGTTTAAGGTAGTAAATGGACTTATAACAAATTTTCATCTGCCCAAATCTACGTTGTTAATGTTAGTTAGTGCATTTTTAGGAAAAGATTTAACTATGAAGGCCTATGAAACTGCGGTAAAAGAAAAGTATCGCTTTTTTAGCTTTGGAGATGCGATGTTGATTTTATAACCTGTGCTTTATAGGAGTGATGATGTGAGTATCCGCTTTGAAGTATTAAAAGAGAGTACTGAAAGCAGCGCCAGAGTGGGGAAACTATATACACCGCATGGCGAAATCGATACACCTGTATTTATGCCCGTGGGAACCCAAGCTACTGTCAAAACAATGTCTCCTCACGAATTGGAGGAGATAGGGGCACAGATCATTTTAAGCAACACCTACCATCTTTACTTGAGGCCGGGACATGATTTAGTAGCCGAAGCAGGAGGGTTGCATCGCTTCATGAATTGGCCCAAGCCGATATTGACCGACAGTGGGGGATTCCAGGTATTTAGTCTGGTCGATTTGCGGGAAATTAACGATGACGGGGTAACTTTCCGCTCACATATCGATGGTTCTAAACATTTTTTCAGCCCGGAAATATCAATGGAAATTCAAATGGCTTTGGGCTCTGACATTGCAATGGCCTTTGATGAATGTGCACCTTACCCCTGTTCTTTTGAGGAAGCTAAGAAGGCCATGGAAAGGACAAGCCGCTGGGCAGAACGTTGTTTAAAGTTTCATAACCACCCGCAGCAAGTTGTGTTTGGCATTGTACAGGGAAGTGTCTATCCGGAGCTGAGGGTTGAAAGTGCTAAACAGCTTACCCAATTGGATTTCCCAGGTTACGGTATAGGTGGGTTAAGTGTTGGTGAACCCAAACCACTAATGTACGAAATGTTAGAGCATACAATACCCCATTTACCGGCCAATAAGCCCAGGTATTTAATGGGTGTAGGTTCCCCTGACTGTTTAGTGGAAGGTGTCCTGCGCGGGGTAGATATGTTTGACTGTGTTTTACCGACGCGCATTGCCAGAAATGGGACTGTTATGACCAGCCAGGGCAAATTGGTAGTCAGAAATGCACAATATGCGCGGGATTTTTCGCCCCTTGATCCGGAATGCGGTTGCTATACTTGCCGGAATTATTCCAGAGCTTATATCCGCCATTTACTCAAGGCCGATGAAGTTTTGGGTATTCGCTTGACTACCATTCATAATCTTTCATTCCTTATCGATTTAATGGGTAAGATCAGAAAAGCAATTTTGGAAGATAGCTTGAGGGATTTTGCGCAGGAATTTCTGGAAAGATACAATATTAAAGAGGGTTTTGGAAATTAGGTGTAGAATATGGCATTATTACTAATGAGAGAAAGGTAGGTGAACCGCTTGCAGCAGTGGACCGGGACAATTCTGTACTTGCTGTTTTTCTTTGCCATAATCTATTTCTTGATGATTAGACCTCAACAAAAACAGCAAAAAAAGCGGCAAGAAATGTTAAATAGTCTCAAGGTAAATGACGGTGTCGTTACTATTGGTGGAATTCATGGCCGGATTATTAAAATCAAGGAAAACAGTCTGATTCTAAGAATCGCTGACAAAGTTGAGGTAGAATTTGATAAAGCGGCTGTAGCCCGTATTAAAGGGCAGGAAGATTAATGTAAAGGGTCTCCGCAATGCGGGGCCCTTTTTTGTCAGTATTTCCCAAGAAGTGACAGCAATCGAAGGAGGAATAGGCTCATCCCTGACGTATTTAAAATATATATTGTTAGATAAAGAAAACTTCGCTTGTGCCAAGCTTATAAGCGGTGGCGGAAGACCTTAGTTGCACTTATGCAAATTAGAAAGTCGATAACTTTTCTGATTTGCAAAATAAAAATCCTAGCGAGCGGGTGAGTATCTTGGCTTGGTTGAAAAATTGGCTACAAAGTAGTAAGGATCCGGAGAAGAGGCTTAAGGCAGATTATTTGAAGTTAATTAACCTAGGTATTATTCTTGACGAAGAGTGGCAGCTAGAAGAAAATAGGCTGCTTTTGCTAGTGGAAGAAAGCGGGTTAGGGGGTTAAGCTAATGCGGGCTGTAAGGGGTTTGGCAACTGTTAAAAGGGGAGACGTGTTTGCCGTCAACTTAAATAATGAGGGCAAAAGGAGCTTAATCCGACCTGTGCTTGTCATTCAAAACGACATTGGAAACCGTTACTGTCCTTCTGTGATTGTGGTGCCACTAATTTCTAAATTAAAAACGAAGAAACTTTTATTCAGCGTTTTAATTCCTGCCGGCTCCAAGTCAGGTTTGTGCAAAGATCACGTGGCGCTTTTCTCGCAAATCAGGACTTTGGAACGACATCACTTTACAAATGATAATTTTCTTGGACATCTGGATTTTGAAACTATGCAAAAAGTAGACCGGGCCATAGAATTAAGTTTGGGGCTTAGCACTATTCAAAAGCTGCATAACCGATATCAAATGTTTAAAGAAAAGATGACTTCATAAAAAGTAAGGCGTAAGCCTTATTTTTTTTGTTCTTTCATTTTCCTAAGTTTCGGAGCAACTTTTTGTTTAATTGACATGCACTAGCGGGAGGTTTATAATTTATGAGTATGATATCCCTTAAGTTAAGGAGGAGACAGCATGAGATGGGGGAACGTGGTTAAGCTGCTTGTAATCATGGTAATCATACTGGGCGGTAGCTTTTTAGTATTTAACCCTCTGTTGAGTTTGATTGATTTAGGTCTCGATTTACAGGGTGGGGTACATGTGCTGATGGAAGCTCAGGATAGTCCCGGGCATAAGGTTACTTCTGAAGATATGAAGCAGTTGCAGGCTGTGATGAGAGAACGGGTGGATGAACTGGGAGTGAGCGAACCCGTAATCCAACGGGTGGGAGAAAATAGGCTGGTTGTGGAATTAGCCGGTGTCAAAAACCCGGAAGAGGCCGTAGAGATTATTGGCAAAACAGCATTGTTGGAATTTAAAACTTCAGACGGCAAAACTATATTAACAGGTAAAGATTTAAAGGATGCACAAGCGCGAATCAACAGCGCCAGCGGTGAACCTGAAATCAACCTGCAATTTGACAGTGCAGGAGCTAAAGTTTTTGCGGATGTAACCAGCAGGTTGGCTCCGTTACCGGAAGGTGATCCGCAAAAGAGAATTGCTATTTATCTCGACCAGAAAGTGCTGACTGCACCGGAAGTTAAAGATACCATTCCAAATGGACAAGCTGTGATTAGCGGAGGGTTTCAATCTTTTGATGAAGCAGCCAATATTGCAGCCCTGCTGAGGGGTGGTTCTTTGCCTGTGGAAACGAAGATTGTGGAAAAAAGAACTGTTGGCCCGACATTGGGCTCGGATTCTTTGGAAAAGAGCAAGCAGGCTGTGATTATAGGGTTAATCACTATTGCCATGTTCATGCTGGTGGTGTACAGGTTACCTGGTCTAATCGCCGACATAACATTGGTGGTTTTTGCCATCTTGGTACTTGGCGGTTTAGTGAGTATTAAAGCAGTTTTGACCTTACCAGGTATAGCAGGACTCCTGCTGTCGGTAGGAATGGCTGCTGACGCCAATATTATCATTTACGAGCGAATGAAGGATGAGTTAAGAAACGGGAAAACCCTGCGGGCAGCGGTAGAAGCAGGATTTAACAGGGCTTTTTGGACCATTTTCGATTCTAACTTGACTACCATTATAGCTGCTGTTGTTCTTTTCTATTTAGGTACTGGATCCATCAGGGGTTTTGCTATAACGCTGATTATTGGTATCGTGGCTAACATGATTACTGCTATTTTGTTGACCAGATCCCTCTTAAGAGTAACAGTAAACATTCCTGGATTGCGTAACAGCAAATTATATGGGGTTTAAGGAGGGAAGAAAATGGAATTTGTACGCAGACGTAAAATATGGTATATACTTTCCTTGCTGATTATTATTCCTGGTTTGATCTCTTTTGCCTTGCAGGGATTAAATTTGGGCATAGATTTTAAAGGGGGCAACCTGCTTGACATTGAATTTTCTCAAGTGGTTACCAGCAGCGAACTAAGGGCTGCTACGGAAGAATTAAAAGTAACGGCCCAAATTCAAGCGGCCGGTGAAAATGAATTTATCCTCAGGACGACAGAACTTACCGAAGAGCAAAGCAAGGCATTTATCAAAGGGCTGACTGACAAGTTTGGCCAATTAAAAGTCCACCGTAATGAAAAGGTAAGTGGAACTATTGGAAAAGAGCTGACAATGAAAGCAATTTACGCTTTGGCTATTGCTTCGGTTTTAATGATTATTTATATTACTTTTCGCTTTGAGTTTTATTTTGGAATTGCGGCTGTATTGGCTTTGCTACATGATGTTTTTGTTACTATCGGCATCTTTTCCCTATTTAGGATTGAAGTGGACAGTGCATTCGTAGCTGCCCTTTTAACAATTATTGGTTATTCGATCAACGATACTATTGTTATTTTTGACAGGATTCGCGAGAACCTGCGGCACAGCAAGAAAGAAGCCATTGAAGATGTTGTGAACGCCAGTATAAACCAGACTCTGTTCAGGTCTATTGCTACAGTTTTGACCGTAATTATCGGACTTGTGGCTATCTTAGTCTTTGGTGGCGAAACAACCCGTGTTTTCGCTCTGGCTATGCTGGTTGGTACAATAAGCGGAGCTTATTCCTCAATCTTTACCGCCAGCCCGCTCTGGATCGACCTTAGAAAAATGGCTGAAAACAAAAAAAGAGCGCATGCGGCAACTGCAAAATAAAAAGTACCTGCGGGTACTTTTTATTTTGCTAAATAAGCGACAGACAGTCATGCGGCTGTCGCAGCACCAGCAGAAGACTGACAAATGTAACTATTGTGTCCGCTGCTCAGGGATGACTTCGCCAAGAACGCTCTAAGGCTCATCAAACGAGAGCAGCTACGACTCAATGGGTTATCATTTTCAAGATCGTCTAAACTTACAGCTTAGCTGCCTTACAATTAGGTTTATTAATGGCAAATGCTTATGCGGTCGCATTTCGGGGCAAAATAAGATGTTAATCTTAAGCCGAGGTGAACCCGGTGGTCCTATTTGCCATCACCATACTGCTCTTATTTGGAATAGCTGTTACAGCGTTATACGGTTATAAAGGTGTTTTGTTTAATCTGTTGCTGCTGGTAGGAATATCTATGGCGGATGGCTTGGAAGCCATTTCCGGCTCTGAACTGCTGATTATTTTAGGCATTAGTACCGGTGCAATGGTTTTTTCCCTGTTGCTAGACAGGTTGAGTAAAAAGATACTTGATCCTTTTCCCTTGCGTGAGCTGTTTTTTGGGGGTTATTCCTTGGGAATACTTGTTGGAATGCTGCTGGCGCCGGTGCTAGCTGGCGGGGTTTTTGGCACTGTTATGGGTCTGCCGCTGTTGCGCAGGTACAGCCGCTTAGGGTTAAAAGCAATGTTCTTGACATTTGGGGGCTGGATGGGCAGGGTTATTGCTGTTACTATTTTAAACATCTGGTTTTTAATAAGCTATTTTTAGCTGCGTTTTTTAAAGAAAAATGTAAAATCATTTTTGGGGGCAGGAAAGAGCGAATTATAAGTCGAATTTATTTCAACCTGGAGTTTTTCCGGGTGTTTTTTTATGCACAATTTGACATTGCTTGCTCAAGTTTAGCACATCAATTATAATGTACGCATGGAGGAGAGGCCTTTATGTATGCAGGCCTTAAAGTATGGCAGATAGCAGCGCAGGATTTAGAGCTACAGGATAATTTAAGTTTCAAACTGCAAATTCCGCCTGTTATTGCCCAGATTTTAATTAACAGGGGAATCACTTCGCCAGAAGAAGCAGAAGCCTTTTTATTCCACACTTTGGCAGATCTTTCAGATCCTTGGGAATTACCCGACATGACCAGAGCAGTGGAGCGGATCATGCGGGCTTTGCAATTAGGGGAAAGAATACTGGTTTATGGTGACTATGATGTTGACGGCATAACCAGTACGGCTTTATTAACCTCGGTCTTGCACCGGTTGGGAGGGCAGGTCAGTTACTACATTCCTGAGCGGTTAGAGGAGGGATATGGCCTCAATAAATCTGCATTGGATTGGCTCAAAAAAGAGGTACAGGCAGATCTAATTATAACGGTGGACTGTGGAATTGTTTCTTGTGAAGAAGTTGCTTACGCTAACCGGCTGGGGATTGATATTATTGTCACTGATCACCATCAGCCTGGCCTAGAAATCCCGCCTGCGGTAGCTGTTATTAATCCAAAGGTCGCTCCTTCCTCCAGACTGCAAAATTTAGCAGGGGTAGGAGTAGCTTTCAAGCTGGCTCAAGCTTTATATAAGGTAAAATCATTGCCTCCGGTTAATGGGACGTTGGCAGGAGATACGCTGGACCTGGTGGTGCTGGGCACTATTGCCGACGTAGTTCCCTTGACGGGAGAGAACAGAATTATTGTTAAGTACGGGCTGCCAAGCTTGACTGCGTCACAAAGACCGGGAATTAAGGCTTTAATGCAAGTTGCCGGCTTGGAAGGAAAGCTTTTAACTACTGGTCAGGTGGCTTTTGGGTTGGCGCCCCGGCTTAATGCCGCAGGGCGACTTGGAAGTGCAGCACCTGCTGTAGAATTGCTTTTAACAACTTCCGAGCAAAGAGCCTGGGAACTGGCAAATAAGCTAAACAGGGAAAATGAAGAGCGGCAGTTGGTGGAAACCCAGATTTATCGTGAGGTTTGTGCAAGGGTAGAAAAAGAGATAGATTTGACCAAGGAAAAAGTAATCGTCCTGGCCTCTTCCCTTTGGCACGCGGGAGTTATCGGCATTGTTGCCTCAAAAATAACCGAACGCTATTACCGGCCTTCTATATTAATGTCTATCGAAGGGGATAAAGCTAAGGGCTCCGGGCGGAGCATTTCAGGATTTAATCTATTTAAAGCATTACAAAGTTGCGAACAACTGCTTTTAAAATACGGTGGTCATCACCAAGCAGCAGGTATGTCTTTAGCAGTGGAAAATATACCTCGCTTTAAGGACATGCTTAACGAATATGCTGATGAAGTATTGACTTCTGACAAGTTGACACCGATTTTAACAATCGATGCTGAACTACGGTTGGAGCAAATTAACGCTGAATTGTATAAGCAACTGGAAAAACTGGAGCCATACGGAACCGGTAATCCGGAGCCCATCTTATGCTGCCGCGGTGTTAAGTTGGCTGAATACCGGGTAGTTGGGAAAAATGGCAATCATTTGAAAGCCAAGTTGATAGATAAAAATCAGGAGATGGATGCTATTGGATTTAATCTGGCTCCACTTTTAAATAATTTTCAGGTAGGAATGACAAAACCGGTAGTAGATGCAGCTTTTACGCTTAGTGAAAATGAATGGAATGGCAGATCAAAGCTACAATTGCTTTTAAAAGATCTCCAGCGGCTTGAACCTGTACCACGGGAATTTACCAAACTCAATGGTTATATAGCTGCATTTTTGGATAAGTTGCTAGCAAATGCAAGATTGGGCATAATATGCATAATCAAAGCGCCCTTAAGGCGTATATGTACTGGATTGGCCGATTTTTTGCAAAGACATATGCTGATGTACGGCTTGCAAGTGATTAAGGTGGATGGTCAAAACATAACCCATCATGTAAACCCCGAAAGTTTAATAGGTAAAGTTATTGTTACCACTGAGGCTGCCTGGCAAAAACTGCAAGCGATATTCCCACAGCGTTGTGTTGAAATTTTTGACTACGCATGTTTCTTTTCAGAGGCAAGCTATAGGCCGAATATTTACGATGAACGCGGAACGGAAAAAACAAAAAGATTAGCGGAGATGGTCGATTCGGGCGAAAAAATAGTTGTCTATTTTAATTACCGGGAAGCTGCTTTTGACCAGGCTGAAAGGCTTGTTCGACTCTACCCGTCTTTCCAGGATAAGATAAAGGTTTTCTTTGGTAATGAGACTCTTACAGAACATTTTACCTTTAAGGATTCTCAGGTTGTGTTTACTAACCAGTTTCTGGAATTCTATAACTGGCCCGAAATCACAGCTAGGGTATTTTTTGAGCCGCCTTTCAGTTTAGAAGAGTTTTACTTAAGAACTTATTCGGCTCATACCAGTCCTGTATACTTGCTTTGGAATGATGAGGACGTGGTGACCAATGAAGAGGTGCTGAAGGCAATGTTTCCCGACAGAATATTTCTCATGAATTTAGTAAGGGTTCTTAAAACTCTACCTAACGGTCAACCGCTTAACATACTCTACTTGGCGCAGCAGTTGAATTTGCCTCTGAAACGGCTGGGAATAATTAAGTTAACTTCTGGGCTGAAGATACTTAGTGAACTGAAAAAAATTTACCGGAAAGACAAGGCATATTACCCTTTAGATATAGCTGGAGAGGTTGAACTGGAACAATCAGCCTATTTTACTGAAGGACAAATTGAGTTTGCTGCTCTGGTAGCATTTAATAATTCAGCTTTCCCTTGGGAGGCTACGATGGGGGTAGGATAATGGACTTAAAAACTAAAATTAGAGTAATACCTGACTTTCCTAAAGAAGGAATAAGTTTTAAGGATATTACTACTTTACTGTTGGATGGCGAAGCATTTAAATTCGCTATAGAGGAATTGGCCAAGAAATGTGCCGATAAAGAAATTGATTTGGTTGTAGGGCCCGAAGCCCGCGGGTTTTTAGTTGGGGCTCCTTTAGCTTTACAACTGGGTACCGGATTTGTTCCCGTGAGAAAACCCGGAAAGCTCCCTTTTAAGACAATGCGGGGAGAATATCAACTGGAATATGGCACAGATGAGTTAGAAATGCATATTGATGCTATCAAGCCAGGACAAAAAGTGCTGGTAGTAGATGATTTACTGGCCACCGGAGGAACAATTGCAACAACAATCGATTTGGTCAAGAGAAGCGGCGGGGAAATAGCAGGGGTAGCTTTTCTTATTGAATTAACGGAACTAAAAGGTAGGGAGAATTTAGCTGATTACGATGTAATATCTCTGATTCAATATCCGTTTTAATTGAAGTTTAAAAAAAAGATGTAAGAAGGTGAAATCCATGACCCTGGAGGACTTAATTAAAGAAGTTTTATCTTATCACCCCAATGCAGATCTGGCCCTAATCAAGGATGCTTATGCTTTTGCCTCCAGGGCCCATGAAGGGCAGAAGCGGAAATCCGGAGAGGCATTTATTATTCACCCTTTAGCTGTAGCATATATTTTGGCTCAATTGCAGTTAGATGTTATAACTATTGCTGCAGGTTTGCTCCACGACGTAGTTGAAGATACTACCGCTACTCTGGAAGAACTGGAGAATGCTTTCGGGCAGGAAATTGCTCTTTTGGTTGATGGTGTAACCAAATTATCCAGAATTGAATATAAATCAAAAGAGGAGCAGCAGGTAGAAAATCTGCGCAAGATGTTTCTGGCCATGGCTAAAGATATTCGGGTAATTTTAATTAAACTGGCCGACAGGCTGCACAATATGCGCACCTTGAAGCATCAGGATACCCACAAGCAAAAGGAAATAGCAGAAGAAACCCTGGAGATCTTTGCCCCCCTTGCGCACCGCTTAGGCATTTTCCGGCTCAAATGGGAATTGGAGGATTTGGCGCTACGCTTTTTGGCGCCGGACAAATACTATGAATTAGTGCAGAGTATTTCGATGAAGCGCCAGGAACGGGAAGCCTATATTAATGAGGTCATCGAGATTTTACAAGCAAAGTTAAATGAAATCGGGATCCAAGCGGATATTCAAGGACGGCCCAAACACTTTTACAGTATTTATAATAAGATGGTCAAACAAGGCAAGGAGTTAAGTGAGATTTACGACTTGATTGCCGTGCGGGTTATCGTGGACAGCGTTAAAGACTGTTACGGAGCACTTGGTATTATCCATACCTTGTGGAAACCAATTCCGGGCAGATTTAAAGATTATATTGCTATGCCCAAGCCCAACATGTACCAGTCGCTGCACACTACAGTAATTGGACCCAGGGGCGAACCTTTTGAAGTGCAGATTAGGACCTGGGAAATGCACCGTACTTCCGAGTACGGTATCGCTGCTCACTGGCGTTACAAGGAAGGGAAGGCAGGGGATAAAGATTTTGACCAGAAACTATCTTGGCTGCGGCAGCTTTTGGAATGGCAGCGAGATTTGCGGGATGCGCGGGAATTCGTAGATACTTTGAAAACCGACTTGTTTTCCGACCGGGTTTATGTTTTTACTCCTAAAGGGGACGTAGTTGAACTGCCAGTCGGTTCCGTTCCAATTGATTTTGCTTATCGTGTCCATACGGCGGTGGGCCATAACTGTGTGGGAGCCAAGGTTAACGGCAGGATTGTACCTTTGGATTACCAGTTAAAAACCGGGGACATTATTGAAATTTTGACTTCTAAAAGCAGTGGCCCCAGCAGGGACTGGTTGAAAATTGTACAAACCTCGCAAGCAAAAAACCGCATTCGACAGTGGTTCAAAAAAGAGACTAGGGATGAAAATATAATTAAGGGCAGGGAACTCTTAGAGAAAGAAGCTAAGAAACAAAATTTGGAGGCAGAACTTCTAAAACAGAGTCACTTACTGGAAGTCGCCAAAAAGTTTAACATCGCCACAGTTGAGGATTTGTATGCGGTTTTGGGCGATGGAGCAGGGTTAACGCCCCTGCAGGTCATCGCCAAACTCAGGGAAAATGCGTTGGCCAAGGTAGAAAAAGAACGAGGTAAAGTTTCGGTAACGGTCAAGCCATGGAACGGCTATGGCAAACCCTCCCAAGGAGTCAGGGTAAAGGGAATTGAAAATGTGATGGTACGCCTGTCCAGGTGTTGCAATCCCTTGCCAGGGGACCCAATTGTCGGTTATATCACCAGGGGTAGAGGTGTTTCCATCCACAGGGAGGATTGCCCAAATATTATCCATCACCATAAGGATGAGTTCGAAAGAATTATTGAAGTAGCATGGGATACGGAAGCCGAGGCCATCTACCAGGTGCAGATTGAAGCGGTGGCCGTTGACCGGCCTAGGTTAGCCATGGATATTATAACTACAATAGCTGATACTAAGACTACAATTAACGCTGTAAATGCCAGGGCAACTAAAAACAACCTGGCCACGGTTGATCTGAAGATCGAAATAAAAAGCCTGGATCATTTGCACCACATTATGGAAAGGATTAAAAAAGTAAAAGATGTAATGGAAGTAAAACGAATAACGCCGCATGGGAATATGGGAGGATAAGATGCGAGCAGTGGTACAAAGAGTGGTTAAAGGTAGCGTAACTGTGGACGGAGAGTTAGTAGGGGCAATTGGCCGGGGCTATGTTGTTTTATTAGGAGTGGCCGAGGGGGACGGGGAACAAGATGCCGCTTACCTGGCGGATAAGATTGTTAATCTGAGAATTTTTCCTGATGCCGAAGGTAAAATGAACCGTTCCCTGCTTGACGTAAGCGGGGAAGTGCTGGTTGTGTCTCAATTTACACTTTTAGGCGACTGCAGAAATGGCCGTAGGCCCAGCTTTACGCTGGCTGCCCGTCCCGAAAGGGCTGATGAGCTCTACCAATATTTTGTGGAGAAAGTAGCTGCCAAGGGAGTAAATGTTGCAACCGGTCGCTTTCAGACAGAAATGTTAGTGGAGATTATTAATGATGGACCGGTGACAATTTTGTTAGACAGCCAAAAGATGTTTTAACTTCAAACAAAAAAAACTTGACGATTCTTTGGATGAGAGTTGGAGGGTTGGAATTGATTTTTAAATCCATTAAAACAGGGCAAATTGCCACAAACTGCTATATCATCGGCTGCCAGGAAACGAAAGAGGGGGCTATAATTGACCCTGGGTTTGACGGCCAGGATATTTTTAATTTGGTGCAGGAAGAAGAACTTGATATTAAATACATTATTAATACCCATGGACACGGGGACCATATCGGGGCTAACGGTGAACTGAAAAGACTTACTGGGGCAGAGCTGTTGATCCATCAGGCTGACGCGGAATACTTAACCGATCCCGGGAAAAATCTCTCTGTATACATGGGAATGGAGATTAGCGGTCCGCCGGCGGACAGGCTGCTGCAAGATGGAGATGTCATAAAAATAGGTAACACTGTTATTTTGGAGGTTTTGCATACGCCTGGGCACACTCCTGGAGGGATAAGTTTGAAAGGGAAGAATTTTGTTTTTACTGGTGATACACTGTTTGCGGGATCTGTGGGCCGAACTGATTTTCCAGGCGGTTCCCAGGAAGAACTGCTGGCATCCATTAAGAACAAGCTTTTGGTCCTTCCGGGGGATTATCTAATTTACCCTGGCCACGGGCCAAGCAGTACTTTGGAAAAAGAAAAGCAAAGTAACCCATTTTTGGTTTAAAAGATGAAGATCCTTTTACACCTTCCCAGCCAGGATTTGTTTAACACTGTCCAGGATGTGGTTTGGCTGTTTGACCCTGAGGCCCAGTTAAATCAGCCTGATCAGCCCGAAGGGGAGTTATGGTTGAAGGTCGAAGATAGAAATCTCTTGGGAATGCTCACCTTAGGAGCAGGACGCCCGCTAACTGCAGAAATTGCCGGGGATTTCGAAAATTTTGCCGACCCGGAATTCAGAAGGCTGGTGCGATTTATTACCTACCGGCTTTTTGCCGCGGCTCTCGGGCAAAAATTCCCCTGGGGAATTTTAACCGGCATTAGGCCTACTAAAATAGTCCACCGCTTTTTGGATCAGGGGTTGTCCCAAGAAAAGATGATGCAAACTCTTGTGACGAATTATTGTCTTGATGTTACCAAGGCTGAATTGTTACTGGAGATCGCTTTAAGGCAGAGGGATTTTTTACCGCTTCCGGGTACGAAAAAAAGTAAAGTTGGGATATATGTGGGAATTCCTTTTTGCCCGACCCGCTGTAGTTACTGCACTTTTCCTGCCTTTGCCATCACCAGGTACGCAAATTTAGTCGAAGATTACATGCATCTGTTGCTCCAGGAGATTACTGCAGCAGGACAAGCGCTGCGTGGTAAAGGCATCCTGGTTGAGTCAATCTATGTGGGAGGGGGGACTCCTACCAGTTTAAACGTTAAGCATTTGGCAGCTCTCCTGGAAACTATCAATGCTAATTTGCGTTCGGACAGCACGCTGGAAGTAACCGTAGAAGCAGGCCGTCCCGAAACTATATCTGGCGAGAAAATTGAGTTATTTAAGAATATGGCAGTTGACCGGGTCAGCGTTAATCCCCAGACAATGCAGCAGCGCACACTTAGCGCTATCGGCCGGCAACACTCAGTGAGGGATGTGTACCGGGCAGTGGAACTGGTAAGAAAAGCAGGGATAAAATCTTTAAATATGGATCTAATCCTTGGTTTACCGGGCGAAGGTTTGGAAGATGTGGCTGATACCATGGGGAAAATTGCCACCATTGCTCCCGATAATCTTACCGTTCATACTTTGGCAATCAAAAAGGCCTCGTCTATCAAACAAGCAATCGCTAGTTTACCCTCGGAAAAAACAGTGTCCCAAATGCTTCTTTTGTCACGGGAAAAAGCCCTTGAGCTGGGGCTTAAGCCTTATTACATGTACAGGCAGAAAAAAATCCTGGCCAATTTGGAAAATGTCGGCTACGCGAAGCCCGGCTATGAATGCATTTATAATATCCAGATTATGGAAGAAAGACAGACGCTCTTGGGTTTTGGGGTGGGGGCAGGTACGAAATACGTTAATTCAAGGGATTTTAGCCTCAAGGCTGAATATAACCCTAAAGATTTGCTGGACTATCTCCGTAGAGGAACGGAATTGATCGACAGAAAAATTGACAAAATATCTGAAATTGAGTAAAATAGCATAAGTATTAATACGTTACAAAGCTATGAGCAGGAAGAGTAACGGTAAGCTTGTTTGCCAGGGAGGAAGGGCCGCGATTGTAAGCCCTTCTCATACGGGCCCGCGAAAGACACCTGCGAGCTGGAGGCGAAAAGCTCATTGCCAAAGCCTACCCGGGGACTGCCGTTATCAGTCCGCTAAAGTGGAATAACTTTGTTATTCAACAAGGGTGGCACCGCGGGAAACAGTTCTCTCGTCCCTATACCAAGTTATAGTGGCGGGAGTTTTATTATGTTAAAGACTTTAGATTATTTATCCAGAGGGAGGTTTGCAATTGTTGACTACACGCCCGAGAGGAACTAACGATATTCTGCCAGGAATGGTTGAACACTGGCGCTACCTGGAAGATCTTATCCATAGCATTTGTCGACAGTACGGTTATCGGGAAATTCGCACACCGATTTTCGAACATACAGAACTCTTTGCCAGAGGTGTAGGCGAAACTACGGATATTGTCGAAAAAGAAATGTACAGCTTTCAGGACCGGGGGGAAAGGAGTATTACCCTGCGGCCGGAGGGGACTGCCCCCACGGTTAGGGCCTTTTTGGAGAACAAGTATTATGCTGCTGCCCAGCCCACCAAATTCTATTATATTGGCCCAATGTTCAGGTATGGGCGGCCGCAGGCTGGGAGATTCAGGCAATTTCACCAGTTTGGGGTTGAAGTTTTTGGTTCCATGGATCCAAGTATTGATGCCGAGGTTATTGCTTTAGCCATGGATTACTATGAGCGCCTGGGCCTGCAAAACCTTCAGCTGCACATCAACAGCGTAGGGTGCGCTAAATGCCGCCCTGTCCATAGGGATAAGCTCAGGGAACACCTTTCGGCCAGTCTGGCTGACCTTTGTCCCACCTGCCAGGGGCGTTATGAAAAAAATCCTTTGCGCATCTTTGATTGCAAAAGCCCCCGGTGCCAGGAACTGGTGGCCGGAGCTCCTACGATTACTGACTGTCTCTGCCCTGAATGCGCCGGACATTTAGAAAAAGTGGAAACTTACTTACAAACCGTAGGCATAAAGTATAAAATTGACCCCTATCTAGTGCGGGGACTGGATTACTACACTAAAACCGCCTTTGAAATTATGGTAGAGGGCATCGGGGCGCAAAGCTCCATTGGCGGAGGCGGACGCTACGACCGCCTGGTGGAGGAATGCGGGGGCCCTGCCATACCGGGTATCGGTTTTGCCATGGGTTTGGAGAGAATATTACTCACCATGGAACAACAAGGCCTTTTGGCCGCTTTGCCCGCGTCTCAGGAAGTTTTCATTGCCACTGTTGCTCCGGAACAAGATTTGGCAGCATTTAAATTAGTTCAAGAACTGCGGCGCCAAGGTGTGGGAGCTGAAAAAGATTATCTGGCGCGAAGTCTTAAAGCCCAACTGAAATTTGCAGACAAATTGGGTTGCAATTATGTAGTCATCTTAGGAGAAGAAGAATTGGCAAAAGGCAAGGCGATGCTTAAATCAATGCGGACGGGCCAGCAGACTGAAGTCAACCTTGCCGAAATTGGTGCTTACGTTAAGCAAAAGGTTTAGGTCTAAATTGAAAATAACTGTAACGTCTATATCCTGTTGCTCCCACTGTCTGAATCAGGAGCACCAACTGCTCGCCACGGACTTTCAGCGGCACGCGGCTCTCGCTTTGTCCTTGCCGCTCCAGCGCTCTCGCAGCGTCCATGCTGCTCCGACCGCTTACACTCAAACTCTTCACAGAGCGCTCTATGGCTCGTCAAAAGGAGCAGCTACAACACAATGGGTTACAATTTTCATTTCTCTGATGGTGCTGACGATAAGCATGGGTGTCTATTTTGAAAATAAATAGAAAGTTTTTAGGAAAATTAGGGGGAGAGTAAATGCTGAAAGAAGCTGAAACAATGTATGGGCTGAAAAGAAGTCATAGGTGTGGAGAATTAAATTTAAAAGATAGCGATGCCGAAGTGGTCTTGATGGGTTGGGTACACAAGCGCAGGGATCATGGTGGTCTGATTTTTGTGGACCTGCGGGACCGTTCGGGAATTGTACAGGTGGTATTTAATCCTGAAATATCTGCAGAAGCTTTCGAGAAAGCCGAAGAAGTGCGCAGCGAGTATGTCCTGGCAGTTCGCGGCAAGGTCGTGGCGCGCCCCGAGGGTACAATTAACAAAAACCTGGCTACAGGTGAAATTGAAGTTTATGCTGAAGAATTGCGTATTCTAAACAGGGCAAAAACACCACCGTTTTACATTGCTGAAAATATCGACGTGGATGAAACTGTAAGGCTGCGCTATCGTTACCTTGATTTGCGCCGTCCGGACATGCAGCAGGCCATGATTCTCAGGCATAAAACAACGAAAGCTATGCGCGATTTTTTAGATAAACATGGTTTCTTGGAAATAGAGACGCCTATGTTGACCAAGAGCACTCCGGAAGGAGCCAGGGATTATCTGGTCCCCAGCCGCGTGCATCCGGGCGAGTTTTTTGCGCTGCCCCAATCACCGCAAATTTTTAAGCAGATCCTAATGGTTGCGGGCATGGACAGGTACTTTCAGATTGTCCGCTGCTTCAGGGATGAAGATTTAAGGGCCGACCGCCAACCGGAATTTACCCAGCTGGACATGGAAATGTCTTTTGTAGAAAGAGAAGACATTATCAATTTGGTGGAAAATATGATGGCATTTATTTTCCGGGAGACCTTAAGTGTCGAATTAACCGTTCCTTTTCCCCGTTTAACCTATCAAGAAGCTATGGACAGGTTTGGCTCCGATAAACCGGATTTGCGCTTTGGCATTGAATTGAAAGATGTATCGGAAATTGTTGCTAATTCTGGTTTTAAAGTTTTCAGTGAAGCTGTGGCCAGAGGGGGCCAGGTCAAGGGTATTAATGCTGAAGGCTGCGCTCATTACTCCAGAAAAGAAATAGATGATTTGACTAAATTAGCAGCTGTTTACGGGGCAAAAGGCCTGGCTTGGATTGCTTTAACTCCGGAAGGGCTAAAATCTCCTATTGCTAAATTTTTTACTGAAACTGAGTTGAATGCTATCCTAGAGAGGCTGCGGGCCAAAACAGGAGATTTGCTGCTTTTTGTTGCCGATACTCCGCAGGTTGTAGCTGATGCTCTGGGACACCTGCGCTTGGAATTTGCTAAAAGATTAAATCTCATCAACCCGCAAGAGTTTAATTTTGCCTGGGTAATTGACTTTCCGCTTCTCGAATGGGATCCGGAAGAGAAGCGCTATGTAGCTATTCACCATCCATTTACTGCTCCCCTGGAAGAGGACCTGGCACTTTTAGATACTGATCCAGGTATAGCCAGGGCTCAAGCTTACGATTTGATTTTAAACGGCATTGAATTGGGCGGAGGAAGCATCAGGATTCACCGTCGCCCCATCCAGGAAAAAATGTTTAGTTTGTTGGGCTTAAGCCCGGAAGAGGCGGTAGAAAAATTTGGATTCATGTTGGAAGCTTTTGAATATGGCACTCCGCCTCACGGTGGAATAGCCTTTGGTTTGGACCGGATGCTGATGTTGATGTGCGGCAAGGACACTATCAGGGATGTAATAGCGTTTCCTAAGACACAAAGCGCTACCGATCTGATGACCCAGGCCCCGTCTACAGTAGCAAACAAGCAACTGCGGGAGCTGCATATCAAACTTGATGTAGTTACTAAAAAGTAAAGTATAAGCTTATTGATTGCATGTATAAAACGGGTTGAAGACGGTTAAACATAATAATAAACGCTTATTAAGTTTAACCTATACCCTGCGGTGCACGTGGGGGGCCGTAAGTTTTGAGCCAACACCAATAATAAGGGAGACTGGACTCTGGATGGGGAATGTAGGCCTGGCAAGAACCGGGGAACAGGAAACATTCAGGAGGGCACCCACCTGCGAGAGCAGGTTCAAAACAGCGGCAGCACGGCATTTGCGGGGTTAATTTGTGCCAAAAATCGGAAATATACTTTGTTGTATTTTTTAGATAGTGAGGCGGTAATAAGTTGATGTTGCATCAATTTTCCAGAACCGAGCTTCTCATTGGGGCTGAAGGTCTTAAGAAGCTTGCTAAATCCAAAGTTGCTGTTTTCGGCGTAGGTGGTGTGGGTTCCTTTACTGCGGAAGCTTTAGCTAGGGCAGGAGTAGGGAAATTAGTACTTATAGATTATGATGAGATCTGTTTAACGAATGTCAACAGGCAGCTGCATGCACTGCACTCAACAGTAGGCAGGGCTAAGGTGGAGGTAATGCGGGAGCGAATCCTCGATATTAACCCTAATGCCGAGGTGGAAGCTGTTCGCGCCTTTTATACCCCGGAAAACAGGGAAGAGTTGGTGCATGACAATTTGGATTTTATTGTGGATGCCATTGATACTGTAACGGCTAAAATCGATTTAATTGTTTATGCACTTGAGAAGAGGATTCCAATTGTATCCAGCATGGGCGCCGGTAACCGCTTAGATCCCACTTCTTTTGTGGTAGCTGACATTTCCGAAACCAGGACTTGCCCACTGGCAAAAGTGGTGCGAAAAGAATTGCGCAAACGAGGAATAGAAAAGGGGGTTACCGTAGTCTATTCACCCCAGCCGGCATTAACTCCTAAACGCTTAGAAGTGAGCTGCAAGGATTACTGTATTTGCCCTGGTGGCGACGGTAACTGCACCAAGCGGCGAGCAATACCGGGCAGTATTTCTTTTGTGCCTGCGGTAGCCGGACTGATGCTAGCCGGGGTTGTGGTCAACCAGCTTTTAGCAAAGGAGCAGTCTTTATTAAGCTGATTGTGATTTAAACGGCATTTCAGATAGTTTATGCAAACGTTGGCTTTCAAGGTACTGTTAAATTGCATTATTTTGGAAACTGTTATATAATACCTATAGTCATGGATAGGGAGGGAAACGAGTGGTTTCCTACGCTGCTTCAAAAGATGACCTGCAAAAAAGGTTGAAGAAAATCGAAGGGCAGATTAAAGGCATTCAGCGCATGATTGAGGAAGAGAAATATTGCGTTGATGTGCTAATTCAAATTGCTGCTGTCAGAGCTGCTTTGGATAAAGTAGGATTGATTATTTTTGAACATCATAGCAGGGGTTGTCTGAAGAACGCCGTTGAATTGGGCAAACAGGAGGAAATGGTGACCGAGTTAATTGATGTCTTAAAGAAATTCATCAAGTAACCGGGAGGGGGAGAAACTGGTGGAGGCAGAGATTTTTACTTTAACCGGGGAAAATTTTAAAACGACAATTAATCAAGAAACACCTGTGCTGGTAGACTTTTGGGCAGCCTGGTGCGGACCATGTCGTATGATAGCACCTATACTAGAATCTGTTGCCAGGGAATATGACGGGAAACTGATAGTAGCCAAGCTAAATGTGGATGACTACGGAGATATTGCGGCAGAGTACGGTATCATGAGTATTCCGACGTTACTTTTGTTTAAAAACGGAAATTTGCTGGGAAAGCTGATGGGATTCCAATCCCGCGAAAATGTACTCAACTTCATTAAGCGAGCTGTTTAATATTTTTAAATCTTAGTGCTCTATGGCGGTTAGATTTTCTAACCGCCATTCTCAATAAAGGGAATGATACGGGTAGGTGGAGATAATGAATATATTTGATTACGGCAGGCAAAAAGAACAAAAGAGGAATGCCCCATTAGCTATGCGCATGCGTCCTAGAAATTTAGAAGAATATATAGGTCAAGAAAAAATTGTTGGGCCGGGAAAACTCTTGCGTAGGGCGATTTTGGCCGACCAACTGTCTACTCTGATTTTTTACGGACCTCCGGGTACAGGAAAAACTGCTCTTGCCCAAGTTATTGCCCAAAGTACCAAAGCGGAATTTGTTCAGCTTAATGCTGTCACTGCCGGGGTTGGGGAAATCCGCCAAGTGGTGCAGGAAGCTAAAGATAGATTGGGAATGTATCAAAAAAGAACCATTTTGTTCATTGATGAAATACATCGCTTTAACAAAGCGCAGCAAGATGCCCTGCTTCCCTACGTAGAAGACGGAACAATTATTTTAATCGGCGCAACTACCGAAAATCCCTATTTTGAAGTTAACCCTGCCCTTTTGTCGCGCTCCAGAATTTTTAAGCTAGAGCCATTAAAATCGGAAGAAGTAAGGGTTATTTTGGAGCGTGCCCTTAAAGACAAAGAACGGGGCTTAGGAAACCTGCCGGTAAAAATAACGCCGGAAGCTTTGGAACATTTTGTACAAGTGTCCGGTGGCGACGCCCGTAAGGCATTGAATGCACTGGAATTAGCAGTTTTAACAACTCCGCCGGACGACGAAGGCTACATTAACATCGATTTGGCTGTGGCGGAAGAGTCTATTCAGGAAAGAGCAGTGCTGTATGATAAAAGCGGTGATCAGCATTACGATGTGATCTCTGCTTTTATCAAAAGCATGCGAGGGTCCGATCCCGATGCCAGTCTGCATTGGTTGGCCAGGATGTTGGCAGCCGGTGAAAATCCTCGCTTTATAGCCCGGCGGATGGTTATCTTGGCTGCAGAGGATGTGGGACTGGCCGATCCTCATGCTCTAACCATTGCTACGGCTGCTGCCCAAGCAGTGGAATTTGTAGGAATGCCAGAGGCGCGGCTTCCTCTGGCAGAAGCCTGTATTTACCTGGCTTGCGCCCCCAAAAGCAATTCGGTGATTACAGCCATTGATCAGGCACTGCGGGATGTTGCCACAAAAGATATTGGAGTTGTTCCGCTCCACCTGCGGGACAGGCACTACTCCGGTGCTAAACAACTTGGTCACGGTAAAGATTACTTATATCCCCACGATTTTCCTGGAAATTTTGTAAAGCAGCAGTATTTGCCCGAACCGCTGCTGGGAAGCGTTTATTACCGGCCAAGTGGAAACGGTGCGGAAAAAGCTTTAAGTAAAAGCTTGCATAAAGAACAAGGTTCAGAGGCATAGTAAATTCATAGTAAATAACTCGGTTTTAGTCCTTGACAATACCCAAGCAGTTTGCTACGATATAGAAAACCGAGGAAATTACTAGGGATTGGAGGTGCGGTTTTGAAGTTATCCACCAAAGGAGAATACGGCTTGCGGGCGATGTTTGATCTGGCCTTGCGTTACGGCGAAGGTCCCATATCTTTAAAAAGCATAGCCGAGCGGCAGGATATATCAGACCATTATTTGGAGCAATTAATTTCCGGCTTGCGCAAAGCGGGTTTGGTGAAAAGCATTCGCGGTGCCCAGGGAGGTTATATTTTGGGCAGGGAACCGGCTGAAATTACCGTAGGTGACGTGATTCGCGTCTTAGAAGGACCAATTGCTCCTATGGATTGTGTCAATGAAGAAGAGCCGGATTTATGTTGCCGTGCCGAAACCTGTATTACCAGGGGAATTTGGGAAAAAGTCAGGGACAGCATCAACGATGTTTTAGATTCCATAACACTGGAAGATATGGTTCAAGAAGCGGCAAAAGTTAACCAATCTAATGACTATTACATGTATTACATCTAGAAAGAAGGAGTCCTAGGATGAGGAAAGTGTACCTTGATCATAGCGCAACCACCCCGGTTCGCCCGGAGGTGGCAGAGCTTATGCTCACCTACTTAACAACTCATTTCGGCAACCCGTCCAGTATTCACAGTTTCGGTCGGGAAGCTAAAAAGGCGCAGGAAAATGCCAGGGAGCAGGTAGCCGGTTTAATAGGTGCCAATCCCCAAGAAATCATTTTTACCAGCGGTGGCACTGAAGCGGACAACCTGGCCGTCATTGGTGTTGCCCAAGCTTATAGCAAAAAAGGGAAGCATTTGATTACTTCTACCATCGAACACCATGCAGTTTTAGACACCTTTGAATACCTGGAAAAACAGGGATTTAAAGTTACGTATATTCCCGTGGACAGCGAAGGTATGGTCGACCCGGAGGATGTGGAAAAGGCCATTACAGATGAAACCACCTTAATCAGCATCATGCATGTTAATAACGAAGTAGGCACGATTCAACCAATTGAAGAAATTGGCCGAATAGCCAAGTCCAAAGGGGTAATTTTTCACACCGATGCGGTGCAGAGCGTAGGGAAAATCCCTGTAGATGTGAACAAGCTGCAGGTTGACCTTTTGACTGCATCCAGCCATAAGATTTATGGACCAAAAGGGGTTGGATGCCTTTATGTCCGCAAAGGCGTCCGCCTTGAACCCCAGTTTCACGGGGGTGGGCAGGAGAGAAAGCGCCGTCCGGGGACGGAAAATTTACCGGGTATTGTAGGTTTTGGTAAAGCGGCTGAGCTGGCAGGCCAGGAATTGGAGCAGGAAATGGAGAGGCTCACTGAACTGCGGGATATGCTGATTAGGGGTATTTTGGAGCGAATTCCCGAAGTCAAATTGAACGGACACAGGGAGAAACGACTGCCGGGCAATGTGAACGTTAGTATCAGGTATATCGAAGGTGAATCGCTGCTACTAAGTTTGGATATGAAAGGTATAGCTGCTTCAAGCGGTTCAGCTTGTACCTCGGGGTCTCTGGATCCGTCCCACGTACTTTTAGCCATGGGAATTCCCCATGAAATCGCCCATGGATCTTTAAGAATGACTTTAGGGAGAGATAATACTAAAGAGGATATTGAATATGTCTTGGAAGTCTTGCCAGCCATTGTGGAAAGGTTGCGGGCAATGTCTCCGTTATATGAACAAAGCATAGGAGAGGAGAAATACCAATGTACAGTGAGAAAGTAATGGATCACTTTACCAATCCCCGTAATGTTGGTGAATTGGAGAATGCTGATGGCATAGGCCAAGTAGGCAATCCTGTCTGCGGGGATATCATGAAAATATATATCCAAGTCGAGGACAACAAAATTAAAGATGTCAGGTTTAAAACTTTTGGCTGTGGCGCCGCCATTGCCACCAGCAGTATGGTTACAGAGATGGTGAAGGGTAAAACATTGGAAGAAGCATTGCAAATAACAAATAAACAGGTTGCGGAGGCTTTGGACGGACTTCCACCTGCTAAGATGCACTGTTCTAATTTAGCCGCTGATGCGTTGCACAAGGCAATCGAAGACTACAAGCAAAAAAGTGAAAAGAACCAAGCCTGCTAAAGGGACATAATGTGGGAAGATTGTCGCTAACCTTAAGTCCAGGGGTTGAGATTTAGTGGAAGCAAAGAAAAAAGTTTTGGTAGCTATGAGCGGCGGCGTGGATAGTTCCGTAGCCGCCGCTCTTTTGCTGCGTCAAGGTTATGAAGTGATCGGTGTAACAATGCAGATCTGGCCGGCAGATGCACCGGCGCCTGCCGACGAAACTGCGTGTTGTTCCTTATCCGCGGTAGAAGACGCCAGGCGAGTAGCGCAAAAGCTGGATATACCTTACTATGTGCTAAATTTCAGGGATTTGTTTCAGGAAAAAGTAATTGACTATTTTGTAGATGAATATATGCGGGGACGTACGCCAAACCCGTGTATTGCATGCAACCAATATGTTAAGTTTGATGCGTTATTGCACAAAGCCAGGCAGCTGGGTATGGATTATGTGGCAACCGGCCATTATGCCAGGATTTTTTATGATGGGGACAGGCAAAGGTATTTAATGGCCAAGGCTAAGGATAAAAATAAAGATCAAACCTATGTTCTTTACGGCTTTACTCAGGAGCAATTAAAACAGACATTGATGCCTTTGGGGGGCTTTACCAAGTCTGAAATCCGAGAAATGGCGGCGGAATTCGGCTTTAGAGTGGCAAACAAACCTGAAAGCCAGGAAATATGTTTTGTCACCGATAACGATTACCGGAGATTTATTGCGGAAAAGGCGGTGGCCGAGATTAAGCCGGGACCATTTATCGACACGGAAGGTAAAGTCTTGGGACAGCACCGGGGTATTCCTTTTTACACTATCGGCCAGCGCAAAGGGTTAGGTATTGCTTTTGGTTACCCTGTATACGTCGTAGATATTTTACCTGAAAAAAACGCCGTTGTTTTGGGCAGGCTGGATGAATTAAAAGGGCAAAAAATTTTGGCCAAAAACAACAATTTTATTCTTTTTGAAAAACTGACTAAACCGGAAGAAGTTACTGTTAAAATCAGGTATAAGGCTGATGAGGTTAAAGCTACTATTTACCCGGGAGCGGAAGAGGGAGCCGTGGAAGTTGTGCTTCATGAGCCCCAAAAGGCCATAACTCCGGGGCAAGCCGTAGTTTACTACCAAGGAGAACTGGTGGTAGGCGGCGGGACCATCGACAAAAGGCTCGAATGAAAATGCGTACAAGTTACGCATTTTTTTTGTTATTTTTTTCCTGTAAAAAGTTAGAGATAGCATTATTTTTTCGACTGGTGGCAATAATAAAGTTAAAACCCTTATTTGATGAGGGGGTAACCGGTTGTTAAAAGGAAGGGATGTTATTGGACTTCCGGTAATCTGCCTGGAAAACGGCGAAAACCTGGGGAAAGTAAACGATCTTTTTTGCAGCAGCAACCTGGAGCAAGTCTTGTCATTACAAGTCGCCGCTAGAAATGAAAAAGATTTAAAGCAGTATGCTTTCAATGCCGTAGCCAGTATGGGACGAGATGCGGTTTTGCTCAAGACTGCCGAACCCAGCGAATTTGTGCCGCATGAAAATTGTTTCAGCTGGCAAAAAATTAAAGGTATCAGGATATTTTGTAATCAAGGAAATGAGCTGGGGACAGCAGTAGATTTGCTGTTTGATTTTCCGGAGGGACGGATTGTAGGTTTAGAAGTTTCGGAAGGGTTTATCGGGGACTTGCTTTCGGGCAGACACTTTTTCAGTAACGAGCTTATTCAAACCTGCAACGAAAATTGTATAATAGTTGGTTTTTAGTCTTGACTTCTTTAAAGAAAGATGTCCGGGTAAAGGAGTTGATTATTAATGCCATGTCCATTATGCGGCGGTAAAGAGGTAGGGAAAATTGGGCCTGACCAGTTCTACTGCTGGAATTGTTTTGTGGAGTATGACGGAAGAAACCAAATTTATGAAGTTGCTGAAGATGGCAGTTTAATTGCTTATGGGATGGATCCTGAATAAAGTGCGGGGGTGCAGGCCATGTTTAAAGGTTTTTGGAAAGGCCTCCTGACAGGTGGCATTATTGGTGCCATAATAAGCAGCAATCTTTTTATGACCCCACAAAAAAAGAAAATAGTTTCTAAACGCATAATGGGTAAAACCAGGCGTTTGCAATCCAGAGCGCGCAAAGTAATGAAAGAAGTCAGCGAAGGTGTGAACGACCTGTTGCAGAAATAAGTGAGGTAGGCCTCACTTCAGCTTGTAGACAAAGCCCGCATGTATTATTTCGCTCTGGACAAGCTCCTACGCGTTGACCTTTGGCAAAGCCGCCAGCCTAGAGGAAACCAGTCCCGCTCCATAATACATGCGGGCTGATATTAGTTTGTCGACGGTCTGAAGTGAGTTATGCCTCATTTGTTGTTTGGGTGATACACGTGAAATTAATTTTTGATGGCAAATTTAAGCGCCGGTTGCTGATCTTCATCTTTGTGGCCTTTGTTGTTTATTTTCTTTATAGAGTTAGGGGGGTCCTTTTTCCATTTATTTTGGCAATTATTCTGGCCTATGTTTTAAACCCCTTGGTGGAATTGCTGGAACAATATAAAATCAGGCGGTTATATGGAATCATTGTAGTCTATGCCACTGTTTTAGGACTGCTTTTTTTGGTGGGCTTTTATGGCGTACCGGTAATTGTAAAACAACTGACGGCCTTCGGGGAAAAAATACCATACTATACCAGTGAAGCCCAAAGCAGGCTTCGGGACTTTTATCGCGATTACCAAAGGTTTAACATTCCGGAGAGTTTACGCGAGAGTATTGATCAAAATATCGTAAATTTTCAGCTGCAGCTTACCCAGCTGTTAAGTAAGCTGGTCACCGGAATATTCAACATTTTTTCTCAAATTTTCAGCTTTATCATTGCCCCCATTCTCGCTTTTTATTTGTTAAAGGATAAGGATGAAATCAGTAAAAGTATAGTGCAAAGCATTCCAGTGGCCAACCGTTCAGAGCTGCTCAGCCTGTGGGAAGAAATCGATACTGTTTTGCTTAAATTTATCCGCGGTCACTTGTTAGTAGCCACTTTAGTTGGCGCCGCCACGGCCCTGGGATTAGCCTTAATCGGGATGGACTTTCCCTTGTTGTTTGGGATCATTTCCGGGATAACAAATATCATTCCATATTTCGGACCTATAATCGGAGCAGTGCCGGCGATCCTATTAGCACTTTTGCAATCTGAAACCTTGGCTCTATATGTTATTTTGGTAATGGCAGTGGTACAACAACTGGAGAGCAATTTGATTTCTCCGAGGATTTTAGGACAAAGCGTGGGACTTCACCCTCTACTGGTTATTTTTGTGCTTTTAGCCGGAGGAGAGTTATGGGGCTTGGTAGGCATGTTGATAGCTGTACCGCTTACAGCTGTGCTGCGCATTCTGATTGGGTACCTATTTACGAAGCTTATAGCTTAATTGACAAAGATGGCAGCATTTTGTATAATGTAGAAAATTTTACGTATTTGTTGTTTTCCTCGTCTTAATTTCGGGTATTATGACGGGGTTTTTTGGCGTTAAAAGTGAACTGTTGCTGTGCTTGGCTGGAGCCAAGCTTTCTTTAGTGTAAAATTGAAACTATTAGAGGAGTCGGTAGAAGATGCGAGGCAGTGAACTTAGAGAAAAGTTTTTGCGCTATTTTGAAAGTAAGGGACATACTGTAGTACCCAGCTCATCGTTAGTACCCCACGATGACCCAACCTTGTTGTTTACAAATGCAGGTATGGTGCAGTTTAAAGATGTGTTTTTGGGCCTGGATAAAAGAAACTATAGCCGGGCCACCACTGCACAAAAATGTGTCCGTGCCGGGGGAAAACATAACGACTTGGATACTGTGGGCAGAACTGCCCGGCACCATACCTTTTTTGAAATGATGGGTAATTTCTCTTTTGGAGATTATTTTAAAAGGGATGCTATTAGTTATGCTTGGGAATTTCTAACTGAAGTTATTCATTTGCCCAAAGAGGCATTATGGGTTACTATTTATCATGACGATGAGGAAGCTTTCCATCTCTGGCAGGAGTTAACCGGCATCCCGGCGGACAGAATTATCAGGTTGGGAGAAAAAGATAATTTCTGGGCAATGGGCGACACAGGTCCTTGTGGGCCATGCAGCGAGATTATTATAGACCGCGGCGAAGAGCACCGCTGTAATGCCAAGGAATGTGGAATAGGCAAGTGCGACTGCGATCGCTGGCTGGAGATCTGGAACCTTGTTTTCATGCAGTATGAGCGGGATGAAAAAGGAACATTAACCCCTCTGCCAAGGCCAAGCATTGATACCGGTATGGGACTGGAACGTGTCAGTTCCATTTTACAGGGAGTAAACAGTAACTACGATACTGACCTAATAAAACCCTTAATCCAGGAAGTGGAACGAATAACCGGTAAAAAATATTATAGCGATGACCGGGGATTTCCTTTCCGGGTAATTGCCGATCATGCCAGGTCCTGTACTTTTTTAATTTCCGACGGGGTCTTGCCTAGCAATGAAGGCCGGGGATATGTTTTAAGGAGAATTTTACGCCGGGCGGTGCGTTTTGGCAAAGTACTGGGCATTGAACGTCCATTTCTTTTTGAAATGGTACCTGTAGTGATCAGGGTAATGGGCGAGGCTTATCCCGAACTGTTGGAAAACAGGGAACACATTCAAAAGATAATCAAGCTGGAAGAAGAACGTTTTCGCGAAACATTAAATGAAGGCATGAAGGTAGTAAGCGACATCATTAACCGGCTTAAAAACCGCGGGGAAAATATGATTTCAGGCAGGGAAGCTTTTGTATTGTATGATACCTATGGTTTTCCTTTGGATTTAACTGAAGATATTGCTGAGGAAAATAACCTTACAGTTGATAAAGAAGGCTTCAATGCGGCTATGGAAGAACAGCGCAGAAGGGCCAGGGAAGCCAGGGAAGATGTAAAAGCTTGGGATTTTGCCGTTTCCTTTGCCGGTTTGCTGGGTGATTTGGGTCCCACAACATTTGTAGGGTACGATCGGTTAGAAGCGGAAGCCCAGGTACTAGCTTTGATTGCTGATGGGGATAAAATTCAAACCGCGGGTCCGGGACAAGAGGTACACCTGGTTGTGGACGTTACCCCCTGTTATGCCGAAAGTGGCGGACAGGTGGGAGACTCGGGCCAGGTGAAGTGGCCAAAGGGCTCGGGCCGTATTTTGGATACCAAAAAGTTACCGGATGGCAAGGTATTTCACATCTTGGAAATTCAGTCAGGTAACATTGCCGTTGGCGACAGGGTCCATATTGCCGTAGATCATGAGCGGCGTCAGGCTATAGCACGTAATCATTCGGCCACCCATTTACTGCATAAGGCATTGAAGGAAGTTTTGGGTTCCCACGCCAACCAAGCAGGTTCCCTGGTGGCTCCCGATCGCTTGCGCTTTGATTTCACTCACTTTGCTGCTCTTGAAGAGAGTGAAGTCAAGGAGGTAGAGACCAGGGTCAACCAGCAGATTCTGGCCAGCCTCCCCATAGAGACTTCCGAGATGTCTTTCGAAGAGGCAAAGGAATTAGGGGCAACCGCTTTATTCGGCGAAAAATACGGTGAGCGGGTCCGGGTTGTAAAAATGGGGGACTACAGCATGGAATTATGCGGCGGAACCCATTTGAAAACAACCAGTGCTGTGGGAGTTTTTAAAATTTTAAGCGAAGGCGGTGTGGGTGCCGGTCTGCGTAGGATAGAAGCTGCAACCGGGACCGCTGCATTAGATTATTTGTTCAAAGAGGAAGAGAATTTAAACAGGGCGGCGCAAATTTTAAAAACCAACCGCGAGCAGCTCGTGCAACGAATTGAACACATGGTACAAGAGCTTAAGGAGAAAGAGCGGGAACTGGACAGATTAAACGCCAAGCTGGCCTCATATCAAGTAGGAGAGTTGCTCGAACAAGTTCAGGATGTAAAAGGGGTTCCCGTTTTGGCGGTGGCTGTTCAGGCTTCAGATATGGAAGCGTTGCGTTCCATGGCCGACATGTTGAAAAATAAATTAGGTTCCGGAGTAATTGTCTTAGGTGCATCTACAGAGGACAGGGTGAATTTTGTGGCGATGGTTACTAAAGATCTGCTTGCGGCAGGATTACATGCAGGTAATATAATCAAAGAGGTAGCCAAAATTGCAGGTGGCGGCGGTGGAGGGAGGCCCGATATGGCCCAGGCTGGCGGGAAAGATCCTTCCAAACTGCAGGAAGCCTTGCGGCATACTATTAATGTTGTGCAAAACCAAGTGAAATAGCTGTGCTGTACCGGCCAGTAGCAGAGAAATTGTCCGGGACGGAAAGAGGATATGAGATAAGAGCGGCGAATAAATATGTAAAGCTCTTTAAGTGGGGGGATGAACATGACCCAGGAAAATCTTGAACATACTGTAATGTTTAAGGTTGAAAAGGAAGAAGTTCCTAAAGCCAAGGAAGTCCTGTTAACAGTTTACGCAGCCTTGCAGGAAAAAGGATATAATCCGATAAACCAATTGGTAGGTTATTTGCTGTCGGGAGACCCCGCTTACATTACAAGTCATAAAAATGCGCGGAATTTAATCCGCCGTTTGGAGCGGGACGAATTAATGGAAGAGCTGCTGATTAATTACCTGGGTCAAAAATAGCCTGGTGTAACCTCATATCCTAAGGATAGACAGTCCTAAAAGATATGAGGTTTTGTTTTATTTAAAAATAAGCTAAGAGATGCTTTTGCTTAATAATTTGGGAGGGTATATGAAGTACGTTCAATTGGGGGAAACGGGTTTAACAGTGTCCAGGATTTGTTTCGGGGCGCTGACCATCGGTCCTTTGCAGGCTAATTTAAAACTGCATCGAGGAGCTGAAATAATTAAATATGCTTTGGACGCAGGAATAAATTTCATCGATACGGCAGAAATTTATGGTACCTACCCTTATATCAGGGAAGCCGTCAATGGCAGGAGAGAACAGGTGATCATAGCTTCCAAGTCTTACGCCTATAGCCGGGAGGGAATGCAAAAAAGTCTGGAAAAAGCCCTGCAGGCTCTTGCAACCGATTATCTGGATATTTTCTTACTGCATGAGCAGGAAACGGTAATGACTTTAGCGGGACACAGGCCTGCCTTGGAATACCTGCTGGAGGCTAAAAAGCAAGGCTTGGTACGGGCCGTGGGCATTTCCAGTCATTCGGTGGAAGCAGTAGCTGCCGCAGCCAAGATGCCCGAAATCGATGTAATCCATCCCCTGCTCAACATGAGGGGTATCGGCATCATTAACGGCACCCTAGAGGAAATGGTGGCTGCAGTAAAGTCGGCTTACGACCAGGGAAAGGGTATCTATAGCATGAAACCTCTCGGTGGAGGCAATTTGCTTTTAGAAGCGGAGAAGGCGTTACAGTATGCTTTCTCGCTAGATTTTGTGCATGCAGTGGCCATCGGTATGCAGTCAAGGGCCGAAGTTGATTATAACGTTGCTGTTCTGAAAGGGATGTCTCCCGACCCAATGGTCCGGAACAAAGTGAGAAAACAGAAGCGGAGACTGCATATTGAAGAGTGGTGTCAGGGCTGCGGGCGTTGTGTTGACAGGTGTTCGGCTCAGGCACTGACTTTGGTTAATGGCCGGGCGGTAGTTGACGATAATTTATGCCGTTTGTGCGGTTATTGTGCTGCGGTATGTTCCCAATTTTGTATTAAGGTAATTTAAATTACAGGCAGGTGAAAAGGTTGAGAGTGCTGGGGTTGGATGTGGGAGAGCAGAGAATAGGAGTGGCATTAAGCGATCCTTTAGGCTGGACAGCCCAGGGTTTAGGCACTGTAAAACGCTCTGGCGACATAGAGCAGGATGTTGCTGAGATTGCCAAGCTAATTGCTGAGCATGAGGTACGAAAGGTAGTAGTGGGTTTACCCAAAAACATGAATGGCACCCTTGGTCCGCAGGCGGAAAGAGTGCAGGAATTCGCCAATAACCTGGGAAAAAAAGCTTCCGTGCAGGTTGAGTTCTGGGATGAAAGGCTGACCACGGTAGCAGCGGAAAGGACACTGCTTATTGCTGACGTCTCCAGAAAAAAGCGCAAGCAAGTTATTGATAAATTGGCTGCTGTGGTTATCTTGCAAAACTACCTGGACAGCAAATCAATGGTATGATTTATCCTGATTGCGGTTAAACTGGTAGTAATTGCTTTACAAAAGCCCTTAAATAAGGTATCATAGGCCTAGTAAATCAGAAAGTAGGTGTATAAAAAGTGGCTGATGAAAGACACTGCCATGAACATCATGAAGACTGTGATTGCGAAGATATCATTATTTTGCAAGATGAAGATGGAAATGACCATGAGTTTAGCATTGTAGATGTCCTGGAGCTTGATGATAATAAATATGCCATCCTCTTGCCAACTGATGAAGAAATGGATGAAGCAGTAATTTTAAAAATTGATGTTGATGAAAACGGAGATGAAATATTGTTTGAAATCGAAGATGATGAGGAGTGGGAAGCTGTAGCCCGCGCTTGGGAAAAACTGCTGGAGGAAGAGGAGTAAGAACACAAGCCGCTAGAAAGCGGCTTTTTCTATGTATTAAACTGCATTTATGCGTCAACGCCACTGCATAACAGTTTTTTAACACTCAGTTCGGGCGAGGAGATAGAAGTTATCTTTCCCTCTAATTTGGAATAAAAATAGATCACTGGAAGGGGGGAAAGTTATTGAAAAAATTGATAGTTATGGCTTCAGGGTTCACTTTAGCCTGTCTTATTTTATCAAGTTGGTTAATTCCCGTACTCTTCTTCCAGCAGCGCACGTTGCCTGGTTTGCATTTGGAGGGGCGATCGGTTGGAGCTAAGTCGCTGGAAGCATTGCAAGCACAAGTGGAGAGAATAGCTGCAGAAGTGGAAAATTATAATCTTACAATTAAGTATGTAGACAAGGTCTGGCAAAAAACGTACTATGATTTAGGCATCGAGCCTGATACTGCAGCAACATTTGAAAAAACCATCCTGTTCGGCAAAAAAGGTCCGCTGTGGGAACGCTGGACCGCTTATTACCATTTGCTTCAAGGAAAGGCCAACATAGATTTTGTGTTACGCTTTAAGCGGGAGAAAGCAGCTGAAGTGTTGGCAGAGTTGACTGCTCCTTTTACAGTTCAGCCCTCCGATGCTAGCTTGCTCCTGACTTCCGATGACCGGGTTGTAATTAAACCGGCTGTTACGGGTAGAACGGCAGATGTTGCTGCCGGAGTGACTGCATTGGAAAAAGGAATTATTCTACCGGATACGAATAGAATCACAGAACTGGTACTGGTGGAAAAAGCTTTAAAACCCGAAGTTTCTACAGAACAATTGGAGAAATTGAAGATTACAGGTAAAGTTGCCCAGTCTGTAACCCGTTTTAATCCGGCCAACAAAGAACGGACTCATAATATTATTCTGTCAGCCCAAAAACTGGATAATCACTTTATACCTCCCGGCAGCATCTTTTCGTTCAATGAAGTAGTTGGCCCAAGGACCAAGGAAGACGGCTATAAAGATGCCTTGATTATCGTTGAAAATGAATTCGAACCCGGTTTAGGCGGGGGAGTCTGCCAGGTATCTTCTACTCTTTATAATGCGGCTTTAAAAGCAAACCTTGCCATCAAAGAAAGGCGCAGGCACAGTTTGCCGGTCAACTATGTTCCGCCGGGGTTGGATGCTACTGTGGTTTACGGGTATATCGATCTCAAATTGCAAAATAACACGGACGGGTATCTGTGGATCAGAGCCAAGACAAAGGGAGATACGTTGAGCATCAAGCTTTTTGGCTGGAAAGAACAACTTCCTGCTGTAGAAATAACCAGAAATGAACGGGTTTTAGAACCCCAGGTAGTCACCGTTAAGGACAACAGTTTGCCTTTAGGGAAAGTTATAGTGGAACAAGAAGGCAAAAGGGGATTAAAAGTACAAGTGATCAGGACTGTTAAAAACGCAGCGGGGGAAATTATCACCCAGGAAGTCATTTCCCAGGATATTTATCCGGCGCAAGATCGAAAAATCAGAATTGGGTTACAAGCTGCTGCAGGTACTCCGCCTACACCCATAGAAACCATTGACAGTCCTCAGCCAACAACTGAAGACGGGGAGTTTCCGGAAAGGTAAAATAAAGCTATTGTTAATAACGGCAGAAAACTGTATAATGATAGCAAAATTTAGACAACCAGGGGTAAAGCATGTTGAACAAAGTCTCTGGCAGAAATAAACCCAACAAAAGAAGCAGTTTGCTCAAAGGGATGTTGTTTATCTTTTTACTGTCAGTTATGCTTATGGCATATGACCCGCTTGGCCCGGTAGAGAGCAGTTCCGAGGAAGTGCCGGTGCGAATCCCCCCGGGTAGTTCCACTTTACAAATTGCGGAAATCCTGCGTTTTAACCGGCTGATTAAAAATGAACTGATTTTTATCGCCTATTCCAAGCTAACAGGTTATGACACCAAGTTAAAAGCCGGTGATTATGTTTTAAACAGGTCTTTTTCTTTGCCCCAGATTTTTGAAAAACTTAGCAAGGGGCAGGTTCAGGCCGTTACCTTTACCATTCCGGAAGGGTTTACAGTGGAACAAATAGCTAAAGCCTTAGCCCAAAAAGGTCTGGTGGATGAAAAGAAATTTTTGGCTTTGGCTAAAGAAGGCGCTTTCAATTATCCCTTCATTGTGCAAGCGAAGGATGTAAAGTACAAGTTGGAAGGTTTTTTGTTTCCGGATACGTATAAGGTAAGACCCGGAAGTTCGGAAGAAGAAATAATTGAGGTAATGTTGCAAAGATTTGCTGCAGTCTATGATGAACAAGCGCGTTCCAAAGCGCGGGAACTGGGTTTGAACGATCAGGAACTGGTTACACTAGCCTCTTTGATTGAGAAAGAAGCCAAAGTTGCTCTTGATCGCCCGCTTATTTCCGGGGTTATTTACAACCGTTTAAATAATGGCATGCGCTTACAAATCGATGCCACTATTCAATATATTTTAGGTCAAGCGAAACCAAGGCTAACTTACAAGGATTTAGAAATTGAATCGCCTTATAATACTTACCTGGTGGAAGGTCTGCCGCCGGGACCAATTGCTTCTCCCGGAAAAGCGGCTATAGATGCTGCCCTAAACCCGGCAAAAACCGATTATCTGTATTATGTGGCAAAAAGTGACGGCTCCCATGTTTTTAGCAAGACTTTGGAGGAACATAACAAAGCCAAAAAAAAGTTCCTCAAGTAGGATAGTTAGGCTGAAGTCGAGTAATGCTATATTCATGCTATATTTAATAAGCAGTGTGGTCAAGACACCACACTATTGTTTTGTGTCCAAAAGGAGAGGGAGTTTTTGAGAACGGATATGCCAAAAGTAGAACTGCTGGCTCCCGCCGGCAACCTTGAAAAGCTGAAAATAGCTCTTTATTACGGTGCCGATGCCGTTTACTTGGCTGGTCAGGCTTTTGGCTTGCGGGCTTCCGCCGGCAATTTCAGTCTGGAAGAAATGGAAGAGGGAATTAGGCTGGCCCACGGCCTCGGGAAAAAAGTCTACGTTACCGTTAATATCTTTGCCCACAATTACGACTTACCCGCCCTCCCTCCTTATTTAAAGCAATTGGAAACTCTGGATGTGGATGGGATAATAATTTCCGACCCCGGAGTGGTTTGGCTGGCCAAGAAGCACGCCCCAAATTTGGCAATTCACCTTAGCACTCAGGCAAATACCACTAACTGGGCCAGCTGCCGGTTTTGGGCAGAACAGGGACTCAAACGGATTGTGCTGGCTAGGGAGCTAAGCCTGCAGGAAATCCGGGAAATACATGAGCATGTGGATATTGAGTTGGAAGCATTTGTACATGGCGCCATGTGCATGGCTTATTCTGGAAGATGCATGTTGAGCAGTTTCTTAACCGGACGAAGCGCCAACCGGGGGGAATGCACTCACCCTTGCCGCTGGAAATACCACCTGGTAGAAGAGAAACGCCCGGGGGAATATATCCCTGTGCTGGAAGATGAGCGGGGAACATACATTTTTAACTCCAAAGATTTATGCATGTTGGAATATATACCTGAGCTGATCTGCGCTGGCTTATCCAGCTTTAAGATTGAGGGCAGGATGAAAAGCATTCACTATGTAGCTACAGTGGTTAAAACTTACAGGGAAGCCATAGATGCTTACTACCGCGATCCGGAAGGATACGTCTTTCAAAAAGAATGGTTGGAAGAAGTCAGCAAGGTCAGCGATCGCGAATATACCACCGGTTTTTATTTTAGTAAACCAGGAAGCGAGGCCCATAACTACGTTACTACCAAATTGCCCAGGAAATACGATTTTGTCGGCCTAGTTTTAGATTATGACTCGGAGAAGAAAATGGCGCTGGTTGAACAACGTAACCGCTTCGCAGTGGGTGATGTGCTGGAAGTATTCGGACCTCATACCGCTCCACAGGCTGTGGAGGTCAAAACGATGTATGATACAACAGGCCAAACTGTTGACTCGGCACCACATCCGCAACAACAGCTTTATCTCAAAGTAGATTTTCCCCTGGAGCCTTTTGCCATGCTCAGGACAAAAAAGTGAGAATACTTTTCTGGACTTATAATTTCACCACCTTTTGCTAAACCTATATTTAGTTTTAGTAAAGGTGGTTTTGCTTTGTCCGTAAGATATTTTTACAGGGTTAGGCTGTTGTTTATTATTTTTATCTTGCTATTTACCGCTTTGGCGGGGCGTCTTTTTAAGCTGCAAATGTTAGAAGGAGATAAACTGGCAGCGCTGGCTGATAAAATCCGCACCCAGATCGTTTCCGGGGAAGAGTTTCCAAGGGGTGATATATTGGATCGCCACGGAGTGACCCTCCTGGATACTGCTGAACAACCGGCAGTGGCTGTTTTTCCGGCCATGTTGCAGGAAACGGGACAAGTTATCGCCCACTTGGGAGATGTCCTGGGATTGCCGGAAGAAAAAATCAGGGACAGGATTGAGCTGGCAGTAAATTATTATGCCAAAGCCCCCTTTATCCTCAAGACTAACCTCACTCCCCTGGAAAAGAAGCAGATAGAACAGCTTGCCTTACCTGGCGTTTATACAGTTCCCGTGCAAAGCAGGTACGGCCCCAACAGCTTGGCAGTCCACCTCATCGGGCATCTGAACAGCATAGATGAAGCCACTTGGGAAAAATTGAAAGCAGAAGGCAAAACCGGCCCCGGTAAAAACTCCTATAAAAAAAGCGATGTGATTGGCGTAAAAGGGATTGAAGCGATCTATGAGAGTTATTTACGGGGAAATGAGCCTAGCCATTATTTGGCGGCAACAGTGGATGCCAAAGGAAGGTTACTGGCCGGTTTGGGTTTTGAAAGGATCGATAATGCAGCAGCTGAAAAAGAGCGCGCCAATGTGGTTTTGACGCTGGATAAGCAGATTCAAAATATTGTAGAAGAAATTATGGATAAGCGGATAGCTAAAGGTGCAGCAGTGGTAATGCGGGTTCCCACCGGCGAGGTGTTAGCCATGGCCAGCCGTCCGACTTTTGATCAGAATGCTGTCTTTAAGTACCTTGGAAAGAGTGAACGTCGTTACGAATTTATTAACCGGGCTTTGGAACATTTTTACCCAGGTTCGGTCTTTAAAGTGCTGATCGCCGCGGCAGCGCTTGAAGAAGGAATAGTTCAACCCGATGAAAAATTTAACTGCACAGGTGAATTCCTTTTTGATTCAGGGCTGGCTATTCCTTGCTGGAAGGAAGAAGGTCATGGACTATTAACTTTCAGCGAAGCTTTAGCCCAATCCTGCAATCCTACATTTATTGAAGTAGGGCTGCGTCTGGGCCGGGAGAAAATAATCGAATACGCCCGGCGGTTCGGTTTGCTGGATGAAGTTTTAATAGGTTACAACCTGAATGATTTCCCAAGCGTAGCAATTGCCAAAAGCAGTCCTGCTGCCATTGGCAATGCATCCATTGGGCAGCAGGGCATTATGCTGAGCCCGCTGCAAGTGGCCGGCATGATAGCTACGGTAGCCAATGGGGGAATCTATCAGCAGCCCAGGGTCGTAGAGCGGGTGGAAAACGGGGTGGGGGAAGTTTTACGGATGTGGCAAACACCAGCAGGTACTCGCGTGATTTCAAGGCCTACAGCTGCCAAATTGCAGGCAATGTTAGCTGCAGCCACTACAAGCGGAACAGCTAAAAATGCTTGGATAGAGGGTTGGGGTACAGCTGGAAAAACAAGCACTGCCCAGACAGGAAGTCAAAGCGTGGACGGCAAGGAAATAATCAACGCCTGGTTTGCCGGTTTTGCCCCTTTGGAACATCCCGAATATGCTGTGGTGGTAATGGTGGAAGATGGAACGGCGGGAGGAACCGATGCAGCCCCAGTATTCAAAGAAATTGTCACAAAGATCTTGGTTCGTGACATGAATACGAGCGAAAAAGCGCAAACTGAGAGTGAAAGCAAATAAGTTGGGGGGTATCCCTATGACTTCATATTCCGCGGGACAAAACGCCGGTGACGTACGGGATAAAGAGGTTAGGCAGGTAGCTATAGCCATGCTGACGGTGTTACGGCAGCGCTAAGTGTTGAAAAGTACCTTTTGGAAAAGTGATAAAAGCGGGATCTTGCAAATGTGCTTATTGGGGAGTGAGCTTGATGTTGGGATTCTTTGGCAGCCTGTTGACCGGGTTTTCTACTATTGCTTTGGCGGGAATAGGAACTTTTTTGTTCGGCAAACAGGGCATTGATTATCTGATTGACAACTTAAGCAAAAGCTTAGTAACGGATAAATACCCCGAAAATTTATGGGAAATGTATAATACTGCCCAAAAAGTCACTCCGGGGGCTGCCATGGAAGCTGCAATGCGTGCGGAAACAGGTAAAGCATTAAACCGGCCTTATGGCAGCCCACTTCATTTTTCTCCCTGGGAAAAGTTGTTGTTTAATCCGGTTCAGTTGTTCCGCTTACCTGTGCCGGACAATGTTTCAATTGAGACAAGAGTTGTAATCGGCCCGCGGGCGAGAAACCCCTTAAAATTAGCAATTCCTTTGCTCATTGGTGGAATGTCTTACGGTGGTGCCCTTAGCAAAAGAGCAAAAATAGCTTTAGCCATTGGGGCCTCAATGGCGGGGAGTGCAACAAATTCCGGGGAGAGCGGTTTTCTGCCGGAAGAACGCAAGGCGGCAAACCGTTTTATCCTGCAGTATCACCGAGGCGGCTGGACTAGCCAGGCAAAATTCCTTAACCAGGCCGACATGATCGAAATCCAGCTGGGCCAGGGGGCGCAAGCTTCCGCTCCTATGAAAACGCCGGGTAAACTGATCGGAGAAGAGATGCGGGAGGCGTTTCAGCTGCTCCCCGGGCAGGATGCAGTCATTCATTCCAGGCTGCCGCAAGTGGAAGAACCTGCCGATCTCAAAAAGCTGGTGGAGAAACTGCGGAAAATCTCAGGGGGAGTCCCCATAGGGATTAAGTTAGCTGCCAGCCACCACTTGGAAAAGGAACTGTTAATTGCCATTGAAGCCGGAGTGGATGTAATTGCTCTGGATGGTGCCGAAGGAGGTACTCACGGCGGCCCCCCGATCTTACAAGATGATGTTGGGCTGCCCACTATGCTGGCATTAGTGCGCGCCGATGAATTTTTAAAAAAATATGGAATAAGGCAGGACATTTCGTTGATTGCTGCCGGTGGGCTCAGAACACCGGGGCAATTTTTGAAAGCCATGGCGCTGGGAGCTGATGCCGTCTATATTGGGACAATTGCCACTATTGCTATGGTTTCTGACCAAGCAGTAAAAGCCCTGCCCTGGGAGCCGCCTACCAGCTTGCTATTCTATCTGGGACCATTAAAAGAGGAGTTGGATGTAGACCGGGCAGGGGAAAATTTAGCCAATTTTTTGCGGTCTGCTGTCCATGAAATGACATTAGTGGCCAGGACTTTGGGCAAAACTTCTTTAAAAAACATTGACAAGAGTGATTTATGCGCACTTGATCAAGAAGTTGCTAGGTTCACGGGAGTGGCCCTCGCTTACCATGCTCCCGATGAGGTTTTCCCTTTTGTTCCGCTTGGCAGCGGCGATACTCGCTATAATAACACGCATTACTAGTGACAATTGCCAGTATAGCTTGTTCTTTTTAGATGCAACCTAAAATAAAACTTAGTAAAGGAGTGTTATGGTTGTTCAGGCATGATAAAAATTTGCTTCATCCGGTAAAGGTTGACCGCCCGAACCCAACTTATGCGGCCATGCTGCAGGAGCAATTCGGAGGCGCAAACGGTGAATTGAAAGCGGCGCTGCAGTATATTGGGCAAAGCTTCAGAGTAAAGGATCCCGCTATTAAAGATTTATTTTTGGATATTGGCGCCGAAGAAATGAGCCATATGGAAATGGTTGGAACTATGATCAACATGCTTAACGGCCACGATGTGGCGGACAACGATGTTCAAAGCGGAAGTATGGAACCCCAAGTTTTGGGTGGTTTAAACCCGCAATTGGAAAACGCTTCCGGTTATCCCTGGACTGCCACTTATGTTACTGTTACAGGTGATTTAGCCGCCGATCTTTTATCCAACATTGCAGCAGAGCAGCGAGCCAAGGTCGTTTATGAGTATCTCTACCGCCAGATTAACGATAAAGGGGTAAGAGAAACCATTGATTTTCTGTTGAACAGGGAAGAAGCTCATAATGCATTATTCAGGGAAGCCTTAAACAAGATTCAAGGCAGTGGTTCTTTAAAAGATTTCGGAGTAACGCCCGATTCCAAACTGTACTTTAATTTGTCTACACCCGGTAGGCATTTCTCCAATCCTCAGGCCAATCCTCCCCAATTTGTTCCTCCATCCAATCACTAATCTATATACAATAAGCAGAAAGAGCATTTGCTCTTTCTGCCTGCTTGTAGATAAAGCTCGCAGGTATTATGGAGCGGGACTTGTTTCGTCTAGGCTGGCAGCTTTGCTGCCGGTAACGGGGTGTGAGCTTGTCCCGAGCGAAATAATACCTGCGAGCCCATAATCGTTTGTCGGTGGTCCGCAGAAGATTTTGCGCATTTTCTGTCTATTTCTCATTACCAGTCTAGCAGCCGTTTTTCGCCCTGAAGGGCGCGGATTTTAGTTATGTCCTGGGTGACTTCAACGATTCCCCGATATTTGCCTGTTTTATCCCGTACAGGGAAGTAGCGGATGTAAATAAAGCGCCCGTTTATTTCTAACCAAAAATCGGCGGAGCTTTTTGTGCCTTTTTTAAATTCCTCCACGATTTTGTTTACGATATGGACGCTGTCCGCAGGATGGCAGTTTTGCACCTGGCGACCGATAATGCCGGGGCTGCGGGGGAAAATGCGCTCCCGGCCCTGGGAGTAATAGCTGACCTTACCGTGTTCATCTACAAATGTAATGTCAATCGGCAAATGAGTCAGTATTAAGTTTATTTGTTCAGCAGTCAAACTTCCTGTATCTAGGTTCAGTTGGTCCGAAACTTCATCTTTACCAACAGTGGGCGCATTCATGCCCTGCGGGGGCTGCCACTCAGTCCCCGGCTTAATCAGGGTATAACCAATTTCTTCCTCTCCGATGCGGACGCGGCCCCATTCTTCTTCGCTGAGCTTTTCCAACGACATCGGGAAAAGGATATTTTCTTCTTTATAAATCATTTCGGAGATTGTTGTCAGCAATTGCTCCAAGGCTGGGAGAAATTTATCTTTTTCGTTATTAGCTAAAGCAATGTTAACTTCTTTAAATAAAGCCCTTACATCGTCGTGAAACTGCCACATTACCTTGCTGGGGCCGGAAACATCGTGCTTTTCCAGCATGGGAAAAAGCTGGTTTTCCTTGCGCAAGTAATGTTTATTTATTTCCTGCAGCAAAGTCAATTGATCGGTTAAAGGCTGGCGGTAATCGTTTAAAGAAGCTTTAGGGCTGGCCTTAAGCTGGGCAAGGATTTCCTGCAAACTGTTTACTACCTTATTGATTGCTTCATTTTCTTTGCGAAAAGTGTGGATTGGGTGGCCGGGCAGCAGCTCAGGCCGGGCTTGTTGCTCCAAGGCGCTTTTGAATACGGCTACATGCACATCGCATAATCTTTTTACCTCTTGCTCCGGCATGCCCTCAGCTATCAGTTGGTGCTCCATTTCAGCGATTTCCGAGGGACCAAAGTTACGAATCAAGTCAGCAAAACGTTCTTTTAAGCTTTCCGGGCTTTGACCGGCGTGTAAATCGCGGATAATGCCCTTAAGAATTTCCTGCCTTTTTTGTTTACCGTCTATTAGTTCGCTCATACCCTATTCCCCTTCTGTTACGGCTTGGCGCAAGCCGTTTTTACTTAATAGTATTTTCGAGAGGGGAACAGTTTATGTCATTAGGTGATTTAACTTCCGCCGGTTAATACTAATAAATAGCCGGGTCTCCCTTATTTTCCTTAAAATACCTCTTAGCTTATTTCAAATGACAAGCACATTCCCACCACCCAAGCCATATATTATACGGACTCTAAATTTGGGGGTGGGATTTTGGGTACCGCTTTGCTGGCGTTATTTACCCTTTCTGTATTGAAAGGGATTGCTTTGCTGGTTTCTTACATCAGCAATAACGCGTTTCCTCAGCCTTTGTCGGAGGAAGAAGAAGCGCTGCAGGTAAAAAGAATGAGAGAGGGCAGTGAAGAGGCTAAAAACATCCTCGTAGAGCATAACCTGAGATTAGTTGCCCACATCACCAAAAAGTTTGAAGGAACAGGAGAGGAAAGCGACGATCTGATTTCCATCGGCACCATCGGCCTCATCAAAGCAATTAATACTTTTGATCCCGATAAAGGTACCCGGCTGGCAACCTACGCTGCCCGCTGCATAGAGAATGAGATCTTGATGCATTTACGGGCTACAAAAAAGACAAGGGTGGAAGTATCCCTCTACGACCCTATCGGGGTGGATAAAGAAGGAAACGAAATTGCACTGATTGATGTATTGGGCACTGAGCATGATGTAGTGGCAGATTCTGTAGAAAATGTTCACGAGCAGCGAAGGGTACTGGAGAAGATCAAAATACTTAGCAAAAGGGAGCGTAACGTACTGGAACTGCGTTTCGGGTTATTTAATACCTTGCGCAAAACCCAGCGGGAAATCGCTAACCGCTTAGGGATTTCCCGGTCTTATGTGTCACGGATAGAGAAAAAAGCGATAGAAAAGCTGCTGAAAGAACTGTCGTCGGAAAAGGGGCAGTGAAATGAGTTACCGGGAACTGTTTACTCAACTAAAGGGTGGTCAAAGCGGGGGATTAATTAAATGCGAACAGCGTGGTATACATTGCCACGCTGTAGTCTTTTTAAATTAGCTGCTGGAGAAAATTATATGCAATAGCCATGGAAAAACAGCAGCAGGAAACTGGTAAAAACTGTAGAAGTTATAAGCAGTCTAGTACGTTATTAAGCTATAGGAAGGTGACTCTATGGCAGTTCCGGGCCAATCATTTGATTTGGATCAAGCATTGGATAAAGCGTATGATGAAATCCCGCTTAGCAAGGCGGAAATTCTAGGTTTGTTGAATTTAACCGGGCGGGCGGAAATAGAGCAGGTTTTTGAGGCAGCTAGAGCATTGCGCAGGAGATATTTTGGCACTGAGGTCTTTCTTTACGGATTTGTTTATTTTTCCACTTACTGCCGAAATGATTGTGCCTTTTGTTATTACCGCAAATCCAACCAGGGTACCGTACGCTATCGTAAGGAGACAGGTGAAATAGTGGACACGGCATGCAAGCTGGCAGAATCAGGAGTCCATTTGGTTGATTTGACGATGGGAGAAGATCCTGAGTATTTTTTAGAGAAACGCACCGGATTTGAGGGACTGGTGCAAATTGCGGAGCAGGTCAAAAAAGCTACTAAGTTACCATTAATGGCATCGCCGGGGGTTGTACCTGACCAGGTTTTGGTGGAATTAAAAAAAGCGGGTGTTGATTGGTATGCTTGTTATCAGGAAACTCATAACCGGACGCTTTATAGCAAACTGCGCCTAAAACAGAGCTATGACGAAAGGTTGAGAAAAAAGAAATTTGCCAGGCAGTTAGGCCTTTTGATTGAAGAGGGATTGCTTACCGGGGTAGGAGATTCACCGGAGGACATTGTAGTTTCCCTGCAAGTAATGAAACTGCTAGGCGCCCATCAAATTAGGGTGATGAGCTTTGTTCCTCAAAAAGGCACTCCCATGTACAAAGAGGAACCAGTTTCGCGTTTGCGGGAACTGTTAATTATTGCCGTAATGCGTTTACTCTTTCCCGAGCGGTTGATCCCGGCTTCCCTGGATGTGGATGGGATTGTGGGTTTAAAACAGCGCTTGGATGCAGGGGCTAACGTGGTAACATCCATTATTCCCCCTCAAGCGGGTTTGTTGGGGGTTTCCCAGAGTTCATTGGATATAGAGGAAGGTTACCGGTCGGTTAATGGCGTACTGCCGGTGCTCCAGGCTTGTGGACTTGCTCCGGCAAGCCTGGAGCGATACGTTAGTTGGCTCGAAAAGCAGCGGCAGCAGTCTTTAAATTCGAAAAAGGCGGGAGCAAAAGGATGCGAGTAGCTATAATCGGAGGAAGGCTCCAAGGAGTTGAGGCGGCTTACCTGGCTAAAAAGGCAGGCTGGAAAGTAACATTGCTTGACAAAGACAGTTCAGTTCCTGCCATGGGACTGTGTGATACTTTTTATTGTCTGGATGTAGGCTGTCATAAGGAATTAAAAGCAGTTTTAAAAGGGGTTGACTTCATAATTCCTGCTCTGGAAAATAAGCAAGGTTTGGAAGGAATCAGTCAGGTGGCTAAAGAGGTGGATATCCCCCTGGCATTTGATGCTCACGCCTATGCCATCTCTTCCTCCAAAATTGAATCTAATAAATTGTTTAAGGATATCGGAATACCTATACCTTGCCTCTGGCCTGAATGCGCTTTCCCGGTTATTGTCAAGCCTTCCGGGGCCAGCGGCAGTCAAGGGGTTTGTTACATTAAAAACAGCCAGGAATTATCCCGGCTGTTGGATGACCTTGGCGGTACCAGCAATGACCTGGTTATCCAGGAGTTTTCGGACGGTCCTTCCTTTTCCATTGAAGTATTGGGTTTTCAAGGCACTTACCAGGCATTGCAGGTAACGGAACTTGAGATGGATGCTAAATATGACTGCAAGCGGGTGCTGGCCCCGGCTTTGCTTTCCGAGGATTTGCGCCGGCAGTTTGAGCATTTGGCGGTTTTGATTGCGGGAGCTTTAAACCTAAACGGGATCATGGATGTGGAGGTAATCTTGCAGCAGGGTCAATTCCAGGTACTAGAGATAGATGCCAGATTACCCAGTCAAACTCCTACAGCCGTATATAAGTCGAGCGGTGTGAATATGCTCCAGTTGTTAGGAAAAATGTTTACTGAAGGACAGCCTGTGGAGCTTCTAAAAGTGGAAGAGGCGAAGGGAACAGTTTACGAACACATTTGGATAACACCGGACAAACTGGAAGTTTGTGGGGAGCATATTATGTCTGAAGCCGGCCCGTTACAGTTAAGAGATGATTTTTTCGGCGCCGATGAGGCTATAACCAATTACTTGCCGGGCAAAGACGCCTGGGTAGCTACCCTGATAGTCACCGGGGAAAATCGCCGGGAAGCCTGGGAGAAGAGATGCGAAGTTATTGCCAGGATCAGCAAGGAGTTGCGCTTGGGAAGATATGTTGATCCGTCTCCCCAGTTTTAACGAACATCATTTAAACCGTTTCCCACGTAAACTAAACTTGAGGTGAGTTGTATGACTAGGCTCTGTTCAGCTGATGTACGGGATATTGGACTCCAGTTAAAGGTATATAATCAGCAGCTGGTAAAAAAAACGGGTTATACCTTAGGCCAGATTGCTGCCCATGCTGCTGGGGTAGAAAAAGAGTATTTATCCCGCAGGCAGGAGTTCAACGTGGCAGTAATTCCGGTAACCAACGGTAAAGGAATCATTGAAGGATTTGGGGAGGCGGTGCGCAGTATCGTCAGTTTCCTTGGGTTTAACGCTTTTCTCACCGAAAGTACTGATGTGTCCGGTTTGGCAGAAGCTTGCCAAAAAGGCGCTGATGTCATCATGCTGGCAGATGACTACCGTTTTGTGGCCATTAACCTTGCTGCCAAAAAAGTGGTTGATAATGCCGCCGCTACGGCCAAAGGTTATGTGGCCGCCCTGAGTTTCATGGCCGGAGGTTTGGCCAATAAAGAGGTTTTATTGTTGGGCGCAGGACGTGTGGGCAGGAATGCTGCTTCTGCTATGGTCCAGTTGGGAGCCTCTGTAACAATTTACGATGCGGACTTTGAAGTTAGCTGTAAATTGGCCCAGGAAATAAAGGCGAAATATAATATCCAACTTACAGTTGCAACTAAGCTGGAGGAGGCTTTGGTGCAGCACAGGATTCTTTTTGATGCCTGTCCCGCCGCCGGTTTCATTCAGCCACAGCACGTTACGACGGAGACGCTGATTGCTGCACCTGGTATACCGCTGGGCCTTGCCAAATCATGCCTGCCACTGGTGGCTGACCGTTTGCTGCATGATCCGCTGCAGCTGGGGGTGGCCACTATGATTGTTGCAGCTGCTCATGGGAGCGGTTTGGATTTTGGTGGTGCAATATAGGCCTGGCATGGGAACTTTTGTTTTTCAGGCTTTTATGTTATAATTAGTTAAATTTTGCGGGTGAGGTCGATATGAGCGCTAAATCCATTTTACAACCCAGTTTATATGTAGAAACGCTTTTACACATTCCTTTAGCCGAGCTGGCTGCCCGCGGGATCAAAGGCTTGATTATTGATCTGGATAACACCATCACGGAATGGAACAGTCCGGAGTTAAAAGAAGAGGTTTCGGCCTGGTTTAAAAGTTTAGCCGGGTATGAGCTGAGAGCATGTATAGCCTCCAACAACAGCCGGGACAGGGTGGAGCAAATTGGGCGCAGCTTAGGGATTCCTGCTATTCACAAAGCCGGTAAACCGCGACGGAAGGCCTTTCGTCAGGCAATGAACGTACTTGGGACCAACCAACATACTACAGCCGTAATAGGTGATCAGATATTTACCGATATACTGGGAGGAAATCGTTTAGGAATGTATACCATCCTGGTAAGCCCTCTTAACCCCAGGGAATTTATCGGAACACGCCTTGTGCGCAAACTGGAGCGATTGGTATTAAAAAAGTATTTCAATAAAGGGGATCGTTATGAAGGAAATTACAAGTAAAACGCTGATAACCGGTATTTTTGGCTACCCTTTGTCCCATACATTGTCGCCAGCCATGCATAATAAAGCTTTTGAGGCCTTAGGACTAGATTACGTTTATTTGCCTTTCCCGGTTTCTCCTGAAAATTTGCCTCCAGCGGTAAAAGCTCTTTCCGCATTGGGATTTAAAGGAGTAAATATTACCATACCGCATAAGGAAACAGTCATGAAATATTTGGATGAAGTGGCGAAAGAGGCTGAACTCATTGGCGCGGTTAACACAATTGTTGTCAAAGAGGGAAAGCTTTGCGGTTTTAACACTGACGGCAGCGGCTTTTTAAATTCTCTGCGGGAAGCTGGCTTTGATCCAAAAGGCAAAAAAGCTGTGGTGCTGGGAGCAGGAGGGGCTTGCCGGGCAGTAGCCATGACCTTAAGCTGGGCAGGAATTGGCAAACTCCATCTTGCAGCCCGTTCTGTTGCCAAGGCGGAAAATTTGGCCCGGGATATCAGCAACTTTTCATCAACTTGGCTGGAAGTCTCAAACCTGGAAGACCTAACGGAGCAAGCTATCGGCGAAGCTGATTTAATTATTAACACCACGCCGGTAGGGATGTATCCCCACGTAGACGAACTGGCTCCGCTAAATACCAACGCTTTGCACCGGGGACAGCTTGTCTGTGATTTGATTTACAACCCTTTGCAAACAACTTTATTAAAGGAGGCAGGAAAGCAAGGCTGCGCAACTTTAAATGGCATAGGCATGCTTGTTTATCAAGGGGCCGAATCTTTTTCCCTCTGGACAGAAAAATCGGCACCATTAGAGGTTATGCGGCAGGCAGTACTAAACAATGTCGGGAAAAGTAGGAAAAAAGTGCCGTAATTTAGCAGGAATTTGTAGCTTTCCTTGCGAAAATGCATTCAAACAGCATTTTGGGCAAGGAGTTGATGCTTTTTGACCGAAAAACTTACCATTCAACAAGTGAGCCATATTTTGCAGGTCGAGGTTAGTACCCTTCGCTTTTGGGAAAAAGAATTTGAAGAATACCTTCAGCTAAAAGGGAACAAAGGTGCACGCAAGCGCTATAATCAAGACCAGCTGGAGGTCTTTTCCCAAATTAAGGAACTGCTGCAAACGGAACAATATACTATTAAAGGAGCCAAAAGGCGCTTGGAATTGGATAGAACTTTAGCCAGTGCATTAGGGGTTGAACAGAATTTTAAAACCACGGTTTTCCACATGTTTAACGCAATTATGGAGGAACTGCAAAAAGCCAGGGAAGAAAGTAAGAAACTGGCCCACGAGGTACAACTGTTAAGAACGGAGAAGGAGTTAATCGAAGGAAAGTTGTTGGAAGAACAAAATAAAGGGTTGTTTGAGTTTTTACGGGACAAGTTGCAGTTGAAAAAGACAAGTGAAGCCAGTTAGGCCGGATAGTTCCGGTCTTTATTTTCTATCCAGCCTGATGTATGATTTCACCAGATGTATGATTTCATTATTTTTTACTACAAAATCTTTCCAAACAGGCTATAATAGTATTAACTTAGCTTAAAAGGAGTTAAACATGATGCGCTTTTTAACTGCGGGAGAATCCCACGGAAAATGCTTACTTACGGTAATCGAAGGAATTCCGGCGGGACTGACCCTAACCAAGGAGGATATAGACAAGGAGTTAGCACGGCGTCAGCATGGTTATGGCCGGGGGGGAAGGATGAAAATAGAGCAGGACCAGGTGGAGATCCTTTCCGGAGTCAGAGGAGGACTCACTTTGGGGAGTCCTGTTGCTCTAAGCATTAGCAACCGTGACTGGGAAAACTGGCGGGATACCATGAGTCCTGAACCGGAGGCCAACTTGACTGACCGGGCTGTAACCCATCCCAGGCCTGGCCATGTTGATTTGAGCGGTGCAATCAAATACGGTCACCGGGATATGCGGAACGTACTGGAAAGGAGCAGCGCCAGGGAAACAGCAGCCAGGGTGGCTGCGGGAGCGGTGGCCAAAAAGCTGTTACAAACGCTAGGCATAGAAATAGTGTCCCACGTGATTAGCATCGGTCCGGCAGCATTAACCCGTAGCCTATCTTTAGAAGAAATTCTGAGCAACGCCCCGGTTTCTCCGGTCTTTTGCGCGGATCCACATGCGGAGCGGCTGATGCTGGCTGAAATTGACCGGGCCAAAGCTCAGGGGGATACTTTGGGCGGCGTTTTTGAAATCATTTGCTTAAATTTGCCCGTGGGCTTGGGAAGTTATGTCCACTGGGACAGGAAATTAGACGGCAGGCTGGCCCAAAGTATAATGAGCATTCAGGCGGTTAAAGGCGTGGAAATCGGCCTGGGTTTTGCCGGTGCCAGGATGCCGGGTTCTCAAGTTCAGGATGAAATAATGTACACCTCGGAACGGGGTTTTTATCACCCCACCAACAACGCCGGCGGTTTGGAGGGCGGCGTGACTAACGGTGAACCCTTGGTGATCAGGGCGGCAATGAAACCGATTCCCACATTGATGCAGCCGCTAAAGAGTGTTGATTTCTTAACTAAGAAGCCATATCAAGCGGCCATAGAACGTTCCGACGTTTGTGCGGTACCGGCAGCGGCAGTTGTCGGCGAAGCTGCAGCAGCTTTTACTTTGGCGGAGGCAGTTCTGGAAAAATTCGGGGGAGATAGCATGGAGGAGCTCGGTTCCCGGGTAAAGCAGTACCGGACATACGTGAGGCAGGTTTAAGAGATGAAATCCAATATAGTATTAATTGGTTTTATGGGGACAGGTAAGAGCAGCATAGGTCGCCAACTGGCCAAGGTTTTACAAAAAGATTTTATAGATACTGATCAGGAAATTGAGCGTTTAACAGGGCTTACTATCCCCCGGATTTTTGCCAAACACGGCGAGGTTAGGTTTCGTTCGGAAGAAAAGCTGATGGTAAAAAAAGTGGCTAAACGGGAGAACTGCGTGATTAGCACCGGGGGCGGGGTGGTATTAGCGCCGGAAAATGTGGCTGAACTGAAAAAGAACGGGATTTTAATCTGTTTATCTGCTTCGCCGGAAACCATTTTAGCCCGAATAGGCAGGGGAAGCAACCGCCCCCTGCTGAGGAAAAAAAAGAGTATTGAAGAGATCCGCCGCTTGCTGGAAGATAGGGAACCTTACTATCGCTGTGCCGATTTTTATATAGACACTACCGGCTTACAGACGTCTGAAATTATTGAAAAGATTGTGCAGTTATTGCGGGAAAGAGGACGCGATCATGCAGAAAGTAAAAGTTGATTTGGCTGAGCGCAGTTACTGGATAATAGCCGGAAGGGAACTACTTGATGGCTTGGGTAAAATGTTGCTGGACTTAAAGGTCGGCAAAAAATGCCTGGTGGTTTCCAATAAAACGGTTTTTGGCCATTATGGCGAGCAGGTTGTAAATTCTTTAAAACAGGAAGGCTTCGCTCCGGAAGTAGCGCTGGTTGAGGACGGAGAAAACGCCAAATCTTTGGATTGGGCGGCGAAGCTCTACGACAAGGCTGTTGAAGCGAGGCTTGACCGCACCTCGCCGGTTATTGCGTTAGGCGGCGGAGTGATTGGTGATTTAGCGGGTTTCATTGCAGCTACCTTTATGCGCGGAGTGCCCTTGGTTCAAATTCCAACAACTCTTTTAGCTCAGGTCGATAGCAGTGTAGGCGGAAAAGTAGCCATCAATCATCCCAAGGGCAAGAATCTGATTGGGGCATTTTATCAACCCCGCCTGGTGGTAGCCGATTTGACAACTTTAACAACGCTTCCTGCCAGGGAAATCCGTGCCGGCATGGCAGAAGTAATTAAGTACGGGGTTATCTGGGATGCTTGCTTCTTTGAATACCTTGAGCAGGAAGGGAAGAATGCGATGGAAATGGACTATGAAGTTCTGCAGAACATAGTTGTGAAATCCTGTTCCATTAAAGCCCAGGTGGTTGGCCGGGATGAAAGGGAAAATAACCTGCGGGCGATTTTAAATTATGGGCATACCATAGGGCACGCCTTAGAGACTTTAACGGACTATAATTTTTACAGCCATGGGCAAGCTGTAGCCATTGGCATGGCTGTTGCGGCTGAAATGGCTGTTAAAATGGGATTGATAGCGGAAGAGATGGGCCGGCGTATTACGCGGTTACTAGCAGCTTGCGGCTTGCCTGTAACTCTTCCTGCAGATTTTGCTCCCGAAGCAATAGTTAATTGTATATTGCTGGATAAAAAAAATAAGCAGGGACTGGTCAGTTTTATCCTCCCCGAGGCTATAGGAAAAGTTGGGATTTATCAATTTTCACCTGAGCAGGTTTTGCAATACCTAAAAGAAAGATAGATGAACGGCAAGGTGGGCGGAAGTTGTGGTGGTCAGAAAGAAATTAGGCGAACTATTGGTGGAAAGCCAGCTGATTACCGCGGAGCAGTTGAACCAAGCGTTGCGGTCTAAGAAGCCCGGCGAAAGGTTAGGCCAGGTGCTGGTAAGCCTTGGGTATGTAACGGAACAGGATATTATTAACGTCTTGGAGTTTCAGCTGGGTATTCCGCAAATCAAACTTAGTGAGCTGAGCTTGGAGTTAAACGTAGTCAGGTTGTTGCCGGAGTCCATAGCCAGAAGGTATAATGCCATACCCGTTAAACTGAATGATGGTTATTTAACGGTGGCTATGGTAGATCCTCTCAACGTGGTGGCTCTTGATGATATCAGGCTTACAACCGGTTATGAAATTGAGCCGGCTATTGCTACTGAAGAGGAGATAACCAGGGCTTTAGCAGAGTACTATGGGCTGCAGGATTTGGCTGATAAAGTATTACAGGAATTGGAAATAAGCCAAGTGGTGGAAAGACCGGAACTGGTCCAGTTAGGGGAAGGGGCCTCAGACGGAAACGAGGCACCGGTAGTGCGTGTTGTCAACTCCATAATTCAGCAGGCTATAAAAACAAGAGCCAGCGACATTCATCTCGAGCCTCAGGAAGATAAGGTGCGGGTGAGGTTTAGAGTGGACGGCTTGCTGCGCGAAAACATGGCACTGCCTAAAAACTCCGCCGCCTCTATAGTCTCCAGAGTGAAAATTATGGCCGAGATGGATATTGCAGAAAAAAGGGTCCCACAGGATGGGCGGATACAGCTTAAGGTTGAAGGCAGGGAGATCGACCTGCGGGTTTCTTCTCTGCCAACCATTTTCGGTGAAAAAATTGTCATGCGTATTCTGGATAAATCCAGCCAGTTAATAAGTTTGAACAAGTTGGGATTTAGGCCGGAACTGTTGAACGCGTACATTAACCTAATCAATATTGCCTATGGCATGATCCTGGTCACCGGGCCCACCGGGAGCGGTAAGACAACAACCCTCTACGCTACTCTAAACGAAATCAACACTGCCGAAAAGAATATAGTTACAATTGAAGATCCGGTTGAATATGTTTTAGAAGGAATCAACCAGATCGGGGTCAATACCAAAGCCGGGCTTACATTTGCCACCGGCTTGCGTTCCATCCTTCGCCAAGATCCTGATGTAATTATGGTGGGTGAAATCAGGGACGGAGAAACGGCTGATATTGCAGTGCGGGCTGCAACTACCGGTCACTTAGTGTTCAGCACTTTGCACACCAACGATGCCGCCGGAGCCTTACCGCGCCTGATTGATATTGGAGCGGAGCCATTTTTGGTGGCTTCCTCTGTGGCAGGTGTAGTAGCCCAGCGGTTAGTGCGCGTAATTTGTCCAAAATGTAAAAAGGCATATCAAGTCCCACCCGGTGCGGCGGAAAGGCTGTTTTTGGCAAAGCCGGAAGGAGACTTGACCATTTTTAAAGGCGTTGGCTGTCGGGAGTGCGGTAATACGGGCTATAAAGGGCGCATGGCAATACATGAGGTACTGCATGTTACCAGGGAAATTCGGGAGCTGATTATGGAAAAGGCGCCGGCGGAAACTATTAAGCAGCAAGCGGTAAAACAGGGCATGGTGACTTTAAAGGAGGATGGCGTACAAAAAGTGTTGTGCGGGCTGACTACAGTGGAGGAAGTAATGCGGGTTGCTTACAGCGAAACGGCAAGCTGGTAGGAGGGAAAAAATGCCCATTGATGATTTGTTAAATCAGGCAGTTAAGTTTAAGGCTTCTGATGTACATTTGACTGTAGGAAAGCCGCCGGTGTTCCGGATTAACGGCGATTTACAGCCCCAGCAAAGTTATGGTATTTTATTGCCCGAACACACCGAAGGGTTAGTAAAAGAAATTCTAGATGAAGAGAAGTTTAAGATTTTGGCCCAAAACGGAGAATTGGATTTTGCTTACTCTGTTCACGGTTTGGGAAGGTTCCGGGTGAATGCATTTTACCAACGGGGCACCGTCAGCATGGTGTTAAGACTGATTAATGCTGAAGTACCTGCCCTAGAGGAGCTAAATCTGCCTGCCGTACTTGTGGACTTGACCAAAAAGAATAAGGGCTTGGTGCTGGTAACAGGGCCCACCGGGAGCGGCAAATCCACCACCTTGGCGGCAATGGTTGACAGGATCAATTCTGAGCGCAGCTGCCATATTATCACTTTGGAGGACCCGATCGAGTACATGCACCAGCACAAAAAAAGCATAGTAAACCAGCGGGAAATCGGTTCCGATTCCAAAAGCTTTGCTACGGCCCTCAGGGCTGCGCTGCGCCAGGACCCTGATGTTATTATGGTGGGGGAGATGCGCGATTTAGAAACTATTGCTACTGCCCTTACCGCAGCCGAAACGGGCCACCTGGTTTTTGCCACATTACATACTGGAAGCGCTGCCCAGACCATTGACCGGATTATCGATGCTTTTCCGCCTCACCAGCAGTACCAAGTCCGGGTGCAGCTGGCAGAAACACTCCAGGGAATTATCTCCCAGCAGCTGCTCCCGCGCGTAGACTGTCCCGGGCGGGTGGCTGCAGTGGAGGTACTCATAGCTACGCCGGCTGTGCGCAACCTGATCAGGGATGGGAAAACCCACCAGATTTACTCCAGCATTCAGACCGGAATGAAATACGGGATGCAAACAATGGATATGGCATTAAAAAACCTTTACCAGGCAGGTATAATCGGTCGCGAGGAGGTATACTTACGCGGCAGCGACCCAGCCAACGTGAATATAATGCTGGACTAAAGGGTTGTAATAAAAAATGTACGGGCATAAAAAGGAATTTTAGACATGAAGGCGAATATATAGTCTGCACAGCCAAATAATGTGTTGATCCCCAAATATTAGGCAAACCTGTCGAAAGGCAGGGACGCAAAGCTGCGGACCTACAGACAAACAGTCTATGGTAGCCGGGCTGCCGAAGGTTTAATCATGTAACCCGGTACCCGGCTTTTTGCGTACTCTTCAGCTTTAGGAAGTGTTTAGTAGTGCCAACTTATAGTTACCGCGCCAGGGATTTATCGGGACAGCAGGTGAAAGGCCTCCTGGAGGCGGAGAACAGGGAAGCCGCAGTGGAGAGGCTCCGGGAGCAGAAACTATTTATCACTGCAATCCACGAAGCGCGAGCCTCATCCATTACCTGGCGGACAATCAGACAGGAAAAAATCCCGGGCCGGCATATGGCGGTGTTTTGCCGCCAGTTTTCCACCATGATTAACGCCGGCTTGCCCGTTTTAACCTCATTGCTGATTTTAAAGGAGCAGACAGAGAACAGAACATTGCGCCAGGTAATAGGGCAGGTTGCCCAGGATTTGCAAAAGGGCGAAACCCTGGCTGATGCTTTCCGGGCCCATCCTAAGTTAATCCCTGACCTGATGGTCAATATGGTGGAGGCTGGGGAGGTTGGCGGCGTGTTGGACGAGGTGCTCTCAAGACTGGCTGTTCATTTTGAAAAAGAGCACGCTATGCGGGAAAAAGTAAGGTCTGCCATGACTTATCCGGTGGTAGTGCTATGTGTGGCATTATTGGCGGTGATTTTTCTTTTAACATTTGTTTTACCTGCCTTTCAAGGGATTTTAACAAATTTAGGAGTGGAAATGCCTTTTTTGACCAAGGTGATTCTGGGCATAAGCGCTTTCTTGCGCACCTTCTGGTATCTTGGCTTATTGTCCATAACACTTTTTGCCGTTGGAGTAAAAAAAAGCTTAGCAACCGAGCGGGGCAGAACAGTTTGGGATAAATTCACCCTTAAAGCGCCTGTATTGGGCGCTTTAACCCAGAAGGTGATCATTTCCCGCTTTGCCCGAACATTAGGGACTTTGTTAAAAGGTGGCGTTCCTATTCTCCAGGCTCTTGAGGTTGTTAAGCGCACTGCGGGTAACAGGGTTGTTGCTGAGGGAATTAGCAAGGCTCAGGTCAACATCAGGGATGGCGGGGGTATGGCTGGGCCCCTGGCCGAATGCGGAGTATTTCCTCCCATGGTAATTCAAATGATCGCTATAGGGGAGGAAACGGGGGTGCTGGACAGCTTGCTGGAGAAACTCAGCGACTTCTATGACGGGGAAGTGGACAACATGGTCAGCAGGCTCTCCAGCATTATCGAACCGCTGATGATCCTCTTTTTAGGCGGTATAGTTGGTTTCATCATTTTGGCAATCCTGTTGCCGATGTTTAAGATTATTGGTTCTATTTAAGTGGGAAACCGGGAAAGGAGGTGAAACCATGCTGAAATGGTTTAGGAAGCTGCTGAAGGATGAGAAGGGCTTTACTTTGATTGAGCTAATGGTGGTAGTTGTAATCATTGGTATTTTAGCGGCCATTGCGGTTCCGGCTTTTTCGAATTCCTCAGATAAGGCTAAGGTGAGCAAGGCGAAAGCAGATCTTAGAACTCTGGAAAGTGCTTTGGCTGTATACTATGCTGAAAATAACTTTTACCCAAATAGTCTTAATGATTTGGTGACAGGTAAATATATTAAACGACTGCCAAAAGATCCTTGGGATAATGATTATGTATATTCTATCAGCTCTGGAAGTTATAACTTATATTCCAAAGGATCAGATGAAGATGATGATAATGGAGAAGCTGGTGATATAAATTCTAGAGACTTATAAACTTATATATATATATAATATACGTATATTATATATATATATATGATTTACGGCAGGGCAAAAGCCCTGCCTTACTCTATATGCTAAGTTAACTTGAGGTGTCAAATGCTTTATTTATTTACCTTCTTCTTTGGCCTAATCATCGGCAGCTTCCTTAACGTCTGCATAAATCGTATTCCCAGAGGCGAATCTATTGTTGCACCGTCTTCCCGCTGCGAAAGCTGCGGAGTGAGGCTTAAGCCCTGGGATTTGGTGCCGGTGCTTAGCTGGCTGCTGTTACGGGGCAGATGCCGCTACTGCGGGGCAACAGTATCTCCCAAATATCTTATAGTCGAGCTGTTAACAGGTTCCCTGTTTGTTTCGCTCTTGGCTGTTAAGGGTTTATCAGCTGAACTTATTCCTTATTTAACATTAACTTCTATTTTAGTTGTCGTTGGTTTCACTGATCTGGAACATTACCTCATTCCCAACAAGGTAATTATTGCCGGTTTTGTTTTGGGTGCGGGATTACATATCTTTTTCCGGCATTTGGATTGGAAGGATATTTTCTTAGGCTTTTTGGCCGGGGGAAGCATACTTTATCTTTTGGCTGTGCTCAGTAAAGGGGGCATGGGGGGCGGCGACATCAAGCTGGCTGCCCTGCTGGGGTTTTACCTTGGCTGGCAAGGGGTGCTGCTTACCCTCTTTTTAGGCGCTTTGCTGGCTTCCGTTACAGGAATTTGGTTAATAATTCTGGGCAAAAAAAGCAGGAAGGACCCTCTGCCTTTTGGAGTTTTTTTAAGCATTGCTGCAATGATTTCCATGCTGTATGGCGGAAATATTTTAACTTGCTATTTAAATGCTTTATAACTAATTTGTATTATCTTCCTTGAGACTAACATGAAAGCAGCTACAAACTTATAAGGCAAAATTTACCTGGCTTTCCGGAAGTGCAGGAAATAATTAAGAAGTTGTCGAATTGGCTTATAAGAGGTCGATTAAGATGTCTAGCTTCCCGGTAAAACAAGAACAGGGGTACACGTTCCTGGAAATCATGATAGTGGTAGTTTTGATTGGCTTGTTCTCTACTGTGGCTTCACCTGCTGTGGAAAGTGTTGTTGCCCGCCAGAGGCTGATAGCAGCGGTCAGAACTATGACCGTTCATTTGCGTGAAGCTCAACAATTAGCCATTTCCAGGGAGCAAAGTGTCACTGTTTTGTTTCGCAGGTATAACAGCTTGGCTCTGCCAAACTCTTATACAATCAGGTTTTCCCCTTCGGAAATTTATGCTACCGAACGTTTGGAAGATGGAATTATCCTGGCTTATACAAGCTTTGCAAATCAGATGCTTGTCTTTAATACTCTTGGCGCAGCTAATGCGGGACATGTTCGGCTGGAAAACAGCAGAGGAGACAGGATGTATATAATTGTTGACCAAGTTGGAAGGGTGAGAACCAGCGATGTTCCGCCAAGTACTTAAAGAAGAAAGGGGTTTTACCCTCGTTGAATTGATGATAGCGGTTATAATTATGTCCGTGGCATTAATTCCAATGTTTTCAATGTTTGATTTCGCAGTCAAATCACAGCAACAAGGTGAAATGGAATTACATGCACTGTATTTAAGTCAAGGAAAGATGGAAGAGCTACTGGCCGATTATTACCAGAACAAAGCTTTTTTAACACCGGAAGCCAAAAGCGAACAAATAAACGGGTATACTGTCAGCACTTATATTGGGGTTCCTTCCGGAAATTTGCAGGAAATTCAGGTTGCTGTTTCATATACTTTTCATGGGAAGCAAAAAAAAGTTAGCTTGACTACAAAGGTGGTAGAATACCCATGAAGGTGATTCAAAACGAAAAAGGGTTGACCTTTGTGGAATTGCTGGTAACCATGACCATATTTGGCTTGATCATAATTTCCTTATACGGCCTTTTAGATTCGGGGTTACAGTTGTTTAAAAAATATGATTCACGCCTGGAGCAATTACAGCATATGCGGGTTGCCATGGAAACTATCGGACGAGATTTAAGGGCAGCTCAGTCGGCTGCATTTAATCAAAATTTAAAACAGCTGACACTGAGTGTTTACGGCAAAACGGTGAAATACGGTCTGGAAAGTGAAAATATTTACGGCCCCTCAGGATTAAGGGGCAAGCAGTTATGGAAAGATACCCAAAACCAGCCTTTAGCCAGTTATCTGGATGACTTTACAGTAAAAATTGAAAACTATTTTGTTGAAGTTACCTTGGCTGCCAAAAGCCCTGAGGGTAAAACATTGGTATTAAAAAATTCATTTGCTTTAAGAAATAAATGATAACGGGAGCGGAATAATGTACCTTGATAATTCCAGAGGTTCTGCTTTCATAGCTGCCATCATGGCAGTGCTCATTGTGCTGACCCTTGGCCTTGGAGTTTTATCTATGGCTACCAGCGAGGGCAAAATTTCCAATAATCATCTCAAATCGACACAAGCTTTTTATATTGCGGAAGCAGGAATAGCAGAAGCGGTTAGTGTGCTTCTGGACAACCCGGATGCGCCAGAGGGAGAAATAATTAACAAAACTATTGGGGCTGGCACAGCAGTTGTTAATTTAGACTGGTCGGGAAACATAGCTACTTTGACTTCAGTGGGAAGAGTGGGGGAAACAAAAAGGACTGTAACGGAAAAAGTTAAAGTTATTGCCCAGTCCGCTCTTAAAAGCGCCATAACCTCCTTTCAAGGTTCAAACGGTTGGTTTACTTTAGGCAATAACATTGAGATCGACGGGGATATCAGCACCGGGGTTGGCATAACGATAGGCAATAACGTTAACATCGACGGACTGATTTATTCAAATCGGGAACAATGGGTTGCGCCTATTTATCAGGATAAGTTGATTGTTGATGAGGATTTGGCTTTACCGGAATTTCCGGAGTTACAGGAAATTCCCGCTTGGCAAAAACCAGGTGATTTAGGTACTCCTGTTGTATATGGATATGTGAACGATGCTGATAAGTTTGCAACAGGAGCTAAATATTATCAAGCCGATACCGTTATTCTTGACAAGGGCCTGGAACTCAATGGGGTATATATTGAATGTACTTATTTATCCTTGCCTACGAATCATAAATATAGCGGTATAACTTTTGATCTAACCGGGAGCTCCGGTAGTATATCGGTCGGCCAGAAGACGGAGCTGAATAATGTCAACTTAATTTCCGATTCCATCACTATTAGCAACAACGTTGTAATTAGAAATTCCACAGTCCAGGGAAAGACGATTAACGTTGGAAACGGCGCAGTGCTGGAAAACGTCAAATTACTTGCCGAAACAAGTGTTAATATAGGCAACAACTCAGTAATGAAAAATGCTACAATTCAGGGAAAGACTATTACCATTGGAAATAACGTCTTGCTGGAAAACGTCAAAATACTTGCTGAATCAAGTGTGACTATTGGCACTAGCGATAGTAAGCCTAAGAAACCTGAAGATATTCCAAATGTAGGTTATATAATAAGCAATGGTACTATAACTTTAGGTAATTTCAGTTTACGAGGCTACATTCTCTCCCATAGTCAATTAACTGTAAGTAATAATAGCTTTATTGTAGGGGCTATTGGGGCCGGAGGTTTGACCATAGGCAATAATACGGAAATCATCGCTTCCAACAACACTGGGGCACCTGTCCCTCCGTCCATGGGCGGAGTGGAAATAACCAAACAAAGTTGGTCCGAAGGGATGGTTAGTCAATAAGTTGCTCAATATCTCTATGAAAAAATATCAATTGTGTGCGGAGGCTGATGATTTACACATTTGCAGGAAGGAGGGGGTTACATGCGTGCATGGAAAAAATTTTTTAATAAAATCCGTCCCACCATCGGCATCGATATCGGTTCAACCAGCATTAAAACCGTTGAACTGCATGGCAATAGCCGTAACTTGCAACTGGTCAGTTCTCATCGCCGAATTACCCCTCCTGATGCTATAGTTGACGGGGTAATTAGTAATCCCGGAGCTGTAGTTAAAGAATTGAATGAAATTGTTGAACACCAAGGCTGGCAGGGACGTCAGGTAGTCACTGCTATTGGGGGCAGGAAGGTTGTAATCCGGCACCTGAAACTGCCTGTAATGCCTGATTCAGAACTGAAGCAAGCGGTCCATTGGGAAGCTGAAAAATACTTGCCTTTCGGCAAGCAAGAGTTAGTGCTTGACTTTGCTAGCTTGGGTCAGGTCGGGGGCGAGAGTGGTAAACAGCTTTTGATTCTTTTGGCTATCGTACCTAAGGAAGTGGCTATGGGTTATTACGAAGTATGCAGTGCCGCCGGATTGGATTTGGTGGCTATCGATATTATCCCTTTAGCCCTGCAAAGAGCTCTTTTTTTTGCGGAAACCAATGCCCAGGAAATTGCGGTAGCCGATATAGGGGCAGAATTGACTACTTTCAGTGTAATCTCGGCTGGAAAAGTGAGTTTTGCCAGGACTATCGCCGCTGCGGGCCGCTCTATTAACAAGGCTATTGCCAATTCATTTAACTTGGAAGTTGCCGCTGCCCAAGAATTGAAGGAAAAAGCAAGTGACGTTTTTGAAATTAAAAGTCCTGAAATGAAAGCAACAGAGTTCCCTGGTCTGGAGGTCATAATCCGGGACAGTTTGTTGGAATTGGCTCAGGAGTTGCGCCGTTCTATTGATTTTTGGCGGACCCAAAGCAATGGAAAAAATATTGCCAAGCTAATTTTGACCGGAGGCACTGCCCGTTTGACGGGGATAGACCGCCTTCTCAGCCAGGAACTGGAACTTCCTGTAGAAATAGGCCATCCTTTAAAACATTTGCTTGACTCAGGAAAAGTACTGGAGCCGGATTTTGCTGTAGCCAGCGGTCTGGCAATGAGAGGAGTAGGGGATTAAATGGCGGCCCGGATCAATTTACTGCCTGTTGAATTGCGGCAGGATTTGCCCGTTGATTGGCAGAGGCTCTTGCCCAAAGTGGCAATTATTGCCGTAGTTACCGCAGTCATAAGTGCTTATCTGTTCTTTTTGGGGTTTAGCTTTACCTTAAAAGTGCAAGAGCAAAAGCTTGATCGTCAGTTAGCAACCCTGGAACCTCGCATGAAAGAGGCACGGGAAGCACAACATTCCATTGCTGCCTTGGAAAAGCAAAAAATGCAGCTTGAGGAGATTCTGCGGAAAAGAACCGAATGGAGCCAAATCTTGTTGGAAATTAATGATATATTGCCGCAAAACACCTGGTTGACGTCTTTAAGTGTTGACGGGGAAGGGAGATTAGTTTTACAAGGAAAATCATTGGACCTCACTGCACTTGGTGTGTTTGTCCATGAATTGAACCGCTTGCCCTATTTCACAGCAGCCAAGCTCACGCAAGCTGAATCCGGCACGGAAGGGGAAACGGCGGTAATAAATTTCCAGATAGTTGCGGCAGTTGGAAAAGGAAGATGAAAGAAGTGTGGCAGAGGCTTTCACCGCGGGAAAAAAAATTAATTGTGCTATTAGCTGTTGTTGCTTGTTTCACTTTTGCGCTTCGGGTGTTTTGGCTTCATCAACTACCCCATTTCCAAGCACTGCGGTCACGTGTGGAACAAAAAAGAGCAGAATTGCAAGATTATCAGATGCTGATTAAAAGGTTGCCGGAACTGCTACGCAGTCAGGAACAAGCGGAGAGGGAGCTGCAGGGTTTGCAAGCCAGATTTGCTTTAGATCTTCAGAGTGGCTCCCCATTGGTACAGCTGGGGGAGAAGGCTAATAAAGTTCAGCTTTTAGGGGTATACCCCCAGGATGTTATTGCCAAGGACAATTATTTAATATTGCCTCTAAAGCTAAAAGTTAGCGGACCATATTTGAGCGTTTTGGAATATATGCAAAGCTTGGAGAATATGCCCAGCGTGGCGGAGGTTGCCTACCCAAACATTTCCGCCGGTGAGGATGAGGGAGTGGTTCAAGCGGACTTCATTTTAAATTTCTATAGCATGAAAAATGTGCAGACTGCACAATTAAACGGGCAGTGGCATTTAGGCAGGCTTAACATTTTTAGTCCGGTCGTACAAGAATCTCCTTCCCAGGAGAGTGAACCGCAGCCGGAAGGTATCCCTGACCAAAACGGGCGTACTTCTAAGGGAGGGGATGTACATGTTGAGCCCGAACAGGAAACTCAGGACGAAAGTAGGACAGAACAAAGGGAAAAAACCCCTAAGGGACCAGCCATTGATTACAAATTTCCTGTGCGGTAGAAAGGGGTAGGAAGTCTTGTCTAAACAAAAAATAATTAAGTCTTTAAGGATAATTTTGCTGGGCTTTTGTTTGCTTGCTTTTTTTACTGCCGGAAGTTTTGCCGCTGCGCGAAAAGTAACCAAGATGATTCCTGTAACCTATCAAAATATAAAACTGTTTGTAGACGGTAAACAAATCGCTTTGCCGGAGGAACCTTTTCTCGTTGAAGGTAAAGGCGTGGCAATGGTGCCAATCAGGGTAATCAGTGAAGCGCTGGGCAAAGAGGTTACCTGGGACGAAGAAACTTCCAGCATCTTTATCGGAAAACCTGCGGACGGGGAATTAAATGAGAAAGTGTCCAGGCCAAAGGCTACTCCCATAAGTCAGTTAACTGTACTGCGCAATGTAGGCCCTTTTTATGAATTAAAATCCCGCAATCTAATGATAGCCGGCAGGAAATTTGCCGGAGGAGTGGCCGTGGAACTGGCCGGAGAAAGCCAGGCAGAGGCGGTACTGGAATTAAAAGGTCAATATAGTTCCATGGAGGGTTTCCTGGGGGTCGATGACGAAACCAGCAATAGTTCCAATGGTTTTAGGGTGACTATCTTCGGTGATGAAATAGAGAAATACACAAGCCACGTTATCAAACCCTCTGATTATCCATATTATGTCAAAATTGACGTGCGTGGGGTCAAACGTCTAAAGATTAGGTTAGACAGAGTGGACATCCAGGTGGGGGAATACGATAAAGTAATAGCTGCTTTGGCCGATTTTAAATTTTTTAAGTAGACTATTGTGACGCGGCCCCTGTTACAGGGGCCTTTTAATTAGGAGCAATGTGTATTGCTTTCTTCCTGCAGGAATATTTTAACGGCGCTTGAATAATACTACAAGGAAGCTTAAAGCATTGAAAGAGGTGAATGTATGCTGGAGAAAAAAGATTTAAGTCATGTTTTGGAGATAGCTCTTCAGCGGGGCGGTGATTTCGCTGAAGTTTATTTGGAACAAAAACAAACCACCGGCATCGCCTGCGAAGCTGATAAGATCGAAAGGGTTGTCTCAGGTAGTGACGTGGGTGCCGGCATCCGGGTGATCAGCGGAGAAAACACCTTGTACGCTTTTACTAATGATATCAGCAAGGAAGGACTGACTAAAGCTGCAGACATTGTATCGAGGGCCGTACAAGGGGCTCAAAAGGACATCACTTTGGATTTGCAAATCGTCAAGCCGGAGCTGGATTTTCCCGTCGTAAAAAGGCCGGAAGCTGTACATATCGATGATAAGGTTGCGGTTGTCCAGAAGGCCAATAAAGTTGCCCGGGCTGTGGATGATAAAATCAAGCAGGTAACGGTAAGCTACGGAGATGTGGTACAAAAAGTGACTATAGCCAATTCTCTGGGTAACTTTGTAGAAGATGAACGGGTGAGAACCAGGTTGGTGGTGAACGCCGTGGCGGCAGAGGGCGGCGTAATCCAAACAGGTTATGAAGCTATCGGCGGTTTCGCCGGGTTTGAGTATTTCGAAGAAAACACTCCTGAAGATCTGGCCAATCAGGCCGCCAAGCGGGCAGTATTGATGCTCCAGGCCAAACCTGCACCGGCAGGTAAGATGCCTGTAGTTATGGCCGGTGAAGCGGGTGGAACTATGGTACACGAAGCCTGCGGTCATGGCTTAGAGGCTGATCTGGTGCAAAAGAAACTTTCAGTTTATGCCGGAAAGAAAGGCAAGCAGGTTGCCTCCGAACTGGTCACTGTTGTAGATGATGCCACTATCCCGGGTAAATACGGCTCCTTCCGGTTTGATGATGAAGGTAACCCCGGTGAAAAAACAGTTCTAATCGAAAATGGCATCCTCAAGGAATACATGTATGATTACCTTACCGCCCGAAAAGAGGGGCGTAAATCGACAGGAAACGGTCGGAGGGAATCCTACCAGGATAGGCCCATACCCCGAATGACCAACACATTAATCGCTCCCGGGAAGACTGATGCCGAGGAAATAATCCGCGAGACCCAAAAAGGCTTGTTTGTGAAAAAAATGGGTGGAGGCCAGGTTAATACTACTACCGGAGATTTTGTTTTCGACGTTACGGAAGGCTATTTAATTGAAGACGGCAAAATTACCGTTCCTGTAAGGGGGGCAACTTTAACCGGCAATGGCCCTGCAGTTTTAAAAATAGTCGATGCGGTAGGCCGGGATTTAGGTTTTGCCATCGGCACGTGTGGCAAGGACGGGCAAGGAGTCCCGGTTTCTGATGCACAACCAACACTTAGAATTCCGGAACTAATTGTAGGCGGAATATTGGATTAGGGGGGCAAGTCATGGCACGTGAATATGAACAAAAAGCCCAACTGGCTGTGGAAAAGGCTCAGCAACTGGGTGCATCCATGTCTGAGGCTTATATCGCCACCGGTAAAGAGTTGAGTATAGAAATCAGCAATCAACAGGTTGAAGCGCTGAAAATGGCTGATGAACACGGTTTGGGCATGCGGGTGATTGTAGACGGGAGGATGGGGTTTGCCTACAGCAGCGATTTAAGCGACCGGGCTATTGAGCAAACTGTGAGGCAGGCTCTTGCCAATGCGGAAAAATCCCATGCCGATGAGCACAATGTTTTGCCTAAACCCAGTTCACAATACCCGGAACTGAAGTTATTAGACGAACAAATAGCAAAAACAGCTATTGAAGATAAAATTGCCTTGGCCAAAGAGATAGAATTGCAAGCAAGATCCTACGATCCCAGGGTGAAGATTACCGAGAGCTGTACTTATCAGGATGCAGAGTATACTGTTACGCTCTTTAATTCTTACGGTATAACAAAAACTTATCAGGGAGCGTACTGTGGCGCCTATGCTTATGTTGTAGCGGAAGAAAACGGGGATAATCAGACGGGGTTTGGTTTGACTTTTAGTTTGCGCTATAAAGATCTTGATCCGGCCAAGGTAGGCAAGGAAGCAGCCCAAAAGGCTGTCCGGATGCTCGGGGCCAAAGAAATAGGCACTCAGAAAGCGTCAGTAGTGCTGGACCCCTACGTTGCCACTAATTTTCTCGGGGTGCTTGCGCCCGCCCTGTCGGCCGAAGCAGTCCAAAAGGGCAAGTCGGTATTTGCCGGTAAAATAGGTGAAAAAGTTTCTTCAGATGTAATTACGATCATCGATGACGGCGCTTTAGAAGGTGCAATCATGTCTTCACCTTTTGACGGCGAAGGTGTGGCTACGAGGCAGACTACTTTGATTGCTAATGGGGTCTTACAAGGATACCTGCATAACACCTACACTGCCAGGAAAGAAGGAGTTGAATCCACAGGTAACGGCATCCGGGGTACATTCAAGAGTACACCGGAAGTGGGAACCACTAATTTCTATATTAAGCCCGGCCAGGTAACGCAGGAACAGCTGTTGAAGGACATCTCCAAAGGTTTATACGTCACTGAAGTGATGGGAATGCATACTGCCAACCCCATTTCCGGAGATTTTTCTGTAGGAGCTGCTGGGATCTGGATTGAAAACGGAGAACTCACCACGCCTGTACGGGGGGTCGCGATTGCCGGAAATATCATTGACTTCCTGGAAGCAATAGATCTAGTCGCCAATGATTTGACTTTTTTTGTGGGACGTGGCGCGCCCACTGTGCGGATTGCCAGGATGACCATCAGCGGAAATTAACTTAATCTTAAAAGCTCTATCCAAGTAAAAAAAAGTATGGTAAAATTCTACCAGGTGTGTTTAAAAGGGTGATAATTACTGGTGAAATTTCTGATAATTAATGGCCCCAACTTAAATATGCTGGGCAAACGAGAACCGGGGATTTACGGCAGTCAAAGCCTGTCCGAACTGGAAGCTGAGCTTAAAAAATATGGACAGCAGCACCAGGTAGAACTGGATTTTCTTCAGTCGAACCATGAAGGTGTTATTATAGAAGCATTACACCAAGCTGAGGGCAGGTATAACTGTATAATTTTAAACGCAGGAGCTTTTACTCATTACAGTTTTGCCATCAGGGATGCCATCAGCGCGATACGTGTTCCTGTGATCGAAGTCCACTTATCCAACATTTATGCCCGGGAAGAGTTTAGGCATAAGTCGGTGTTAGCGCCGGTGACTGCAGGCCAAATTAGCGGTTTTGGTACGCTAAGCTATATTCTTGCCATTCAAGGAGCTATTGCAATGAGCCGGGGAGGGAATAGCAATGGGGGTTAAGCGGCTTCACAGCCTGCGGCAGAAACTGAGGGAAGTGCGTCTTCCCGCCCTGCTCGTTGCTAGACCGGAAAATCGCAGATATATTAGCGGCTTCACGGGGAGCTCCGGTTTTGCCTTGCTTACCACCGGTAAAAGCTATCTGCTCACTGATTTCAGGTATGTGGAACAGGCAGAGGAGCAGGCTTCCGATTTCCAGGTGGTGGATTATGGTGCGGATTTGGGCGCAGCAATTAAAAATATACTGCAGGAAGAACAAGCTGAAGAGCTGGGTTTTGAAGAAGATTTTCTAACATATAAGCAGTATAAAACCCTTGAAGACAAATTGCAACCGGTGGCATTAAAGCCTGCCGGAGGATTGGTTGAACAATTACGCCTGCAAAAGGATAAAGGGGAATTGGACCTGCTGAGAAAGGCAGCGAAAATAGCAGATGCCGGTTTTCAGCATCTTCTCAAGTTGCTTAAGCCCGGTCTGAAAGAAGTGGAAGTAGCACTGGAACTTGAATATTTTATGCGCCAACAAGGCGCTTCCGGACCAGCTTTCGAAACGATTGTCGCCTCGGGTGTGCGCTCTTCTTTACCCCACGGCGTAGCTTCACAGAAAACCCTGGAAAAAGGTGATTTGGTAGTGTTGGATTTCGGCGCTGTTTATCAAGGGTATCACTCGGATATGACGCGGACGGTAGTGCTAGGCAAAGCCAGTGACGAACAGCGGCGAATATATTCTCTTGTGCTGGAGGCGCAATTAAAGGCCCTGGATATTGTCAAATCAGGCTTAAAGTGCAGTGAGCTGGATGATGCGGCCAGGAGTTATCTGGCTGAACAATGTTTTGACAAGCAGTTTGGGCACAGTTTAGGGCACGGGGTGGGTTTAGCCATCCATGAAGAACCGCGGGTTGCGGCCAATTCGACCGTAGTGTTGGCACCCGGGATGGCCATAACCATTGAACCTGGAATTTATATTCCGGGGTTTGGCGGAGTACGGATTGAGGATTTAGTTGTTGTAACAGAAGCAGGCTGTGAAAGTTTAACCCATTCCAGCAAAGAATTAATAGAGTTGTAATAACAAACTCTAGAGATAAAGCATCAAATGCAGGAGGTATACCCATGATATCCACAAATGATTTTCGTACAGGTCTGACCATTGAACTTGAAGGGGATGTTTACACTGTTGTTGAATTTCAACATGTAAAGCCCGGTAAAGGTTCAGCCTTTGTAAGAACAAAATTAAAGAACCGCCGGACCGGGGCCGTTGTAGAGCGGACATTCCGGGCAGGTGAAAAAGTTCCCAGAGCCCATATTGAGAAGCGGCAAATGCAGTATCTCTACCATGAAGGCGACCAATATACTTTTATGGATACAGAAAACTATGAGCAAATCATTTTAAATAAAGATCAATTGGATGAGGCCATTAAATACCTAAAGGACAATATGACTCTGGATATTATGTTTTATCAGGGTCAGCCCATGGGAGTGGAACTTCCTAACACGGTTATTTTAACTGTAGTGGAAACAGAGCCAGGAGTACGGGGAGATACGGCAACCGGGGCAACTAAACCGGCCACCCTGGAAACAGGAGCCGTAGTACAAGTTCCGCTGTTTGTGAACGTGGGGGATGCCCTGATTATTGATACCCGCTCAGGGCAGTATGTACAGAGGGCATAGCGTACTTGAATCAAGACAGTGGGAGCGACAGGACGTTCTTGGCGAAGTTATCCCGGGCAGCGGACACAAGGGTTAACATTTTCGAGACAGCAAATAAGGTTTCCACTAAGTTGGCTTTTGCCGGCTTTTATTGCCGGTTAAAAGCCAATTTTATTTTCACTAAATGGGCCGAAAATGTTTAGAACACCCTTGGAAAGGGAAATACTACTGCAGTAAATTAAACAAGCAAATCGATAGTGTTAACTAACTTATGAAAAATGCAGTTTAAGGAGTATATGGGACAGACTAAACCCAAAATGTCACCTGAAAAACGAGATAGCCCAGAAGAACAGTAAAACAAAACACCTCCAACCTCTATGAAGAGCATAACAATGCGGATTCAAAGCCTGTCAAGAGGTCATTGCCTTCGAAGAAAGGCATTTGACAGTCTTTGAACCGCATGTTTAAGGGCAGATAAGAGGTTGAAGGATTAAGGGTGCTACCGCCTGTTCTATGGTGTTTGCTGTGACAGGATAAGCTGCTGTGATAATTCAATAAGCTTCTGCCATTTAGCAGGCATGTTTGGGATAGACTCAAGTTCCGGAATAGAGTTTAGTGGCTGCCAGTAAGTATAGGAGTGTGGGCGCAGGAAGTTGTAATAGGCTACAAAAAGTGACACATGGGTATTTGAGCCTTCCCCACTACCATAGCCGTTTGTCACCTGATAGGAGAATTTAAAGGTCCTGTTAAGGCGTTCAATAATTTGCTTAAGCCAGCGATATTCTTCCGAAACAGGATCATCATTGGTGAGTCCGAATACCTGCGTAAGGTTAAAATCCATGTCTTTAAGCATGAACTGCTGCTGTGCAAGCTTGTAGGCAGAGTAGCCATCAGCAACAAACTTTAGGGCTTGAGCGGGGAAATCTTTAAACTTAGCAAAAGCCATACGCATAGCCAGGATACAAGGACCTACATCCCTTGTATCAGATACACAATAGCCCAAGATAGATTTTTTGAGTGCATCCATAATAAACCAGACATAATGCTTGATGCCTCTGACCTTAACGTAGGTTTCATCAGCAGCCAGGTAGTTTGTGGGTTTGTAATCAAAATTATCAACGTAAGGTTTAACCAAAGCGGCAGCAGTTTTGGCATATTTACTGACCATAACATGAGAGATTTTAACGCCGTGGATCTCCCAAAGGGCCCTGGAAGTAGCCCGTGTGGACAGCCCAAGGTTTACAAGATAGGTCAGGCAAAGACCAAGAATGTGAGGAGAAAAGTGACGAAAAGTAAAATTGACTGATCCTTTAGGCATACTGTTTAAATCGACCTTAAAAAGTCGACAGTGAACTCGCGGTAGATGTAGTGTAGCTTAAATTTATGCTTATCTTTCTTGTATTCTTCCAGGTCTTCCGGAGAAAGGTTTTTAAGGGACTGAAGATAAAAAGGACATTTCTTGTTCGTACACTTGTGGATATTAAATTGCTTGCGCTCCTTCTTTTTCTCAAGGATTCTGCCACAATAAGGGCAAGTAAGTGCACCGATTTTAAAGTCCTTCTTATCTTTGTTGAACCTTAGCCCGCAGACTTTGCATAAAAGCTGACCACGGCCTCCTGTATTGTCGTAGAGGTATGTATGAGGGAAGGCCCACCGGTGGCAAACAACATCGGGAGAAACAGGGTTTTTCCCACGGGACTTAACAGGTTTAAGCTCTTTACCATGCTTAGACTTGTAATCGTTAAGCAGCTGCTTGTAGTCAAGTTTTTCAGGCTGTTTAATAATGGGGAGCCTGTCCACAGTAAGCTTACGATACTTCGGGCTGGTGATATCCTGTTTAGGAGTTTTTAAGGGAATATTTTTAACGATAAACAAAAGTAACTGGCGAATTTGTTTAAGTAAAAATTGATTGTATAGTATCAAAAATGGTATAATTGAGTTCAACAATAACACTCTCCTTTTGGTGGATTGTTGTTTTGAACGACTCAATTATACCAAAAACGGGGGTGTTATTGTTTTTTATTGTAAAAAAACTTGAAACCCCCGATATATAAGACTTTAGAATCTATTTTGGTGTAAATTAATTAACACTACGAGCAAATCAGAGGGGGTTAAGGAAATGGAAGATATGCGCGAAAGGGTTGCTTACCTTCAAGGGCTTGTGGCTGGTTTGGGCGTTGATACCTCCAGCAAGGAAGGAAGGATTTTAAACGAGGTTGTTCAAATCCTAGGAGAGGTAACAGATAAGCTGGAAGAATTAAAATCTAACCAATCTGAGTTGGAAAGTTACATGGAAACCATCGATGAAGATTTGTACGATTTGGAAGGCGAAGTATACGAGGGCGCCGGGACAATGGATGAAGATGACTATGTTGAAGTGGAATGTCCTGAATGCCATGACATTGTGTACTTTGATGCCGATGTACTTGATGATGAGGACTTGATCGAAGTAACTTGTCCAAATTGCGAAACTGTTGTTTTTACAAACGATGAGGAAGTAGATCTAACTAGAGATAATGGCTTTCATTTGGCCGCAGAAACAGAGGATATTTAAAAAAGAAGCTGAAAGTGATACATATTTTACAGCGGTGAAAAGTGCATTAAAATGCGCTCTCACCGCTTTTCTTTGTAATTTTATCTCTCCTTTCTTTGCATAAATTTCCCAGCCCGCTAATATCTTAGTAGAGAAAGGGGGGACAACTATGGCTGCTTTTGTTTTTAGTAAGAAAACTGAATTAGCTCTTTCTTCAGCCAAAGCCGAATTAGAAAAGTTGAAGGCCGAAATTGTCCCAATTCTTCCGGCTCATTTACGCCGGATATTGGACAACCTCATGCCCTGGCAAGTGGAGCAAGTAGAAGAAATTCGGCTGCGTGAAGGCAGGCCTTTGCTGCTAAGGCTGGGAAATACGGAAATGCCGCTTAAAGCGGAAGGGATTCCTGCCGAAACCCTAGGCGAAGCCTATCACGTTACAAAAGAAGATTTGCAGCGTGCTTTACAACTTCTAAGCCAATCTTCCATTTATGCCCTGGAAGAAGAAATGCGCAACGGTTACATAACTATACCCGGCGGGCACAGGGTGGGTTTTGTTGGGGAAGCTGTGCTGGAACAAGGCAAAGTCAAAACCCTAAAGAACATTTCCAGTTTAAATATTCGTTTAGCCCGGGAAGTTATAGGATGTGCGGACTCGGTTATGCCCTACCTTTATGATCCCAAATCGGGCAAACCATACCATACACTTATTATTTCGCCGCCGCGCTGTGGCAAAACGACTCTTTTACGAGATATTGTCCGGCAATTCAGTGAAGGAATTGCCGGTGCTTTCCACCTGGCTTTTAATGTGGGATTAGTTGATGAACGATCGGAAATTGCCGGCTGCTATCTGGGTAGGCCGCAAAAAAACGTGGGACCTAGAACCGATGTTTTGGACGGCTGTCCCAAAGCCCAAGGCATGGTTATGCTGGTCAGGTCCATGTCACCCCAAATTGTGGCAACGGATGAAATCGGGCGGCTGGAGGATGTAGCTGCGCTGGAAGAAATGCTTAATGCCGGAGTAGCAGTCATAACAACAGTGCATGGTAACAATTTGAATGATTTGGAGCGTCGACCCATTTTGAAAAATCTCATTACCCAGGATTTTTTTGAGAGATATGTACTGCTGGGCAGGACCTATGGTGTTGGCACAATTGAAGCTGTGCTGGATGCCAGGACAAAAGAGAATCTACTGGCCAAACCCATACCAGGAAACTTAAAGGAGGGTGTTGCTTGTTGAAATTAGCTGGTGCCGCATTGATTGTATTTGCCTGCAGCAGCTTTGGCTTTTATATGGCTAACCGCTTCAAGTTAAGGTCGCTGCAGCTCAGGGCGCTGCGTTCCCTGCTCAACCTCCTGGAAACAGAAATGATTTACACCTCAACGCCTTTGCCTGTTGCCCTTGAAAAAATAGCCAGGCACTCAGTGGAACCGTTGGACATGTTGCTTTTAAAAACCAGGGAAGAGCTATTAAAAGGCGATGGCGTTACTGCCGGTGAAGCTTGGCAAAAAGCGGTTGATGACGTTAAAAAGCTGACCTGCTTGGATGAAGAAGATCTAGGTATTTTGCGAGAATTTGGCGTCGGGTTGGGCGGATCGGAGAAAAGCGAACAAATTAAAAACCTTGAGCTCACTAAAGAACTCTTGAAGCAGCAGGAATGGAAAGCAGAACAGCGCCGCCAGCAAAACGAGAGAATGTGGCGGACCATGGGTTTTTTGGCAGGATTAGCGATTGTGTTAATTATGATTTAAGGTCAGTGGACATACTTCTGATGCGTGTAGTGTGGGTATAGTATGATGCCAAGCAAAAGGAGGTCACAAAATGATTGGTTTAGGGGACATCGGTTTGATATTTCAAATAGCGGCAATCGCAATCATAACCACTATTTTTTATACTTTTCTAAAACAAGCCGGACGGGAAGAGTACGCCTATCTCTCTGTAGTGGCAGCTTTGGCAATTGTATTGATCCAAGTTATTCCTGTAATTATCAGGTTATTCCAAGAAGTTAAAGAAGTTTTTCGGATTTACTAAGGTAAGTTAGTGATACAAAATTTGTTGCTTGTTGCTTTTTAAAGGGAGAGGTTTAAAAAAATGGAGATATTGCAGCTTTTAGGCTTGGGATTGGTGGCAACCGTAATCATTGTTTTTCTCAAACAGTACAATTCGGGTACCAGTGCAATTCTAATCAGTGCCGTGGTCGGGCTCTTTATCTTTATAGCCATGCTTGACCAAATTGGTTATGTGATTCTCGTTATACAAGAGCTGGCCCAAAGGGCAAATGTCAATCAGTTCTACTTAGGCATTATGTTAAAAATCATTGGTATTGCCTACATTGCTGAGTTTGGAGCTCAAGTATGCAAAGACGCCGGTGAGAGTTCGATTGCCGGAAGAATAGAATTTGCGGCAAAAGTGATAGTCATGGTTTTGGCCATGCCAATTATTGCAGCGGTTTTGGAAACTATAATCAGGCTTCTTCCTTGAGGTGAACTGATGTTTAAAAAAGTGCTTTATATTATTCTTCTCCTGATTCTCTGTTGTTTGGGGTATCCCGGGATGGTCCGGGCTGCGGATGAAGAATTAAATCTACCCCAAGCCCAGCTGGATAACCTTGATTTATCAGTTCTTGAAACATATCTTGCCCAGGTTGACCGGGATGTGGGCGAGTATTTGCCAAACATGGACTTAGAAAACCTGGTCGACAATTTCCGCCAGGGAAATTTGCAGCTTAGCCTGGCAGGCTTTTTTTCTGGATTGCTGAAGTTCTTACTGCGGGAGATACTTGCAAATTCAAGTCTGCTGGGCATCTTAATAATTTTGGCAGTTCTGTATGCTGTTCTGGAAAATATCCATGCAGCTTTTTCCACCAGCTCAATAGGCCAAATTACCTTCTGGGTTTGTGGTCTGGCGCTCTTGACAATTGCTTTGGGCAGCTTCACTTTGACCGTAGGTATAGCCAGGGAAACTATAGATAAAATGGTGAACTTCTTCAATTCACTGTTACCGGTATTAGTCACTATGATTGTTTCCATCGGGCATGTCACCAGCGCGGCTTTGCTTAGCCCACTTACAGTGGCATCGACTGCTTTTTTTAGTAATCTAATCAATCAAGTTGTAATTCCTTTGATATTTATTAGTACAGTTTTATACCTCCTTGATCATATCAGTGACAGGTTTAAAGTTTCATATTTAGCCAAGTTGTGTAAGGATGTAGCCCTGGGCATTATCGGCTTATCCTTGACTATATACATTGGTGTTTTAAGCCTTCAGGGGATGGCGGGTGAAGTAACCGATGGGGTAACAATGGAAACTGCCAAATTTGCCACAGGCTCTTTTATCCCAATTGTAGGGAAACTGCTTTCCGATGCATTGGAAGTGGTGGTCGGTACTTCTCTCTTAATCAAAAGTGGTGTATCAATTTTAGGAATACTGCTCATCACGTTAATTTGCGTTTTTCCCATGTTAAAAATTTTATCGGTAGTAATAATTTATCGTACAGCTGCAGCTTTTGTTCAGCCATTTGGAGCTAAACAGATTGCTGAGGCGCTGCACACTATCGCTAATTGTTTGCTTTTGGTATTTGGCGCAGTGGCTTCAACGGGGGTAATGCTTTTTATTGCACTAAGTATTTTAGTTAAGGTAGGGCGCCCTTTTTAGAATGGACCTGTCAACGGTAAAAAGGTGGTGCGGGATGGATCAGGTTAAAGAAATAGCCCGGAATGTAGTTTTAGTAGTTTTTTTGGCGGGTGTTTTGGAGATGCTCTTGCCTCCCAAGTCAGGCATGGGGAAATACATTCAATTGATCATGGGGCTTTTTGTTATTGTGTCTATTTTGACACCGGTTATGTCATTGCTACACCAGGAATTGGCTTTAGATGCGTTGGCAGTTAACGGTAATACTGGGTTATCTGAACAACAGAGTATTTTTCAAAAAGGGCTAGAGATGAAAGCCCAAAATGAAGATTGGGCTAGGAACTCGGCTCTCAATAAGATGAACAAGCAAGTTGCAGCACTCGCCCGCTTAGTACCCGGAGTGGAGGAGGCGCACGCGGAGATACTGGTAGAAGAGGATTTTATACGGACAGGGGAAATAAAGCTGGTTAAAGTATTTACTACTTTAAGGCAACATAGTGATAAGAGCGCCGCAGGCGTTGTAAAACCTGTGAAAGTAGAACTTACCGAGGGTAATGAAGAGTTAACCGTTGTCTATGGGCCTGAAGAGATAAAATCCAGGGTGAAAGAAACCATAATGAACTTCTATGGTCTGCGGGCGGAGCAAATAGAAGTCTTTATAAAACAATGATTAGGGGGGTTAATGAAAATGTCTGCAATAAAGTTTCAAGCCAAGGATGCTAAATTTTTACCGGCTGTACTGGTGGTGCTGGTGCTTGGCATCGCATTGCTAGGTCCTTGGCGCGATCCCGAGCAAATTAGTCAGGCGCCCGATGTTCCAAAACAAGTCACAACTGAAGCAGCTAAGCAAGAACAGGCAAGTTTAATCAGTCTGGAGAGCCACCTGGAAGAACGTTTGGAACGGAGTCTGAGCCAAATCAAGGGTGTGGGGGAGGTTGAAGTCACGGTTCTCTTAGAAACAGGGCCGAAATATGAATACGCAGTTAATGTGTCAACTAATAAGAAAACAGTTGATGAAAAAGATCAGAACGGTGGTACCAGGATCACCACGGAAACGACGGAGGACGGGCAGTTAGTGGTGGTTAGGGCCGCCCAAACAGGGGGAGAAACTCCGGTAATAGCTCGGGAATACAAACCGGAGATTAAAGGAGTGCTGGTTGTGGCAGAAGGAGCAGAGGACCCGAAAGTAAAAGCCAAATTGCTAAGTGCTGTTCAAACTGTTCTCGATTTGGAAATCCATAAAGTGGACATTCAATCCAAAAAATAAGGGGTGAAAGCATGACATTTGTTACGAATAAACGTACCATAGGCGGGATTCTGCTGGTATTAGCCGCTATCTTCGTTTACCTGGGGTATTCGGAGGGACATCAAGGTGTCAAGGAGCAAAGAGCATCCATGCTGCCTGGCGAGGAAGCATACCTGGTTGATTCGGTTACCGTATCCCCCGAGGAGTCTTCACAAATTAATGTCGAGCAAAGTTCAGTCCCAAAATTAGACGACCGGCTGGATGATTTAACGGGAGAGGAATTTTTTGTGGAATATCGTTTGGAACGGGACAGAACCAGGAGCCGCCAGATAGAGCTTCTACAAAGTATTGTTGATAACCCTAATTCAGCTCAAACGCAGCGTCAGGAGGCACAGAAAAAAATCCTGACCATAACTACCACTTTGGAACAGGAAATAAAGTTGGAGAACCTGATTAAGGCAAAAGGATACCAAGAGGCAGTTTTATTTATTCAGCCCACCTCGGTGATTGTAATTGTACAAGCAAGCAATTTCGGACCCAACGATGCAACCAAAATTGCGGATCTCGTTTCGAAGACAACTGGCCATGACATGGAACAAATCACAGTGATCCCAAAGGTCTAGGCTATCCTAGGCCCTTTTTATTTTATAAATTAATTTTTTGTACTACAGAAAATTTAATTATTATGTATACTTGCTGTAAAAATCTTGCTATACCTAGGAATAATTTAATATAATAGACTGGATCATGCGGGTCTTGATGAGCAGTTAGCGTACATAAGACCTTGTTAAAGGGGGAACGAATGATGCACCAAGTAAAGATAACCGACACAACTTTAAGGGATGCCCACCAGAGCCTATGGGCTACCAGAATGCATACAGAAGATATGATCCCCATTGCTGAAAGACTCGATAATGCTGGTTACCATTCGTTGGAGGTTTGGGGTGGGGCAACCTTTGACGTCTGTCTGCGTTATTTAGGAGAAGATCCCTGGGAAAGACTTCGCATTTTAAAACGGTATATCAAAAAAACACCGTTGCAAATGTTGTTAAGAGGTCAATCCATTGTCGGTTATCAACATTACCCTGATGATGTGGTAGATGCATTTATTACCAGGGCAGTCGCCAACGGTATTGACATAATCCGGATTTTTGATGCCTTAAATGACTTGAGGAACATGGAAGTTCCCATCAAAATCGCAAAAAGGGAAGGAGCCCACGTGCAGGGTTCTGTGGTTTATACTATCAGCCCGGTACATACTATGGAGCATTACCTGGATACTGCAATTGAGCTTGAGAATATGGGCGTTGACTCCATCTGTATCAAGGATATGGCGGGGTTACTTGCGCCCTTTAAGGCCTATGAATTGGTAAAGCTTTTCAAGGAAAATTTGCATGTACCTATTCAACTGCACAGTCATTACATTGGGGGTTTGGCGGTAGGCGCATATTTGAAGGCCGCTGAAGCCGGGGTGGACATTATTGACACTGCTTCCGTACCGCTGGCCTTTGGCGCGTCGCAGCCACCGGTAGAAACATTGGTTAGGGCTTTGGCTGAAACTCCTTATGATACAGGACTGGACATTCACGAGTTGTTTGAGATTGCCAAGTATTTTGAGGAACTTAGAAAGCGCTTGGGCTACGAACGGGGCGTAACCCGGATTACTGACATGTGGGTATTCCAGCATCAGGTCCCGGGAGGTATGATTTCCAATTTGGTAAGTCAGTTGAAAGAGCAGAAAGCGGCTCACCGGATCGAAGAAGTATTGGCTGAAATACCCCGGGTCAGGGAAGATTTAGGTTTTCCTCCCCTTGTAACACCTACCAGTCAAATTGTAGGTACGCAAGCGGTGTTAAACGTACTGGTTGGAGAGAGGTACAAGTTAGTTCCCGGAGAGGTTAAGGCCTATGTTCGAGGCCTTTACGGCAGACCGCCGGCCCCGATCAATGAGGAAGTACGTAAGAAAATCATTGGCGATGAGGAGCCCATCAAGTGCCGGCCCGCAGATTTACTGGAGCCGAGAATGGAAAAAGCGCGGGAAGAAATAGCTGCATTGACTGATCATATTGATGATGTAATTTCCTATGCCCTGTTCCCGCAGGTGGCCCAGAAATTCTTTGAAGACAGGAAGAAAGGGATTATTCGGCGGGAACCCCATATTGAAGAAAAGAGAGCAGCCGAAAAGGCGCGGCAGGAAGACATTAAGGATATCGAAAGTAGGAAAGGAGCCAGGAAAATGGATTTGAAAGAAATTAAAGAACTAATCAAAGCCTTGGATTCCTCAGATATAGCGGAATTAGATTTGGAGTCAGACGGGGTGAAATTAAAAATTAAACGGGGAAATGTGACAGCGCCAACCGAGAACGGATTTTCCAATGTGACAGTTTCCAATTCGACGCCCGAAGTTAAACAGGAGCCTGCGGAAAAGAAGGAGGCGGTGCAAGGACCAGCAGTGGTCGGAGGGAAACTTTATGCGGTCAAAGCTCCCATGGTAGGTACTTTTTACCGTTCGCCTGCGCCCGATGCTCCGCCTTTTGTAGAAGTAGGTGACAGAGTAAAGGGCGGTCAAACATTATGTATTATCGAAGCTATGAAGTTGATGAATGAAATCGAAGCGGAAGTAAGCGGGAAGATCGTCAAAATCCTGGTGGAAAACGCCCAACCGGTTGAATACGGGCAAGAATTGTTTTTGATCGAAGAGGAGTAGGCGTGATGTTTAAAAAAGTGCTAGTTGCAAATCGAGGAGAAATTGCGCTGCGAGTCATCAGGGCTTGCCAGGAAATGGACATAAAAACAGTAGCCATATACTCCGAAGCTGATAAAAACAGTGCCCATGTCCAATTGGCTGATGAAGCAATTTGTATTGGTCCTGCGCAGTCTAACCGCAGTTACCTGAATATACCAAGCGTGATTAGCGCTGCCCAAGTAACCGGTGCAGACGCTATTCACCCTGGCTACGGCTTTCTTGCGGAAAACGCTAATTTCGCGGAAATGTGTGCTACTTCCAATATCACTTTTATTGGTCCACCTCCAATGGCTATGGAAACCATGGGTTCCAAGGCTAAAGCACGGGAAACCATGATTAAAGCCGGGGTTCCGGTAGTACCTGGTTCAGAAGGAATAGTTACCAGTGAAGATGAAGCCTTGCAAATAGCCGCTCAAATTGGCTATCCGGTGATGGTGAAGGCGTCTGCGGGCGGTGGTGGCAGGGGGATGAGAACAGCCCAGGACGAGGCCGGTCTTAAACAAGCCCTGCAGATGGCCCAAAGAGAAGCAGAGGCAGCTTTTGGCGACTCACAAGTTTATCTAGAAAAATTCATCGAAGAGCCAAGACATATAGAAATTCAAATACTGGCTGATCGCTATGGCAATACAGTCTACTTGGGAGAAAGGGATTGCTCTGTGCAGCGGCGCCACCAAAAAATCTTGGAGGAGGCCCCTTCCCTGGCTGTAACACCGGAGCTAAGGCGGAAAATGGGGGAAGTGGCGGTACGGGCCGCTCAGGCTGTAAAATACCACAGTGCCGGTACCATTGAGTTCCTGCTGGACAAATACGGCAACTTTTACTTTATGGAAATGAATACCCGGATTCAGGTAGAACATCCTGTTACGGAAATGATTACCGGTATTGATTTGGTTAAGGAACAGATTCGCATTGCTTTTGGTGAAGAACTGGGCTATCGTCAGCAGGATATCAAATTTAACGGTTGGGCCATGGAATGCAGAATTAATGCTGAAGATCCCGACCACGATTTTAGGCCTTCTCCCGGTACAATCAGCGCTTTACATATTCCCGGCGGCTTTGGAGTAAGGGTGGACAGTGCAGTCTACCAGGGATATCAAATACCACCTTATTATGATTCCATGATTGGTAAGCTTATTGTATGGGCACCGGACCGGGAACAAGCCATTAAAAAAATGCGCCGTGCCTTGAAAGAATTTAAAATAGAAGGCGTCAAGACAACAATACCTTTTCATTTAAAAGTGCTGGATAACCCTTACTTCCAAAAAGGGGAGGTTTTCACTAATTTCATCCAGACCAGGATGTTCTAAGCCAACGTTGTTTAAAAAAACAGCTTTTGGTATAATATACTAGGTAGTTTACTTTTAAACTACCCTTATTTTTTTGTGGGGAGGAGATGCAATGGAAAGCATCAGTTTGGGAAATAACAGCAGTGTGGGGATCGGTTCAATACGGATTGCCGACGAAGTAGTAGCCGTTATTGCCGGTATAGCAGCCACAGAAATCGAAGGTGTCGCCGGCATGAGCGGAGGCATAGCCGGTGGAATTGCTGAAATGCTGGGCAGGAAAAATTTGTCCAAGGGGGTAAAAGTAGAGGTCGGAGAAAAAGAGGCGGCAATCGATTTATATATTGTGGTGGAATTTGGTGTAAGAATACCTGACGTAGCTTTAAAAATTCAGGAAAATGTGAAAAGGGCTGTGGAAAGCATGACCGGTTTATCGGTTGTAGAAACTAATGTGCATGTTCAAGGTGTAGTGTTCCCTACGCAAGAAGTGGGGGAAGAAGAAACACGGGTAAAATAAGATAGGGGTCAATTTTATGAAAATCTATGAGCGGGCGCTAATTGCCATATATTCACTGCTTCTCATTGCTGTATCCGTTTTTATCATAGTGTTAACTTTAAACCTGAATTTGCTCAATGCTTTAATTAGCTTTGTTGCGCCAACGGCCAACAGGCTGCTAATCGGTTTCGTGTCAGCCTTATTTGCCGTTTTTGGTCTGAAAACCCTTTTTGACCTTTTCCGCAAATCACCGCATACCCATGCTTTAATTCAAACTACTGATCTGGGTGCGGTTAATATAACTATACCGGCGCTGGAACATTTGGTGACTAAAGCGGCTAAGCAAATAAAAGGGGTTAAAGAGATTAAACCGAAGGTTAAAGCTGTACCTGACGGCATTGCAATTTACCTTCAGGTCGGCATCAGTCCCGAAAGTAACATCCCAATTGTCAGCCAAGAGCTGCAAGATACTGTAAAGGGTTATCTTGAGCAAGTTGCCGGAATCAGGGTACTCGAAGCTAAAGTACTTGTTGATTATATTAGTCAAGATGCCAAGCCCAGAGTGGATTGAGGCGAGGTGAAGGAAATGGAATGGGAAAGGGTATTAGAGGAGATACTTAAAAATCATCGGGGAAAATTGTTTGGTATTGTGTTGGGCCTGTGCTTTGGGTTGCTGGCTGCATTGTTTGGCTTTTGGAAAGCTGTTTTTATAGCTTTTTGTATAGTAATAGGCTACATAGTTGGAAAAAGAATTGATGAAAATAAGAATTTTAAAAGCCTCCTGGAAAAACTCTTTGAAGATTAAAATTTGAGGTGACTTTTTTGAGCAGACGACTGGCCAGGGAGAAAGCATTGCAAATCATTTTTCAAATTGACGTAGGCAAGATTCAGCCCGAATTTGCTATCAATAATATTTTGGAGGAAGCAGAGTTATCTGCTCCTGATGCAGAGTTTACAAAAACGTTGGTTAAAGGAGTACTGGCTAATTTAGATACTCTGGACCGGCAGATCGAGAAATTTTCCATTGACTGGGAAATAAAGCGGATGGCTAATGTGGACCGGAATCTTTTGCGCCTGGCTATCTACGAAATGCTTTTTCTTGCGGAAGAGATACCTAGAAATGTTTCCATTAATGAAGCTGTTGAATTGGCCAAAATTTTCAGTAGTCCAGAAGCCGGGAAATTTGTAAACGGCATCTTGGATCAGGTCAAAAAACAGTTGGAAACCTCTAAGCCAGGTGAAGCCCATGTGTAAATTTCTCGGCATAGATACCAGCTGCTATACCACATCGTTAGCAGTAGTTGATGCAGGAGGGAAGTTAATTACGGAACACCGCCAGTTGTTGAAGGTCCCTTTAGGTGCTAAAGGACTGCAACAATCCTCGGCGGTGTTTCAACATGTCCAAAATCTCCCCCTTTTGCTGGAAAAGGTAGCGGGGGAAGTGAATTTTGCCCAGTTGAGCGGGGTTGTGACAAGTAGCCGGCCCCGGCCTGTAGAAGGTTCATATATGCCGGTTTTTACGGTTGGCTCAGGTTTCGGAAGGGCAATAGCGGCTAGTTTAAAAATTCCTTTCCTTATCACTTCCCATCAGGAAGGCCACCTTATGGCCGGTTTATGGTCGGCCAAGGCCAATATACCGCCCCGGTTTTTAGCAGTCCATTTATCCGGAGGTACTTCCGAACTGCTTTTAGTGGAAATGGCAAAAAAGGGGGGAGTGGTGTTCAAGGCAGAATTATTGGGAGGAACTACCGACCTGCATGCAGGACAACTGGTGGACCGAGTAGGGGTGGCTTTGGGTTTGCCTTTCCCTGCAGGACCTCATTTGCAAAATTTGGCAATGGGGGCCCAAGGGAAACTGTCTATTCCCGCGGCAGTCCGGAAATACTGTTTCAGTTTTTCAGGAGCGGAGACCAGGGCGAAAGACTACATTAACAGGGGTGAAGAACCAGCCGAAATCGCCCGGGCAGTAGAAAAATGTATCGCTAAAACCTTGGAAAAAGTGTTAAGGTTAGCCGTTGACCAGTATTCCTGCCATGATATACTGCTAGTCGGCGGTGTAGCCTGCAACAGCTTTTTAAGGGCAAGATTAAAAGAACGACTGGAACATAGGGCAGTAGGCGCTCGCCTCCACTTTGCGGAAAGCAGGTATAGTTCAGATAATGCTGTGGGAACGGCATTATTGGGGCCCCTCTTAGCAACATAATTTAATTATTCAGTAAAAAATTAAATTTCACCACATTTTGTTATTATTTGTGGCAGGAATAGTCATTGAAATAATCGAATATTTAATGATATGTGTTTGTTACAGCAGTACTATTCTTAAGGAGGGAATCGGGACGTGAACCGAATAGTAACTAAAAAAGTGTTGGCTCCAACTATTAAATTAATGGAGATTGATGCCCCCAAAGTTGCAGCCAAAGCTAAAGCCGGGCAGTTTATTATTTTAAGGGTTGACAGTGAAGGTGAACGTATACCTTTGACTATCGCTGATTATGATAAGTCCAAAGGGACAATTACTATCATTTTTCAGGAAGTAGGCTACTCTACTCAAAAACTCGGTCTTTTGGAAGAAGGGCAGGCGATACCTGATTTTGTTGGTCCTTTGGGACAACCCTCTGAAATTGAAAACTACGGAAGAGTTATCTGTGTCGGAGGGGGTGTCGGGGTGGCGCCTGTTTACCCTATTGCTAAGGCCTTAAAGGAGGCAGGCAATGAAGTTATTTCCATTATAGGCGCCAGAACCAAGGAGCTTTTAATCTGGGAAGAAGAGATGCGCAAGGTAAGTTCTGAACTTTTAATTGCTACCGACGATGGTTCGTACGGTCATAAGGGTTTTGTTACTGATCTGCTAAAACAGGTTATCGAGGAAAGAGGCAATATTGCCAAGGTTTGGGGTATAGGCCCTGTGGTAATGATGCGGGCAGTGGCTGAAACCACCAGGCCCTACAATATTTCTACCATAGTGAGCATGAACCCGATTATGGTAGATGGTACCGGAATGTGTGGCGCTTGCCGTGTAAGCGTAGGTGAAGAGACTAAATTTGCCTGTGTTGATGGGCCCGAATTTGACGGACATCTTGTTGACTGGAATTTAGCCCTTCGCAGGCTTGCCATGTTTAAAGATGAAGAAAAACGCGCCTTAGCTAGGCAAAATTGTGGAGGTGGATGCGGATGCCATTAAACTTAGACAGGACGCCCATGCCTGCCCAGGAGGCAAGTGAACGGATTAAAAATTTTAAAGAGGTTGCCTTGGGTTTCGATGCCGATATGGCAGTTAAAGAGGCTGAACGCTGTATCCAATGCAAAAAGCCCGGTTGTGTACAGGGTTGCCCTGTTAATGTGGATATCCCTGATTTTATCAAATTGATTACGCAAAAGGATTTTATAGGGGCGGCCCAAAAGATTAAAGAGAAAAACAACCTGCCTGCTATCTGCGGAAGGGTATGCCCTCAGGAAAACCAGTGCGAAAAACTTTGTGTTTTAGCCAAAAAAGGTGCCCCTGTGGGTATTGGTCGGTTAGAAAGGTTTGCGGCAGATTTTCAGTTGAACGAAAAGGTTGAAGTGCCGGAGATACCTCCCAGCTCAGGGTTTAAAGTGGCCGTCATTGGTGCGGGTCCGGCAGGGCTCACTTGCGCAGCCGACCTGGCCAAGATGGGGCATAAGGTTACTGTTTTTGAGGCGCTCCACGTCCCGGGCGGTGTATTGATGTATGGAATACCCGAATTCCGTCTCCCTAAAAAGATCGTAGAGGCGGAAATTGACTATATTAAAAAACTAGGTGTAGATATCCAGGTAAACTCTGTGGTGGGCAAAATGAATACCGTTGATGAATTGTTGGAAGAAGGCTATGATGCGGTATTTATCGGTACCGGTGCCGGCCTGCCTTATTTTATGAATATTCCCGGTGAAAACTTTAACGGCGTTTATTCGGCCAACGAATTTCTAACCAGGACAAATTTGATGAAAGCTTACGATTTTCCTAATTCTCCGACTCCAATAAAGGTTGGAAAGAAAGTTGCAGTGATCGGCGCGGGTAATGTGGCTATGGACGCTGCAAGAACAGCTTTACGTTTAGGCGCCGAAGAATCCTATATTGTTTACCGCAGATCCAAAGAAGAGATTCCCGCCAGACATGAAGAACTGGAGCATGCCTTGGAGGAAGGTGTACAGCTCAAGCTTTTGACCAGCCCGGTAGAAATTCACGGCAATGAAGAAGGTTGGGTCACGGGAATGACCTGTATTCGCTATGAGCTGGGAGAGCCTGATGCCAGCGGCCGTCGGAAACCTGTGCCGGTAGAAGGGTCAGAATATTTCATGGAAGTTGATACCGTGGTTATGGCTATCGGGCAAGGGCCAAATCCCTTGGTCTTAAATACTACTCCGGGGTTGGAGTTGAACAAGAAAGGAAATATTGTCGCTGACGAAAAAGGACAAACCTCTAAACCGGGCGTTTTTGCCGGAGGCGATATTGTAACCGGTGCCGCCACTGTAATTTTGGCTATGGGCGCCGGGAAAAAGGCAGCCCAGGCTATTGATGAATACCTTAAAACGTTAAAGAAATAAAAAAACTTTATTTCAAATAAAAATAGCAGGAAAATCCTAATTGGGTTGGAAATTATTCCAATGAAGAAAATTCTGCAAAGGAGTCAGGTGAATATGGCGAATCTAATTGATGGTAAAGCGATTGCTGCCCAAATTAAAGAAGAAATTAAAACTGAAGTGGCAGGGTTACGGGCTGAAGGAATTGTTCCCAAAATGGCTGTTGTTCTGGTGGGTGATGATCCTGCTTCGGTGGTTTATGCCAAGTCCAAGCAAAAGGTAGCTAACGGGGTGGGTATTGATTTTGAACTGTTTGAAATGCCGGCCTCAACTCCCGAAGAAGAGGTACTGGCTTTGATCGAACGTTTGAACAACGATGCTAACATCCATGGTATTATGGTTGAACTTCCTCTGCCAAAACACATTTCCAAAGAAAGGGTTATGGAAGCTGTAGCTCCTAATAAGGATATTGACGGAGTACACCCGATTAACAGAGGGTACATTTTAAGCAATGGTCCTGGTCTGTTCCCGGCAACCCCGCAAAGCTGCGTGGAAATTATGCTCCGCAGCGGTATTGAAATTGCAGGGAAACATGCAGTTATTGTAGGCCGCGGTGAAACTGTAGGTAAGCCATTGGTGTTTTTACTGCTTAAACACAACCCTACTATTACGGTATGCCATTCCAAAACACCGGATTTAGGGCAATATACCAGACAGGCCGATATAGTTATTGCTGCTGTCGGTAAAGCTAAAATGATTACCGGGGATATGATCAAGCCTGGTGCTGTTGTGGTTGATGCCGGGATCAACGAAGTTGACGGCGGAATCTGCGGTGATGTTGATTTTGAAAGCGCAAAAGAAGTTGCAGGTGCTATCACTCCTGTACCAGGCGGGGTTGGCTCACTGACAACTGTGCTGATTTTGAAGAACGTCTTAAAAGGGCTCAAGATTCAGTTAGGAAGGGAATAAAGGGGGAAAAGGCGTGAGCGAGATTTTTGATTGGTCTTTGAGAAAAGTTCTGGAGGTTTCTGCTTCCGATTCACCTACGCCAGGTGGCGGCAGTGTTTCTGCTATGGTAGGTTCCTTGGGAACTGCCATGGTAGCCATGGTGGGGAACTTAACTGTAGGTAAAGAAAAATATAAGGATGTTGAGCCGAAGGTACAGGAGATCTTGACCAAAGCTAAAGACATCATGACCAAGTTGGAAGAGCTTGTAGATAAAGACATTGCAGAATTTGGCAATTTCATGGACGTGCTGAAAATGCCAAAGGATACAGAAGAACAAAAAGCCAAAAGAGCTGAGCTGATGCAAAAAGCTTTAGTCGGTGCTACCGACACTCCATTGGAGATTGCCAGAGTTTGCCTCGAAGCCTTGAAAATTGCGGAAGAATTATCGACCATCGGCAATAAAGGTGCAATCAGCGATGTGGGTGTAGGCGCCTATGTAGCGGAAGCGGCGTTGAACAGTGTGCTTTTAAGTGTTGATATCAACATTCCCAGCATTAAAGATCAAGAATACGTTGCAAAAGCACTTGCTGAAAAAAATCGACTGATTGTCGAAGCAAAAGCGCTGCGGGAAAAAGCGGTCAGCCAGGTACAGGATAGGATGAAGTAATGCCAAACTCTGGTTTTGCCCGTTGTTTAACAGTAAGTGAGTTAAGTTCATATTTAAAAGACATACTGGAAAAGGATAAATTGCTGAGTAACTTGTGGGTGAAAGGAGAAATATCAAACCTTAAGGCTGCTTCTTCCAGGCACATCTACTTCACTTTAAAGGATGAACATGCATGCGTAAAAAGCGTAATTTTTCGCTCGGTGGCAGAGAAAATGCTTTTTCGTTTGGCAAACGGAATGAAAGTAATGGTCAGAGGCTATTTGTCAGTCTATCACAAAGACGGGCAGTACCAGCTTTATGTTCAGGAAGTTCATAATGTAGGGTTAGGCGATCTCCATTTAGCATTTGAGCAGTTAAAGGCTAAACTGGAGGAAGAGGGTTTATTTGCTGTCAACCTGAAACAAGCAATACCGGTTTTGCCTGGCAAAATCGGTATTGTTACTTCATTAACTGGTGCGGTTATCCACGATATCATTACCATTACCCGCCGCAGGTTTCCGGGGTTGGCGCTCGTCATAGCTCCTGCTGCCGTACAAGGTGCTGAGGCTCCCAAGGAAATAGCAGCGGCTATTGAAAGGCTGAATAAATATACTGATGTGGATGTAATAATTGTGGCCAGAGGCGGAGGTTCTTTGGAAGAATTATGGGCTTTTAACACTGAAATTGTGGCAAAGGCCATCTTCGCTTCCAAGATACCGGTCATTTCAGCGGTCGGCCACGAAACAGATTTTACCATTGCCGATTTGGTAGCGGACAGAAGGGCCCCTACTCCTTCTGCCGCTGCCGAAATTGCTGTCCCGGATTTAAGGGAGCTGCAAGCAAAGTTGAAAAAATTGCGGGCTGAGCTGGAAAAAGGTGTATCGAAACTACTAAACGAGTATCACCTGAAACTGGCATATCTGTCCAAAACCAGGGTTCTCACTGATCCCTGGGCAATTCTTTCCCAATACAGGCAGTTAGTTGACTATGCCGAACGAAATTTGTTTTTTGCAGTGCAAAATCTAAAAAAAGAAAAAAAAGCAGAAATCGCACAAATTGCTGGCAAACTGGATGCCTTAAGTCCCCTGGCTATTTTGCAACGGGGTTACGCAGTATGCAGAAAACCCGGAGGACAGCTTATAACCGATGTTGGGCAAGTAGCTCAAGGGGAACAGGTTGAAGTTATTTTACAGAATGGAAGTCTGCAATGTATGGTTGCAGACACTGTAAGGAGCGGTTGTGATGAGTGAACTGGCTAAAGAGCTGACATTTGAAAATGCCATGGCTAATTTGGAAACTATAATCCGGGAACTGGAAACAGGAGCTGTGACCCTGGAAGAGACTTTGGCAAAATTTGAGGAAGGTATAAGGCTTTTAAACTTTTGCCAGCAAAAATTAACTAAGGCGGAGGAACGCATTGCGGTTTTAATGGAGACGGGCAGCGGGCATGTACGGTTGGAACCATGGCAGCCTGAAGGAGAAAAGGAATGAACATATCTGCATATTTCCAAGAAAGGCGAACTATAGTAGATAACGCGTTATGCAGTATGTTGCCGGCCAGCGATCAATATCCGCATGTTATCCATCAGGCAATGTATCACAGCCTGTTTGCAGGGGGAAAAAGGTTACGGCCTATTTTGGCTTTGGCTGCTTATGAAGCGATTGAATGCAGCTACCGGAAAATACTACCCACTGCTTGCGCATTAGAATGTATTCATACCTATTCTTTAATCCATGATGACTTACCGGCTATGGATGATGATGATTTTAGGCGCGGTGTTCCTACCTGCCATAAAGTTTATGGTGAAGCGATTGCTATTTTAGCGGGAGATGCCCTTCTCACCCATGCCTTCTATTTGCTGGCCGAGAATGCCAAAATTGAGGGCATAAGCGTAGAACGGGTGGTAAAAGTCATTGCAGAGATTGCCAATGCTTGTGGGACTAACGGCTTAATCGGGGGACAAGTTGTAGATTTGACATCGGAAGCTAAACAGGTAGACGCTGATACATTGCGCTACATTCATCAAAAAAAGACAGGCGCTTTAATTACTGCGTCGGTCCGGGCCGGAGCAATTTTGGCAGGAGCGAGTGTTCGGCAATTAGAAGCAATGACAGGTTACGGCGACTGCTTGGGTTTGGCATTTCAAATAACTGATGATATACTAGATATCGAGGGAAGCATTGAAGCGCTTGGTAAAACTCCTGGTAGCGATGCTAAAAAACATAAAGCTACTTACCCGGCGCTATTCGGCATGCAGGAAGCGAAAAAACAAGCTGAAATTGCGGTCCAGAAGGCAAAGAACTGTATAGAAGTGCTAGGAGAACGAGGCGAGGTTTTGAGCTCCATAGCCGATTTCGTATTATACCGCAATAGTTGAATTTGGTTGTTGCATTTCGTTAAGTATTGTAGTATAATTCGTTACTGTTTGTTGAACTATTTTCGGGTGGTGCAGTATTCTAGTCAGAACGACCAATTTTGAAGGCGGGCCTAAAAATCCGTCAAGGGCACAGCGATGAAGTTCCTGGTAGTGGCTTTCGACGCCCAGTCGGGGGTTGCTGCTGGGAGTTAAGAAGGATGGGGCGATCTACAATGGCATGTAGGCGTTGACCCCGCCTTCGTGGAGACCCAAGTGTGTGGTTAGTCTGTCCTAGACAACAGCTACGGCTTGGGGTAGAAACCTGCATGTTGGTACTAGGCGTGCTGGCTGCAGTGTAGCCTGCCTTGAGTGGTGTTGGTGGATCTAAGGGCTTTCTTACCCGGAAGTTTAAGGCCTTAAACTTCCGGGTAAGCTATGTGAAACCAGTACTGCAAAAGAGGCTAGAAATCGGTTCGTTCTGTCGGGGAAAACTCCTAGACTGTTTACACCGTAAGGCCTATACGGGATTAAAGTGTGTGCTAAGTGGTAATCTAGCCCTGATGCCGGTGACGGTTCAGAGCAGTTTTTGAAGGGAAACCGCTGATCCGGTGACGGTCAGTAAACTGTTGGGAAATCCTACTAGACCTAAGCCACAAAGTTTACCGTATAGGCTGCCACCCGTCTATACACATAATGTGGTTCCCTGGAGGAATAGCAATGGTTAAAACCGGAAACAATAGCTTTGCGGTATACAAGCATGCACTTTTTGTTGGATTAGGCGCTTTTTTTTTAGCAATCGGCATTGGCTTGGGATCGCAGGGGCTATTAAAAAGCATTTCCTCTTTGGCGATAGCATTTGCGTTACTCATGCTTATTATTCTTATTGGCATAATTTTTGATATAATTGGCACAGCGGCTGCTGCGGCAACGGAAGTGCCATTCCATGCTAAAGCAGCCCGTAAAGTTAAGGGCGCTAAACAAGCTATAGCCTTAGTTAAAAATGCCGACAAAGTAGCAAATTTCTGTAACGATGTGGTAGGTGACGTCAGTGCTTCACTTAGTGGAGCAATTGGAGCAACTATTGTAAGCACTTTGTTGACAGGAAATCTGGAAAACAAACTTGTCATCGCCGGTACTGTAATGACCGGCTTTATAGCCGGGACTACCGTAGGTGGGAAAGCCCTGGGAAAGCATTTTGCCCTGGCGGAAGCTAATGAAATCATTTTTCAAGTTGGCAGAATTTTAGCCTGGCTGGAAACAACCATAGGTTTGAAATTTTTCAGTGCCACCCCGAAGAAAGGTAGAAAGTCATGATTGCTTTGGAAAATATTTCAGGGCCGGAAGTTTTACATAACTGTTCAATTAAGGATTTGGAACACCTTGCCTGTCAGCTTAGAACCAAGATTATTAATACTGTTTCCGAGACCGGTGGACACTTGGCGCCAAGTTTGGGTGTGGTTGAATTAACCCTGGCATTGCATAGCACTTTTCATTCACCCCGGGACAAGATTATCTGGGACGTAGGGCATCAGAGTTACGCCCACAAGCTGATAACAGGCCGCAGGGAAAATTTCCAATATTTGCGCCAGTACGGAGGTTTAAGCGGTTTTCCCAAAAGGCAGGAAAGCCCCCATGATGTTTTTGATACCGGCCATAGCAGTACCTCTATTTCTGCTGCATTGGGCATGGCCCTGGCCAGGGATTTGAGCAAGGAGCAATACGAAGTAATAGCAGTGATTGGCGATGGGGCTTTAACCGGGGGAATGGCTTTTGAAGCTTTAAATCATGCCGGTCATCTTGGAACCCACTTGCTGGTTATTTTAAATGATAATGAGATGTCTATTGCTTCCAATGTGGGTGCTTTGTCTGCTTATCTTAGCAGGATCCGGACAGAACCTGTTTACTCAAAAGGTAAAGAAGAACTAGAAAGCATCTTGAGGAAATTGCCTTCCATTGGAGATAAAGTATTCAGGGTAGCTGACAGAGTGAAAGACAGCTTAAAATACTTGGTGGTTCCCGGGATGTTGTTCGAAGAACTGGGTTTTACCTACTTAGGACCAATAGACGGTCATAATATAGCCATAATGAAAAAGGTTCTGGAAAGAGCCAAAAGAACAAAAGGTCCAGTATTAATTCATGTAGTGACTAAAAAGGGCAAAGGATATAAACCTGCAGAATTAAACCCCAATTTATTTCACGGAGTGGGTCCTTTTGACATTACTACGGGTGATGTTCTGAAAAAACCCTCAAGTCCCAGTTATACCGAAGTTTTTGGTCGAAAAATGGTTGAGCTTGGTCAGAGGTGGGACAAGTTGGTAGCCATCACTGCTGCTATGCCCAACGGCACGGGCTTAAATTACTTTGCAGAAAAATTTCCGGATCGTTTCTTTGACGTAGGCATTGCAGAACAACATGCTGTTACCTTGGGCGCAGGTCTGGCAGTTTCCGGTTTTAAACCTGTTGTGGCAATTTACTCCACCTTCTTACAGAGGGCTTTTGACCAGGTGCTGCATGATGTTTGTATGCAAAACCTGCCGGTCCTCTTTGCTGTGGACAGGGCAGGCTTGGTTGGGGAAGATGGTGAGACCCATCAGGGAATTTTTGACTTGTCTTTTTTAAGACCTATACCTAACCTGAAGATCATGGCGCCAAAAGATGAGCATGAGTTAGATAAGATGCTGGAATATGGTTTGACTTTAAATAGTCCGGTGGTTATACGTTACCCGCGGGGAACGGGGCTTGGTGCCCTCAAGCTGCAGAACTGGCAGGAGCTGGAAGAGGGAAAGTCAGAAATTATAAGAGAAGGCAAAGATATTGTCATTTTTGCAGTAGGTCCTGTTGTTTACGACTGTCTTCAAGCTGCAGAACTATTGGCGCAAAAGAAGATCCAGGCTACAGTGGTCAATGTCCGCTTTGTGAAGCCTTTAGATGAAGAAACTATCATTTCTTTGGCGGGCAGGGCGGGGGCTGTTGTTACTGTTGAAGAACACGTTATGGCTGGCGGCTTCGGCAGCGCCGTGCAGGAGATATTAGGGCGGGCTGGTTTAACTGTAAAGCTAATGCAGATAGGATTACCCGATGAATTTATTACTCAGGGTGATGTCAGCTTGCTACGAAAAAAATATGGGCTGGATGCTGAAGGAATATACGCTAAAATAATGAAATATTGGCAGGAAGTTAAGAAAGTGAAAGCGGCGCTTTAAGCACACCGCTTTTCTTTATTACGAGTAGGAAAGTATATTTTTCCTTAATTTATTACTTACCGCAACGAGTAACAAAAAAGCTTCCTTAGCCAGCATTGTTTAATGCTTTTTTATATTATGTATTGCAACGAGGTACTACGATGGATAAGGAACGGCTGGATATACTTTTAGTCAAAAAGGGACTTTTTGCTAGCAGGGAAAAAGCCAAAGCTGCTATTATGGCCGGTATTATTAGGGTTAACGGTCAAAAAGTAGATAAGGCCGGAACGTTGGTTGATGTTGATGCAGCTTTGAGCAAAACAGGGGAGGAAATGCCTTACGTCAGCCGAGGCGGCTTGAAATTGGAAAAAGCGTTAAAAACCTTTTCAATTAACCTTAACGGGAAAGTTATACTTGATGTGGGGGCTTCTACCGGTGGATTCACCCACTGCGCTTTGCTTAACGGGGCGCGAAAAGTTTTTGCTGTAGATGTGGGTTATGGGCAGCTGGCCTGGCAATTGCGTCAGGATGAGAGGGTAGTACTGCTTGAGCGGGTGAATGTAAGATATTTAAAACCGGAGCAATTGGCTGAAAAAGCAGACGTGGCAACAATTGATGTCTCTTTTATTTCTGTGGCTAAAGTGTTGCCTGCCGTACTGGCTTGTTTAAAATCCGACGGGGAAATAGTTGCCTTAATAAAGCCTCAGTTTGAAGCGGGTAAGGAGAAAGTAGGGAAAAAAGGAGTGGTGAAAGACCCTGCTGTGCACCGCGAAGTAATTGCCACAGTAGTGAGTCAGGCCGAGAAGCTGGAATTATATATGTCTGGTTTAACTTATTCGCCAATTACTGGGCCTGAGGGCAATATTGAATATTTACTTTGGTTAACCTGTAAGCACAATGTTCAACTAAGCCCGGAAACTTTGATTCGAGCAGTAGTGGCGGAAGCCCACCAACAGTTAAAGGCTTAAAAGTATTGGGAGGATTTACTCAAAATCTGTAGAATAAAAACGAGAAGGGAGGCATTGTAATGCAATCCTTGGACTTTTTTATTCTGGGTGCAGTTTTGGGGTTGTTTGTTTTTTATAAAATATCCCAATACTATAAAAGCAAAAAACAGCAAATTAAAATTACTTTAGCCAAAAGGGCGGAAAGCGCTGCCGGACGGTTATTGCAGAAAACCGGGTACAGAATAATTGATACCCAAAAAAGAGTGCAGGTCAAGACAAAAATAGATGGTGAATTATTTCGCAACACTATAATTGCCGATTTTTTGGTGAAAAAAAACGGGAAAACTTTTTTGGTGGAGGTCAAAACTGGTAAACAGACTGAAAAATTAACCTCACCGTCAATCAGAAGGCAGCTCTTGGAATATTTTCTCGTTTTCAGGCCGGATGGGTTAATTTTGCTGGACATGACCGAAAAGAAATTGCACCAGGTGGAATTTGAACTGGAAAACAGATTTGGCCCGCCCTGGGCTTTATTTTTACGTTATACCATATTCTTTTTGCTGGGAGTACTAACTACATGGGCTTATGTCTACTTTTAACAGGCAGCTCATAAGGAGAGTTAGATAAGTTGCAAAAAATAGGATTAGTAGCAAATGTACAGAAAGAACACGCAGTAAAAGTAGCCCAAGAATTAATAACTTGGTTTGATAAAAAGGGAGTTGAAGTTTTCGTTCCTGCAAACAGTAGCAAATATGACTGGGAAAAGGCTCAGATTTTATCTGACGAAACGGCATCTTCTTTAGGCTGCATTTTGGTTTTAGGCGGAGACGGAACTCTATTGAGTGCTGCCAGGAATTATGCCAGCACCGGCATACCTATTCTGGGTATCAACCTAGGACAGCTGGGTTTTTTAACTTCCTTGGAAGTGCCGGACTTGTATCACGGCCTGGAATTATTGCTTGCCGGAAAATATACGGTTGAAGAACGGATGATGCTGGAGGCAACCGTAATCCGCGCTGGACAGGTAGTAGATTGTTTCTATGCTTTAAACGATGTAGTTGTTACCAAAGGGGCTTTTTCAAGAATGATTCGGCTTCAAGTTCATATTTCCGGGCGGTATATAGACATGTACCCTGCTGACGGTTTGATAATTTCCTCGCCGACCGGCTCTACAGCCTATTCACTCTCAGCAGGGGGGCCTATTGTAGCTCCTGATCTGGAAGCTATGATCTTGACCCCTATTTGCCCCCATACCCTCTATTCCCGACCGGTAGTAGTTTCTCCCTACCAGGAGGTAACAGTAACTCTCTGTACCTCCCAGGCGGAAGTAATGCTGACTGTAGACGGGCAGCATGGTTTTCGCTTGCAAAAGCAGGATCAAATAAAGGTGAAAAAAGCCGAAATCGCAACCCATTTAATTCGTTTTCCTGGACGCAGTTTTTTTGATGTGCTGAGGGAAAAATTACGTGAAGGTGGACGATAAATTGTTCCGGTTATTTAGAAATGCCGTTGAACTAGCCCATCAAATTATTGGTAATATATTAGTCCCGGGAGATAGAGCAGTGGATGCCACTGCGGGAAACGGAAAAGATACTCTTTTTTTGGCAGAATTGGTTGGTGAAAAAGGAAAAGTTTTTGCCTTTGATATTCAGGAGGAGGCTTTGCTCAGGACCAAAGCAAAACTGGAAGAAGCAAATTTGCTTTCCAGGGTAGAGTTAATTCAAAGTGGACATGAAACCATTAAGAATTTTGTTCCCTTACCGGTAAAAGCAGTTATGTTCAACCTTGGTTACTTGCCGGGTGGCAATAAAGCGATCATTACGAAACCGGAAACTACTATAGCCGCGTTACAACAATCTTTGACGCTGCTTTTGCCTTTAGGAATTATTTCCCTGACGGTGTATACCGGACACCCTGGAGGCAATGAGGAATGGCATAGTATTAGAGATTTTTTACAGGCTTTGCCTCAAGATAAGTACGACGTGGTTATCCATTATTTTCTAAACAGAAAAGAAACTTATCCTTTTACGGTGACAATACAGAGTTTACTAACTTCAGATACCATGAGGAAGGGGTCCAGCTTATGAAGGCAGGACGTCAAAGAAAAATTTTAGAAATAATTTCCCAGCAGGCAATAGAAACACAAGAGGAATTGGCTAACGCGCTCAGAGCAAAGGGTTACGATGTAACGCAGGCTACGGTTTCCAGGGATATTAAAGAGATGGGGCTGGTTAAAATTCCAACTGGCGAAAACACTTACCGGTATGCATTGCCCCAGGAAAATAAACTGGGTAATATTTATAGCCGGCTGGAAAGAATGTTTCGCGATGCGGTAACTTCCATTGATTACAGCGAAAACCTCATACTAATCAGGACACTACCGGGAACTGCTCACGCTGTTGCGTCTTGTATCGATCATATCGAATGGAAAGAAATAATCGGCACCGTAGCAGGCGATGATACGATTTTGGTAATCGTAAAGCCCAAAAAAGCAGTGGCCAATGTCTTGCAGGAATTTAACAAATTGCTTGAGTAGCTGATGCCGGGGGGCAAAGTGATGTTGAGACAATTAAACATTACAAATTTTGCTTTAATTGATGCCTTATCTGTCGATTTAACGCCGGGTTTTAACGTATTAACCGGTGAAACAGGGGCAGGTAAATCGATAATTGTTGATGCCATTGGAATTTTAATTGGCGGCAGAGCTTCCGGTGATTTTATCAGGGAGGGTCAGGATAAAGCGGTTATAGAAGGGTTTTTTGAAATAAATGATGACGAGCTTGCCGCAAGACTTGCTGACTTAGGCTTTACCTGCGAAGATGAGTCATTGATGCTAACCAGGGAGATCGTCAAATCGGGGAAAAATATTTGCCGGATTAACGGTCGCATGGTGCCATTAAGCCTTTATCAGGAGGTTGGCAAGGAATTAATCGATATTCATGGGCAAAACCAGGAACAATCATTGCTATCCCCAGCCAGGCAGTTGAAATTGCTGGATTCTTTCGGAGGTCAACAACTGCTGACTCAAAAAAACATTGTAGCAGAAAAATATGGTATTATTCAGGAGAAGAAAAAGAAATTAGCTGAGCTGCGCGGCGGCACTGAAGATAAAGAAACGCGACTGGAAATTTTGCGTTACCAAATTGAAGAAATTAGTAAAGCAGACCTTAAACCCGGCGAGGAAGAGGAATTGGCCCAAGAAAAAAAAATACTCGCTAACGCTGAGAAGCTAGCAGCCGGTGCTAACAAAATTTACAGCGTAATATTCGGAGGAGAAAGGGAGTACCGTCCCGTTTATGATTTGCTGGGTTTGGTCCTAAGTGAGCTGGAGTCACTTGCTGATTTGGATCCGGCGCTCGGCGAAATTAAAAGTGGTATTGAAAGTATCACTTATCAGCTGGAGGAATATGCCCGAGAAATCAGAAAATACGGTGATAAAATAGAATATGACCCAGGCCGTCTTGAACAAATTGAACAGCGAATAGATGAAATTAAAAGGATCAAAAGAAAGTATGGCAACAGCGTAGAAGCTGTTCTCCAGCAACTTGAACAAAATAAAGCACAGCTGGCGAAATTGGAGCAAAGCACCGAACTGATTGCAGAGCTGGAGGCGGAGCTGGCGGAACAGGAAAGAAGCTTACTGGAAGAATGCATGGTACTAAGCAACTTGCGCTTAGCCACAGCCAGATTATTGGAGGAGGCTATCGGCAAGGCCCTACGGGAGTTGGAACTGCAAAACAGCATATTTACTATAGAACTGTCAGCCATTGACAAACCTTTGGCCAGTGGAACCGATTATGTGGAATTTCTGTTTAGTCCCAACCCCGGCGAAGGTTTAAAACCGCTGGCTAAAATTGCTTCCGGCGGCGAAATATCGAGGGTGATGCTGGCGTTTAAAAGCGTGCTGGCCGAAGTCGATGCTTTGCCAACAATGATTTTTGATGAAATAGACACTGGGGTGGGAGGCAAGGCAATTTTGTCCTTGGGTCTTAAACTCGCAAGACTAGCCGAGCATCATCAGGTGTTATGTGTGACTCATTCGCCACAAGTTGCCAGCTTTGCTGATACTCATTTTTACATTTATAAAGAAATCGTTAAAAATCGAACGAAAACCAGGATTCAAAAGTTAAATTATGAGGAGCGTGTGCTTGAACTGGGGCGGATGCTGGGTGGTGCTGACAGACTGGAAAGCGCCCTGGAACATGCAAAAGAAATGCTTAATTTTGCTCTCAAAGAAAAATGCGTTTAAAAGCGCATTTTTTTGTTTTTTGCGCAATAATTACAAAAATCTGCGCAACCCGCTGTTCTAACTGCTGCGGTATTTGCCAAACAAAACCTTGTTGCTCCCTCTTTTTCTCCGGCATAAAAAAACTTTAGCGGGACATTTTAAAACTAGACTCGAGTTGAAAACACGAACCCTTTCCCCAGCTTTAGCAGGAAATGTAAGTCAACTGGAAAAAAGTTGGGGATTTTTTTTCCAAGCGTGCCGGCTACAAAAAGGAGAAACCACAAAATGGGGGAGGCAAGGGAGAGTGTCTGTAAATGGAGAAAGCTACCAAAAGAAAAATGACAGGTGTTTTGCTTTCGATTTTTATCCTTATCCTCAGCCTCACTCCGCCTGCTCAAAGCTATTTCAATTTGCCAACTGAACAAAGGCTTACAGTAGGGGAAGAGCTTAAAATTAACCTGAACTTTCCACAACATTTTTTGCAAAAATTGAGTTTTTATGTACAAACCGATACTGGAAATTTATTGCAACAAAATGGCAAAGTATTTACAGAGCGATCTTTTAAGGGTACTGATGGCTGGCCTATAGCTGCTGAGCCGGGTAGAGTTAATCTCCAAATGCGCCTTTTTGGCTTGATACCTTTGAAAACAGTGGCAGTTGATGTATTACCGGAAACCGCCGTTGTGCCAGGAGGTCATTCCATAGGGGTGCTGATGCGTTCCAAAGGTGTGATGGTAATCGGTTATTCCCCGGTTGTTGACAGCAAGGGAGTTAAACATTATCCTGCCAAAGAGGCGGGAATTGAAATCGGCGATTTGATTATCACAATTAACGGCGAAGTGGTAAAAACCGATGGGGAGGCTGCCCGGTTGATAGATAAACTGGGGGAAAGTGGTCAAGAAATTCAGCTAAGGATTAAACGGAATAACAAAGAACTGCTTATTACTCTAAAGCCCCTGTTTTGTGCCGAAACAAAAAGAAACAGGTTAGGGTTGTATATCAGAGACAGCGCGGCCGGTGTGGGCACCCTGACTTTTTATGATCCAAAGACAGGCTATTATGGAGCTTTAGGCCATATTATTGCCGATGCTGAGACTAACAAACAAATTGCTCTAGGTGAAGGCAGAATCATTAATGCTGCCATTCAGGGTATTAATCAAGGAGAAATAGGAAGGCCGGGGGAAAAAATAGGTACTTTTTTGGATAAAACTACGCTGTCGGGAGATATAAGAAAGAATACTACTTTCGGGATTTTTGGCAAGCTGGACAGGCATATACAAAACAGCCTGTATAAAGAGCCTATCCCGGTAGCATTTTCTAACCAGGTTAAGGAAGGTAAAGCAGAAATTTTAACTGTAGTCAACGAAGAAAAAATAGAAAGGTTTGCAATTAATATTGATAAAGTAATGTTGCAAAATAAGCCTGAAGGTAAGGGCCTAGTAATCAGAATCACGGATCCACGTTTACTTTCTGTTACCGGCGGTATTGTACAAGGCATGAGCGGAAGTCCGATTATTCAAGATGGAAAATTGATTGGAGCTGTAACTCATGTTTTTGTAAACGATCCCACCCGGGGTTACGGCATCTTAGCCGAATGGATGCTTTTGGAGGCAGGAATTATAAATCAACAATCGGAAAAAGTAGTAAAAGGAGCTATAGCTCCTTTTTCAATTTTGTAGACGTAAAACAAAAACTAGGTTAGCAAATCAGAAAGTTTATCGACTTTCTGATTTGCATAAGAGCAACTAGGTCTTCCGCCGTCCTAAAGGATTGGAATTTCTACCCATTGTGCCCAAGCACAAACGTTAGAAATTCTGGCACGCTTATAAGCTTGGCGCAAGCCAAGTTTTCTTTATATATCTGTCGAAATTTCCGGTTCAATCGCAAAAATGAAAGGATATTGAAAAGTTTTAGGTTTTTAAGTATGAAGGAAGGATAAACACTTTTTGGTGTCGAATTGGTATTTTACCTAAAAATTTACAGAGAAATATAGGAGGCGGGTTTTAAAACATGGGGGAAAAATTAAATATTTTAATCGCAGATGATAATAAAGAATTCTGTGAAATATTACATGAATATATGGTAGCACAAGATGACTTCACCGTTTCAGGCATAGCGTATAATGGTCTGGAAGCAGTCAAACTTATTCAGGAAATAAATCCTGATGTGGTTGTTTTAGATATAATAATGCCGCATCTTGACGGGATCGGCGTATTGGAAAAGCTCAACAATCTATGTTTGCCCCATCGTCCGAAGGTAATAATTTTAACTACCCTTGGCCAGGAATTTATGACCCAACGTTCAGTGGAATTGGGAGCTGACTATTACATTTTAAAACCATTTGATTTGGAAGTTCTTGGGACCAGAATCAGACAAATGTTTAACGGTAGTGTTACCAACAATGTCCATCAGCCTGTCCCAATTAAAAACCGTAACCTTGATGTGGAGGTAACAAAGATCATTCACCAAATGGGTGTGCCAGCCCATATTAAAGGTTACCAGTATTTAAGGGATGCTATTTTATTTGTAATTGAAGAAGTAAATCTATTGGGAGCTGTAACTAAGGAATTATATCCTATGATTGCACAAAAGTATATGACAACCCCTAGCCGGGTAGAAAGGGCAATCAGGCATGCCATCGAATTGGCTTGGGACAGAGGAAATGTGGATATGATGAATAAATTTTTTGGCTATACTATTAATGTAGAAAGGGGCAAACCTACCAATTCGGAATTTATTGCCATGGTGGCCGATAAATTAAGAATAGGAGCAAAAGTAAGTTAATTTGCTTTTAACCGTAGCACGTAAGCTACGGTTTTTTAGTGCCTATACCGTAGCATTTTTTCACTCACGCTGTCTTTATTAATATTTTGGTATTTTCTTTTTGGATTATATTGACAGCCTATGGGATATGGTATACCATGGAAATGTAAAATAATACCGGTAGATTGGGGGAGGGACAAAAATGCTTAAGGATTTAAAAGACTCGGATTATCAAAGTTTTATTAACAGCAGTGTATATTGTGCTGTTGGATTTTACGCAAATGATGAAGATTCTGAAAAAATGTTGGCTTTATTGGAAGATTTTCAACAGCATCATGCCTCGTGCAGCGTAGCGAAAATAAATGTTGAGAATACGGAAACCGCAAAAAGTTTAGGAGTTACCCGGGAATTAGCGCCGCTGATTGTAATCTACGATAGCGGTAAACCTAAAAAAGCCCTGAACAAAGCAACTATATCAGCAGAAAACCTGGCCGCTTCAATTGAAGGTGGAACAAAGAACATAACCCTCCAATAGATAGTGGTGCAAAACCGTCCTCGCGGACGGTTTTTTAATGCCTCCATAAAACTTGCTCCTTCATATACAGCAACTTTTTATCAGCTCACTACAAAGTGACCATATTTCCAAATGCTTATAAAATTTTCTTTAGACTATTGACGCAAAATTTAACATATAATATAATTTACAAATGCTAGATAATATGCATAATATTAAGGAGATAGTCTACATGGTTGCGCATATAGCATCAAGTGAAGGAGTATACCAGATTGGAGTTGTAGCAAACTTCACAGGTGTCAACATCAGAACTTTAAGACAATGGGAAGAGGCAGGTTTACTTAAGCCGGCCCGTACTCAGGGCAATACCCGGATGTATTCAGCCAATGATATAGATTTAATAAAAAGGATCAAGTTTTTAGTTGAAGACAAAGGAGTTAATTTACCTGGAGTAAAACTGATTTTACAGTTGGAAGATAAATACGGCAGGGAGATAACTGCCGATGTTGAGTGATAAACGATTGCCTAAGTTACTATAAAAAAAGCATAAACACTACATTGATATGCTACGACTATGAGTTTAAATAAAATGTCTCCTGTTATAATTTCTTTACGAAATTATTAGTGGGAACTTTTGTTTGACTTCTTCGTTGGCATACATTACGGGAGACGATGTCTCCCGTTTTTCTTTTGTTTTGCAAGGAGGTGAATAAACAAGCCCACTACGTTTTAACCAATTCAATTTAGATCTACAGGAGGGATTGTTATAATGCGAATTGCTCAATTGCACTGGGCTTTTCCACCTATCATCGGCGGAGTGGAGAGCCACTTAGCCATGCTGGGACCAGAATTAGTCAAAAACAACTGTTCCGTTAGCCTTCTCACCGGCGCAGTCAAGGGGTTAAGCCATGAAGACCAGTATGAAGGGATGTACATTAAAAGAACTCAGTACCTGGATTTAAACAGCCTGTCGCCGGAAAAGATCAGGGCGCAAGCCAAAGAAATCAAGCATGAAATTGAGGAATTTATTAATAAAGTGCGACCGGATCTCATTCACGCCCATAACATGCATTATTTCAGCCCTGTACATGCCGACATTCTCTATGAGATAAAACAAGCAAATGGCATACCACTAGTCTTAACGGCTCATAATGTATGGGCTGATGCTGACCAAGTCTGGCAGGAAATGAATAAGAGAGTTCACATTTGGGATGCGGTGATAGCAGTTAGTGATTTCATAAAGAGGGAACTAATACGAGTTGGGTATGACGAGCGAAAAATTTCAACCATACATCATGGAATAGATTTAGACAGATTTAAACCATGTACACTTCAAGATACTCATAAAATAAAGCTTAAGTATCCCCAGTTTACTGGACGACGGGTGATTTTTCATCCGGCCAGGATGAGCCTGGACAAAGGCTGTCACATCAGCGTTAAAGCCCTGAAACTCATCAGCAAGCAGTTCCCCGAGGTACTGCTGGTGCTAGCCGGCACCGGAAAGACGGTGGACTGGGGTTCCCAACAGCAACAGGAAGTCAGGCAAATTTTTGGTTTGATAGAGGAGCTGGGCTTAAAAGACAGCGTTTTTGTAAGCTTTTTTGCCTGGGATGAGATGCCGCTGGTATACAAAGCAGCTGAAATTTGTATCTATCCATCATGTTTTGAAGAACCTTTTGGCTTGGTAATGCTGGAAAGCATGGCCACGGCCAAGCCTATAGTCGTCAGCCGGGCAGGTGGTATGCCGGAGGTGGTCCAAAACGGCGTCAATGGTTTTGTAGTACCGATGGAAAACGCAAAAGAATTGGCAGATAAGTGCTGTCAGTTGCTTGCTGACCCTAAATTGAGCCGGCAGATAGGCAGCCGGGGCAGAAGCATGGTGGAAAAGCGGTGGACAAAGGAAATTATGACCGACAGTACGTTACAAGTGTATAACGGACTCCTTAATAACAGAAGTATCGACGTAAATTTCGATACTGTTGCTTGAGGCAACTAGTGGAGACAAAAATTTCTTGGTAACATAGGGTCTGCAGGATTGGTATTTCGCCAATTCTGGCTTTTTTGAGCTAATGGCATTAAGCTTCTTACAATCCTGGTGTTTTCTGGACATTACTTTACAAAACAAAGAAATTTCTAAGCAGGAGGTGAAAGTGTGGGTTTACTCAGACCGCTTGCTTTGAACTCTAAGGGACAGTTGGTAGTAGTATCCAACCGGGGAGCTTGTACCTTTAAAGAAACCTCTCACGGTATTCAGGCTACGCCGTCTGTAAGTGGCTTGGTGACAGCTGTGGAGCCTGTTATCACCCAAGAAGGAGGTGCATGGGTAGCTTGGGGTGGCAGATACGGCAAGGAGCACGAAACGTTAGGTGTATCATTGCCTATGCCGGAAAAGGATCCGAAATATGTCCTGCATGAAGTTTTGCTTACGCATGAGGAAGTAAGTCTATATTATGATGGCTTTAGCAACGGCTGTCTGTGGCCTTTATGCCATAATTTCATTGAAAAAGTTTCTTTCAGCGAAGAACAGTGGAAAGCTTATTCACGAGTAAATCAAAAATATGCCGAGGTTGTTTTAAAAATTTCCAGTTCTCATGATTTTATCTGGGTCCATGATTACCAACTGGCTAGGGTGCCAGGTTTTATTCGCAGGCACCGGCGCTGGGCCAATATTTCCTTTTTCTGGCACATTCCTTTCCCGCCGGCAGAAATCTTTGCAATTTTGCCTTGGGCCAAGGAATATATATCCGGCATGCTTGATGCTGATCTTATCGGATTTCATACCAAAACTTACGAACGAAATTTCCTGCAGGCAGCCAAGGAAATAGTAGGTGCCGAAGTTGACTATTTATCAGGTACTGTTCATTGGCAGGGCAGAAAGATCAAAGTTATTGCTGTACCAATAGGTATCAACTGGCGGGAATTTGAACGCTTGGCATGCTCAGATGAAGTTATGGAGAAAGCAGCACAAATCAGGGGCGCTGCCGGAGGGCAGTACATGCTCTTGGGAGTTGACCGGCTAGACTATACTAAAGGAATCTTGGAAAGATTAAAGGCAATTAGCTGGCTATTGGAAAACTATCCAGCGTACAGGGGAAAATTAACATTTATTCAGATTGCCGTTCCCTCCAGGACAGGCACCAATACTTACCAGCAGTTGAAGAGGCAAATTGAAGAAACCGTGGGCCGGATTAACGGGGCTTTTACTGAAAATTATCATGTCCCTGTCAAATATATATTTAAACCCTTACTCAAAAAGGAATTGGTAGCTCATTACCTGGCAGCTGATATTGCACTTGTAACGCCTGTAAAAGATGGGTTGAACCTGGTAGCCAAAGAGTATGTGATCTCTAATTGCAGGGATATTGGCGTGTTGCTCTTGAGCCCTTTTGCGGGAGCAGCAAGTCAGCTTCAGGACGCTTTATTGGCTAACCCCTATGACCCCCGGGAGATGGCTTCTAAAATTATTTTTGGCTTAAAGATGCCAATTGCAGAGAAAAAACAAAGATTAGCTGCTTTAAACAAAATTGTCAAAGAGCAGGACATTTTCTGGTGGTGGCGGCAGTTCTGGCAGAACTGGTTGCCTCAAATGGTGTTAAGCAAGACAGTTGCCTCTCGCAATGTTAGACCGGAGGTGCTTTGCCATGAGCCGCTTGATAGTATTGCGGGAAGAAACGCCGGAATCCTTGGCAGGTGAGGTTGCAAGCCGACCTGAATTGCTGCTTATGACTGATTACGATGGTACCTTGGTACCTCTTAAAGAAAGACCGGAATTAGCAGTGGCTGGTCCTATGCTTTTAAAATCTATCAAACGGATCGTAAAAAAACCAGGGGTTAAGTTGGCTATAGTGAGTGGACGGGATGTCGATGAGCTCAGAAAACTACTGCCAGTGAAAGAATTATTTTATGCCGGCTGCCATGGGGCGGAAATTGAAGGCCCATCTGGGAAACAATTTACTGCTGTTGATGGGAAGATGTTGGTTCCTGTCCTGGAGGAGATTGCCAGCAAAGCTGTGGACAGCATAAAAGGAAAAAACGGTTTCTTTGTTGAGTGCAAAAAGGCCTCTGTAGCCCTCCATTACCGGTTGGCACACCCTGTAGCCGCTTTAAAAGTATTGGATGAATTTGTAATGGCCGCTCGCCCCCTGGTGACAGAGCATGAACTTGAATTTATTGCAGGGAAAAAAGTTATAGAAGTCCGCCCTAAAGTTGTTAACAAAGGTGAAGCAGTAAAATATTTGACCAGCCTGTACTCCAGTTATTATCCCGTGTACATTGGAGATGACGTTAGCGATGAGGATGCATTTAGGGCAGTGCAGGAAAAGGGGTTAGGGGTGCTAGTTTCACCAAGTAAAAGGGTCACGGCGGCCTCCCGTTGGTTACGGGGGCCTGGTAAGGTAATCAGATTTCTGCAACTTCTCGCACAGTAGTATTAGCATTGTTTTTAGGAGGTCAAGAGCTGTACAGAAAATTATTTAGGGGTGCGGTACATAAATGAGTAAAAGCATTCCATAGCTATTTAACCGATGACACTTTTTGCTACTATTGCCTTTTCTTGGGCATAGGACGAACAACCATGAATACCAAAGGTATTGTCTAAATACGCTTGGCTAACATTTATTATAAGAGCAAAAGGGTTTAGGCCATGCTATCTCATGTGCCAAGGAATTTATCGGCCAGGAGCCTTTTGCGGTGCTGTTGCCCGACGATTTAATTGCGGCGCGGATTCCATGTTTAAGGCAAATGGTTGATACAGGTGCGATTACTAATTATTCTCAGTAAAGACTATTGCTGTAATAGAAAGCGCCTTTAGTTATGATAACTTTGATGAGAAAAAGTAAGTTTCACAAAAAGCAAAAAGCACCCGCTCGGGGGAGGGGATGAGTTTGAGATTCCTCCTTTCACCTTGAAGGGTTTTTTTTATTTGCGTTTTTGTTGGCTAAGCTTATAAATTTTGTATTTCTTCCCGGAATCTATACATACTAGAAATAAAAATGCTTTTACGCAAGCCAGGAGAAAAACCATGTATCTTAAAGGCAAAATAAGGGTGGATAAAAAGACTAAAGAGCTGGTCAAAAGACTAAAGGTCAACGAGATAGCAGTAATAAACCATAAAGATTTGGATGAGATTGCTGCCTTGGCTATAGTTAAAAGCAAGCCTAAATTAGTTATTAACGCCAGTCCTTCTATAACCGGTAAATATCCAAACCTTGGACCCCTTCGGCTCTTGGAGGCAGGTATACCGCTGCTCGATGAAGTGGGTCAGGATTTTTTCACAAATGTCATTGAGGGGCAGGAAATTGAAGTTAGGGATAATGCAGCAATAATTAATGGGCAAAAATACTTTGGAACCATGCTGAACAAAGAAGAAATATTAAACAAATTAAAGGTTATTCGGCAAAACTATCAGCAGGAACTAACCAGATTTGTTTACAATACTTTGGAATATGCAGCCAAAGAAATAGAGCTCATTGCTCAAAAAATGGACTTGCCTCCTCTCAAAACCAAACTGGCCAAAAAGCATGTGTTAATTGTGGTCCGGGGGCACAATTATCAAGAGGATTTAAAGACAATTCGGCCTTACATTCAAGAGGTTCGCCCCGTTTTAATTGGCGTGGACGGCGGGGCTGATGCGCTGCTGGAGAACGGATACAAGCCCGACTTAATTGTGGGCGATATGGACAGTGTTACGGATAAGGCTTTAAAAAGTGGTGCCGAATTAATTGTGCATGCTTATTCAAATGGTTACGCACCCGGTTTAAGCAGGCTGCAAAAATTAAATTTACATGCTCATATCCTGCCTGCTCCGGGAACCAGTGAAGATATAGCCATGCTTCTCGCTTACGAAAGCGGCGCTGATTTAATAGTTGCCGTAGGTTCCCATTCCAATGCCATTGATTTTTTCGATAAAGGCAGGCAGGGAATGTCGAGTACCTTTTTAGTTCGCTTAAAAGTGGGGACAATTCTTGTAGATGCTAAAGGGGTAAGTAAACTCTACCGGGGTAGAGTCAAAGTGCGGGATATGGTAAAAATTATTGCTGCAGCTTTAATCCCTATTTTTATTGTGCTGATGGTTTCACCTGTAACACACCAGCTTTTGAGGTTGATGTTTATCCGTTTCCGGCTCTTATTTAGTCTTTAGTAGGGAGAGGGTAAGGTGAATATGTTGCCGAAAGTTTCAGTTTTAATGGCTGCGTATAATGAGGAAAGCAGGATTGGAGACACAATAAAGACATTAAGGATGATTCCCGCTATCAAAGAAATTATAGTAGTAGATGATGGGTCTCGGGATGCTACTTGGCAAAAAGCGCTGGAGGCTGGGTGCAAAGTTATAAAACTTCCTGTCAATTCGGGAAAAGGAGCTGCTTTAAACGCAGGAGCGGCCAGCGTTACGGGTCAGGTCGTGCTCCTAATTGATGCTGATTTGGGAGCATCAGCTCGGGAAGCTGAAAAATTAATTGAGCCGGTGGTAAATAAGGAGGCCGATTTAACCATAGCTAAATTCCCACCGAGTCGCGGAAAAGGCGGATTCGGGTTGGTGAAGAAATTAGCGGCTTGGGGTGTTTACCTTTATAGCGGAACAACATGCGATTCAGTGCTTTCCGGGCAAAGGGCAATGACATTGGAAGTTTTTAAAAAACTCCTGCCTTTTACTCCTGGTTACAGTGTAGAAGTTGCGGCGACAATCAAATCGGCAAAGTTGGGGATTAAAATATTGGAAATTCCGGTAGAAATGTCCCATCGGGTAACCGGAAGGGATTTTCCGGGGTTTTGCCACCGTGGCAGGCAATTCTGGCATATTTTTTTGTTTTTGCTCAGTAAGGCGGGTACAAGATGTTAGCCCGGGCAATAATATTGCTGGTTACTGGTTTTGTTTGCCACCGGTTGTCTGGACCTATAATTCTTAAGCTTATGCAAGCAAATGCCTTGGTCCGCACGAATTATTTGGGAAAAGAAATAATTACGGCAGGAGGGTTAACAATCTTTAGCAGTCTGCTAGTAAGCATATTTTTTGTCAGTGCAATTTTTCCGGAGCAACAGCTTCCATGGCTGTTTTTCTTTGGCTGTGTTCTGATAACTTTGGTAGGCCTTTTAGACGACATTTGGGGCAATCATAAAGTTAAAGGTTTGCATGGCCACTTGCGCTCTCTCTGTAAAGGGGAATTGACCACGGGAGGGATTAAAGCGCTGACAGGCTTTGTCCTGGCATTCTTAACAAGCAGGCATTTTAGCCAAGATTATTTGAGTTTGGCAGTAAATGCGCTTTTGCTAGCTTTAGCAATCAATGCGCTAAATCTTCTTGATTTGCGTCCCGGCAGGACAATTAAAGTTTTCCTGCTTGGTTTTTTGCTGCTATTCTGGAAGTATGGGTTGTTGGTGGAACAGGGATGGATATTAGTTATGGTAGGCGCTTCTCTTTCCTATGCTCCGCTGGATTTCCGCGGAAAAGTCATGCTAGGGGACACCGGTTCCAACCTGCTGGGCTTTGCCTTAGGATATAGTTTAGTAGCCCTAATCCCTTTGTATACCAAAGCATTTTTGCTGATGCTGCTTGTATTGCTGCACTGGTACAGTGAACGTTATTCATTGACCGAGTTCATAGCTCGTGTAAGCATACTTGATTTCTTTGATCGCCTGGGTAGGCCTGAAGTATGAGAGCAGGTGAAGAAATGTTGAGTTTTAAGCGTGGCAAGGTAGAGGAAGTTTTGGCCAAAAGACCGGGTTGCACGGAAATTCTGGTACAAATAGAAGGGGAACGTTCCAAAGCTATCAATTACGATCAACTTACAGGCAATATCTCCCCCGGAGACATAGTGGTGGTCAATACTACCGCGGTAGAATTGAATTTAGGCACTGGCGGTTATCATTTCGTGATTAACAATCTAAGCCGGGAAAATATGCCTCTGGAAGGTCAGGGCCATATTATGAAATTGCGTTACACCCCTATGCAAATGAAAGTCCTCAGCGTGGAGGAAGAGGCCAGTCCTTTTCGCAAGAAACTTGAAGTCGCCGATTCTTTAAAGCAAACACCGGTTGTAGCTGCCCTCTTGCACAGCATGTTAGCCCCTGTAGCGCTGGCGATTAAAGCCCAGGCTTCGAAAAAAATTCGTGTCGTATACATGATGACTGACGGCGCTGCGCTGCCGCTGGCTTTGAGCAGGATAGTACCGGAATTATTGGAACGGGGCTTAATCCACGGAACAGTGACCGTAGGTAATGCCTTTGGTGGGCAAATTGAAGCGGTAAATATTTATTCCGGCTTGCTTGCAGCCAAGTCAGTTTTGGAAGCTGATATTATTATTGCTGCCATGGGTCCCGGTATAGTAGGAACAGGAACTAAATGGGGCTTCAGCGGTGTGGAACAAGGATTTGTGCTAAACGCTGCCGCTGTTTTAGAGGGTATACCGCTGGCAGTACCAAGGATAAGCTTTGCAGATCCCCGCTCACGGCATTATGGCATAAGCCACCATACCTTAACTGTGCTCCAAAAGGTTGCATTAGCCCCCACGGTAGTTCCAATGGCCAGGTTACCGGAAAACCAAATGCAGGTAGTGCTAGAACAATGGAAAGAGGCTCGCTTGCAGCGGCATTGTCTCAAGGTGGTGGAAGCTGAAAAGCAATTTGAGGAACTGGTTGTTTCAGGATTAAACTTGGCCACAATGGGGCGAAGCCCCGAAAAAGATAAAGCATTCTTTTTAACTAGTGTAGCGGCCGGTATTGTGGCTGCTGAACTGGCCGGTTAATGCAGCGCAGTGCGGAGAATTTCTTTAACAGTTGTCTCCGTGGAAAAATTTTGCAAAAAAGTGCTCAGTTCCTTGATCTTGCCAATAAAAGTAAAGGAGTTTTTGGTATAGATAATTTCCATTACATATCCCCCTGTTGTTGTGAGATTAATCCAAGTGCTATTATTATATGAATAAGACCAAAAAGTATGAGGGGTGGTATGATGGAAGAGCAAACCATACACAGTAAAACTGTCTTTAGGGGCAAAGTAGTTAGCCTGAGGCTGGAAGAAGTACAATTGCCAGATGGGCGCACAACCACTAGGGAAATTGTAGAACACCCGGGAGCGGTGGCTGTAATTCCCCTTTTAAACAGCGGAGAAATCGCCATGGTCAAACAGTATAGAAAACCGGTAGGGAAAGTTTTATACGAACTCCCTGCCGGAAAGCTGGAAAGAGGGGAAGAGCCTTTAAATTGTGCGCGAAGGGAATTATTGGAGGAAACAGGGCTAACTGCAAGCCAAATAACTAAACTGCTGGAATTTTACACCACTCCCGGCTTTAGCGATGAAGTGATGCATCTCTATTTGGCCACGGGACTTGAGCAGGGGGAACAGCGGTTGGACAGCGATGAATTTTTGCAGCTGGAGCGTTTTCCCCTGGCCACTTTGCTGAAAATGGTGCGGGAAGGTCAAATCCAAGATGCAAAGACTATCATTGGGCTGCTATGGTTAGCCAATAAAAATTGCTTGGGAGAAAAAAGGTGACAAAGGTATTCCAACCACAGGTTTCAGTGACTGCTGACGCCACCGGCGCATATCAGGCGGGAAAAAGTGGAAATCTCGTGATTATAGTAGATGTAATTGACATGAGTACCACCTTGGAGAGCGCTTTAGAAGCGGGCGCAACAGCGGTTTTTGGTGCCAGTCCGGCCAGTGTGCGACCGCCTGTGCCGGTAGACCCGGGGAAAATAGGATTAGAAGCCGGCAGCTTGGCCGTTAAGTTCCACAGCCCGTTGATAGTGGTGTGTGAACCGCGCTGGGGCAAAAGGTCAGACTTCATAGCCAGCGCTGCCGAAGTGCTGGAAGGCATCCACCTGGCCGGAGCCGAGATTGCTGACATTATCCCTAATTTAGGGGCCTCTACCGTTAAAATATGTGATTTTAAACAAAAGGTAGTGGTTGCCATCACCGATACGGGAGGGGTTGCCTTTGATGCGGCATATAATGCGGGCGGAACTGTGATCGTCGGGACTATAGCCAGAACTTTCCACAGCAAAGGGACAAAACCTGCTCAGAACGCTGTTGCCAGGGCACTGGCAATGGCTCAACAGTTAAAGAAAGACATAAGTGTGGTAGCTGCCAGCGCCAATTCGCTGGAAGATGTCCTAGCTGCCCAATATATTGGACAGCGCCTTTGGGAAGCAATCAGAAATAAGTATTAGTACTACCGCTGCAGTTAATTTTTTGGTACTTGGTATAAAACTCGTCCAAAGGCCATAGGTATGTATAAGAATGGCTTTAGGAGGAACTGCTGCTATGGGGAAAAAGTTCTGGCGTGTTATTAGTGTACATTGGAAGGACAATCTCTTGCTTTATATGGTCATCATTTTATTTTTACTTCTAGGCATTCTTGCCGGTGCTCTCGGGGCAAAAACTTTAAGTTCCAAACAGGAAGGAGAGCTTATAGAATATTTAAATCGTTTTGCTGCCAGTTTTACCAGCGTCGAAGTAGAGCCGGGCATATTAGTCAGACAGTCGCTGCTGACCAATTTAAAACTGCTTGGAATAGTTTGGTTTCTGGGTTTGACTGTACTTGGCGCCCCTTTGATCCTATTAGTTATTGCAGCCAAAGGTTTTTACCTTGGTTTTACCGCAGGTTTTTTGATTCAGGAAAAGGGGATGGCAGGCATCCTGTTAACTGCTCTGGCGCTGCTTCCGCAGAATATATTCAACCTGCCTGCGTTGGTGGCAGCAGGAGTAACTGCAGCCTCTTTTTCCTTTTGGCTCTTTAAAGGTCGGGTTAAAGAGCGCAATAAAAAGCTTTCACAACAATTCCTTATTTATACGTTACTGCTAGGGAGTCTTGCGGGGTTTATTTTATTAGGGTCCTTATTAGAAGCCTACCTGACTCCTCAATTGATAAAAATGGTCATAATGTATCTCTAAATTTACTCATTGCAAGTAATGCTTGGCTAACTGCCAAGTTTTTTTATTTCAGCCGCCACTGGAATAAAAATTGCCATATTACGAACAATAGTTAAAAATTGCGGTAAGGGAGCGAGGAGTAATGCTTATCGGCGTGCCTAAAGAAATTAAAAACAATGAGAACAGGGTGGCGCTTACGCCGGGAGGCGCTGCAAATCTTGTTCGTCTTGGGCATAAAGTCCTAGTTGAAACTAACGCAGGGGTGGGGAGCGGCTATCTGGACAGCGAATATGTTGTTGCAGGCGCCCAAATAGCACCGGATCGGGTCAGTGTTTACGGCGAAGCAGACATGATTATGAAGGTCAAGGAGCCTTTGCCGGAAGAATATGATTTATTCAGGGAAAAACAAGTGATTTTCACTTATTTACACCTTGCCCCGGAACCTGAGCTAACCAGAGCCTTAATGCGCCGCAAAGTAGTGGCCATTGCTTATGAAACTATTCAATTACCTGACGGAAGCCTGCCCTTATTAACCCCTATGAGCGAGGTAGCCGGCAGAATGTCGGTGCAAATTGGCGCCCATTTTCTGCAAAAACCTGAAGGTGGTAGAGGAGTTCTCTTAGGCGGTGTTCCAGGGGTGGCGCCGGCTGACGTGGTCATTGTGGGCGGAGGTATTGTAGGGACTAATGCGGCAAAAATGGCGGTGGGCTTAGGAGCACAAGTAACAATTTTGGACCTGAATGCAGCCCGGTTGAGGTACCTGGATGATCTTTTCCAAGGCAGGACTAAAAATCTGATGTCAAACCAGCATAATTTATCCATGGCGGTGAAATATGCGGATTTGCTCATCGGGGCAGTTTTAATCCCCGGTGCACGGGCTCCGAGGGTTGTTACGGAAGACATGGTAAAAACCATGAAAAAGGGTGCAGTAATCGTAGACGTTGCCATTGACCAAGGGGGGTGCGTGGAAACAATCGATAGAGTCACTACTCACAGCAACCCTATTTACGAAAAACATGGGGTGCTTCATTATGCTGTGGCTAATATTCCTGGAGCTGTAGCCAGGACCGCTACTATTGCGTTAACCAATGTAACATTGCCTTATGCTATAGAAATTGTGCAGAAAGGATACGAAAGAGCCATCAAAGAAAACGGTGCTTTAGCGCTGGGAGTAAACGTTATTGACGGCCAAGTGGTTTATAAAGCAGTTGCAGATGCTTTAAATTTACCTTATGTGCCTTTGCCGGAACTGTTGAAGTAGCTTGAAGCGCGGTTTGGTCGGGTAGCGCTCGGAAATCCTCAGTAGAAGCTTTTTAAAAACCTTTTTAACTTGTCTAAAGGAGGTTTACATGCAGGGGGAGGAAAAATTTCTAAGCGATGTAGCTGCTTTTTTGTGGAGAATTCATAGTTTTTTTCACTATTTTTAGGGTCAAATTATGATGGAAAAGCGGTGAGATAACTTTTTGCGCAAGAAGATAAACTTCAAGCGGTTAGGCTAAACGAGCTTTGTAACTTTGGGAGGAGTTTACTGCTTAATGTGGAATAAGTTAGGATAGACTTTCCATACAGGTATGGGGCTGGTAGATTATGAGAAGCAATGTGGAAGAATTTATCCATTATTTGGCGGTTGAGAGAGGTTTAGCCGAGAATACTCTTGAATCTTATTATCGAGATTTAATAGGTTTTTGCACGTTTGCTGCTGAGGTGGCCAAAGTGCGAAACGTGGGAGAAGTAACAAGGGAAGTAATTCTGCGCTACCTGCTGAATATGCAAAAAGAAGGCAAGTCACCGGCTACTTTAGCCCGGCATGTGGCCGCCCTCAAGTCCTTTTATCATTTTTTATTGCGGGAAAAGCTGATCGAGTTCGATCCTACTCTAAATGTAGATACGCCTAAACTCGCGCGCAAGCTGCCCCAAATTCTGTCGGTTGCTGAGGTCGACCGTCTTTTGCAACAGCCTGATCCTTCAACGCCAGCTGGCTTACGGGACAAATCAATGTTGGAACTAATGTACGCCACCGGTTTGAGGGTGAGTGAACTGGTCTCTTTACAGATAAATCAGGTTAACTGTGATACAGGGTTTATCCGCTGTACCGGTAAAGGCGCCAAAGAGAGAATTGTCCCTATTGGCAGCGTAGCCAAAGAGTGTCTTAACGCTTATTTGGCCTATGGCAGAGTTAAACTTCTCAAAATACCAAAAGAAGAAGCATTGTTTATCAACCAGATGGGTGCCCGGCTTACCAGACAAGGGTTTTGGAAAATTTTAAAAAAATACGCCAGAAAAGCAGGCATCGCCAAAGATATAACACCCCATACCCTGCGCCATTCCTTTGCTACCCATCTTTTGGAGAATGGCGCGGATTTGCGAGTAGTACAAGAGATGTTGGGGCATGCAGACATTACAACCACTCAAGTATACACCCATTTGACCAGCCGTCATTTGAAAGAGGTCTATAACAAAACCCACCCTAGGGCATAGTTCGGTAGAGGTGAATAGTGTGATTAAAAGAGTTTTATTGATAGTTCTTGACAGCGTAGGGATTGGAGAACTCCCCGATGCGGAAAAGTACGGGGACACCGGCAGCAATACTCTTGGTAATATAGCCGCTACAGTCGGGCTTAAGTTACCTAACATGCAAAACATGGGCCTAGGCAATATAGCTCCTCTCCATGGAATTGAACCTGTAACGCAACCTACCGCCGCTTTTGGCAAAATGGCGGAGCTTTCACCGGGAAAGGACACAACAACCGGCCATTGGGAAATAGCGGGAATTATTTTGGAAAAACCATTTCCTACTTACCCCCATGGCTTTCCCCCTGAAATTATCGAGGAATTTGAGCGGAAAACAGGCAGGAAGGTATTAGGCAACAAAGTAGCTTCAGGGACAGAGATCATTGGAGAATTAGGTGAAGAGCATCTTAAAACCGGAAGGCCTATCGTTTATACTTCTGCTGACAGCGTGTTTCAGATCGCTGCTCATGAGGACATAATTCCCCTGACTGAATTATACGAAATGTGCAAAGCTGCCCGAGCAATTTTACAAGGCGACCATGCTGTGGGAAGGGTTATTGCCCGGCCATTTATAGGCTCACCGGGTAATTTCCAGAGAACAGCTAACCGGCATGACTATTCTTTGGCCCCGCCTAGCCCCACCGTGCTGGAATTAATAAGGAATAGCGGTTTGGAAGTAGTGGGGGTAGGAAAAATTAATGATATCTATGCAGGCAAAGGCATTACCAGGTCGGTATCAATTAAGCATAACATGGATGGCGTGGATCGTACCATTGAAGTTTTTCAAGAGGTAGCTTCAGGCTTGGTATTTACCAATCTTGTAGATTATGATTCCAAATACGGGCATCGCAATGATCCGGTTGGTTACGCCAAAGCTTTGGAAGAGTTTGATGGCCGTTTACCCGAAATTTTAAGTGTTTTAGATCAGGAGGATGTTTTGATCATTACCGCCGATCATGGCTGCGATCCTACAACACCCAGTACCGATCATTCCAGGGAGTATGTACCGCTTTTAATTCATGGAGCCAAAATAAAAGTAGGCGTTAATCTCGGAATTAGAAAGAGTTTTGCCGATTTGGGTGCAACAGTAACTGACATGTTGGGGGTAGCTCCGCCTCCCCACGGGGTGAGCATGTATAAATTAATTGCGTTACAGGAGGTCAGCAATGCATAATCTAAAACACAAGTTAGAAGACAGTATAGGAGTAATTAACCAAGTCAGGGGAGATCTTCAGCCACGGGTCGGTTTAATTTTAGGATCAGGTTTAGGCTCATTGGCAGAAGAAATTACAGCAAAAAAAGTAGTTCCCTATAAAGATATCCCTCATTTCCCTGTTTCCACCGTTGAAGGCCATGCCGGACAACTTGTTTTTGGGATGCTGGGAAAGGCCCCGGTTATGGCCTGTCAAGGGCGCTTTCACTATTATGAAGGGTATACTCTGTCGGAAGTTACTTATTCGGTACGGGTGATGCAGCAATTAGGCATAAAAATTTTAATAGTTACCAATGCGGCGGGAGGTATTAACAAATCTTTTAAACCCGGGGATTTAATGCTTATTTCAGATCATATTAATCTAATGGGAGATAACCCTTTACGCGGTAAAAACAACCCTGAGATGGGCCCCCGGTTTCCCGATATGTCGGAAGCGTACTCTCAAAAATTAGGACTTTTAGCGCAAAGCGCGGCTGCTGAGCTAGGGATAAACTTGCAAACAGGCGTTTACGCAGGTGTGTTTGGCCCCAGCTATGAGACGCCCGCCGAAATCAGGTATTTGCGAACAATAGGTGCTGACGCGGTTGGGATGTCGACTGTACCGGAGGTGATTGTGGCTAACCACGGAGGCATGGAAGTGTTGGGAATTTCCTGCATAACCAATATGGCGGCAGGCGTTTTAGACCGCAAACTTAACCACGATGAGGTAATTGAAACCGCCGAAAAAGTGAGGGTCAAGTTTAGTGGTTTAATAAAAAGAATACTGGATACTATTTGATTTCAACCCCGGTTTCCGGGGTTTTTTTATTTGTTCTGAAAACATGCTAAAGTGCTTTGGCGTGCATTGGTAAACTGGTTGACTTTAACAAAACGCCAGCGGCTAAATCTTGCATGAGTATGTGGTAAACATCAAATACTAGATCAAGCAATTAAGTTCACGAGGAGGAATAACATGAGAAGATTTAAAGTTTTATTGCTGGTATTGGCTTCCCTGGCTGGTATATGGTCGCTGGGAATTAAAACCGCATACGCCGAAGGGCCTAAACTTAATGCTGAAGGAGCCATCTTAATCGAGGCGGAATCGGGGCAGGTTTTATTTGAACAGGATGCAAATAAACCTTGGTACCCCGCCAGCATAACGAAAACCATGACATTAGCCCTGGCGTTGGAAGCAGTGGAAAAAGGCAAGGTTAAACTAAGCGACATAGTACAAGCCAGTGAAAACGCCTGTAGCTATGGTGGTTCTCAGGTCTGGCTTGACCCCAGGGATCAGTTCACATTAGATCAAATGTTGATTGCTATTGCTGTCGGTTCAGCCAACGACGCCAGCGTAGCTGTTGCTGAACACATTGCAGGTACAGAAGAAAACTTTGTTAGGCAAATGAACGCTAAAGCAAAAGAGCTGGGCTGTACCAATACAAACTTTGTTAACGCTCACGGGCTGCATGATGATAACCATTATACATCACCGGCTGATATGGCCAAAATAGCGAGGTATGCCTTAAGCTTTCCCAAAATTTTGGAATACACCTCTATCAAACACTACAAGTTCCGTGAAGCACCAAAAGAACTGATTCTTGATAACACCAACAAATTGCTTTGGAGGTACCCGGGTACCGATGGGCTAAAAACCGGAACAACTTCTCAAGCCAAGCGCAACCTGGTTTCAACAGTGCAAAGGGATAACCTCCGGCTTATAGCGGTTGTCATGGGCGCGGATCAAAAGGGAGGGCATTTTGCTGAATCTATTAAACTATATAACTGGGCATTCTCTCAATTTGGCTATAAACAATTTTTTGGCAAAGGTCAGGTAGCTGCCCACACAAAAGTCAGTAAAGGAGTAGTGGGGGAAATACCGTTGATAGCCGCCCGCAAAGTTGGCGCTTTGATGAACAAGGACCAAGAAAGTAAAATCGAAACAAAGGCCATCATTCCCGATTATATTCCCGCACCTGTTAAAAAAGGACAAAAAGTAGGCGAAATTCAAATCTTGCAAGACGGTAAAATAATAAATAAAGTAGACTTATTAGCAAAGGATAGTGTTGCTAAGGCCACTTACTGGCAGTTGTTAAAGCGGACTTGGCGTAAAGTCTTCAGTTTTTAATTCCATATAACCTTCAGCAAAAAGCTTCTACAAATTTTGTAGAAGCTTTTTATATTATTCGACATAATAATACCAAAAATTAGCAGGAATAATTTTCTGGTCCGTAGAATACGAGCAAAGCAAAAAAATATACCAACTATTTTATCTGGGAGGAACAATGATGCATATAGAGACTAGAACTGAAAAGGATACCTTAATCGTCACGGTTAAAGGGGAATTAGACCTTGTTATTGCAGAAAAATTCAAAATTACGGTGGAAGAAGCCTTGGAACGAAGTAGAGCTAAGAATTTAGTCCTGGATTTAGAAGGGGTATCTTTTATTGATAGTTCCGGACTGGGAGCAATTTTAGGCCGTTATAAAACGGTTACAGGGCAGCATGGCTCGATGTCAATAGTGAATCCCCAGGCCCCGGTAAAAAAGATCTTAGAACTATCAGGCATATTGCGTATTTTAACTATTCACCAAGATATGACTTCAGCGCTGGCTGCTATGTAGGGGTGGTACAGATGGATAAAAAAATCAATAATTGGCGAAATTATATAAAGTTAGAATTTGCCAGCTTACCTGAAAATGTTGGTTTGGCCAGGGTAGCAGTTGCTTCCTTTGCTTCACAGGTCGATTTAACTTTAAATGATCTGGAAGAAATTAAAGTCGCAACTTCTGAAGCGGTGTCAAATGCAATTATTCATGGTTACGAAAACTCACCCGAAGGTATTGTTGTGATCGAGGCTTTCAGGGACGAAACAAAGTTGATTTTAACCGTGGAAGACAGGGGAAAAGGTATAGCAGATGTGGAACAGGCTATGCAGCCGGCTTATACAACCGATCCGGAACGTATGGGTTTAGGTTTTGTGTTTATGAAGTCATTTATGGATCATCTTGAAGTCACCTCCAGACTTGGAGAAGGAACAAAAGTGATCATGACTAAAAATCTAAATCCAGTTGATGCCGTGAACTAAAGGTGGCGCTATTGACATGGTAACACGCCTGTCTGAAATGAATTTGCCACGTTTCCCTTTGTTATCGGAAGAGGAAATGGTCAGTTTACTGACTAAAGCTAAAAATGGTGATGCTTCTGCCCGGGAAACTTTAATCAATTGTAACCTTAAGCTTGTTTTCAACCTGGTTCAGCGTTTTGAAAACCGAGGTTATGAATTGGAGGATTTGTTTCAAATTGGCACTATCGGTTTAATGAAAGCCATTGATAAATTCGATTTCAGCTATAATGTTAAATTTTCAACTTATGCTGTGCCGATGATTATTGGGGAAATTAGGCGTTTCCTGCGGGATGATAGCCCGGTCAAAGTAAGCAGAGCCGTTAAGGAAACGGCTTACAAGATTCATCGTACGAGGGAAAACCTGATTAAAGAACTGGGAAGAGAGCCTACCATTAGTGAGATAGCGGAAAGGTTGGAAGTTCCCAGGGAAGAAATAATTAATGCTATGGAAGCTGTTCAGATGCCAACATCAATCCATGAGACATTATATCAGGATGAAGGGGATCCGATTTACATTTTGGATCAGTTAAGTGATGAAAAGGAACAGGAAAGTTGGTTTGACAAAATTGCCTTGAAAGAAGTTTTAAAAAAATTGCCTGAAAAGCATCGTCAGGTTATTTTACTGCGTTTTTTCCAAGACAAAACTCAAATCGAGGTTGCCCAAGTAGTGGGGCTATCGCAGGTTCAGGTTTCAAGGATTGAACGGCAAGCACTGAAAAATATTAAAGAATTGTTAAACAGCGATACATGTTTTACTAAGCAGCAGGCTAAATAACCTGCTGTTTTTTGCTGACATAAAAACGACTTAGAAATGAAATACTAACTCTAGATTATTTCCAAAGGAGGTATGACAGATGCATGTAAAAATCGTTGAATTGCTTGGTGAGTCTGATATTAGTTGGAAAGATGCCGTACAGAGAGCGGTAAAGGAAGCTTCCAGAGAGATTCCTAATATTACGGGTGTCGAAATTTACAACTTGACTGCAGGTGTAGAAAACGGAAGACTTACAGAGTTTAAGGCCAATGTTAAAGTTGCCTGTGCAGATGATGGGTTTTAATTATTTGATGACTGGTATTAAAACCAGTCATTTTTTAATCGCCTGGGAAATTATGCTGGTAAATTTCCAAGAGGTGGGGTTGTTAGGGAGAACCCCCCTTTATGTTATTAAGTGGTGTTACAGCGGGCGTCCCAGGGGACCATTGGGTACCCTGGGAAAAAACAAAGCATTACGTCTCAAATGCTTTTGTTCCGCTGCGGACAAGGATTGGTACTGAGTATAAAGACGCACTTCTGAGAAAAAATAAATTAGGGAGGTGGTACTTTAATGGTAAAGAGCTGGAAGGAGCAAATGGAATTACAGGAGCAAATAAAAAAGAGTCAACAGCAGTACCAGCAGGCACAATATCAGCAGATGGTCAATGCGGTTAAACCTAAGCCTCCGTTGGTGCGAAACGCTGTGGGAGCTTTTCTGGTTGGAGGCATGATATGCTTAATTGCTCAGTTGTTTTTAAATGCTTTTGTCGGACTGGGTTTACCCCAGAAAGAAGCCAGCACGGCCACAACGGTTGTTATGGTTTTTCTGGGCGCCTTACTTACAGGAGTTGGCATTTATGATAACATTGCCAAATTTGCAGGAGCAGGTTCGATTATACCAATTACCGGTTTTGCCAATTCAATCGTATCCCCTGCTTTAGAATTTAAAAGGGAGGGGTTTGTATACGGCGTAGCAGCCAAGATGTTCACCATCGCTGGTCCGGTATTGGCCTATGGCTTTTTAGTTTCTATAATAGTTGGCCTCATCTACTATCTTTTGTAGCCAAGGATAGCAAAATTTCCTTTACCAGGAGGCAAGCATGAGTCAAGCTAGCAAAAAAATAGGAAAGCAAACGATAAAATTTGCAAATCCTCCTTATATTATTGCATCGGCTGCCATCGTAGGACCTAAAGAAGGCGAAGGACCGCTGCGAAATTATTTTGACGTGATCAGCGACGATACTTATTTTGGTCAAAAGAGTTGGGAAAAAGCGGAACAATTCTTACTCGAGGAGACAATGAAAAAAGCCTTGCAAAAGGCCGACTTATTGCCAGAAAAAATAGATTATATGCTGGCAGGGGACCTTTTGAACCAAACTATCAGCGCAAATTATACTGCCCGTCAACTTGGCATACCTTTTTTAGGCCTTTATGGAGCTTGTTCTACAATGTGCGAAAGTATGGCTCTGGCGGCTATTCTAGTTGACGGTGGTTTTGCCGACTATGTGTTAGCAGCTACTTCCAGCCATTACTCTACGGCTGAAAGGCAGTACCGTTTCCCAACGGAGCAAGGCGTGCAGCGTCCGCCCAGTGCCCAGCGGACGGTGACCGGTTCCGGAGCTGTGGTAGTGGCCAGACAAGGCAAAGGACCAAGAATTACTTATGCCACCATTGGCAAAGTAATTGATTTAGGAATGAAGGATGCCAATGATATGGGCAGTGCAATGGCTCCTGCTGCTACAGATACTATTGTCCGTCATTTCGAGGATACCGGCAGGGGACCCGATGATTACGATTTGATCATTACCGGAGATTTAGCGACCATTGGACATGCTTTGACAATTCAATTGGCTAAGCAGCAAGGTTATAATTTGGAAAAAAATTATACCGATTGTGGTATTTTGATTTTTGACCCATCCCAGGACACCCATGCCGGGGGGAGTGGCTGCGGCTGTTCAGCAGTGGTTACTGCTGGATATCTTTTAAAGGAAATGCAAAATGGCAAATACAGGAAAATCTTAGGAGTTGGTACCGGAGCTCTACTGAGCCCTTGCGCTGTTCAGCAAGGTGAATCAATACCTGGAATAGGTCATGCAGTGGCCATAGAATTCTAACAGGCAGGAGGCAAATCAATGTCTTTATTAATGGCATTTTTAATCGGAGGGGCAATTTGCTTGGTGGGACAGTTAATTATGGATCTCACTCCTTTTAATGTAACACCTGGCCATGTGCTTGTTGGCTATGTCTGTGCCGGTGCTATAATCAGCGCTTTAAATCTCTATCAACCGCTGGTTGACTTAGGAGGTGCAGGAGCAACTATCCCCTTAAGCGGATTTGGGCATGCTTTGGCACAAGGGGCTATAGAGGGAGCGAGAAGTAATGGACTTCTTGGTGTTTTTGGTGGCGGCTTGGAAGCAACGGCAGTAGGTATAGCAGCTGCCGTAGTTTTTGGCTATATTGTAGCAGTAATATTTAATCCTCAAGGATAAGGGAGACTACAACGGGGAATGGAGACTGCCAGACGAAAAGTAATTGTAATAACCGATGGAGACAAAATAGCTAAAAAAGCGGTTGAGCAGGTTGCCCGGAGGGTAAGCGGAAGGTGTATATCCTTGTCGGCCGGTAATCCGACCCCTTTGACTGGTCCGGAAATAGTGGAATTAATTAAAGCAGCAAAATATGACCCCGTGTTAGTAATGTTGGACGACAAAGGGAGCAGCAAAAAGGGCAAAGGGGAAAAAGCCCTGGAGTATATTGCCAAACATCCGGATATTGAGATCTTGGGAGTTGTAGCAGTTGCCTCCAATACTGACCATACACAAGGTGTTGTAGTAGACAATTCTATTACGAAGGAAGGAGAAGTTGTTACCCAGGCAGTGGATAAACACGGTAATCCGAAAGTATTTAATGGTGCCGTGCTGGAAGGGGATACGGTAGATATTTTAAATGAACTTGACATACCCGTGATTATTGGAACCGGTGATACAGGCAAAATGGATGGTGCTGATTCACTGAAAAAGAAAGTACCCATAACGACTAAAGCGGTAGAAGAAATATTATTTAGGAGTGGGTATAAATATGGCCATTACTGATGAGCAAGTTAAAGTTTCAAAGAAATTAGAAATTAATATTGACTGGCTGAGCAGGGAATTAGGCGTAGGAAAAAGTTTTGATGTGATTTGCCGGGAAATTAGTTTTGCGGGAAAAGATGCCGCTTTATTCTTTGTGGATGGTTTTGCCAAAGACCAAATAATGATGTATGTTTTGAGAAGTTTGGCTTTGGTGAAACGGGAAGATTTAGCGCCCGATACATTTAAAAAACTGCTTAAGCAATACATTAACTATATTGAAGTGGAGACAACAGATGATTTACACGAAGTAGTAGACAAGGTATTGGCGGGTCCCATAGCTTTGGTGGTAGATGGGATCGAAGAAGTTATTATCATTGATGCGCGGGAATATCCGGTACGCGGCTTGGAAGAACCGGATCTGGAAAGGGTCGTGAGAGGTTCCAGGGATGGATTTGTGGAAACTATTGTGTTTAACACTGCTTTGATTAGACGTAGAATACGAGATCCCAAATTGCGCACGGAGATTTTACAAGCGGGGCAACGTTCAAAAACCGATATTTGTGTTGTGTATATTGAAGATATTGCTAATCCCGAACTGGTTGAGCAGGTAAAAGAAAAAATTAAAGCTATCAAAATGGACGGGCTGCCAATGGCTGAAAAGTCGGTGGAAGAACTGATTGCACCGGGCAGCAATTGGAATCCTTATCCTACCGTTAGGTATACGGAGCGGGCCGATGTAGCTGCGGTCCACCTTTTGGAAGGACATGTTTTAGTAATAGTAGATACTTCGCCCAGTGTAATGATTCTTCCGGCTACATTTTTTCACCATGTTCAACATGCAGAAGAATTCAGGCAAAGTCCTGCGGTTGGTTTTTTTCAACGCTGGGTAAGATACGCAGGAATCTTTTTAGCGTTAATCGGAGTGCCCCTGTACCTGTTGGTTTCCATGCATCCGGAATTACTTCCTCCGGCTTTAAAGTTTTTAGGCCCTTCCAAGGTGGGGAAGATAGGGTTGATGTGGCAGTTCCTGTTTGCCGAATTTGGCATCAATTTAATGCGCATGGCTGCAATCCATACTCCATCAGCCTTAGCTACGGCATTGGGCTTAATTGCGGCTGTTTTAATCGGGCAAGTAGCCATAGATATTGGCCTTTTTGCCCCCGAAACAGTACTTTACCTGTCCGTAGCAGCGGTTGGCACTTTTGCGACTCCCAGCTTTGAATTAGGAATGGCCAACACTTTAGCAAGAATCGTACTGATTGTTATTACCGGGTTGTTCGGGGTGCCTGGCTTTGCCATTGGTGTTCTAGGTTTATTAGCCTTTTTGGCTATGACCAAATCTTTTGGCGTTCCCTATTTGTGGCCTTTGATTCCCTTTAATTTTCAAGCTATGAAATCCATCTTGCTCAGGCCGCCAATCCCCATCCAAAACACCAGACCTAGTATTTTACGTCCCATCGATCGCAGCCGACAGCCCGCGCCTGCTCTTAAGCCGGGAAAAGAAGCTGAAAAAAGCAAAAATGGTAAGGAAAAAGAATAAAGTGCCGGTTTCCCGGCATTTTATATTTTGAATTTTAATTGCTATTTAAATTTGGTATTATAAGGTATAATATTACCCAAATCTGGATAGAAAGTTTAGGCGAGGAGGGAGACCGATGACCATCTCTTATTTGGATATGCTGGGCCGATTGATTTTGGCTACTATTTTAGGTGGTATCATTGGTTACGAACGGGAAAGCAGTCATCATTACGCAGGTTTACGTACCCATATGCTGGTTTCAGTGAGCGCAGCACTAATTGGGCTGGGTTCCATAATCCTTTTTAATCAGTATAAACACATGACTACCATGGATCCGCTCAGGGTAGGAGCCCAGGTTATTTCGGGGATTGGCTTTTTGGGAGCCGGTGCTATTTTGAAAACCGGGTCTACCATTCGCGGGCTAACAACAGCAGCCAGCCTGTGGGGTGTAGCCGCTATAGGGTTATTTACTGGGCTAGGAATAGTAATACCTACTTTAATGGCTACTTTAATTATCTATTTATCCCTGGATCTTGCCAAATATACAGACCACCTGGTACAAAAAAAAGCCTTCCTTTCCATAGATATTTTTGCTGAAGATGTCATCGGGCAAATTGGGGAAATTGGTTCCATACTCTTTAATCACGGCGTCAGTATCAAAAAAATCAACATTGAAAATCTAGATGGCAATGAGATTATAATTCATCTTTTGGTGGAGGCCCCTCACTTGGAAAGTGTGGGAAGTCTAACCAAAGAATTGCAAAAAGCCAGTGGTGTAAAAAGCATAAATATAGAATAAACAGGTGCCGGCACTTTGTCTGTTTTTTTGTTAGTAGCACCCACGCTCCTGGACCAATGAGCTACAGCGGCTAACTTCACATAATTTTACATATTTCCTTGACAATCATTCGAAACTTTTTGGTTAAATTAATCTCGTAAGCACCAGATATAAAAATTAAGGAGGAATGATCTATTATGACAATGAAGAAAAAATTAGCTGTTGCCACTTTGGGTGCTATGTTTGTTGTTTCCTCAATAGGGTCTGCATTTGCAGCCCAAGCCTCGGTAAAATCCCAGCAGCCTTCAGGGAAAGCATATTTTTTTATGCAACGGTTGGATGAATTAGCTAAGGAAAAAGGGATCACGGTAGAGGAACTGAAAGCTCAGCTTGAGCAAGAGCGAGAAGCAAAGCTGGCTGAAATGGCGAAGGAAAAAGGTATTACGGTAGAAGAATTAAAAGCGCAAATGAAAGAAAAGGGATTTGGCAGAAAAGGAAAAGTAAATCTTGAGGAATTGGCCAAAGAAAAAGGGATCACGGTAGAGGAACTGAAAGCTCAGCTTGAGCAAGAGCGAGAAGCAAAGCTGGCTGAAATGGCGAAGGAAAAAGGAATTACGGTAGAAGAACTGAAGGCCCAATTGCAACAACAGCGCGAAGCTAAGCTGGAGGAAATTGCCAAGCAAAAAGGAATTTCCGTAGGGGAATTGAAAGCTCAATTTGAAGCTAACAGGAAAGCTAAATAATTTGCAGAGACAGTAAAGGGGGGCGTGTTTACAACCGCCCCTTTCACTTCATTTGCAACCCCTAATCCACACGGTGCTAATTTTTACAATTTCCCAAAATTTAAAGATAATTATCCCATAATTGTAATTTACTCTGTAATCGTACTTGCAACGTAAAATATTGGCAGCGGCTAAGAGAGGCAAAGGCAAAAATTCCATCTGCGGGGGTTATAAAAAATGCAAATGACTAAAAAAACAGGCATATGGCTTCTTATAGCGGTAGTAGTTGTATTTGGTGTTGTCCTGGGTTGGCGGTTATTCTCAGCTAGGAGCAAAGCAACTGCCCAGTCTTCCCGGATAATGACTGCGAGGGTAGAACGGGGGGATCTTGAGGTAAAGGTTTCCGGTACGGGCACTGTGGAGGCTGCTGTTTCAGAGGAAGTGCGTACTCAAATGAGCGGTACAATTACCCGATATGAAATGAAAGAAGGGCAGCAGGTCCAGGCAGGTCAAGTATTAGCTGAACTGGAAGTGGAGGATATGGGCCTGCAAATTGAGAAAGCACGGCTGAACATAGCCATTCAAGAGCGGGAGTTGGCTACACTGCGCCAGGAAAAAACGCAGCAAACGGTAAAAGCCCCGGGCAGCGGGGAGATAACCTGGCTGGTCAAGGAAGGCGACCAGGTGCAGAAGAACAATGTGATCGCGACCATCCAGGATCGCAACATGTTGGAAGCAGTAGGCAAATTCAATTCGGCGCAAGTAAAACATATTAAGATAGGCCAAAAGGCAGAGGTGCTCTTGCCGGAATTCTTTTCCACCGTACCGGCCAGGGTAGTAGAAGTTGACACTTATTCCAAGCCTGGAAGCTCAGGTTCTATCCTTTACGATGTTAAAGTGGAGCTAGACAACCCCGGTGCTCTTGATGCCGGTATGTTGGGCCAGCTCACAGTTTTTACTCCGGCGGGAGAGCAGCGGGCAGTGGAAGATGTCGCTCTCGCTAACCCTGAGGGTGTAGACGTGCGTGCTCCTATTTCCGGGAAAATCACGAGGCTGCAAGTGGACAGCGGAAAGACCGTTGAGAGCGGTCAGTTGTTAGCGGAGATTAATGATCCGGACCGCGCCGACGAGCTTGCGGATCAGATTGCCACCGCTGAATTGAAGCTCCAGCAAGCTCGTATTGATTTGGAGGAGAAGTTGCGCCAGCATACGGAGCAGACACAAAAAAGCCAGGTGCTGGCCCCTGTAAGCGGTATCGTGGTGCTGCCTGAGGAAGCAATCGGTGTAGGCGATGACGTGAACCAGGGTACAGTGCTCGGTACCATTGTAGATAATTCCCGGATGAAAGTAGTTATTCCGGTGGATGAGTTAGATGTAACTAAAGTTAAGCCCGGCCAGCAAGTCAGAATTACTGCAGATGCTTTAGAGGGTAAAGAATTCTCCGGACAGGTGGTGAGCGTGGCTTCGCAGGGTGTCAGCGAAAGCGGTGTGGCTACTTTTGATGTTTCTATAGCCATTGAGCCCGTGGAAGGCTTAAGAGTTGGTATGACAGTAAACGCGGATATTATCGTAGACCATCGCCAAAATACCCTGTTAGTCCCTATAGAAGCAGTACAGAAGCGGGGGAACCGGAGCATCGTGTTAGTGGCTGATAATGAGGAGAAGGATAACGCGGGAACATCCCGTCCGGTACAAGTTAAGACAGGCGCCTATGATACATCACGGATGGAGATCCTCGAGGGTTTAGAAGAAGGTCAGGAGGTTATAGTACAGAGCACAGGCAGCAGCAATGTCCAAAGACAAGGTGGGTTCTTCATGCCCGGCATGGGCGGCGGGCCTCCCCAAGGTTATAACCGCCAACAAGGGGGAAGTCAAGGCTCAAACCGCCAACAGGGGGGAGGACGATGATTCGGGTTGAGGAGCTCACTAAGGTTTATAAAATGGGGGGAATGGCAGTCGAAGTTTTGAGAGGAATAGATCTTACCGTTGATCAGGGAGAGTTTGTTGCCATAATCGGCCCGTCGGGCTCAGGAAAGTCTACGCTGATGAACATTCTCGGCTGTCTTGATGTACCTAGTTCGGGAAAGTATTGGTTGAATGGCAAGGAAATTAGCCTGTTAACAGATAACCAGCTGGCAGAAGTGCGCAATAAGCACATTGGTTTTGTCTTTCAAAGTTTTAACCTGCTGCCCCGTTTATCTGCATTGGAAAATGTGGAACGCCCATTGGTGTATCGCGGTATTGGACGGAAGGAACGCCGGAAACGGGCGATGGAAGCGCTGGCCAGGGTGGGGCTGAAGGACCGGATGTTTCACCGGCCCACCCAGCTTTCCGGCGGTCAGCAGCAGCGGGTTGCTATTGCCCGGGCTTTGGTAGGAGAGCCTGCCCTCATTTTGGCCGACGAACCTACCGGCAACTTAGACAGTGTTTCCGGTCGTGACGTGATGAAGCTGCTCACGGAACTTCATGCACAGGGGAGAACTATTGTGCTCATAACCCATGACCAGGGGGTGGCCCGTCAAGCCCAGCGTCAGGTCAAAATTCAAGACGGGCATATTGTAGACCAGGAGGAAGGAGTGAGCTCATGGGCTTAGGTCAAGCGGTTCGGCTGGCTTTGGCAGCCATCTATGCCAATAAATTGCGCTCCTTTCTTACTATGCTGGGTGTGATCATCGGCGTTTTTTCCGTAGTTGCACTGGTTTCTATCGGACAAGGGGCTACAAGCCAAGTTACCGAACAAGTCCAAGGGATGGGTTCCAACCTGGTAACTTTAAATATCCGGGGACGCGGGGCTGTCAGCAGCATCACTTATGACGAAGCCATGGAGCTGGCTGACAGACCGGGCGTCAGCGCTGTGGCCCCGGTGGTGAACGGCCAAGTGACGGTGAAATACGGCAATACAAGTTATGATACCTCCCTGGAAGGCACTACCCCTGACTATACTTCGGTACGGAATCATCCTGTGGAACAGGGCCGTTTCCTCACATTTACCGATGTAGAGAACCGGCAGAAAGTGGCGGTAGTCGGTACCGATGTAGTAAAAGAACTCTTTTCTGGGACTAACCCGCTGGGGCAGGAAATAAGGATAAATGGCTCAGCTTTTACTGTAATCGGCGTTTTGCAACAAAAAGGGGGCAGCATGGGTGGTTCGAACGACGACAAGGTGATTATACCTATCAGCACTGCCCAAAGACTATTGCGTAACGCCGGGGTCCGGACTGTATATATTCAAGCCCAGTCCCCCGAAGAGGTGGACCGGGTGGTGGCTGTTCTGGAGGCTACTATGCAGCGCCGCTTCCGGGATGAGGAGGCTTACCGGGTTTTTAACCAGGCTGAAATGTTAGAAACGGTAGGAGAGGTAACTGGTACCTTAACCCTGATGCTGGGAGGAATTGCCGGAATTTCCCTCTTGGTTGGAGGAATAGGAATCATGAACATCATGCTGGTTTCCGTAACTGAACGGACCCGGGAAATAGGAATTTGTAAAGCCCTGGGCGCAAAAAAGCGGGATATCATGCTGCAGTTTCTCGTAGAAGCTATAGTCATCAGCGCGACCGGCGGAGGTTTAGGTCTGGCTCTGGGGTATGGCTTGACCAGACTGATCAGCAAATTTGCGCAATTAACGACCGTATTTTCACCCCAGGTGATAGCAGTTGCGTTCGGCTTTTCCCTGCTGGTTGGCGTGTTTTTTGGTATCTACCCGGCCAACAAGGCTGCCAATCTAAGCCCCATAGAGGCGCTAAGGGCTGACTGAAGTTAAAACAGGCAAGAATTGTGGAGAGAGAAAAGAAGGGACGTGTTGTATGACGCGTCCTTTTGGTATACTTTAGCTAAGCCAAATGCCATGGAGGTTATAGAGATGTCTTATCGTATTTTTTTAGTTGAAGACGACGGTAATTTGAATGCACTGCTTGCCTCGTATTTAAATAAGGAAGGATGGGAGGTTCATACTTTCTTAACGGGGGAAGAGGCAAGACAAGTGATTTATGATCGGCCCCATCTATGGATTTTGGACATTATGCTGCCGGACGTAGATGGTTACCAATTGATCAGTGAAATTAAAGCAGTTTCCCCCGACATCCCGGTAATCTTCATTTCCGCCCGGGATGCAGGCTTAGACAGGGTAATCGGCCTGGAGAAAGGGTGTGATGATTACTTACCTAAGCCTTTCTTGCCCAGGGAACTGGTCATCAGAACCCGTAAGCTGTTGGAGCGCATCTATAACAATACTTCTGTTACCAGTATCAGCACAAAAGTATTTTCACATCCTCCTTACCTAATTGATGAAAGCAGGAGAATTGTTACGATCCAAAATGAGAAAGTTGAATTAACTTCTAAGGAATTTGACCTCATGTTATTTTTTATTAAAAATCAAGGACAAGCATTGTTGCGGGAACAAATTTTAAACCATATCTGGGGTGAGGATTACTTTGGCACGGACCGGGTTGTAGACGACCTCGTGCGGCGCCTGCGCAAAAAAATGCCGGATTTGCGCATAGAAACTGTCTATGGGTATGGCTATAGACTGGTGAAAGCGTAATGAAAAACCGTCCGCTGGCTATACAAATCTGGATCGTATTCGGGGTTACGTTATGCCTCTTATTAATTTTAGCACTTATCTTAATTCCTTGGACACTGCGTATTTTTTTCACTCGCGAAATATACGTTACAATAGAAAATGCGCAAGCGCTCTTACTGGAATACGGTGAGACAGGCAAATTATTTCAACAAATGCCTCCAAATGAAAGAAACGAACAATTTAGGAACATGCGCAGGGTTAACCATGTAATGTTTTTTGCAGATGGCCGGCTTTTTTCCCCGAACTTTTTGGAACCAACTTTGTTAGAGCAGCTTAGACAGGAAGCTTTTGTTCAGAAAAGTGATACCGGTCGTTATTCCAAAAGTGTAAATACGAGAAGGTTATTTTATGTTATTAGAAAGGTAAAAGTGAGTGGACATGATGCTTATCTGCTGTCCTATATGTGGGAGACATACCGCAACGATCTGGTAAAAAAGCTATTTAGTCAACTGATGTTTATTATGGTTGGTGCGCTCCTTTTAAGTTGGATACCCTCTATTTGGTTTGCCAGATACCTGACCAGACCGCTTGTGGCACTGGAAAAGTATGTAAAGCGTGTCTCCGAGAGGGATTGGCATGAACCCCTGCAGTTAGAGCGTAAGGATGAAATTGGGAGGCTGGCTGAATCTATTGAGCGCATGAGACTTCAGCTTCTGCAGCATGATGAAACACAGCGTTCTTTTTTGCAACATATTTCCCATGAACTAAAAACTCCTGTAATGGTCATTCGCAGCTACGTGCAAGCAATACGCGATGGTATTTATCCAAAGGGGGATCTGCCAAGTACAGTTGAGGTTATAGATAATGAATCAGAAAGGCTAGAAAAACGTATTCATGATCTTTTGTATCTGACAAAACTGGATTACGTTTCCAAACAAGAGCCTGTACGGGATAATATAGATCTGGCAGAGCTGGTAGACGAAATAGTTGACCGGTTGCGCTGGCGTCGCCCCAACTTAAATTGGGCATTAGACCTGATACCTGTGGAGATTCAAGGAGACCGTGAACAGTGGACTGTAGCCATGGAAAATTTATTGGACAATCAAATTCGTTATGCGGAAAACACTGTAGAAATTTCGTTGGCAATGATTTCGGGGAATGAAAAGGCAAAAGCGTTAGTAAGAATTTGGAATGATGGCCCACCACTTGAACCGGGAGTGGCCGATACGCTATTTGACCAGTTTCGTAAAGGCTCTGATGGAGAATTTGGCCTTGGTTTAACTATTGTACACCGCATTGCTAATCTTCATCATGCGAAAGTATGGGCTTGTAATGAAAAGGATGGAGTAGCATTCTATTTGAAAATATAAAGCTGTCTGCATTATTATATTTTTTATCAAGTATCAGCCAGGCGGAAGAATTTAGGACACACCCTTTGATTTTTAGGTGTGTCCCTTTGATTACAGAATAAGGCAGTTAGAAAACTTTTTTGCTGTTCATGTACTCCTGCACATGAACCAGTGTTTCACCGAAACGCTGGAAATGTACTACTTCCCTTTCCCGTAAGAATCTTAAAGCGTCGATAACCCCGGGGTCGTCTGTTAAATTGATTAAATTTTCATAAGTTGCCCGGGCTTTTTGTTCTGCGGCCATGTCTTCATGCAGGTCGGCTACGGGATCGCCCAGAGCTGCTATATATTTGGCCGACCAAGGCACCCCGTTAGCATCCACCCAGAAGAGGGCCCTGTCGTGTTGGGCGTAATGTCCTCCCAGTCCCGCTTCTTTCAGAACTTCGATAGGGGCATCTTTGATTAACTGATAAACCATGGTCGCCACTATTTCCATATGGGCTAATTCCTCAGTACCGATATCAGTCAGGATACCTTTTGCCCTGTTGGTAGGCATGCTGTAGCGTTGATTTAGGTAACGCAAAGAGGCAGAAAGTTCCCCGTCGGGTCCGCCATACTGGGTAATCAAATATTTTGCCATTTGTACGTCGGGTTTAGTAATGCGCACAGGATATTCCAGTTTTTTTTCATAGACCCACATTCCAAGCCCTCCTTAATAGCTGAATTCCCAAGGCCAAGGATCTTCTATCCAACGCCATGGATATTGGCTGGGTGAATAACCATAAACGGTTAAAGGTCCATAACGGTTTTCATAAGTTCTTTTTAAAGCATTAAGCTCTTGAGTTACGCGATTATATTCGACAAGAGGTTCTCTTTCGCCAGGGTGCGTATCCAGATACAAAGTCAGTTCAATTGCTACAAACTCAAGCTCTTGAATTCTCCGCAGCATTTGAACTTGTTCGCGGTACATCAATTAAACCCCCTCCCGTTTGTGATAGGGCCTGTATAGCTCTGGAAAAAGTGTTCCTTTCTCTAAGGCTTCCTGCGGGTTAAAGATCCTGCCGTATCTTTGGTAAGGAATGTAGGCTTCAGCTAATCTTAGCCGCGGTGAGTAACTTTCGTGTTCATTGTGATACTCCGGTGCTTGATATTCTTTTTCCATGGTTTCCCTCCTTAATTACAATCCTAGTTTAGTATATTACAAAAGATGGCATGGTGTTACATTTCAGAGGATTTCTGGTAATCAGAAAACTATTTGTTTATAGAATGTAGTGGAAAATGGTCGAAACTAGCCAATGTGGAACGACTTACGGGGCAGGCATAAATATTTGTTATTGACAAAGTTGTCCTATGGTGGTATGATATCAATAACATAACTTAATAAAATACCTCATCTCTGTGAGGTGAGGTAGAGGCGCGAAGGGTCAAGAGTACTTATAAGGATTATGGGAATAAGGTGAATTATAAGGAAAGGGGCATTCGCCGAAGTTCAATGGCTTCCCAGGCTGTTGAGCTGGGTCTGCATTTAAGAAATGCAGGACTGTCACCCGGTTTTATCCTGGAAACCGGGTGGAGCACTATCTCACGTACAGGAAAGAGGTGGGCACATACCGAATTTTTGCGGCTATGGGTGTTGCTCATAGCCGTTTTTATTTTACTAAATAAGGGGCGATATAAATGAAATTACATGGCACGATGAAAATAAATAATCAAGGCCATTTAGAAATTGGTGGCTGCGACACCGTGGAATTAGTTAAAGAATATGGCACTCCCCTGGTTGTCTTGGATGAAGCTCTGTTCCGGCAAACCTGTCGCCAATATTACCATTATTTTGTTGAACGTTTTCAGAATGCTGAAGTTATTTATGCCAGTAAGGCTTTTATCAGTCCTGCTGTTTGTAAGATTATTGAGGTAGAAGGCTTGGGACTGGATGTTGTTTCGGGAGGGGAATTATATACCGCCTTACAGGCGGATTTTCCGGCCCGAAAGATATATTTTCATGGCAATAACAAAAGCCCGCAGGAATTGTCCATGGCCCTTGAGGCCAAGGTTGGCCGGATAGTGGTTGATAATTTTTATGAGTTAGAAATGTTAGATAAAATGGCTGAACTTTTCAAGGTTAAGGCGGATATATTATTGCGGATAACCCCTGGTATTGAGGCCCATACTCATGAATTTATTAAGACAGGACAAATTGACTCTAAATTTGGGTTTACTTTACCTAACGGGCAAGCTCTGCAGGCTGTGCGGGAAGCTATAAATTTGCAGAATATCAAGCTGCGGGGTTTGCATTGCCATATTGGCTCACAAATTTTTGAAATGGAATCTTATCGCCATGCAGCACAAGTCATGATGGGCTTTGTGAAAACCATCAAGAAAGAGCTGAACTTTGTAACTGAAGAACTAAATTTAGGGGGAGGCTTTGGCATTTATTACAAAGAAGGTGATACTCCTGCCCAGATTAAGGTTTACGCTGAAACTGTTATGAACACTGTCAAGGAACAAGCAAAACACCTGGGTTTAACAATGCCTAAAATTATAGTTGAGCCCGGTCGTTCCATTGTGGGCCCTGCGGGAACAACGCTTTACTCCGTGGGTTCGATCAAGGAGATCCCCGGCGTTCGCAAGTATGTAGCCGTAGACGGTGGAATGGCAGATAATATCAGACCTGCCCTTTATGGGGCAAAATACGAAGCCATCCTGGCCAACAAATGCACTCATCCAGCTGAAGAGACGATTTCAATTACGGGCAAATGCTGCGAGTCCGGAGATATGTTGATTCATGATATTATGCTCCCTAAGGCAGAGGCTGGAGATGTTTTAGCAATTTCTTGCACCGGAGCATACGGATACTCAATGGCTAGCAACTATAATTCCCTTGGCAAACCGGCGGTAGTTTTAGCTGTCGACGGCCATGCGGATTTGATCATTAAAAGAGAAAGCCATCAGGATTTGCTCAGGAACCACATTATTCCGGAACGGTTGCAAAAAGGAAAAACTATGTCATTTGCCTCAATGGGTTAAAAAAAGCAAGGAAAAAGTTTCCGCACTACACTTGTCAAGCTGTCAAACTATTTTACCACAGCGTGGACAAAGCTAGCGCGCCAATCAGGTGTGCGTACCCGTTTTGCCCACGCTTTTTTTATTTTTATAAAGGATGTGTTGCCTATAGCGTCTCTCCCGGCATATTTGCACAATCAGGTTTTGTTGAAGTAGTTTATGAAAACATGATATAATCTATAGAAATGCAAGACGAGACTGAGCGGTAAAAAAATGCTTTGGGGAGTGGTGGGATGTTTTTCGATAGCTGGATCGAAATTTTAGTAGGCATACCGGCAATTTTATTGGCTATAACTTTTCATGAGTTTGCCCATGGAAAAACCGCAGCAATTCTAGGTGATCCAACACCTGAAAATGAAGGTAGGCTTTCACTGAATCCCCTTAAGCATTTGGATCCTTTGGGAGCATTGATGCTGCTGGTGGTAGGCTTTGGTTGGGCCAAGCCTGTACAGGTAAACCCGTTTCATTTTCGCGGTGACCGGCAAAAGGGAATGCTATACGTAGCCCTGTCCGGACCGCTGATGAATCTAATTCTCGCGTATTTAAGTACGGTTGCCGTAAGAATAGTAGGTCTGCATTCCGGAATTCTGGGAATGTTTTTCTATTATTTGATGTGGTATAATGCAATGCTGGCAGTGTTCAACTTGGTTCCTTTACCACCCCTGGACGGTTCAAAAATCCTGGCCGGATTATTGCCGCGCAGTCAGGCCGCAGCCATTTACCGTTTGGAGGCATATGGCCCCATGATTTTGCTGCTTTTGCTGGCTACGGGTGTATTAGGAAGGCTTATTGGTCCGTTGGTAGATTTTGTAATCCAGCTGCTGACCACAGCCGCAGGATGGGGAATATTCTAAAGCTGAAAAGGAGATTGAAAATGAGCAAAGGTATCATTTTGAGTGGTATGCGTCCAACAGGCAAGTTGCATATAGGTCATTTAAGCGTCCTGGAAAACTGGGTGAGATTACAAAGTGAGTATGAATGTAATTTTGCCATCGTAGATTGGCATGCTCTAACCACCTCGTTTGATGACACCTCACTTATCAAAGAAAATGTTTGGAACATGGCTTTGGATTGGTTAGCTGTCGGCATTGATCCCGAAAAAAGTACGATCTTTATTCAATCCAGAATCCTGGAGCACGCTGAACTGCATCTTTTGTTCTCGATGTTCACTCCTTTATCCTGGTTGGAAAGGGTTCCTACTTATAAGGATCAAATCCAGCAGCTTGGCATGCAGGGGAAAGATATCTCTACCTATGGATTTCTAGGTTACCCGCTGCTGCAGGCTGCAGATATTTTGGTTTACCGGGCTAATGCGGTTCCAGTCGGAGAAGATCAACTGCCGCATCTGGAATTATGCAGGGAGATTGCCCGCAGGTTTAACTTTCTTTACCAAACAAACCTGTTTCCCGAACCTCAGGCTTTGCTGGCTAAAATAGCTTGGCTTCCCGGTGTAGATGGACGCAAGATGTCTAAAAGCTACCATAATGAAATTGCTATTGACGCTAGTGAAGAGGAAATTGCGGCTAAAGTAAGACAGATGGTGACGGATCCGCAGCGCATTCACAAAACTGATCCGGGGCATCCGGAAGTTTGTACTGTTCATATCTACCAAAAATTATATAATACCGGTGGCATCGAAGAAATTACCGAAAGCTGCCGCAGTGGCGCTATTGGCTGTGTAGCATGCAAAAAGCAACTGGCTGCCAAGATTAATGAAGCGTTAATGCCCATTAGAGAAAAAAGGAAAGGACTGGCTGCAAAACCGCAACTGGTCAAAGAAATTTTAGCTGCAGGAGAAGAATGCGCAAGAAAGAAAGCACGGGAAACTATGCAATTGGTCAGGGAAGCAATGGGTGTCCAATAAATTTTGAGGTGAGGAGCTTTGAGCTATCATATTACTTTAGATGTTTTTGAAGGTCCTTTAGATTTGCTCCTCCATTTAATCCAGAAGCAAAAACTAGATATTTATGACATCCCAATTGCCCAGATTACAGAGCAGTATTTAGCTTATCTCTCAGCGATGCAGCAGCTTGATCTTGAGGTGGCAAGTGAATTTTTAGTGATGGCTGCCACTTTGTTGGCCATAAAAGCAAAAATGCTTTTACCCCGCAAAGCTGCAGAACCGGAAGAAGCAGGGGAAGAACCGGAAGACCCCAGGGAAGAACTGGTTCAGCGTTTGGTAGAGTATCAGAAATTTAAAGAAGCTGCCAGTTTATTAAAAAATAAAGAGGTAAGGCAAGCACAAGTATTCTTTCGACCTTTGGATCAGGAAATCCTGGAAAAGGCCCTTAAGCAGATCAATCCACTGGAAAACGTACATTTAAACGATCTGCTTGGAGCATTGCAAAAAGTATTGGCAGAGGCACCTCAAGAAGAGACTCATGAAATTTCCAAAGAAGAAATAACAATTGTCGACAAAATGGATTATATCAGTAAACTCTTGGAAAGAGAGCAAGGTGGAGTTATTTTTCAAAATCTTTTTCCGCCTGGGACATCGCGTTTGGAAATAGTAATAACCTTTTTAGCTTTGCTGGAACTTATACGTTTACAAAAAGCAGCCGTTAACCAAAGTTCAAGTTACGGACCATTATGGATCTACCCTAAAGTTTGGCAGGAGGAAGAGGGTCGTGTTGTTTAGCGAAGATAAAAAGGCTATTCTCGAATGTTTGCTTTTTATGGCGTCAGAGCCCGTTTCACTCCCCAAATTGGCTGAATTGGCGGAACTAAATGAAGAAGATGTGCTGCTGCTTTTAAATGAGCTGAAGCTGGAACTGGAAAACCCGGTCCATGGAATTCAGCTAGTGGAAGTTGCTGAGGGATATCGTATAGCAACCAAGCCGCAATTTGCGCCTTATGTGGAAAAACTTTATAAACCGCAGTCAACCCACCTTTCCCATGCAGCGTTAGAAACTTTAGCTATTATAGCTTATAAGCAACCTATCACCAGAGCAGAAATAGAATCGATCCGGGGGGTTAAGGTTGACGGGGTTCTGAATAATTTAATTGAACGTAATTTAGTCCAAGAAGTTGGACGAAAAGAGGGACCGGGTAGACCAATATTATATGGCACAACCACCGATTTCCTATGTTATTTTGGCCTAAAAAACCTGCAGGAATTGCCTAACTTTGAAGAATTGAGAACAATTGCTAAGTGAAAAAACGATGATATAAAAAATAACCACTGTCAGTGGTTATTTTTTATATTTAGAAGGGAATAGTTTAGCAAATAACAGCAGAAAGGGGCAAATGCTTTACAGCGGATGGAATATCCAATGCAAAAAAGGGAAATATAACCTTGGGTAAAGGTGGAAAAGGGGGAGGTCAGCACAGTTCCTCGATGACAATTTTAATTGCATTACTAGCTTTCGCAGTTCTGCTGTTTTGGCTGCCTCTTACTTTTGAAATATTTTACCACAAAGATCGTGAGAACGATCTGCTGATTTGCAGTTTACGACTAACAGCGGTTTGGCAACTGTACAGGTTGGAAATCCCATCGGTATACTCAAATTTTAGTATTATAGGGAACAAGATGTTTGCTTTGGAGACTGAAATGCCAAATTCACTGGGAAATACGGAAGAACATAAGGTAGAAATAAGCAAGCCTCTTAAGCTGCTTTCCGATGTTTGGCCAACACTGCAAGTAATTTATACTCAATTTAAGAAGATTTATGCAAAAATTAATAAAGTCAATCGTGACTTTTTTAGGACAATCAGTTGTGAGGAATTAACGTGGCACACAGCGATCGGTTTGCCCGATGCTGCCCTAACGGCTATTTCCACAGGTTTTCTGTGGAATCTGAAAAATTTAGTTTTTAATAACCTCCATAATAATGTAAGAGTTGCCTTTAACAAACCGTCTTTTGAAGTAAAACCCGTTTTTAACTCCAAGTGCTTTGATGTTAACTTTAAGTGCATATTTGCTGTGCGCTTAGGTAATATTATATTTGCAGGATTGAAATTATTGGTATTGATTCTAGGCTTAATAACATGTAAAGGGGGCAACCACAATGAGCGATCATCCGATAGAAGCGCTAATGAAAACGGCAATGGAAAGCATTAAAGAGATGGTAGATGTAAATACAGTGGTTGGCGATCCGGTAGAGACTCCGGACGGCAGCGTAATTGTCCCAGTATCCAGAGTGTCGTGCGGTTTTGTAGCAGGTGGAGGTGAATATGAAGCAGCTAATGGTAAAGAAAATGAGAAATCATTGCCTTTCGGAGGTGGCAGTGGCGCAGGAGTATCTGTCCAACCGGTTGGTTTTCTCGTAGTTGGCCATGATCAGATTAGGCTTTTACCGGTAGACGGAAACGCTATCTTCGATCGCTTGATTGATGTAACTCCGAAAGTCATTTCACAAATCCAATCATTTTTCAGCAAAAAACAAGCACCTAATATTGAACAAATTACCCATGATTTGCAAGGCGGCGTTTAAAAACACTTCGAGAGAAGTGTTTTTTTAGATCCAGATTAGTTCTAGAATAAACCAGATTTACATAAGTTTACTAAGAGTGGGGGGATTGGCTTGGTAAACGTGATCTGGTTTATTTTACTGGGGGCCGGGATCTTTACAGCTGCTCTTAACGGCAAAATTGAAGTCATAACCACAGCTGCACTGAATTCGGCCAAAGCAGCTGTTAATATCGGTTTTGAGCTAATCGGTTTGATGGCTTTGTGGCTAGGTTTACTAAAGATTGCGGAGGAAGCGGGATTTGTTAATTTTGTTGCCAGGATCTTCAAACCTTTAACCGGGTTCTTATTTCCCAGCATTCCCAAAGATCATCCCGCCATGGGAGCAATTGTGATGAACCTCAGCGCCAATATTTTAGGCCTGGGCAATGCCGCCACTCCTTTGGGTTTAAAAGCCATGCAAGAAATGCAAAAATTAAATCAAAATAACGAAGAAGCATCTGAAGCAATGTGCACTTTTCTGGGACTAAACACTTCCTGTATTACCCTAATTCCTGCAACGATTATTGGCATCCGGGCTTCTGCCGGCTCCGCAGATCCTACGGAAATAGTAGGCACAACCATTTTCACCACTGCTGTCGGCATGCTTGCGGCGATTGTTGCCGACCGCTTGTTGCGCAATACTTACCGCAAAAAGAAAAGGTGGTAGCAGTTCCATGTGGGTTCTGGATGTGATTTCTCGCTGGGCAATCCCCTTTTTACTTTTTACTATACCTCTGGTCGGCTTGTTTAAAGGTATCCGAGTTTACGAAACCTTTGTCACCGGTGCTGAACAAGGTTTTATCACGGCAATTAAGATTATTCCCTTTTTGGTTGGGATGCTCACCGCCATTGGTGTTTTTAGGGCTTCCGGGGCTATGGATTATTTTGTGGATTTTTTAAGCCCCCTTTTGCAGCTGCTCCATTTCCCGCCTGAAATATTGCCTTTGGCCATCATGAGGCCCCTCTCGGGTGGGGGTTCTTTAGGTATTGCTGCCGAATTAATCCACACCTATGGCCCGGATTCTTTTATCGGTCGGCTGGCATCCACTATGCAGGGAAGTACGGATACAACATTTTATATAATCACTGTTTATTTTGGCTCCGTAGGGATTAAGAAGTATCGCTATGCTATCACTTTAGGGTTGATTGCCGATCTAACCACTTTACTAGCAGCGATTTTTATCACTAACCTGCTTTTTCCAAGTTAGGCAATTGAAATATGCCAACCCTCGTTTGGCATATTTTTATTTTTTGGCAGGTAAATTACTTTATTTTGGCAAATATATTATTACTTCACCTTTTTGGACAGGCTATCAGTAGTAAAAAGAGCAGCACATTAGAAAGCTGGCGGGTGATAAATTGAGTGAAATACGCTTGCACAAACTGCTGGCCGAAGCCGGAATTGCTTCCAGGCGGACCAGCGAAAAATTAATTGCCGCAGGGAAAGTTTATGTAAACGGGCAAAAAGTTACCAAAATGGGTTTTAAGGTCATCCCGGAGCATGATGTGGTTACTGTTGAAGGTAAGCCTGTAAAGCTTCCCGCAACCAAAATTTACTTGCTCCTAAATAAACCCCGGGGATTTGTGACAACGCTTAAAGATCCGCAAGGGAGACGAACAATAGTTGACCTTTTACCGGATGTTCCCGAGCGGGTTCATCCGGTGGGCCGGCTGGATTATGATACTGAAGGGTTATTGCTTCTGACCAACGATGGCCAGTTTACTTACGCACTGACCCACCCCAAACACCTGATCGAAAAAACTTATCTGGCTTTAGTTAAAGGGGTTCCCGATCATGCTGATTTACAACAGCTACGTTCCGGCATCATGTTAGCTGACGGTATAACGGCCCCGGCTAAAGCCCGGATTGTCCGTAAGTTTAAAGGTATGGCTCTAATAGAGCTAACAATCCATGAAGGCCGTAACCGCCAGGTCAGACGGATGCTTGAGGCTTTAGGACACCCGGTGCTCCGTTTGAAAAGAACTAAAATAGGCAACTTAGGTTTGGGCAAATTACGAGTAGGCCAGTACCGTTATTTGGAACGAAAGGAAGTGGAAGGTTTGTTGGGATACGGTTCTAATGGCGCCACTGGCTGATATCCTTGCCCCCATAGCCATCCAAAATGTTAGCTGTTTGCTTGGCATGATCGTTATTGGTTTCTATGACTAGTAAAATTAAGCCGGCTGAAACTTGGCTTCGGTAGTATGCGGCGTGGTTACCATCGACCCCGTAATAGTTTAATGAAACAGCAAGGTTTTTATCTCCTTGTTTCAGGGCGCCGCTCAAGGGGCCACCTGCTACAACAGAGCCAATTTCTTCGACTGGCAGAGGCCCCGCCTGAACTAATATGCCGTTAAAATCGGGCAGCGGTGCGCCTGGATTGCCGGAATTTGTATTTTCATTATGTTTAACTACAAGTGAAATTTGGTTGTTGGCAAGCCCTTTCTCGCCGATTTCTTTAATGGCTCTACGGGCTTCATCCATGGATTTAAATGTGGCTAAAATTACACTGCGATTGCTCAAAGTATGCCCTCCTTTACAGGGAATTTGCTATTAGGTTTGCTGGTTGGTAGATTATTTATGCACTTCATTGTAAAGAATAGAAGATAAAAGAAATTATGGATTTCAGAAAGGAAGGTTAGTATGCCTAGATGCTTAGGTTGTGGCAATTCTTCCCACTTTGTAAGCACTGCAGTTCCTCGTACAGTTCCTTGGAACAATGGACCAAATTCAGGTTTAATAGGAGTTTTTGCTGAAGGAGCACTTGTGAACATTGAGAACCAGGGAATGGATTTCGAGCAAATCCAGGCTGCTTGGAATAACCCACATCAATATTTTGATTCATGTAGTTACTGCGGATCCACAAATATAGTCTGGCCTTAGAAAGTAGATAAAGTAGATAAGGAAAGGTGAAGAGAGCTAATGGGAGGAAAACTGGAAAAAGGTCTGGTACAAGTTTACACCGGCAATGGAAAGGGTAAAAGCACCGCATCTTTTGGACTTGCCGTCCGGGCAGTTGGAGGTGGGCTTAAGGTTTATATCATTCAATTCTTAAAGACAGGCATAGATTATGGTGAAATCGTTGCTTTATCGCGTTTTGAACCGGAATTGTGCATAAAATCTTTTGGCAGAAAAGGTTTTATCCGTGGGACTGGTCCCACCGACCAGGATTTTCAGCTTGCGGAGGAAGCATTTGCTTTAGCCAGGCAAGTAGCGCGGGAAGGAAAAGTAGACCTGCTGATTTTGGATGAAATAAATACGGCCCTATATTTTAAGTTGTTAAAACTGGAAGAGGTTTTAGATTTTTTGGCGCATAAGCCAGAAGATTTGGAAGTGGTTTTAACCGGCAGGTATGCGCCTCAGGAAATAATAGAAGCTGCGGATCTGGTTACAGAAATGCGCATGATTAAACACCCGTATGAAAAGGGGATAGCCGCCAGAAAAGGAATCGAATTTTAAGCGGGAAAGGAGGAACCAGAGTGAAAATAAGGATCAATGACGAAATTATCAATCGAGATTTACAGGTTAAACTGCGGCTGGACTATAAGGGGGAAGCACAAAGCAGATTTTTTTTCGGGGGGAAAACCAGTGAACGGGCTGCTGAAGAAATACGGGAACAGCGAGTGGCGTTGCTCCGAAATGTGCCATTTCAGGGAATCACCATCAATGACTTGGATGCCACTTTGGAAACCTATACTGTGCATGACGAGGTTACGGGAGAGGAAATAGCATATGCTCCCGTAAATTTGGAATTGATGGCTGACAGCATAGAGGATATTTTACGCTTTGTGGTCAGGGATGAATTCCGCAAAGTAGAGGTCCTGGAGCCCGAAGAAATTATTTTAACCAAGCAGGATCTGGAACGGCTGCTTTTTAAGGTAAATGAAGAGATGCGGGCATATCGCAGCTCTTTGGAAAAAAAGTATAGCAGCAAGTAGCACTTATTTGAAAATCAAGAAGGAATTTTCCAAACAGTTTAGAATAAAAAGCTTTATAACCAACTTTATTTGATAGTGTTTGGAGGAAGGCAGAATGGTAAAAATGTATTATGACAATGATGCAGACTTATCCCTTTTGCATGGTAAAAAAATTGCTGTAATAGGTTATGGCAGTCAGGGACATGCCCAGGCGCAAAACCTCAAGGACAGCGGTTTAGACGTTGTGGTGGGTCTGCGGCAGGGAAGCAAGAATTGGGCTCAGGCTGAGCAGGACGGGCTCAAGGTGATGACTGTGGCTGAAGCCGCTAAAGTGGCTGATGTTATTCAGATATTACTTCCCGATGAAGTTCAAGCAAGCGTATATAAAGCGGAAATACTGCCAAACCTGGAAGAAGGGAATGCACTGGTTTTTTCCCACGGTTTCAATATCCATTTTGGACAAGTTGTTCCGCCGGCAAATGTGGACGTGTTTATGGTAGCACCAAAAAGCCCCGGCCATTTAGTCAGAAGGATGTATGCTCAAGGAGCAGGTGTTCCCGGTTTGCTGGCAGTTTATCAGGATTACAGCGGCAAAGCAAAGGAATATGGTTTGGCTTACGCTAAAGGGATAGGCTGCACAAGAGCCGGGGTTATTGAAACAACATTCAAAGAAGAGACCGAGACTGACTTGTTTGGCGAACAAGCTGTCTTATGCGGAGGCGCAACCGCTTTAATTAAAGCGGGCTTTGAGACTTTGGTAGAGGCTGGCTATCAGCCGGAAATAGCTTATTTTGAATGCTTGCACGAATTGAAATTAATTGTGGATCTTCTCTACGAAGGCGGGTTAAACTGGATGCGTTTTTCCATCAGTGATACCGCCCAATATGGGGACCTCACAAGGGGACCAAGGATTATTACTGAAGTAACCAAAGAGGAAATGCGGCAAATTTTAAGAGAAATCCAATCCGGCGCTTTTGCTAAAGAATGGATTTTGGAAAATCAGTCAAACAGACCACAGTTCAATGCCCTTAATCAAATGGAAAATGAACATCTCATCGAAAAAGTTGGCTCAGAGCTGAGGAAAATGATGCCCTGGCTGAAAAAGTAGTGAAAGGCTTTAGCCTTTCACTTTTTATCATCTAGGGAAATGGGGTTGCATAAATGTTGTAGATAAATTTTTTCGATTTTGTTCTTACAATGGCGGTATATGAGGGGGGCAGCCATGAAAATTATTAGGTTTTTGCGTGGGGAAAAAATTCAGTACGGAGAGCTTGTTGATGGCTCTGTTGAACTGTTGGACGGTAGCATCGGTGCGGGTTTTGTTTCTACGGGTATTAGCTTAGCAGTTGAAGAAGTGCAGCTTTTGGCACCCTGTGAACCCACAAAAGTTATTGCGGTAGGTCTTAACTACAAAGACCATGCTGCCGAATTACAGATACCTTTGCCACAGGAGCCTGTTATCTTTTTAAAACCTCCTTCTGCTGTTATTGGACCGGGGCAGAAGATTATCTACCCTTCACAAAGCACCCGGGTTGATTATGAAGCTGAATTGGGAATTGTTATTGGAAAGATGGCCAAGAATATCACTGTGGATAAAGCAAATGAGTATATATTGGGCTACACTTGTGCCAATGACGTTACAGCCCGTGATTTGCAGCCTGTAAACGGCCAGTGGACTTTGGCCAAATCCTTTGATACTTTTTGTCCTTTAGGGCCGGTTATAGAGACCGGTATAGATGCCAACAACCTTGGTATCAGTTTGTGGTTGAATGGTCAGATCAGGCAACAATCCAACACCTGCCAAATGATTTTCGGGGTTGAGCAATTGGTCAGCTATGTTTCGTCCATTATGACTTTGCACCCGGGAGATGTAATTATTACCGGGACACCTAGCGGCATCGGTCCGATGCAGCCCGGTGATGAAGTAACGGTTGAGATAGAAAAAATTGGCAGGCTGACTAACGTGGTAGCAGGAACAAAAGTTGCCGTGTAAATGGGGGTAATAAGTTGGAAAAAGTAGTAATTGTAGGAGGCGGAGCAGCAGGCATATTTGCGGCTATAGGTGCCAAACAACTGGGGGCGCCTGTAACAATAATTGAAAAGAATAACAAATTGGGAATTAAGCTTTTAATCACCGGTAAAGGCCGCTGCAACCTAACAAATATTGGCGAAATAGATGACTTGATTGCAAGTTTTCCCGGCAACGGACCTTTTCTCTACAGTGCTTTTTATACTTTTTCCAACAGGGATTTAATTACTTTTTTTGAAAGCATCGGTGTTCCTGTGAAAGTGGAGCGTGGGGGCCGTGTTTTTCCCCAATCGGACCGAGCCAAAGATGTAATGCAAGCTCTAATTGCATATTTGACAAATCGTGGTGTGCAAATTGTGTTAAACACCGCTGTGGAAGGAATCAAAGCCGAAAATAATAGGGTTACCGGATACGTCGCAGGGGGTAAATTTTATCCTGCCCAAGCTTTGATCATTGCCACGGGTGGGTTGTCTTATCCTCGCACAGGTTCTACGGGGGATGGATATCGTTTTGCCCAATCCCTGGGACATCAAATTACTCCCCTGGAACCCTCCTTAGTGCCCCTGGAGGTCAAAGAGCAGTGGGCAAAGGAACTGGCAGGTTTAAGCCTGAAAAATGTTAAAGTTACAGCCCGTGATGCCAACAACAGGACAATTGCAGAAGAATTTGGGGAAATGTTATTCACTCACTTCGGTGTTTCCGGTCCAATTATCCTTACCTTAAGCAGATTTGTGGTGCCGGTTTTACGTAATACAGGTGAGTGGGTCAAATTGGAGCTTAACTTAAAACCCGCCTTGGACAGAGAAAAGTTGGATGCCAGGATCCAAAGAGATTTAAATAAATATTCCAGAAAGCAATTTAAAAACGCACTGGGAGATTTACTGCCCAAGGCTTTGATTGAACCGGTGATTGGTTTAAGCGGGATAGTTCCGGAAAAATTTTGCCACCAAATTACTAAAGAAGAGAGAAGAACCTTGGGGGAGCTGCTGCAGCAGCTGCCTTTAACTGTTACAGGGGCTCGTCCGATTACAGAAGCTATTGTAACCTCCGGAGGGATAAGCGTTAAAGAAATAAATCCAGCGAGTATGGAATCCAAATTAATTAAAGGGTTGTACTTTGCCGGCGAAGTGCTTGATATTGATGCCTATACAGGCGGCTACAATTTACAGGCAGCATTTTCAACCGGTTATGTGGCCGGTCAAGCAGCGGCCAAGCATTTAGGCTACTGTTAACGCTTAGGCAGGTGCTATTCTTGTTCTTCTAAGCATATGTTTTAAAGAAACCTTGGGGGGTGTTGTTTAGATGGACAGGAATAGAATGAGTGGAAACAGGTTGCACAAAGTGTCGGCAAGTTTTGATTTATGGCTGCAGTTTACGGTAGCGATTGTATTGTTTTTATTGGTAATGGTGCAAATATTTTTTAGCGCTTACCCGCTCGGTCTGCTTTTAGATCCGGTTGCCAAAACCTATGGGGAAACATGGCTGGGCAGCCACCCAGCTGCAGCTGTAGCCACAAACGAAATTCAGAACAAAATCTGGTCTACAGTAACAATAAAGGCCGAAAAGTATAGTTGTTTAAACAAAGCCAGGTTACTAATCAACGGGCAGTATATCACCGATTTCAGGAATAATCCTGTAACGGTTAGAGTCCTGGACGGAGATACGCTTGAGATTGATACCTCGTATTATAAGCATGCCCTTACTTTTAAAATTGTCGGAGTTTCGATGGATATTGTCTACCCTAAAGTTGGCGCGCTGTTTACAAACGACGATTCTAAGATTCTATTTAGGGTCAAAAGGAACAAAAAGACGGAGGTACAGCAGGATGGCTAACTATGGAAGTAAGAAAATAGCAAGTGTGGCAATACAGATGGCGCTGTCCGATTCCAGGGAAGAAGAAATCACACTTAAGGCTAAATTTCTGGAACTAGGAATAAAGACAGCTGCAGTAGATTATGGAGGGGAATATATTACCTCAATTAAGAAGATTGTTGAGCGAGCTGTAGTTGCGGCAAAGAGGGAAGGGGTAATTAAAGAAACTCATGCTGACGAAGGGGCGGTAGCAGGTGCCACCCGTGAGGCGCTGGCTCAAATAATGCCGAAAGCTATAGGTTTAAATGTCGGAGGGAAGATTGGTATAGCCCGTCAGCAGGACCACGTTAGCGTAGCAGTCTTTTTTGGTATAGGGCTGCTACATTTAGATGAAGTTGGGATTGGATTGGGGCACAGGGCAGTTCCTTAATAGGAGGGGATAGGAAGATGGCAATAAGAGGAATCAGAGGAGCAATTTCTGTTGAGGAAAATAGTGTAACGGCCATTAATGCGGCCACTGTAAAGGTCTTGCAAAGCATGATTACAACAAATCAAATTGCGGTTGAAGATATTGTCAGTGTGTTTTTTACTGCGACAGCGGACATTGATGCCGTTTACCCTGCCCAGGCTGCCAGGGAAATGGGCTGGGTGAATGTGCCTATGCTTTGTTTTCAAGAAATGCAAGTACGCGATAGTTTAAAAAAGATAATCAGAGTTTTGTTACATGTAAATACCGACAAAAACCAAGCGGAGATAATACATGTTTATTTGGGCGAAGCACAAAAACTGCGCCCCGATCTGACAGGAGAAATTAATAATGGCAAATGAGGGTGGTTAAAAATGCGTACTAAAGTCACAGGGATTACGGATACGGCCTCTGCTCTTAAACTTATCGAAGCTGGAGTAGATGTCTTGGTTTTCGATTTTTCCAAAGAGACTTGCCCCGAAGTTTATCGGGATATAAGCACCAAATTACCTCCTTTGGTTATGAAATCGGGACTTTTCACTAATTCTCCCAAATACGAAGTTGAGGAATTGGCCACATTTTGCAAGCTGGACCTGCTTGAATTTAAAGGGGAGCAATTTAATAACAATTACCGGGGTTTCAGCCAACCGGTGATCAAGATTATTGATTCACATAATCACTTGATGAAAAATTGGGCAGAGTCCCACGTGGCGATGCTGCAGTTACCGCTAAGCTTATACAAATCAGCCGAAATCTCTTTTCAACCAGTTATAGTCGATCTTGGCCAAGGGCTTAATTTTTCGCAAATCACCCTCAGGAAACCTTACGCACTTAATTTTATTCATGATGGTTCAGAAGAACACTTGCAGTTTTTATGTTCTTTAATTAGACAAGCCAATGCCAGTTTTTAACGATTTTTAAGATAAAGATGATTGCAAACATTGGCTGAAAATGGTATGATTTCGTTAATCTATAACTGCAAAAGCGGTTGTAGATAGGTAGGATGGTAGACAGTATGAAAAACGAAGGAGGTAGGACGGCGGTATGGTAGAACTACGGTTTGACCTTTGTTTTGTCACTCTCGGAGGGTGGCTTTTTCATTTTTGCAGCCCGTGAGGATGGTGTGGATTTTCATTAGGATGCGGAAATAATTTTATGAAGGAGGAGTCCACATGATAGTTGTATTGAATCACGGCGTGACACAGGAACAGGTACAGGCGGTGTTGGACCGCTTGGACAGGGAAGGATTTAAAGTCCATTTGTCCAAGGGGGACGCCCGCACCATCATCGGGGTAATAGGCGAAAACACCAAGACAAGGTTGCCCGGTTTAGCTCTGGAAGCTATGCCGGGGGTCGAAAAAGTGGTACCTATTCTCCAGCCTTTTAAACTTGCAGGCAGGGATTTTAAACCTGAAGATACAGTTATCCAGGTAGGGGATTTGGAAATAGGGGGCAAACAAATTCAGGTGGCTGCAGGGCCGTGCGCAGTTGAGAGCCGAGAGCAATTGTTGGAAGCAGCCCGGCTGGTCAAAAAAGCGGGAGCTACTATTTTGCGTGGTGGCGCCTATAAGCCTAGAACATCACCCTACTCTTTTCAGGGGTTGGAGCAGGAAGGGCTGCGCTTTTTAGCCGAAGCCAGGGAAGAAACAGGTCTGGCCATTGTAACAGAAGCTACTGATCCCGCTAATTTACAGTTGGTGGCCCAGTACGCAGATATAATTCAAATCGGTGCTCGCAATATGCAAAATTTTCAGCTGTTAAAAGAAGCAGGAAAACTCAATAAACCGGTACTTTTAAAGAGAGGTCCCAGCGCCACCATCGAAGAATGGATTCTGGCTGCGGAATATATTATGGCTGCAGGCAATTACCAGGTGATTTTTTGTGAACGCGGGATTAGAACCTTTGAGACTTATACCAGAAACACCCTTGATTTGAGCAGCGTACCCCTGATTAAGCAATTAACCCATTTGCCCATTTTTGTCGATCCCAGTCATGGTACAGGTAAGTGGAGTCTGGTGCCGGCCATGGCCAGGGCAGGAATTGCTGCCGGGGCCGACGGGCTGATTGTGGAAGTTCATCCAAACCCCAGCGAAGCACTGTCCGATGGCCCACAGTCCCTTACTCCCGAGAATTTCGAGGTAGCGATGAAGGAAGTAAAAGGAGTGGCACATTTGTTAGATAAAGAAGTAGCGAGGCTCAACAAATGAGCATCAAAGTTGGTTATCTAGGGCCGGAGGGTACTTTTACAGAACAGGCAGCTAAAAAATGGGCAGATCAGTCGTTGGAAAAACCTGCACAGTTGTTCCCGGTAAGCAACATTCCTCAATTGGTGCACAATGTGTGCGACGGTGAGTTTGTTTATGGGGTATTGCCTGTAGAAAATTCAATTGAGGGTACGGTAAATCTTACTGTAGATACCCTAATCAAAGCTAAAGCGGTAATCATAGGTGAAGTAATTACGGAAATTGAACATTGCCTTGTTTTAAAAAAAGGTGCTAGCCATAAGATCCAGGTCGTTTTTTCCCACCCCCAGGCTTTGGCTCAGTGTTATGATTATCTCTCCAGGGAGTTTGCTGGTGTGAATTTGGTCCAGGTTGCCAGTACTGCTGAGGCTGCCAGAATGGTTGCGGAAGGGCCGCCAGGTTGGGCGGCCGTCTGCTCCAAGCATGCTGCTATGAGTTACGGGCTCGATATTTTAGCAGCAGGAATTCAGGATTATCTTGAAAACAAAACCAGATTTTTGGTAATTGGGAAAAATATAGCCCCACCATCGGGATTTGATAAAACCTCGTTAGTTATTGCTTTGCCTCAAAACCGACCGGGAGGGCTCTATAGGGTTTTAAAGGAGTTTGCTGATGCTGAGATCAATTTGACTAAAATAGAATCCCGCCCCACCAAAAAAGAACTGGGGGAGTACCTCTTTTGGATAGACTGCGAGGGTCATATAGAAGACGATAAACTAAAAAAGGTTTTAAAACAATTATCTACCCAAGCTGCTCTGCTGACCATTTTAGGGTCTTACCCCAGGGCTCATGGAGGTGCTAAACTATGAGGGATATTGCGCAAGTTACGGTTGTTGGTTTGGGTTTGATGGGGGGATCTTTTGCCCTGGCCTTAAAAGACTGTGCCCTAGTTCAGGAGTTGGTCGGCGTTGATCTGGAACAACATAACATTGATTTGGCTTTAAAGATGCATGCTATAGATTGGGGAACTACTGATGCCCGCAAGGGAGTAGAAAATGCTGATTTAATTATCCTGGCTACCCCGGTAGGTCAGATGGTTGCGCTGGCAAAAGCAATTGAACCGAGCATCAAAAAAGGGGCCATTATTACCGATGTGGGCAGCTGTAAGTTTCAACTGGTGGATGCTTTGGAAAAAATTTTTGGAATAGAAAAACACTATATTGGCGGGCACCCGATGGCCGGCTCGGAACAGGCAGGTATTGCTGCAGCCAACCGTTTTTTATTCGAAAATGCAGTCTATGTTTTAACACCCACAGCCTCTACTAACAGTCAGGCTCTGGCGGTTTTAGAGGAATTAATTTTATCGACAGGAGCACGGGTTTTGAAACTTGATCCGGGGCAGCATGATTTAATTGTAGCAGCTGTCAGCCATTTGCCTCATCTTTTGGCGGTAAATCTTGTAAACACTGCCGGGCAGTTGGCCAAGCAAGAACCTTTAACGCTGTTGTTAGCCGCCGGAGGTTTCAGAGATACAACCCGGATTGCCATGGGCAATGCTATCATGTGGCGGGACATTTGTCTCGCCAATAAAGCTATGCTTAAGTCCATGCTAGGATCTTTCAAGGAACAGCTGGCCAGGTTGGAACAAGCTATCGAGCAGGAAAACCAAGCAGATCTTCTGGAATTGTTCCAGAATGCTCGGGAACTGCGCAGCAGGATACCTGTTAAGGCTAAGGGACTCTTACCCAATTTATTTGAAGTGGTGGTAACTGTCCCGGATAAGCCGGGAATGATTGCGGAAATTGCGGGACTACTTGCTGCAGAATCTATTAACATTACCGACATTGAGATCTTACGGGTGCGGGAAGCTGAGGGCGGTACCATTCGGATAGGTTTTACGACTGAAGAAGAGTTATCTTTAGCCATGCAAGTCTTACGCAATCACAATTTTGTGGCTAGACAAAGGTGAAAGAGGGATTGGATGATTAAAGAAATTACCCCCGTAAACAATTTAAAGGGCGAGCTTACAATTCCAGGAGATAAATCCATCTCGCACCGGGCACTGCTTTTAGGGGCTTTGGCAGAAGGCAAAACTGAAATTTCCGGTTTTTTGCCAGGTGCCGATTGCCTCAGCACCTTAGAATGCCTCCGGCAAATGGGTGTTATGATTGAGCGACCGACCGAGACAAACGTAATTATTAAAGGTTCAGGCCTAAACGGGTTGAAAGAACCGTCCCAAGTGCTTGATGCAGGTAATTCCGGAACAACTGCTAGGCTGCTATTAGGCATTTTAGCAGGACAGAGATTTTTCAGCGCTCTAACGGGCGACTTTTCCTTGCGCCAAAGACCCATGGGGCGGGTAGTAGAGCCGCTTAAGCAGATGGGAGCCCAAATTTCCGGTCGCCAATCGGCTAATTTGTTACCTCTGGCAGTTACGGGCAAACAACTGCATGGTATAGACTATCTTTCTCCCGTTGCCAGCGCTCAATTAAAATCAGCATTGCTTTTGGCGGGATTATATGCTGAGGGCCCGACATCAGTCATGGAACCCAGCAAGTCCAGGGACCACAGCGAAAGAATGCTGCAATTTTTTGGGGCAAAGCTCCATGTTGACGGATTAAAAGTCACAGTACACCCAGGGGGAAAAATGGAAGCGAGGAAGGTGGTTGTTCCCGGCGACATTTCATCCGCGGCATTTTTTATAGTGGCAGGCTTAATTGTACCTAATTCTGAGCTGCTAATTAAAAATGTGGGTATAAATCCTACCAGAACCGGTTTAATCACTGCATTACAACAAATGAATGGGCAAATCGAAGTGATTAACCGTCGGGAGGAAGTCGGGGAGCCTGTTGCCGATTTATTGATCAAAAGCTCAGATTTAAAGGCTGCTACTATTAAAGGTGATATTATTCCCACATTAATTGACGAAGTGCCTGCTTTAACAGTGGCCGCGCTTTTTGCGGAAGGTGAGACGGTGATTATGGATGCTGCAGAATTAAGGGTCAAAGAATCAGACCGGATTGCAGTTTTAGCTGAAGAATTGCAAAAAATAGGTGGGCAGGTGCAGGAACTACCTGATGGCTTACGAATCCGTGGGGGAAGGGCTTTAAGGGGTTCCCTATGCTCAAGTCATCATGATCACCGGATAGCCATGGCTTTGGCAGTGGCAGGCTTACGGACGGAAGGTAAAATGCAAATTGCCGATTTTGAATGTACTGCTATATCTTACCCCGGTTTTGCTGAGGATTTAAAACGGCTTTGCAGCTGAATCGCAGTGGAGGTAATAGGATGCAATCTAAGGGCAACATTGCTATAGATGGTCCTGCGGGAGCAGGTAAAAGCACTGTAGCCAAACTGGTAGCTCAAGAACTTAATTATGTATATATAGATACCGGCGCAATGTACAGGGCGTTAACCTGGAAAGCAATAAAAGAAAAAATTGCCCTCGATGATGAGGAAGCTTTAAACCGGCTGGCGCAGGATACGGAAATAGCTTTTGAAAAAAAGCCAGGTACTAAGAACCAAATTGTTTTATGCGACGGGGAAGATATTACATTGGCAATCCGCAGCCCCGAAGTATCACAGGCAGTTTCTCAAGTAGCCCGGGTACCGGCTGTTCGGGAAATTTTGGTGGGGCAACAAAGAAGATTGGCTGAAACTGGCAATGTTGTGATGGATGGACGTGATATTGGCAGTAACGTTTTGCCCGATGCTCCATTTAAATTCTTTTTAACTGCTTCCTTAGAAACAAGGGCCCGGCGCAGGTATAAGGAGCTCATTTCCAAAGGTTATCAAACAAGTCTGAAGCAGTTGCAAAGAGAAATAGCAGAGCGGGATGCTATGGACAGCCAGCGTGAAATGGCGCCACTTATTAAAGCGCATGATGCGGTACAAATAGATACCGGCTGTTTCTCCCCCCAACAAGTGGCAGACATCATAGTTCAACATGTCCGGGAGCGGCTTTGAAGTGTTAAAGCATGCTGTTCCCTGCTGGCGAAGAAAAAAGGTGTTGCAAAACACTTTTTTTCAGACCGTCGACAAACTATTTTTAGCACTCTAAAAATTGTAACCCTTGTACCGCTGCTCCGGGATGACATCGCCAAGAGCGCTGCCCTGCTCAGAGTTTAACTTCCAGCGGCACGCGGTGACGCGACGTCCTATCGCTCCGCCGCTCTTGCGGCGTCCGTGCCGCTCGTCCGCTTCCAGTCAAACTCTTCGCAGAGCGCTCTATGGCTTGTCATATGTCGCAGCTAAACACAGGGGGTTACAATTTTTGCATTTGTCTACACTGAAAAGGTGTTGTTAAACGCCTTTTTATACTTTATAAAGCTGTTTTTTCAATTTGTGCAGGAATTTTATGATTTTCCACGAAAAATAAATAATGTTTGACCAATTACCATAAACTATTATTACTTTTTTAAAGACTGGTGAAGTGCTTTTGCAAATCATTATTGCCAAAAATGCCGGCTTTTGTTTCGGGGTCAGAAGGGCTTTAAACCTTACGGAAGAAGCCAACGCTAATTCAGCGGAACCGCTTTATACTTTAGGACCGCTGATTCATAACCGGCAAGTTGTAGAAAGGTTAAAGCAAAAAGGAGTTGAAGCTCTGTCCGGTTTAGAGGAGGTATCCGGGGGACGGCTGGTCATCAGGTCCCACGGTGTTGGGCCGGAAGTGAAGAAAGCAGCTGAAACAAAGTTTAAAGTAATTGACGCTACTTGTCCTTATGTGATGAAAGCCCAGCAATTGGCGGCTGAATTAACCGGCCAAGGTTATCAGATAGTTATTTTGGGTGACAAAATGCATCCGGAAGTGGCAGGACTGCTGGGGTGGGCCGAAGGCAGGGCTGTTGTTGTAGAGAATGCGGAGGAAGCTCAAGAAATTTCTTATCAGGATAAGGTAGCGCTAATTGCTCAGACTACCCAAAGGCCTGAGACTTTACAAGCGGTAGAAAATGTGCTACGGGGTAAAATAAAGGATCTGGTAGTTTTTGATACGATTTGTCGGGCTACCAAGGAGCGGCAGGATGCAACCCAATCTTTGGCCCGGGAAGTAGACGTAATGATTGTCATTGGCGGTAGAAACAGCGCCAATACTAATAAATTAGTTAGCATTTGCCGGGGTACCGGAACTCCTACCTACCATGTAGAAGAGGCTAGTGAGCTCCAGCCCCAATGGTTTTCAAATGCGGATAAAGTAGGGGTCACCGCCGGTGCCTCTACACCAGATTGGATTATTGAGGAGGTTGTACAAAGAATGACAGATTTAAACCAGGAGGAAATTAAAACGGAAGGAGCAATTGAAGAAGTAGATAACAACGCAGGCGAAACTTCCAAAGATTCTGCTGAATTTACTTTAACTGCGGAAATGAAAACAATGCATAAAGGAGATATTTTGGAAGGCACTGTAGTCCAAATAACAGATAGCGGGGTTATGGTTGACATAGGCGGTAAATCCGAAGGTATAATTCCACTGGCTGAATTAAGTATTAATAATATCAGCAATCCTTCCGAAGTGGTTAAAACAGGGGATAAAGTCCAGGTTATGGTCTTGCGGGTGGAAAACGAAGAAGGCTATCCCGTTCTCTCCAAAAAGAGGGCAGAACGCAAATTAGCTTGGGAAAAGCTCTCCAAGGCCATGACTGATAATCAAGAAATAACTGCGCCTGTTGTAGAAGTAGTAAAAGGCGGAGTACTGGTTGATGTTGGGGTAAGAGGTTTTGTTCCCGCTTCCTTGTTGGAAAGAGGGTATGTGGAGAACCTGGATGTTTACCTGGGCAGAACCTTACGTTTGCGGGTAATTGAGATCGACAAGGAAAAGAATAAGGTTGTCTTGTCTCAGAAAGCAATCCTGGATGAAGAGTATGAGAAGCAGCGGCAAGCTACTTGGGAAAGTCTGGCTGTTGGGCAAGTTCGCAAAGGAGTGGTAAGGCGTTTAACCAACTTTGGGGCTTTCGTCGATCTCGGCGGAGTGGATGGTCTTTTACACGTTTCGGAGCTTGCTTATGGAAGAGTGAACCATCCGAAAGAAGTCTTAAGCGAAGGGCAAGAGATCGAAGTCAAAATCTTGGACTTAGACCGTGATAAAGGTAAAGTTTCTTTAAGCTTGAAAGACCTTCTGCCTAACCCATGGTCAAATGTACCTGAAAAATACCCGGTTGGCGCAGTTGTTAACGGAAAAGTTTTGCGCATTGCCCCATTTGGTGCATTCGTGGAATTAGAGCCGGGGGTAGAAGGTTTAGTTCACATTTCTCAATTAGCCCACCATCATGTTGCCAAAGTTGAAGATGTAGTTCATGTAGGAGATACGGTTAAGGTCAAGATCCTGAATATCGACCAAAACGCACAAAAAATAAGCCTTAGCGTTAAAGAAGCTGAAGGCGCCAAAAAAGAAACTCCCAAGGAGGAACCGGCTACTCAGTACCAATCTTCTGAAGCAAACGTTACCCTTGGCGATGTATTCGGGGACTTATTTGGAGAAAGGAAGAATGGGGACTAAGCGGCACAGCCTCAGGGAATCCCGAAAGCTTGACCACATAAATTTAGCATTGCATCTACCTGAAGGGCCCATGTCAAACGGCTTTGAGGATATACATCTTGTACATCAAGCTCTTCCGGAACTGAACTATGGTGAGATTGATTTACGTTGCTGCTGGTTAAATAAAAAACTGGAGGCGCCACTACTCATCAACGCAATTACTGGGGGTGCCGAAGATACGACAGCTATTAACGCATCCTTAGCCAGAGTGGCTCGTAGGTTTGGTTTGGGCATGGCTGTGGGTTCACAGACCGCAGCGTTGAAAAATTTTCAAATGGAAAAGACGTATCGCGTTGCCCGGCAGGAAAATCCGGAAGGGTTGTTACTGGCTAACATCAGTGCAACCGCTCGTTGGTCCGATGCACTCCGGGCGGTAGAGATGATTGAGGCGGACGGACTGCAACTTCATCTCAATGTTTTACAAGAACTGTTGATGCCGGAAGGTGACAGGTGCTTCAAAGGTGTTTTGGACAACATTGGGGAGATTGTTTCCCGTAGCCCTGTGCCTGTAATTGTCAAAGAAGTTGGTTTCGGTTTTTCCAAAGAAGCAGCTCTTAAACTATACGAACAAGGTGTTCAAAACCTTGATGTGGGAGGAAAAGGCGGAACAAATTTTGCAGCTATTGAAAATTCCCGTACCAAGCTAAACGCCAGAGATACATTTGTCGAGTGGGGACTTTCTACTGCCAGCAGCCTTTTGGAAGTAAGCAGTCTTAATTTACCAGTACAATTAATCGCTTCAGGCGGAATACGCACCGGGGTTGAAGTTGTGAAGGCATTAAGGCTAGGTGCTACTCTGGCGGGCATTGCAGGCAGTTTTTTGAAAACTCTTTTAACAAAGAGCGAAAGCGATTTGGCTTCACTGGTGGAGACCCTTATTTCCGAAATAAAAATAACAATGCTTTTGACTGGAGCCGGTAATTTACAAGTTCTCCATGCTGTTCCCGTCGTTATTACCGGTGCTACTTTGGAATGGGCAAAGCAGCGCAAGATAAATATCATTTATTAGCAAAACGGCGAAAAGCCGTTTTTTTTTCTTTTTGTGGCTATAACCAACCGTATATTTTAATTTTTCTCCGGGCAATCTAAGCCTGTAAATATTTTAGTTTATTTTTCCAAACAGAAAGGAGCGTTCAGTATGACTGGATTTCCAGTGGGAATGATTGCTTTATTAATTGTTACAATCCTCGTTTATTTTGGCTTAGCCCATCGTGTTTTGGATCGCATGAGATTAACCGATAAGGCTGCCTTAATTATTTTAGCCAGCATTATAATTGGTAGCTTTATCAATATTCCTTTAAGCAGGGGAAGAGTGGATGCCTCCATCAATGTAGGAGGGGGAATCGTCCCAGTAGTGCTAGCTATTTATGTACTCAGCCGTGCCGGCACCTCTAAAGAATGGATAAGAGCATTGGGTGCTACTGTGGCAACGGCGTTAGCCGTGTTTTTTATTAATACATATTTGATGAGTGAAGATCCTTGGCAAACTGGCACCGATTTTATCGATCCTCTATATGTTTATCCGCTTGTGGCGGGCTTAGTTGCCTACCTGGTAGGGCGTTCCAGGCGATCTGCCTTTATAGCGGCAATTCTTGGCGTCCTCAGCCTGGATGTAGTAGATTTTATAAGGCTACAAGCCGGTGGAACACCTGGGGCGGTAAATATAGGAGGCGCCGGGGCATTTGACACCATCATTTTGTCTGGTATTGTTGCAGTTTTGTTGACTGAAATAATTGGAGAAACAAGGGAAAGACTGCAAGGGGGGCCGGAATCGGAAGGTAGGCCCGAGGAACTAATCAGAGGTTTAGACGGTGTAAAGATGTCAAACCGGGGAGCAGCGCCTGCTCTGAAAAGGGATTTGCGAGATAATGCTCAAAAGGAAAAAAAAGAAGAAGGTGATGGTAAAAATGAGTAAACGTTGGATTTTATCGCTTGCCTTGGTAATGTTTGCCATAGGATGTGGATTACTCACTCAAACAGTTAACAATACATATTTATTCCCTGCTGAAGATTTGGCGGTCATCAATCTGCCTGGAATCGGGGTGTGGGAAAACGAAAGAGTCGACGGCGGTTTCTTTACTATTGTGGATGAACAAGGTAAGGTGCTGGATAAAATGTCCCGGGTTGTTTATGTAGGGGACGAACTCATTGCTGAAGACAATAAACAGTACCGGGTAGATAAAGTGGTAGGCGATCGTGCCATAGCAAGGCTTGTAGTTGAAAATGCTCTAGCCGGCTATGAGGATTTTGCCAAACAGGTTTTTAGTAAAAAGTCGGTGCCTACTCAGACAGGTAAAAATTTAGTGGCGCTTTATCATACTCATTCGGCAGAATCTTATGTCCCAACGGATGGTACTGATAGTTTGCCTGGCCGCGGGGGTATTTTTAAAGTAGGGGATAACGTAGCATCAGGTTTAGAAAACCGCGGTATTGAGGCAATGCACAGCAAAAGGCCTCATGAACCAAGAGATTCCAATGCCTACCGTCGTTCCAGAAGGACGGCTTTGGAACTGTTAAAAGCAGGCCCTGCCGCAATTATTGATGTTCACCGGGATGGAATACCCGATCCTGATTTCTACCAAGCCGAAGTAGCGGGAAATAACGTTACAAAAATTCGTTTAGTTGTGGGCAGGCAAAACCAAAATATGCAAGCAAATTTGGATTTTGCCAAAAGGGTAAAAGCCGGAGTCAATGAGGTTTATCCGGGTCTGGTTAAGAGCATCTTTTTGGCCAAGGGTAATTATAACCAGGATTTATCTCCCCGATCCATGTTGATCGAAGTGGGGACTCATACCAATGACAGGCATAGGGCGGAGATAGGCGCTAAATTATTTGCCGATGCATTGCCAGCCGTCCTGGGCATAGTATCCCCGACAGCTCCTGCTCAACCAGGTCCTGCAGCCCCTGGCAGAACAACTCCTGCAACACGAGGGGACTGGTCTGCATTATGGTTGGTGTTAGGGGTTGCGTTAATTGGAGGAGCAGCCTTTTTGCTGGTAAGCACGGGAAGCCTGCAAGGCGCAGTTGACAAAGTCAAACAGTTCACCTCCTCTGAATGGGCGAATTTTATGGGAAAACTACCCGCAAAGGGAAATACAAAATCACAATCCAAAAACGGTGACGAAATCGATAACGAAGATCGTAATAAGGAAAGAGCTAGGTGGCAAAAAGATTAAGCGACTGATTGCAGGGGGGTAGCGCTAGTGGATAAATACGGTCTAATTATATTGGTTAGTATAATTATGGGCACAGTGGCCAGGCTCTTAATGCTAAGAACCGATTACCGTTTTTATCCGGGCTACCCCCATGGCTATGTAACCCACATATCGGTTGGCTTCATTGCTGCAGCCTTGGGGGCGGTAGCTGTTCCAGCGCTGGCCGAAAAAGATTTTACCGCAGTCACGTTTTTGGCGCTAGCGGCTCAGCAATTTCGTGAGATTAGAAATATGGAGAGGGAAGCGTTGGCAAAACTAGAAAAGAGAGAACTGGTGCCAAGAGGCTTAGATTATATTGAAGGAATTGCCAAAGTGTTTGAAGCGCGCAATTATTTGGTCATGGGGACTTCTTTGCTGGTTAGTTTTGTCAGCTATTTCTCAAACTATATATGGGGAATCGCTTCAGGGATAGCAGCTTTTGTGATCGCCAAAATGTTGATGCGGGGCGAAACTATCGCCGATATTGCCACTATTCAAGCGGCCCGACTTCATTTTGAAGGTCCTTTTTTAAAAGCAGATGAAATTGTAATCATGAATGTGGGCCTGAAAAAAGCACAAGAAAAAATCATGCGCGATGGTTTGGCAGTGCGAATAATTCCTAAAAACGATAACGGACGATTGACATTGCATGATGCAGGACAAAGACAAGCAATTATCCATACAGCAGCAGCTTTGTTGGGAACGAAGAGAGAAATTGGCGAAGCGGAGTGGACTCCATTGGCACGAAAGAATTTAGATACAGGAGAAGTCTGTTTATTTATAATTCCAAACGAGCCTGATCTTGACTGCTTAATTGAGGCAGTCAAAAGAACACCGGTTTTAGAGAGCGCAAAGCGCAGGCCGCTTGCTACCACGATTGGTAAAGCTGCTGCAGATTAACCAGGTAATACAGGAGGGCGCGATGGAGTTTGAGGGATTACAGGCCATCATCGTAACAGAGGATAGCAAAAACAAAGTACTGCCGGGGGGAACTCCGGTTTTTATAGCCGAAAATGAAAGGGAACAACAGCAGTTAGCCACTGTTTTTAGCAGAGTGCTTAGTGCTATGGCGCACGACCTGGAAAACGGTGTTTTAATTATTGTAAAACATTGATCCAAGGGTGAAGATGGATGAATATAATTTATCATTGTTATGGAGGAGCTCACTCTTCGGTGACTGCAGCAGCAATACACCTTGGATGGCTTTCTCATTCCAAAATACCAACTGCGGAGGATCTGATGAAACTTCCCTATTTCGACGTGCAAATTAGCGATGACCATGGAGTTTTTCGTTTTCTGGGCAGGGATGAATCCGGTAACCGCATTTTTATTATCGGCAGAAGAAATCTGGGGAGCAATTTTGAAAACTTAGTGTATGGATTGGCAGATATCTTCGAGGTTCCAAAAGAAGATATGCTTCTGGTAAATACCATGCCTTTTGTTAATTGGATGATGGTGCTAGGAGGGTTTTTATCCAGAGGTTTGAAGATACCTTTAATTGGAAGGCCAATTGTGATTAAGGGAGTACAACACTCCTTTTTTAAATTCGTTGCTTTGGTGGAAAAGGTGAAAAGCATCTACCCACCTTACTATTTACCCGAGCAAAGTTTTAGGAGTGTATTAAGTTGATAATAATTTATTATTGCCAAACTGGAAAGTATGCTGCTTTAGCTGCTGCAGGCCTGCATTTAAAGGTGCTAAATACCAGCATGAAATTGAAAGAACTTGTAACCTTTTTTAAAAGTTACGAGCAGCCGATATTTCTACCCATTTATATAGGGGAAGATTCAGAAGGGAGAAAAATTTACGCTCTAGGCACAGCCATGGAAAAAAAACTGACGGCTAAAATTATCGATAGTTTCCAACAAACATTTTACGCCGGTAAAGAAGCGGTTGCTACAATTGACGTTTTGCCTCAGCTGAGTTTTTTCGTGTTGCTGCTGGTGCGCCTCTTACCTTTGCGTTATTTCAACTGGCTCGGCGATAGAATTATAGCATTTGCTATCTGGCAAAACCTCCAGGTTATCCAAAAACAAATTCGTAATCAACTATTAAGCTTGACTAGCGGTAGCGAATAATGGATAATAATGGGGATGAAAAGGGGTGGGGACGCTGCCAAGAACACGAGGCGCTAAAATTGCTGAAGTTATCCCCGAAAGTATAGCCGCAGAGCTTGAACTTGAACCGGGGGACAAATTAATAAAAATAAACAACCAAACTATCGATGACCAAATTGCCTACAGGTACCTGCAGGCTGATGAGTATGTGGAACTCTACATCGAAAAAAAAAACGGAGAAGAATGGATTATAGAAGTAGAAAAAGATCCCGATGAAGATTTGGGACTGGTTTTTGCGGAAGCAACTTTTGACGGCATAAAGGAATGCCGCAACAAATGTATCTTTTGTTTCGTAGATCAGATGCCCGCAAATCTTAGAGAAAGTTTGTATGTAAAAGACGATGATTACCGCTATTCTTTTCTCTTTGGTAACTTCATAACTTTGACGAATTTGCGGACGGCTGATATGGAACGAATTGTCCAGTGGCGGTTAAGCCCGCTCTATGTTTCCATCCATACCACCAATCCGGAGTTGCGAAAAAAAATGCTTGGCAACCGTAATGCCGGCAAAATTTTAGAACAGCTACACTACCTAATAGACAACGGGATAAAAATCCATGGTCAAATTGTACTGGTACCTGGAGTCAACGACGGCGAAGAATTAAAAAAAACTATCGAGGATCTGGCTGAATTTGCGCCGGGCATGCTGTCTTTGGCGGTAGTGCCGGTGGGGTTAACAGGCAATAGGTCTGGACTGGAGCCACTGCATCCTTTTAACCGGCAATCGGCAAAAGAAGTCCTTAGGTTGGTAGAAAGCTATCAGCAGTTTTTTCTAGAAAAAATAGGTTCTAGATTTGTGTTTGCTGCTGATGAGTTTTTTATTCTAGCTGAAGAAGAGATTCCTGAAAGCAGCTATTACGAAGAATACCCACAGCTTGAAAATGGCGTGGGTCTTGTAAGGTTATTTGTCGACGACTTTCACAGGATTAAAAACAGTTGGCCCCATGAGTTCAAAGTTAAGGATCCCGTGGTAATCTTAACCGGCAAATCAGCTTTCGGTATGCTGCAAGACCTAATCAAACAACTAAAAGAAAAGTGGCCAAAACTAAATGTGCAATTGTTAGCAGTGCCTAATATTTTTTTTGGACCTACCGTAACAGTTGCGGGATTGTTAACCGGCAGGGATTTAATTCATAGTTTAAGCAGTAATGCCTTACCTAGGGAAGCAAAGGTTCTGTTTCCCGATATTGCGCTCAAGGATGGGGAGTTTTTTTTAGATGGATTAAGAGTAGAGGATGTGGAAAATTGCACTGGTTATAAATTAGAGCCTGTACCTACTACTCCCAGGGGACTTTTGGAAGCGGTTACCGGTATAAAAAACGCTGCGGAGGAGGTGTAATATGGCTAAACCTGTAGTGGCAATTGTTGGCAGGCCAAATGTAGGCAAATCGACCCTTTTTAACAGGTTAACCGGGAGAAGGAAAGCCATAGTTGAAGACGTTCCTGGAGTTACCAGGGATAGGCTTTATGAGGAAGCCGAATGGCAGAATAAAAAATTTACGGTTATTGATACAGGCGGAATACAGTGGGATAACGATCCCATTTCCTTTCAGGTTAAAAAGCAGGCGGAACTGGCTATTGAACAGGCTGATGTAATTGTTTTTGTGGTTGACGCCAGGGCGGGTTTGTTAGCAGATGACGAAGAAGTGGCAGCAATTTTGAGAAAAGCTGGCAAGCCAGTAATTGTGGCTGTAAATAAAGTGGAAAACTTTGCCGACCAGCCAGTATATGAATTCTACAAGCTGGGGCTGGGGGAGCCGGTTCCCATTTCTGCGGCCCACGGGATGAATACCGGCGACCTCCTGGATAAGATTGTGCAAAGTTTTCCGGTCCACCCGGAGGATGATTATCCTGCTGATGTCATTAAAATTGCGGTTATTGGTCGTCCTAACGTAGGTAAGTCTTCACTGGTGAATAATTTTCTGGGTGAGAAACGGGTAATAGTCAGCGATGTCCCAGGTACAACCAGGGATGCCATTGATTCCTTGTTTAGTTATGAAGGCAGAAATTACTTGATCATTGATACGGCTGGAATGCGCAAAAAAGGAAAGATAAATGATCCAATAGAGCGTTACAGTGTATTAAGGTCATTGAAGGCTGTCGATAGAGCAGATGTTGTTTTAATGCTGATTGATGCTACGGAAGGCGTTACGGAACAGGATAAAAAAATAGCCGGTTATGCCCACGAGCAAGGGAAGGCTTCGGTAATTGTAGTAAATAAATGGGATGCAGTACAAAAAAATGATAAAACCATGAATCAATTTGATGAAAATATTCGTGAACAATTAGGCTTTATGCAGTATGCCCCCACCATGTACATTTCCGCCCTGACAGGCCGGCGGGTATGGAAATTGTTAGAGCTGATTGATTTTGTAGCTGAACAAGCCAACAGGCGAATACCGACAAATGTACTAAATCAGCTAATATCAGAAATTGTTGCTTTAAATCCACCCCCGACCGATAAAGGTAAAGCTTTAAAAATTTTTTATGCTACTCAAGCAGGAGTTAAACCTCCTACTTTTGTGTTATTCGTTAATGAACCTGAGTTACTGCATTTTTCTTACCGGCGGCACATTGAAAATCAATTGCGGCAAGCTTTTGGCTTTGAGGGAAATCCGCTTCGAATTGTTATACGCCGGAGAACAGGTGAATAGGCTTTAGAAAAAAGCAACTATATTATTAGTAATTTAGAGGATGGTTCTATGCAACATATTGCTGTTTTGGGAGCCGGCAGCTGGGGGACTGCTCTTGCCATACACCTGGCCCAGCAAGGTTACGAAGTACGTTTATGGGCCAGAAATCCGGAGCATGTGGACAGTTTAAGCAGCCATAGGGAAAATAGGCGCTATCTCCCTGGAATCAAGTTAGAAAGCACTATCGTTCCTACAACGGAGCTGGATTGGGCAGTCAATTCAGCTCTGGCTGTTGTTGTTGCAGTACCTTCCCATGCCGTACGACAAACTGTGAGGAGTATAAAAAGTATGCTTAAGCCTCAAACTGTGATCATTAATACGGCTAAAGGCCTGGAAGAAAACACTTTGCTCCGCCTAAGCCAAGTTATCGCACAAGAGGCTGGGGGGCTGGGGGAGGTCGCCGTACTCTCGGGCCCAAGCCATGCCGAAGAAGTTAGCCGTTTTTTACCTACCGCCATAGTCGCAGCTTCTACTAAAAGAAAGGTGGCGGAATTTGTCCAGGATTTATTTATGTCGCCCCATTTTAGGGTTTATACTAATCCCGATGTTTGCGGCGTCGAAATTGGCGGGGCTTTAAAAAATGTTATTGCCCTGGCCACCGGTATCGCAGACGGATTAGGTTTTGGCGATAATACCCGCGCTGCTTTAATGACCCGGGGCCTAACTGAGATTGCACGGCTTGGGGTCAGTTTAAAAGCGGAGCCTTTGACTTTTGCGGGTCTTACAGGAATTGGCGACTTGATAGTTACGTGCAGTAGCATGCATAGTAGAAATCGCAGGGCAGGTATGCAGCTGGGGCAAGGTATTCCCTTGGAGCAGGTTTTAGAAAATATGGGAATGGTAGTGGAAGGAGTTAAAACTACAAAAGCGGCAATGAGTTTGGCACGCAAATTAGGAGTAGAGATGCCTATTACTGCGGAAATATATAATGTGCTTTTTAGTGGCAAAGAGCCTTTGCAGAGTGTGACTGATTTGATGCAAAGACAGAAAACCCACGAGGTGGAAGAAGTAGTACATGGTAGCCGCATCTGGTAGTAAAAAAGAGTGCAGAATATGCACTTTTTTTTTGTTTAGGGTAATATTCCCAGAGCCAAGTCATATATATGTAATGTTAATACATGCCATATTTAGGAATGCACTAATTAGACAGTAATTTATACTATTTTTCTGTCTTTTGTCAGCAAAGGAGGGATGAGGTGGAGGCAATATCCAATCGCATTCTTCATAGATAGCAAGCAGTCTTAGGGCAGGGGACACACTTCTTATGCAAGTAGTGTTGTTGAAGTATATCCCCAATTAAAGTGAAGGAGGGATAGACAAATGCAAAAACACGATATCTTTCGTGATATTGCGGAGCGTACTGGAGGTGATATTTATCTCGGCTTCGTGGGTCCGGTGCGCACGGGGAAATCCACTCTCATCAAGCGAATTATGGATTTGCTAGTTTTGCCTAACATTAAAAATCCAAATGAACGGGACAGGGCAAGGGATGAACTGCCGCAAAGCGGAGCTGGGAGAACAATTACAACTACTGAACCCAAATTCATACCCAATGAAGCAGTAGAAATTGTTATTAAAGAAGGGCTGCAGCTAAAAGTTAGAATGGTTGACTGTGTCGGGTACAAGGTAGAAGGTGCATTAGGTTACGAAGAAGATGACGGCCCAAGAATGGTGCGTACCCCGTGGTTTGAAGAAGCCATTACTTTTCAAGAAGCTGCAGAGGTGGGAACGCGGAAAGTAATTACCGATCATTCAACGATAGGGTTAGCCGTTTTTACTGATGGCAGTATAGGGGATATCCCTAGGGAAAACTACCTTGATGCGGAAGAACGTGTTATATACGAATTAAAAGAAATTAAAAAACCCTTCGTAATTATTTTAAACTCAGCCCATCCAGAGAGGGAGGACACCCTAGAACTTGCCAATTGCTTGGAAGAGCAATATAATGTGCCTGTTCTTCCTTTAAACTGCGCTGAACTTACTCATGAAGATGTACTGCATATTCTGGAAGAAGCCCTTTATGAGTTTCCCGTGACCGAAGTCAATGTTAATTTGCCTAGATGGATAGATGAGTTAGAGGCAAACCATTGGCTGCGCAACAGTTTAGAAGAAGCTGTGCGTGAAGCAGTCAGTAAAGTAACCAGGCTACGGGATATTGATGGAGTGATCGAAGAATTGGCCCAGCATCCTAACGTGGAAAAAGTAAATTTGAAAAATGTGGATTTGGGCACAGGCAGCACTTCCATCGAAATGAGTTCAAAAGAAGGACTCTTTTATCAAGTAATAGAAGAACTTACAGGTTATCACATTGAAGGGGATCATACCCTTTTAAAATTAATGCAAGAGCTTAGCGTAATTAAAAAAGACTATGACAAAGTAGCCTATGGTCTGCAAGAAGTCAGGAACGTAGGGTACGGTATGGTCTTGCCAACCATAGAGGAAATGGAGCTTCAAGAACCTGAACTCATTAAACAGGGTAGAGGCTTTGGGGTTAAATTAAAGGCTACTGCGCCTTCTTATCATCTAATCAGGGCTAACATAACCACAGAAATTACTCCTTTGATAGGGACTGAAAAGCAATGCGAAGATTTAGTTAAATACATTATGGAAGAATTCGAAGAAAATCCGCAAAAGATTTGGGAAACAAACATCTTTGGCAAATCATTAAGTGATTTGGTGAGAGAAGGTATTCAAGGCAAACTCTACCACATGCCCGAAAATGCACAGCATAAATTGCAGGAGACATTGGAGCGGATTGTAAATGAAGGCAGCGGAGGTTTAATTTGTATTATTATTTGAAGTCGGTTCAAGCCGGCTTTTTTCTTTTCCTGGAATCCCACAAAATTGGCAAAGAAAATTAGGAGTTTTAACGGCACGCGCTTTGTTCAACCCCCAGTCACCAGTCATCAGTCGCCAGCAGAAATTAAACATTAAACTGGGGACTAGGGACTGATGACTGGGACTGGCGACTTTTGTTAGGTCGCTTCCACGAATGTTGACGTATATAATATATAATAATTTTCATAGTAATGCTGGTGCTAACGATAAGTATGATGGTCTATCGACTTCAAGATTTACATAATACCTGTTGCCGTAGCGAGCGGTGAGTGTTATAATGTCTACTATACACGAGCAAATGTTCACCTATAATAGACAGGTGGTGGTTAGATGCAGCGTGGCAGCGAACGTTTTTTTCTGGTAAGCGCCGACATTTTACCGGAGGCTATTAAAAAGACGGCGGAAGTCAAAGAAATCCTTACAAAAAAAGAAGCAGCCACTATCAATGAAGCGGTCGAAAAAGTAGGGATATCCCGGAGCGCTTATTACAAATATAAAGACGGTGTTTTTCCCATTCATGCAGCTGGTGCCAGCAAGATCACCACAATTTCTTTAATTTTAGAGCATCGCTCAGGCATTTTATCTCAAGTAATCAACACAATTGCCCAGTTTCAAGGAAATATCCTTACTATTAATCAAAGCATTCCCTTACAAGGTGTGGCGAATGTTACCATTTCTTTGGAAACAGGTAATATGCTGCAAAGCATCGAGGAATTGCTGCAAGGCTTAAAACAAATAAACGGCGTCAAAAAAGTTGAAATAATAGGAAACAGTTAACTTTTTCAACAAGTTGGAGGTAGTATCATGGAAAGCATTAAAGTAGGACTTCTGGGCTGTGGTACTGTTGGCGGCGGTGTGTTAAAGGTTTTAGAAAAAAACCGCCAGAGCATTGCTAGTAAAGTAGGAACTTACCTAGAGGTTACCAAGGTTTTAGTCAAAGATAAAAACAAAAAAAGAAATGGGGTTTGCTTACACGCTACACTGACGACTGACCCCGATGATATTTTAAATGACCATGAAATCCAGATTGTGATCGAAGTAATGGGGGGAATAGAACCTGCTAAAGAGTATATTTTAAAAGCCCTTCGTCAAGGCAAGAGTGTCGTTACTGCAAATAAGGATGTGATGGCGGCCTATGGGAAGGAACTGTTTAATACAGCTGCTACGGCTAATGTTGACCTAAGATTTGAGGCTAGCGTAGCTGGCGGTATCCCTATTATTGGCCCTTTGAAAGAATCGCTGGCAGGCAACCAAATAAATAAAATTATGGGTATTATAAACGGTACAACGAATTTTATTTTAAGTAAAATGAGCAAGCAAGGCAGTGATTTTCACGAGGTTTTGGCTGAAGCTCAGCGGTTGGGATATGCAGAAGCTGATCCTACTGCAGATATAGAAGGATTGGATGCAGCAAGAAAAATTGCCATATTAGCATCTATTGCTTTTAATTCAAGGGTTACATTTCCCGATGTTTTCGCAGAGGGTATCAGTAAAATTTCGGCTAGCGATATCACCTATGCCAAAGAACTGGGTTATGTTGTAAAACTGTTGGGGATAGCCCAAGAAAATCAGGGCGAAGTGGAAGCCAGGGTTCATCCTGTATTTATACCAAGCAGCCATCCTCTGGCCAACGTTGATGATGTTTATAATGCTATCTACATTGAGGGAGATGCAGTGGGTGATGCGATGTTTTTTGGGCGGGGAGCAGGAGAGCTTCCTACCGCCAGCGCTGTGGTGGGCGATTTGATAGCGGTAGCCAAGAATATTAATAAAAGCAGTTTTGACCGAACTTACTGCACCTGTTTTGAACATAAGAGAATCAAACCGATTAGGGAAATTGTTTCCAAGTACTATTTGCGTTTGACTGTTAAAGACCGGCCAGGGGTATTGGCAGGTATAGCAAGCGTTTTCGGTAATCAAGAGGTAAGCCTTGCTTCGGTGATACAAAAAAGAAGGCAAGATGATCTTGCAGAAATTGTAATGATTACTCACCGGGTTAAAGAGGCAAATTTGCAGGACGCACTGAGTATTATCAAGGGGTTATCATCTGTTGTGGAAATAAATAATGTAATTAGGGTAGAAGCGGGAGCGGAATAACAGGAAGATGGAGGAACTGGAATGGTAACGGTCAGGGTGCCGGCTACAACTGCAAATTTAGGCCCGGGCTTTGATACCATGGGGCTGGCATTGAACTTATATAATTATATAGAGTTAACGGAGGTTGCCAGTGGTCTCTGCATTGATGTAGAAGGCGAGGGGAGCGATGTAATTCCTAAAACTACTAGCAATATTGTCTATAGGGCAGTTATGGCAGTTTTTGAGAAGTGCGGCTATCATCCGAGGGGCTTAAAAATAAAATTACGCAACTTTATTCCTGTGGCCAGAGGCATGGGGAGCAGCGCTGCAGCATTGGTAGGCGGGGTTTACGCGGCCAATGCGCTGGCTGGAAATCCTTTATCCGGTGATGAAATGTTGCAGATAGCAGCCAGTTTTGAAGGCCATCCGGATAATGTAGCCCCAGCTTTATTTGGAGGAATTGTGATTAGCGTCATGGCACAGGAGCAAGTAATTTTCCGCCGGATTACACCCCCTGCAGAATTGAGCGCTATCGTGGCCATTCCTGATTTTCCCCTGGCCACCAAAATTGCGCGTCAAGTTTTGCCTGACAACGTTCCGATAAAAGATGCAGTTTTTAATATTGGACACTCTGCCCTTTTAGTATTAGCATTTGTCAAAAATGATTACGAACTGTTAGGGCAGGCAATGCAGGATAGAATTCACCAGCCTTATAGGTTGGATCTAATTCCTGGTATGGAGGAAGTGTTTGACGCAGCTATCGCGGCGGGTGCGTTGGGTGTAGCCTTAAGCGGGGCTGGTCCTACACTAATAGCTTTTACCCGTGGCTCTCAAGAAGCAGTGGGAAAAGCCATGCAGCAGGCTTTTAATAAGCATAATATTTCATGTAGCATAAAAACATTGCGACCGGTTAGAAAAGGTGCAGAAATAGTGGCTGAAGAGATGGAGGATGGTCAAAATGGGTATTGTTGTACAGAAGTTTGGGGGTAGTTCCGTTGCAAACCCTGAGTGCATGGCAAGAGTTGCCAAAAGGGTTATCGAATGCAGGAAAGCAGGTAATCAGGTAGTGGCAGTAGTATCGGCTCCGGGCGATACTACAGATGAATTAATTAGTCTTTCCAAAAAGATAACCAATCAACCTTCGTGCAGGGAAATGGATATGCTGTTAGCTACGGGCGAGCAGATGTCCATCGCCTTGCTTGCTATGGCTATTCACAATCTGGGGTATGATGCAATTTCTTTAACAGGGCCCCAAGCAGAAATTATAACCAATGATGTTCATAGTAAGGCAAAGATAATATGTATTAATGCTGAACGGATCAAAAGCGAGTTAGACAGTGGTAAAATTGTAATTGTTGCCGGATTCCAAGGAAAAACGGCTAACGGAGAAATAACTACCCTTGGACGCGGAGGTTCGGATACAACCGCTGTTGCTCTTGCGGCGGCTTTAAAAGCCGATATGTGTGAAATTTTTACAGATGTTGACGGTGTTTATACCGCCGATCCGAGAATTGTTCCTCAGGCTAAAAAATTAGCAACAATTTCTTATGATGAAATGCTGGAATTGGCAAGTTTAGGTGCTGTTGTTTTGCAGCCTAGATCGGTGGAGTTCGCAAAGCTCCATAACGTTAAATTACACGTGCGTTCAAGTTTTAACCACAACGAAGGGACAATCGTGCAGGAGGTAAGCGCAATGGAAAAAGAAATGGTAGTAAGCGGTGTAGCCCATGATTTAAATGTTGCTAAAATGACACTCTTTGATGTGCCTGATGTTCCAGGTATTGCCCAAAAGCTTTTTTCCGCTTTGGCTAAAGAAAATATCAACGTTGATATGATTATTCAAAGTAATTCCCGTAATGAATATAACGATATTTCTTTTACAATTGAGAAAGAGGATACCTCCAAAGCATTGGCCATTGTAGAAAAAGTAAAAACAGAAATAGGCGCTAAAGGTGTAACTTTTGATGATCAAGTTGCTAAGGTGAGTATTGTTGGTGCAGGCATGAAATCTAATTCTGGGGTAGCGGCAAAAATGTTTGAAGCATTAGCTGAGGAAAATATTAATATTCAATTAATAGCTACTTCAGAAATAAAAATATCCTGCATTATTGACAGGGAGAATGCACAAAAGGCGGTGCAGGCAATTCACAGCAAGTTTGGGTTGGATAATGAGCTGTCGCAGCTTAAAATAAGTTGAAATCCAGTTGAAATCAAGTTTAATAATTTTCCATGCATTAGACTTGACATATGATTTATAAATATAGTACAATGTACTGCGTCGGGGCGTGGCTCAGCTTGGTAGAGCGCTACCTTGGGGTGGTAGAGGTCGCTGGTTCAAATCCAGTCGCTCCGACCAGTACATATGTATTTCAAGTCAGTTGCTAAAACTGACTTTTTTATTTTGTTTCCTATTATAAGTTGGCGTTCTTTTACTAAGGATCTTTTATAATGACGATTGGTTTAGTATACCGAAAAAAAGGACACGCTAGTGTAAATATATTTTTTACGGTGGGATCATGTCTCAGCAGATTAGGGTATTGCATGTCATGCGCCCGGCCGAGGGCGGTCTGAAAAAGCATTTGCTGGAATTATGCCGGGGTCTGGACAACAGGCGCTATCAAGTATTTATCGCCGCTCCTGAAGGAAAACAGCTGGCTGAAGAACTGAATGCTAGTGCTGTCACAGTTTTACCTTGTGCCTTGGCCGGAACACTCAATCCTTGGAAGGATCTAAAAGCCTTGTGGCAATTAATTTGCTATATCAAGAAAAAACGGATTCAGATAGTGCATACCCATGGTTTTAAAGCAGGCCTCTTAGGTAGGGTAGCTGCGCGTTTAGCAAATGTCCCGGTTATCATAACTACTAGCCATAATTTTATCTACGACCGCAGGCTAAATCCACAGCTGCAAAAAGTGGTAGTAGCAGTCCAGAAGTATCTGGCTTCCTGGACTGACCATATTATTGCGGTTTCAAACGCCTTAGCCCAACAAATTGCCTCTATGGAAGGAGTTCCGGCGGAGAAAATTACAACGATTTACAACGGTATATGCCATAACCAAACTATCCCTGTAGCAGATTTTCATAAAAAGTTTATAATGGCAGAATGCCGGAACATTGCTGTTATTGCCAGATTAATCAGGGAAAAAGGGGTTCATATGTTTATCCGAATGGCAGCGGAAGTGGTTAAGCAATTTCCGGAAGCACGCTTTTATATAGTTGGCGATGGGCCAGAACGAACTAACCTGGAAAAGCTGGTTGCTAACTTAAAACTTACCAATGTGGTTATTTTTCTAGGTTTCAATAAAGAAGCCGCTGCATTAATGCCATTTTTTGAAATTATAGTGGTGCCATCGCTCAGTGAGGGTTTATCCATTGTAGCATTAGAAGCCATGTTTGCCAAAAAAGCTGTCGTTGCTTCCAATGTTGGCGGTTTACCGGAAGTGGTTGAGCATAATAAAACCGGACTGCTTTTTGAAGTAGGCAACGTAGCTGAAGGAGCAGCACAAATTATTAAATTGTTACAGGACCAGGACTTGTCCAGAAGACTGGCGGAAGAAGCATATAAAAAAGCGTGTCATAGTTTTACTTCTGAACAAATGTGCCGTAATACTGCAGCCCTTTATGAGCGTTATATTAAGACAAAAATATTGAAAAGCATCCAGTGAACTAGCTTTGTTAACACATATGCTTGCTCAACGCTTGAAAAATAAGCTATTATCTTACTCCTGCAAACAAGAATTTTGTTGACAAATATTTTTAATGTGTTTAAAATTGAATTTGATTGATTGCAAGTTAAATGAACTATGAGGAGGAATGATAATTGAGCGCTTTAGGCCGTCATGTTTTAGCTGAAATTTATGGATGTGACTTTGACATTCTCAACGATATTAAAAAGGTTGAGGAAATTATGGTTAATGCTGCATTGGAAGCAGGTGCAGAGGTACGGGAGTTTGTCTTCCATAAATTCAGCCCCCAAGGGGTTAGCGGCGTGGTGGTCATCTCGGAATCCCATTTGGCTATCCATACTTGGCCTGAACTAGGATATGCGGCAGTTGATGTATTTACTTGTGGTGAACGGGTGAATCCCTGGGATGCCTGCAAATATTTAACCGAAAAATTTAATGCAAAACAAGTCGAAGCAACAGAAGTGGAACGTGGAACAATAAATCCTCCTCACCAGCAAGTGGTAAATCTTTAGGAGGGATATTTATTTTATTAAAAAAAGGAATTGGTTAGCATGAGCCTTGCAGTACGAAGAAGTATTGTAGGGCTTATGTTTTTTTACCATGTTGTTGAAGCGTAAATACGATTATATTAGCGGTTACTGACTTAACTTTATCCAAAGGAAGGATTTTTCAACCTTGACTAGAATATATGAAATAGAAGAATAATTTGAGGAGGTTACAAATGTGACCGGTTTAGAGGAATACTTGCAACCGGATTTACAAACGGTACAAAGTTTTGTGCAAAAGGAATTTTTGCTACGTGCCGGTCCTGTTACCCAGTTTATTGAGCTGAGAGCGGATAATCCTGAAAAAAAGCTTCTTCCTGCCCTACTTCTGGCTTTTAATAAATTGTTTAACAAACCTGGACCCAAAGTCTACGCCCTGGCTGCGGTTTTTCATTTTATCTCCCTTGCAGCCCAAATCCACCAAGAGGATAAAGATGATCTAGCCTATGAAGTTTTAATTGGGGATTACTTTTATACCAAGTTTTTTGCCTATTTATGCGATTTCAATGCTTTGGAATGGCTTGCTGATTTGTCCTATTTAATTTGTGAAATCCAAGAGGCTAACATATTAAAACAAGACAAGATAAACTATAGTTCAAATACGGAGAAGCTTCTAGAGGTGATTGACAAAGGAAAAGCCAACCTGTACGCTCAAAGCTGTTACATAGGCGCTCAGTTAGGTGGTGCGCCGGAAAATATGCTGCAAACCGCCAGAAAATTTGGCCTGCATTTTGGCAGGAGTTTAGCTTTTTTAGATTGCCCTGAGTATTTGGAACTTGCTGCACACAATTTGGCGGAGGCCAGGAAAAGCCTTTTTTTATTGCCAAATATGGTGAGTAAACAGTTTTTATTTAATTGTGTAGAGCATGTAGAAATGAATTTATTAAAAAATCAAGTGAATATGGCTGGATAGAGGGTTATGATGAAAATACCGGAACAATATGCTTCAAAAGAAGAATATGTTAATGCTATCTTTTCCACTATTGCTCATAAGTATGATGCAATGAATACTTTAATGACTTTAAGCTTAGACCAAAAATGGAGGAAGTTCACTGTCTCCCAAGCTGAGCTACAGCCAGGGGATCGATGTCTGGACGTATGCTGCGGTACAGGTAAATTAGCTCTAGAATTGGCAAAAAAAATAACACCGGGTGGGAAGGTAGTTGGAGTGGATTTTTGCAGCGAGATGCTGGAAGTGGCACAGCGGAATATTGCTAAAACTGAATTCAAAGATTGTATAGAACTGCTGCAAGGGAACGCTGTGAACTTGCCTTTTGTTGACAACATTTTTGCCTGCGCAACTATAGGTTTTGCGCTTAGAAATGTGCCCGATATCAAGAAGACACTGCAGGAAATGATGCGGGTAGTCAAGCCAGGTGGCAAAGTTATTTCTTTAGAACTAGCAAAACCAAGTTTACCGGTTTTTAAACAGTTGTATTACCTATATTTCGACTATCTTGTACCACTTTTAGGCAGGTTAAATATTGGGCAAGGAGGACCTTACAGTTATCTTCCCCAATCCCTGAAAATTTTCCCCCATCAGTCAGAGATTAAAAAAATGTTTTGCTCTGTTGGCCTGGAGAATGTCAAATACTATGAGTTAACTGGAGGTATTGTGGCAGTACATGTAGGCACTAAACCTTGAGATTTTATTACACACCGGGGTTTTTTTGGCGTGCTTTAGATAAATAATTACATACCTAATGGGGAGGATTATGATGAGCAAATATATTATAGGCCTCACCGGCGCCAGCGGTGCAATTTACGGAGTCAGGTTAATCAAAGCTTTGCTGGAAAGAGGGCACCAAACCTTAATTACCATCACCGATGCTGGCAGAAGGGTTTTACGGGAAGAAGTCGGCTGGAATTTGGCGGGAGCGGCCTGGGAAATTGAAGCAAGCCTGAAAAATTACTTTGGAATCGATGAAACAAGTGAACTCATTCGTTACTTTGATAATAATGATGTGGGTGCGTTAATCGCCAGTGGGTCTGTGAAAACCGACGGCATGATTATTGTCCCATGCACGATGTCGGCGGTATCGGCTATTGCCAGAGGAGCCTCCACTGATTTGCTGGAAAGGGCTGCAGATGTGATTTTGAAGGAAAAAAGGACGTTGGTTGTTGTACCCAGAGAAACCCCTTTAAGCCAAGTTCATCTACATAATCTTTTAATGCTGGCGCAAATGGGGGTTCATGTTATGCCGGCAATGCCGGCTTTTTATTATAAACCCCAGAGCTTAGATGATATCATTGATTTCATGGTGGGCAGAGTGCTGGACTTTCTCGGTGTGGAACACTCTTTGTACAAAAGATGGCAAGGATGACCTAGCCATTTCTGTTGTCTAAATTATTACCATTTTGTCAACTTAATTTGTTATAATATTATGAAGGAGTATGTATATCTGTGTTTTTTTAAAAAAAAAGTGCGGTTGAATAATTTATGCGTATACTTAGAAATTTTGCTTTCTCGCGGACAGTCTATTTAATTTTGTAAGTTCTATGATAAGAAGTTGACGGCATTTTATATTTTTTTGGAGGTTTAAAGAGTGAAAGTTAGAAAAGCCATAATACCGGCGGCTGGCCTGGGAACTAGATTTTTGCCTGCTACCAAGGCCCAGCCCAAAGAAATGCTGCCCATAGTTGATAAACCGGCAATTCAATATATCGTTGAGGAGGCTGTTGCTTCAGGAATTGAAGATATTTTGATTGTTACAGGCCGGAACAAGAGAGCTATTGAGGACCATTTTGACCGTTCCATAGAGCTGGAAATGCTACTTCACGAAAAAAAGGACTACAGCCTTTTGGAACAGGTTGTAGCAATTTCGGAAATGGCTGATATTCATTATATCAGACAAAAAGAAACCAAAGGCCTTGGTCATGCTATTTATTGTGCCCGTAAATTTATCGGCAACGAACCTTTCGCGGTATTGCTAGGTGATGATATTATTTCCAGCCCTGTACCATGTTTAAAACAAATGCTTGAAATCCATGGTGAATTAGGAGGCACAGTTCTGGGGATTAAAGAGGTTCCGCCGGAGGAAGTGAAGAAATATGGCGTATTGCAGGCAGATTTTGTTAGAGAAGGGCTCTACCGGGTTACGGATCTGGTAGAAAAGCCTCATCCGGACAAGGCGCCATCCAGACTTGCGGTTATGGGTAGATATATCATTCAACCGGAAATATTCGATATTCTGGAAGTGACACCTCCTGGCACCGGAGGTGAGATCCAATTAACAGATGCTTTGAAGGAGCTGTGTAAAACCCAGCCAATGCATGGCTATGAATTTTTCGGCCAAAGATATGATATTGGTGACAAATTAGGCTTTTTAATGGCCACTGTTGAATTTGCCTTGGCCAGAGCAGATTTGTCTTCCAGTTTTAAAAACTACTTGGCTGGACTAAAATTACAAAGCCAGCTGACATCTTTTGCTGAAACTGCTGCGACAATGGAAAAAAACGACTGAGGGCGTCTCCCGGGCGCCCTTAATATTTTATTCATACTGTAGTTTTAACCAAATTGCAAACCCGCTTAACATATTCACGAAGGATAAGGACCATTAATGGAAGGATATTGTCTAAAGTTGCAGAATTAAACAATGTTTTGAAATTGTAGGAGAGGAGAACATAAATGAAAAGGAAAGTGAAAGAGGCTGCGCTGGATAACAGCAGTATTTGGTGGCAGATAGCTTTTTGGGGACTGGCGCTTATCCTGTTTTATCCGCCCTACTTTAGAGGGTTGTTTTTTAAAAACGAACAGCAAACTACTTTGATTTTGCTCAGTCTGGTTTTCTTTACAGCCTGGCTGTGGAAGCTAAGCCGCAGAGAAGTTTCATTTTTAAGCAGGCCAATCGACTATTGTGCTTTCGGTCTCGTTTTAGCTTATCTACTTGCTGTTTTGGGAGCTGCAAACCTGCGCCTGGCTATAGCTGAAACCGTAAAGGTAAGCCTGTATTTCTTGGCGTATTGGCTCTGTTCTAATTTGGCTTATACGGAACACCGGGTAAAACAGCTGCTGCAAGTTATTTACTTCAGCGGTTTAGGTGTAGCCTGGGCAGGTATTCTTACTGCTTTAGGTGTTATACATATTAATGACGGATTTTTAGGTGGGCGGATTTACTCAACATTACAATATCCCAATACCCTGGCTATTTATTTGCTGGCTCTGTCTTTTTTGGGGTTTTATTTTTGGCAAGTAAGCACGGGTATTTGGAAAGTAATGTACAGTTTTGGCAATTATTCCTTGATATTAGTTTTTTTAAGCACAAATTCTAGAGGCGCGTTTTTAGTATTTCCGCTAGTTGTTCTGCTGTTTTTTCTCACAAATCCCAAAGAAAAGCGTTTTGCATTTCTAACTCATTTTACTATTACCCTGATTGCTGTGTTGATCGGGAGTTTAAAATTTATTCCTTTAATCTTGGCGGGAAATACAGGATTGGCAAGTCTCTGGCTAATACTAGGCATGTTTATCGCCCTGGGGGCGCAGGTAGTTTTAAATTACTTATCAAGCAAAAACATCACGCTTAAATATAATTTAAAAACACTGAGGATTGTTGCGATAATAACTCTTTCGCTGTTCATTGCTTTTCTTTTAGTTCTTATTTTTACACAAAATGATCTGGCAGCCAAATTTTTGCCGGAACAGCTTCTTCATAGGCTTAAAAGTATCAGTTTAAGTGACCGCAATAGTCAGGAAAGGTTGTATTGGGCTAAAGAAGCTTGGAATAACATTATCAAAGTCAGGCCTATCCTTGGTCTGGGCGGAGGAGCATGGGAATCCACCTATAAAAGTTTTCAGGGTTACGGTTATTCCTCAACCCAAGTGCATAACGACTGGATTCAACTGTGGACTGAGGTTGGCACCATCGGCTTTGCTCTCTGGGTAGGGCTATGGTTATTCTTCTTGCTATCAAGTTGGAAAAATTACTCAAGAGAGCAAGGTGAACAAAAGTTGTTGCAAGCTGCAATGACCGTAGCAGCCCTGGCTATTGGCGGGCATGCAATGATCGATTTTGATTTATCCCTTTCTGCAGTTACTATTGTGCTATGGTCCTTGTTCGGCTTAACTAGGGCGTTAACGAGAAGTGCAGAGTCGGATTATAAAATCCTGGAACCAAAAACTTTTGTTAATCTCAAGTTTTTTTACCTGTCAGGTGTTTCCTTGGCGGTTTTGCTAGCAATAATATTGAGTAGTTCTTTGCTAATCGGCAATTCTTTTGCACGCCAAGCTGTGGCAGCAGTGCAGGAAAATAATCCTGATCAAGCATTAGATCGCTTTGCTAAAGCAGCTGTCTTTGATCCTTTCCAAGCCTCCTTTGATATAGATATGGCACGAATCTATCTTTCCAAAGGGGAGAAGAACAAAGCAATTGCCTTAGGGGAAAGGGCTGTGAAAAAAGATCGTTTTAATTGGCAAATTTATGCTAATTTAACGGAAATTTATTGGCAAAACGGAGAGATTCGCAAGGCTGTGGAGGCCATGGAAACTGCCAGGGACAAAGCCCGCTGGGCGGAAGCAGTATACGAAAATTTAGCCAAGGTGTATGCCCTGGGTGGAATAAGTTATCTGCAGCAAGGTAAGCAAGCTGAGGCAGAAAAGCTATTTATCAAGGCCAAACAACTACCGGCAAATATAGAAGAGCAAGTAGCAGCTTTAACACCCAAGGAAAAGTGGCTTTGGGAAACGCTGGGGAAACCAATTTTGTCCGTTGCACCGCAGGTAAAACTAAACGCTGGTATAGCTTGCTACTTCCTCAAGGATTGGGACAAGGCCACATTGTTATTACAAGATGCCGCCCAGAGGGAAGAAAACCAGGCGGAAGCCTACCTGTGGATGGCTTTGATTCAAGACAAAAAAGGGGATGCAGACGGAGCCACCAAACTGTTGCAGCAAGCTCAAGACAGAAATCCGGAAATGGTCCGTAATTTTAAGATGCTGAGACAACTGCCTCTAATACAGTAAAGCGTATTTATCCCGCTTAAATACTATTTTTTAAACAGGAGGGTGATTCAAGTGAGGCTCTTCTATCACGGCCATGCTTGCTTTCAAATTGAGTGCGGCCAGGGGAACATTATAATTGATCCATGGCTGAGCGGCAATCCCCTGGCTAAGATTAAACCTGAGGAAGTAAATGTAAAAGCAATTTTAGTAACCCATGGGCACGATGACCATCTTGGTGATGCTATTGCCATTGCCAAAAAATGCGATGCCGTTATCGTAGCCCCTACGGAGCTGGCTTATTATTGCCAGTCCTTCGGCGCACAAACTCACGCTATGCATATTGGAGGATCTTACAGCTTCCCCTTTGGGAATGTTAAATTGACAGCGGCTTGGCATGGTTCGGCTGTGATGAAAGACGGTAAAATTATCTATACGGGTACACCTTGCGGTTTCCTGGTTAAGGTGGAAGGAAAAACCTTATACCATGCTGGCGATACAGCCCTGTTCGGGGACATGAAGCTCATTGGTGCTCTTCAGAAAATAGATGTGGCAATGTTGCCCATAGGTGATAATTATACTATGGGAGTAGAGGATGCGGTCGAGGCCGTAAAAATGTTATCTCCCGAACAGGTTATACCTATGCATTACAATACTTTCCCGGCAATCCGGCAAAATGTTGACAAATTTAAAATTAAAGTTGGAAGTTTAAGTAAAGTAATCTTGCTACAACCGGGGGACTCAATCACTTTGTAATTGAAAAAGATGATTCCTTACTTATGGGGTAGCCATTTTGGGCTTCCCCTTATTTTAAGCCGGTAGCAGGATTTTTAATTTAACACTCGAATTAAATATTTATACAGGTGGCATAAGTTTTAGGAATTTAGGCTAATGCAGTTAAGCAGGTGAAAGTTATGTTTGGCGTGGGTATCTTGGATGATATTCAAAATGATCTACTGCTGGTGGAAAAGGAATTAAACAGGCACGTGCAAGCGCCGCATGAAGTTTTAACCCAAACCTCTAAGCATTTACTTAAAGCAGGGGGTAAACGTTTACGCCCTGCCTTTGCATTGTTAGCAGGCAAATTTGCTGACTATTCTTTGCAAAACCTGCTGCCTTTGGCTGTTGCCCTGGAAATGATTCATATGGCTTCTCTGGTGCACGACGATGTGGTTGACCGTGCTTTGACAAGAAGAGGAATACCTACTGTAAAAGCTAAATGGGGTAACACCCTGTCACTGCAAACAGGTGATTACTTACTCGCCAAATCACTGACTTTAATTGCAGGTTATACAGAAACCAGGATCGCTAAAATTTTAGCTAAGGCTAGTACGGAAATGTGCCAGGGGGAAATTCAACAAATTGCAAGCACTTTTGATATACGGCAGAATATAAGGGATTATTTTTATCGCATCAAAAGAAAAACAGCCATGTTAATTTCGGCCAGCTGCCAGTTGGGGGCAGTTGCCAGCGGAGCTCCGGCAGTTGTGGAAAGGGCCTTGCAAAAGTACGGCCATTACCTGGGCATGGCTTTCCAAATTACTGATGACATTTTGGACGTAATCGCAGACGAAAAAGAGCTTGGTAAGCCTGTAGGCAGCGATTTAAAACAAGGCATATTAACGTTACCGACGATATTTGCACTTAAGGTCAGTTCCCGCAAAGAGCGGCTGGAGAAATTGCTATTAAGCCGCTTTGCTGAAAAGAACAGCATCAATGAAGCCCTGGAAATTATCAAAAACTGTGAGGCAGTTGACATGTCATTTCAAATTGCGACCAAATACCTCGGCAAAGCAAAAAAGCAGCTTAGCTATTTGCCTGATACTCCTTATAAGGCTACACTGAATTTATTGGCGGATTTTGTTGGCACTAGGAGGTTTTAAAAAGCTTGATTTGTGCATTTTTTCTTTAATTTGTATTATCTGCGGATTTGTAGTTAATATGTTTAAGTTTACTAACGATTAAGGCAGGAAAAAGGGTATGCTTCACGAAATAGTAACAGAATTGCGTTTTGTGATCACTTTACTTTCGTTAAATAATTTGGGGTAGAAAGCGGGGATAGCTTATAAATGCACAAGCCGTATTATCCGATTTCTCTCAATTTATGTAACAAAAAGTGTTTAGTCGTGGGCGGGGGGAAAGTAGCAGAGCGAAAAGTAATGGCTCTGCTGGAGTGCGGGGGACAGGTAGTAGTAGTTAGTCCCCAGCTAACAGAAAAACTGCGGGATCTGGCCGGAGAAGGTTTAATTCGCCATGTGGCGCGTGAGTACTCCAATTTTGATTTAGAGGATGCATTTTTGGTAGTAAGCGCCACTGCACGTGAAGACGTGAACAAGAAAATTGCTGAAGAATGTTTTGAACGCAATATTTTAGTAAATGTAGTAGATGATCCTGCTAAATGTAATTTTATTGTACCGGCAACAGTACGCAGGGGAGATCTGACTATTAGTATTTCAACCGGGGGCAAAAGTCCTGCTTTAGCAAAGAAAATCAGAAAAGAATTAGAGTTGCAGTACGGTGATGAATATGCTCAATTTCTTGAAATTATGGGAGAAATCAGAAAAAGAGTAATTGAAAGTATTTCCGAACAAGAAAAACGGCAAGAAATTTTCAACAGGCTGGTAGAAGAAGATTTTCTGGAATTGCTTAAAGCAGGTCAAGAACAACTGGTCAAGGAGCGAATTGCACAATGTATATCGTTGTAGTTGGGCTTAACCATAAGACTGCGCCGGTAGAAGTAAGAGAGAAGCTTGCTTTTAAACAGCATGAATTGCCGCGGGCTCTTAATATTTTAAAGGATAAAAACTGTATTGCCGGATGCGTTATACTTTCTACCTGCAACCGAACAGAAGTTTATGTGGCTGCCACGGAAGTTGAAGCAGGACTGGGCGGCATCTATGATTTTTTGAGCAAAAGTTGCGGCTTACCTTTAAGCGAAATTCGCGATTATCTCTACAGGTATACCCTCTACGATGCAGTCCGACATCTCTTTAGGGTGGCTTCCGGCCTTGATTCTATGATCTTGGGCGAAACTCAAATTTTGGGGCAGGTAAGGCAAGCTTATCAGTGGGCTTGTGAACATGGTGCAACTAACAATATTTTAAATACGCTTTTTCAACAAGCGATTTCAGTAGGTAAGAAAGTTCGTACCGCAACCAAAATCGATCAAAATGCGGTTTCCGTAAGCTATGCAGCTGTGGAATTGGCTAAAAAATACTTTGGAAAAATCAACGGTCGTTCTGTCTTAATTATGGGCGCTGGAAAGATGAGTGAGCTCACCGTGAGGTATTTGGTGGCAAACGGTGTTTCAACGGTATTTGTCACTAACCGTTCCTATGAACGGGCCTGCACGCTGGCTTCTGAGTTCGGCGGAAAAGCAGTCCGGCTGGATGAACTTAAGAAATATTTACCCACAGCCGACATTTTAATCAGCTGCACAGCTGCATCCCATTATGTGTTGAAAAAAGAGGATGTGGAGCCGTTACTAAGCGGAAGAAAAGAAACAATGTTATTTATTGATATTGCCGTTCCTAGGGACATCGATCCCGAGGTAGGTAAAATCCCGGGCGTAATTCTCCACGATATAGATGATTTGCATAACGTCGTAGATCAAAACTTAGAGGAACGGAAAAATGCTGCCGCAATGGCTGAAGATATTATTGAAGAAGAAATTGATACTTTTTTTAAGTGGTTAAGCTCACTATTTGTAGTTCCCACAATTATTTCACTCAAAGAGAAAGCTACTCAAATAAAGGAAATGGAATTGGCCCAGGCGCTGCGCCGGCTTTCCGGTTTGTCGGAAAAGGAAAAAAATATTGTGGCTTCTATGGCTAATTCCATTGTTAACCAGCTTATACACGATCCCATTGTTAACTTAAAAAAGTATGCCTCAACCCACCAAGGCCACTTATATACGGAGATCCTCCAGAATCTTTTCAATCTTGAGGTGAAAGAAGAAAGTTCTCGTCTAAACGATGTCACTTGTTGTCAGAAAGTAAAGTAGGACTGGGCCAAAGATGGAGGTAGCAACGTGCGGGAAATAATTATTGGAACCAGAGAAAGCGCATTGGCGTTGTGGCAAACAAACTGGGTGCTTGAGCGTTTAAACAACTTAAATCCTGACTGCACTTTCAGGATTAAAAAGCTTAAGACCCAAGGTGATAAAATTTTAGATGTGGCTTTAGCCAAAATTGGCGACAAAGGTTTATTCACTAAAGAATTAGAAGTGGCCATGCTCAACGGGGAAATTGATTTGGCTGTCCACAGCATGAAGGACTTGCCGACTCAACTTCCTGCCGGGTTGATGATCGGGGCTATTTGTCAGCGTACTGATCCCAGAGACGTGGTTTTATCCCACTTGGGTTACACCCTGGCAACCTTACCACCTGGAGCAAAAGTAGGAACAAGCAGCCTGAGGCGCAAGTCACAACTGCTGCACTACCGGCCAGATTTACAGATCGTAGATCTAAGGGGAAATCTCAACACCCGTGTGGCCAAGCTGCAGCAGGAAGGGTTTGCTGCCATTATTCTGGCGGCTGCCGGCGTGGAAAGAATGGGATATGAACAACTTGTTACCGAATACATTTCCCCGGATATCAGCCTTCCTGCTGTAGGGCAAGGTTCCATAGGAATTGAAATCAGGTCTGAGGATGAGGAAATTTTACATGTGGTTAGAAAAATTGCGGACCCGGAATCAACTGCAGCCATTACTGCTGAACGGTCTTTTCTCCGTACTTTGGAAGGGGGCTGCCAGATACCAATTGGTGCCTTAGGCAAAGTAGAAGGCGGTAAGCTCCACTTAGCCGGTTTAGTAGCGGGTTTGGACGGAAGATTGGTAATAAAAGATTCAGTCACGGGTGAAATTTCCGCAGCTGAAGATATAGGCAAAATGCTGGCCGATAAACTCTTAAAATTAGGAGCAAAACAGATTTTAAATCAAGTCAGACAGGAGATTGAGAACAGTGACAGTTAAAACAGATCGAGGGTATGTTTATTTGGTCGGTGCAGGGCCAGGAGATCCAGGTCTCTTAACTATTAAAGGCGCCCAATGTATCCAAAAAGCTGATGTAATAATCTATGACCGCTTGGTAAGTAAAAAGCTGCTTAATTATGCCAGGCCCGATGCCGAACTGATTTACGTGGGCAAATCACCGGAGAGGCATACTTTAAAACAGGAGGAAATTAATCAACTTTTGGTGGCAAAAGCCAAGGAAGGCCTAGTAGTGACCAGATTAAAAGGGGGGGACCCTTTTGTTTTCGGCAGAGGAGGAGAAGAAGCGGAAGTTTTGCAGCAGAATGGCATAGCTTTTGAAATAGTCCCCGGTATAACTTCGGCCATTGCTGTCCCGGCATATGCCGGTATTCCCGTTACCCACCGGGACTGCACTTCCACTATTGGAATTATTACCGGCAATGAAGACCCAACCAAAGAGGATTCCAATATTGCCTGGGATAAAATAGCAACCGGAATGGGCACTTTAGTATTTTTAATGGGTATGGCCAATTTGCCCAATATAGTTAAACAATTATTAACTTACGGGCGCTCAGCCGATACTCCTGTTGCTCTGGTTAGGTGGGGGACACGACCTGAACAAGAAACGCTGACCGGCACTTTAGCTGATATTGTAATAAAAGCGGAAGAAGCCGGATTTAAAAATCCAGCCATTATAATTGTAGGTGAAGTAGTTAAGTTGCGGGATAAACTTCAATGGTTTGAAAAAAAGCCTTTGTTTGGCCAGAGAATTGTGGTGACCCGTTCCCGCGAGCAGGCAAGCGCTTTATCAGCGCGCCTGGAGGAGTTAGGCGCGGAAGTCTGGGAATTTCCCACAATCGAAATTGCTTCCCCTGTTGATTGGACAGCATTTGATGCTGCCTTAGATTCATTAAACCAATTTCAGTGGATTATTTTTACCAGCGTCAACGGTGTGAGAGCCTTTTTTGAGAGATTGAGAAACAGACAAATGGATGTGCGTAACTTATATGGTATTAAAATCTGCGCTATTGGGCCAAAAACCCGTGAATGCTTGGAAAAATACGGTTTAAACATTGAATATGTACCTGAAGAATATGTAGCAGAAGCAGTGGTAGCAGGCTTAAAGGATAAAATCGTTAAAGGAGATAAAGTATTATTGCCACGGGCTGACATAGCCCGCAAAGTTCTGGCAGATTCTCTTAAAGAATTAGGGGCTGAAGTAACTGAGGTAATTGCTTACCGTACGGTAAAAAGCCGTTTTGGAGAGCAGAATTTAACCCAAATGTTAAAAGAGCTGCAGATCACCATGGTGACCTTTACCAGTTCTTCTACCGTTAAAAACTTTGTGGATGGTATTGCATCCAACCAGCTCCATGAATTGATGGCTGGTGTGACTGTGGCCTGCATAGGACCAATAACTGCCCAAACTGCTAAGAATTCCGGCCTAACAGTACATGTACAAGCAACAGAATATACCATCGAAGGATTAGTACAATCCATCGTAGATTATATACAAAAATACAAGTGAGAGGCGGGATACCTTGATCAGCGTTACTAAACTTTTATGCGATTCAGCATATTTTGGCGATGGTTTAAGATATAGTCACAGCTCCCGCGGTGCTGTTCATGGGACTACCACTAATCAAGGGCCGGTAGTGGTATGGAATTGTACAAAAACATGTAATTTAAAATGTATCCATTGCTACGCCGGCTCGGAAAGCAAAAAATATGAGGGCGAGCTGACCCATGCTGAAGCGAAACGTTTTATTGACGACCTGGCTGCTTTTAATGTGCCGGTGATCCTTTTTTCCGGCGGAGAACCTTTAATTAGGGAAGATATCATGGACCTTGCAAAATATGCCACGAGGCACGGGATCAGGGTTACATTTTCTACGAACGGTACCTTGATTGACAAAGAAATGGCTAAAGACTTGAAAACAATAGGGGTTGGATACGTCGGAATCAGTCTGGATGGCATAGGTGAAAACAACGATCGGTTTCGCGGCAAAAAAGGGGCTTTTGATGCAGCCTTACGCGGCATCCAAAACTGTCTAGAGGTCGGACAAAGGGTGGGGCTGCGCTTTACCATTAACAGGCATAATTATGCTGATTTGCATGATATTTTTAAATTAATTGAGGAAGAAAATATTCCACGGGTATGTTTTTACCATTTAGTTTACTCCGGTCGCGGAAGTGAGATGGTAAAAGAAGATATTACCCACGAAGAATCCAGATATGCTATGGACTTGATCATGGAAAAAACAATGGATTTTCACCGGCGAGGACTGGAAAAAGAGATTTTAACTGTTGATAACCATGCCGATGGGGTATATCTTTATCTGAAATTACAAAATTCGGATCCGTTGAGAGCGGAACAAGTGCTGAATTTACTCAAAATAAACGGAGGCAACAGAACAGGGATAGCTATTGGAGAAGTGGACTGGTACGGCAACGTTCATCCTGATCAATTTACTCAAAACCATACTTTCGGTAATGTTAAAGAGAGGCCTTTTGGCCAAATTTGGACCGATGTTAGCCATCCGATCTTGGCAGGTTTAAAGAATAGAAAACCGCTGTTAAAAGGCCGGTGCGCCAAATGCCGGTGGCTCGATGTTTGCAATGGCAATTTCCGCGCCAGGGCTGAAGCGGTTACAGGTGACTTCTGGGAGTCTGATCCTGCCTGCTATTTGACAGATGCTGAAATCGGTTTGTAAAACTAACTATTCCAGATAGGAGGTAAAGCAGGTGTCCTTTTTTCCAAATTACCGTCCAAGAAGGTTGCGAAAATCCGAGCAACTGCGCAGCATGATACGGGAAACTGTATTGAATACTCAGGATTTAATCTATCCTTTATTTGTTATCCACGGGCAAAAAGTGAAAAATCCCGTGGCTTCAATGCCTGGAGTTTTTCAGCTTTCCGTTGATGAATTGTTGCGGGAGGCCCAAGAAGTGATTAACCTGGGCATTCAGGCGGTTATTTTGTTCGGTATCCCGGAAAGCAAAGATCCTGTTGGCTCGGGGGCATATGATTCCAGCGGCATAGTACAGCAGGCTGTACGGGCTTTGAAAAAGGAGTTCCCGAATTTAGTAGTGATTACCGATGTATGTTTATGTGAATTTACGGACCATGGCCACTGCGGAATAGTACAAAACGGAGAAATTCTAAACGATTCGACTTTGGAGCTTTTGGCACGAACGGCATTGTCTCATGTTGAGGCAGGCGCTGATATGGTAGCGCCGTCCGATATGATGGACGGGCGGGTTAAAGCTATACGCTCCTGTTTGGACGAACATGGTTTTGCCCATATCCCCATCATGGCCTATTCTGCCAAGTATGCTTCCGGTTTTTACGGGCCTTTCAGAGATGCTGCCGGCTCGGCGCCTCAATTCGGAGACCGCAGGAGCTACCAAATGGATCCCGCCAACCGGGAAGAAGCTCTGCGGGAGGTACAATTGGACATTGAGGAAGGCGCCGATATAGTAATGGTTAAGCCGGCACTGGCCTACCTTGACATCATTAGGGAAGTTAAAGACCGGTTCCATTATCCCGTAGCTTGTTACAATGTCAGCGGTGAATATGCTATGGTGAAGGCCGCGGCCCAAAAGGGCTGGATCGATGAGCAGAAAGTAGTGATTGAATTTCTTACCGGTATGCGTAGAGCCGGGGCAGACTTGATAATCACCTATTGGGCTAAAGATGTGGCAGAGTGGCTCAAAGCATAGCTGGTACAGGAGGTGTATGCATAGTGATTATTTCCTGGAATTCAACTAATCAATGCAACATGTATTGCGATCATTGTTATCGTGATGCCGGGGCTAAAGTCAGTGATGAGCTGTCAACGTCGGAAGCTAAAGCGATGTTAACCGAAATCGCTAAAGCCGGTTTCAAGATCATGATTTTCAGCGGCGGGGAACCTCTAATGCGAGGAGATATTTACGAGTTAGTAGCCTACGCCAAGAGTCTGGGCCTACGACCGGTATTCGGTACTAACGGTACTTTAATCACCCCTGAAGTTGCCGAAAAGCTCAGAGCAGCCGGCGCCTTAGGTATAGGAATCAGTTTAGACAGCATAGATCCGGAAAAACATGACCGCCTGCGCCGCTACGAAGGCGCTTGGGAACAAGCTGTAGCAGGCATGAAAAATTGTAAGGCCGCAGGACTCCCTTTCCAGGTGCATACTACGGTCTTTGACTGGAATTACGAGGAATTAGAAAAAATAACCGACTTTGCCGTCGAATTGGGGGCTGTTGCCCATCACTTTTTTTTCTTGGTGCCTACAGGTCGGGCGGTAAACATTGAAGAGGAATCTTTGCGGGCAGAGCAATACGAAAAAGTCCTCACCAGAATTTTAGAAAAACAAAAGGAAGTGGCAATCGAGCTTAAGCCTACTTGTGCACCCCAGTTCATGCGCATTGCCAAGCAGTTGGGAATGGAAATGCGCTTTCAAAGGGGATGTCTGGCCGGTACCCATTACTGTATCATCAGCCCCAAAGGTGACGTTCAACCATGCGCATATTTAAATATCCCATTGGGGAATGTTCGGGAAACACCATTTAGTGAAATCTGGAAATCCAACCCCATACTCAATAAACTGCGCACTTTAGATTACGGCGGCGGATGTGGTTCATGCGCATATAAAAAGGCTTGCGGTGGCTGTAGGGCAAGAGCTTACTTCTATAATGACGGGGATTATATGGCAGAGGAGCCCTGGTGTCTTTATCAGGGAAGACGGGGGGCTTAATAGGCAGTGGATAATCGCCAAGAATTAACTCCGGCCGAAAAGAGATTGCTGACCGCTATCCAGGAAGGTTTGCCTATTGAACCGGAACCTTTCGCAGTTTTGGCCGAGCAGCTAAAAACAACTGAAGAAAAAATTCTGGAAATGCTGGCTAAATTAAAAAAAGAAGGCTATATCCGGCGGATTGGTGCTGTCTTTGATTCCCGCAAGCTTGGCTACGTCAGTACCCTCTGTGCCTTGAAAGTTCCAGAGGATAAATTAAAATCTGTTGCCGCCTACATTAACAGCCTCCCGGGCGTAACTCATAATTATCTACGCCAGCATGAATACAACATGTGGTTTACATTGATCGCTCCTTCGCAAGAGGCTTTGGAAGACGCTATCTCCGGCATCAAAAAAATAACGGGAATTTCCCAGCTGCTTAACCTTCCGGCAGTCAACTTTTTTAAAATCAACGTTAATTTTAACTTAAAGGAAGGTGCTCCCGATGTTGAATGAACTGGAAAAAGCAATTGTCAGGGAACTACAGGGTGATCTCCCGCTAGTCAAAAAACCTTATCAAGCAATTGCCGAACGGCTGGGTATTACCGAAGAGGAGTTGCTCCAGAAAATGCGGGAGATGAAAGAACGAGGTATAATCAGAAGGTTAGGGGTAGCTTTGTGTCACCGGGAAGTTGGTTTTATGGCAAATGCCATGGTAGTGTGGATCGTTCCGGAAGAAAGAGCTGCAGAGGTTGGAAAATTAATGGCTGCTTTCCCTGAAGTAAGCCATTGTTATCAACGTCCAACTTATCCTGATTGGCCTTACAACTTCTTCACCATGATCCATGCGAAAACGGCGGAAGAATGTGAAAAGGTTGCCGCCAATATCTCCCGGACAGTCCAAATAGACGATTATCAGTTGTTATTTAGCACCGAGGAACTGAAAAAGTCCAGTATGCAGTATTTTATGGAATAGATTAAGGATGGTGATAACGTGGCGCTTGAAATGCGGCGTTCACAGGAATTATTTGCTAAGGCAAAAGAATTGATTCCCGGGGGCGTGAATAGCCCGGTCAGAGCTTTTAAAGCGGTTGGCTTAAATCCTCCTTTTATTCAAAGCGGGAAAGGTTCGAAAGTAACAGATGTAGACGGCAATGAGTATATTGATTATGTTGCTTCCTGGGGGCCTTTAATCTTAGGCCATAATCATCCCGAAGTATGTGCTGCTTTGAAAAATTGTATTGATGAAATAGGCACCAGCTTCGGCGCCCCGACTGAACTGGAAAATATTATGGCGGAAATGGTAACTAGTGCTGTACCTTCCATAGAAATGGTAAGGATGGTTAATTCGGGCACTGAAGCAACTATGAGTGCGCTGCGTTTAGCCAGGGGATACACAGGAAGAAATAAAATTGTCAAGTTTGAAGGGTGCTATCACGGGCATGCGGATCATTTGCTGATTAAAGCAGGCTCCGGCGCTTTAACTTTGGGAGTACCTGACAGCCCCGGCGTTCCTGCAAATATAGCAAGCAATACTATTACTGCGCCTTATAATGACCTTGAAACCTTGCGAAAAATTTTTGCCGCGGAAGGGGATGATATAGCTGCGGTAATAGTTGAACCCGTAGCAGGCAACATGGGGTGTGTTCCTCCCTTGCCAGGATTTTTACAGGGCCTGCGCCAATTAACAGCTGACTATGGGGTATTGCTCATTTTTGACGAAGTTATGACCGGATTTCGGGTAAGTTATGGAGGGGCACAGGAGCTGTATGGAATAGATCCCGATTTAACCTGCTTGGGTAAAATTATTGGAGGCGGTTTGCCCGTAGGCGCTTACGGTGGCAAGAGAAAAATTATGGAACAAGTTGCGCCTGCCGGTCCGGTATATCAGGCAGGTACTCTGTCCGGCAATCCTTTGGCAATGACCGCAGGTATTGCAACCCTTAATCTTTTGAGCAAACCCGGCGTTTATACCGAATTAGAAGAAAAATCCGCCCTTTTGGAGGCAGGTTTAAAAGAAGCGGCCGAATCCAGTGGCGTTAAAGCTACATTTAACCGGGTGGGAGCGATGTTTTCAGTTTTCTTTACAGCTCAACCGGTTACCGACTATAAAAGTGCGTCCACCTCAAATTTGAAAGCTTTTACTGCCTATTTTAAATCCATGCTGGAACAAGGAATTTACCTGGCACCTTCGCAATTTGAGGCAGGCTTTATGTCCTTGGCTCATAGTTGGGAAGACATTGACCGTACCATCTCTGCCAGCCGTAAGGCTTTTCAGGCAGCTTATCAGGCACAAGTTGAAAAATAGAAACTTTTTAGTAAGAACGTGTATGAAATTAAAAAAAGGGGTCATAATAGAAGTACACACTCACTTCTTCATAGACCTCCTTGAGCCAACAGGCCAGCAGTACTGCTGGCCTGTTGGTATTTTTTAGCCAATTGTCCTGAGCAACATCACAGCCCCCATTCCAGCCAGCACTGTCCAGACCATGCTTTTGCTTGTCTTGGCTACCAGAAATGCAGGCAGAGCAGCTATTAAGTATTCATTATGCGAGGCAATGTTGAGTTGCCCGTTTCTAATCAGCAGGCTGGGCAGTAAAAGGGCTGCCAAAATTGCAGTTGGAATATAGCCAAGCCATTTTAACAACAGATCAGGAAGCTGAAAATTTTTAAAAAGCACCAAAGGCAAAACCCTTGGCAAATAAGTAACTAGGCTCATGCCAAGCAGCAACCAGACTATTCTGCTATCCACTTTTCGCTGATTACACCTCCCGTAGCTCCCAGAATAGCCGCTAAAAGCACTCCCCAATTGCCAGGAATGTAAAGAGCCGCAAAGAGCGAAAAACCTCCGGCCAAGCAGGCCACTAAATAAGACCGCTTGTTGCGCAGCGTGAAAAAAAGCAAAGCAATAAACATGGCAGGTAAAGCAAAATCCAAGCCCCATTTTTCTGTCGAGATTAATGCTGAGCCGGTGCTGGCCCCTAGCCAGGAAGCGCTTATCCAACCCAAATGAGATGTTAAGCTTAAGCCCAAATGGTAGCTTTGGTGGGGCGGTTCATGGCTATACCTGGCGGTTGATACTACAAACGTTTCGTCAGTAAGCTCGTAGGCTAGCAAAGGAATAACGCGTGGCGAAAAATTCCGGAAATGTGGCAAGAGTGCGGTACTCATTAAAAAATGCCGGAAATTAACAAAGAAAGTGGCTATAATTATGGCCATATTGCTGGCGCCTGAGCTTAACATACTTACAGCAATAAATTGAGCTGAGCCGGCGTAAACAAAAAGCGACATCAGAACTATCTCCAGTGTTTTCAGACCGGCCTCGGCTCCCAGCAAACCAAAAGCAAAGCCAAGAGGCAGGTAACCTAATGCAATTGGCAGTGCATCCTTGAGTCCAACAATAAATAGTCCTGTAGACAAATAGCTCACTCCGTTCTTGCCACCAAGTTAGGTGTTTGTTGCTCTGTCGGGGTATAGACAGGAATACTTATATTATAAGTCGAATATTATGGTAAATCTACATTTTTGGAGGTGGAAAAGAGTATGGACCGTATAACGGCCATTGATATAGGAACACGTAGTGTTGTCGGTATAACTATGGAGAAAGAGAAAGAAAATTACAAGATAATTGCCTCAGCAGTCGAAGAACATAAGGAAAGGGCAATGTACGACGGCCAAATCCACGATATTCCGTTGGTTGCAGAGGTTGTGCAAAATATCAAGCAATCATTGGAAAAAATACTAGGGGAAAGAATAGAGGAAGTGGCAGTGGCAGCTGCAGGTCGTTCGTTAAAGACCGCTAAGGGAAAAGGGTGCTTCCAGCTTGAACTTCGGGAAATTACTCTCGAAGATATACTAGGCTTGGAAATGCAAGCGGTACAAATGGCGCAACAAAATTTACAACAAGAAAATGCTTTAGATGCAGAGTACTACTGCGTGGGTTACAGTATCACCAATTATTTTCTTGATGGCAGCCGCATCGTTAACTTATTGGGACAAATGGGTGAAAAGATGGAGGTTGAGGTGATCGCCACATTTCTTCCAAGGGTGGTTATTGATTCTTTATTTGCTGTTCTAAAACGCACGGGTTTAAAAATGCGGAGTTTGACCCTGGAGCCAATTGCGGCTGCGGAGATGGCTATACCAAGCAATATGCGCCAGTTGAATCTGGCGCTGATTGATATCGGTGCGGGAACTTCAGACATTGCCATTACTTCCGATGGTTCTGTAAAGACCTATGCCATGGTACCTGTTGCTGGGGATGAAATTACAGAAAAAATAGCCCAGGTTTTTTTACTGGATTTTCAAACTGCCGAAAAGGTCAAAAGAGGACTCAGTAAAAAAACAATACGTTTTCATGATGTACTCGGCAATGCTCATACTGTACCGACCGACAAGGTGAAAGAGGTAATAGACGATACAGTGGATGACCTTGCAAAACAAATAGCCAATGCGCTTTTGGAGGTAAATGGGAGAGCTCCGCAGGCGGTAATTTGTGTTGGCGGAGGCAGCCTCACTCCCGGCTTAATCGCGAAAATTGCGGCGCACCTGGAATTGCCCGCCAACCGCATTGGAGTCAAAGGCAAAGAAATTCTCAAAGGAATAAAAGGCAAAATCAACAATTTAAGTGTGCCGCAAATGATCACTCCCTTAGGTATTGCGATTAGCGGTTTAAAGAATTTAGGTTTTAGGTTTATGGAAGTTGGGGTAAATCAAAGACCGGTAAGACTGGCGACTTATCAAAAATCAACTGTAGCAGATGCCTTGATTGCTGCAGGCATTAATTTAAAATATCTCTATGGTAAGCCTGGCAAAGCCTTGGCTGTAGAAATTAACGGCCAGTTAACATTTTTACGCGGGCACAAAGGCACTCCTGCCCAGATCTTTCTTAATGATCGGCCCTGTAAATTAGAGGATAACATCACAAAAGGAGATCAGATTAAATTTATTCCTGCAGTGGATGGCAAGGACCGCATAGCTACTTTGAAAGAGGTCGTAAATTTAAATCCGCTGCGGATCTTGGTTAATGACCAAGAAATTCATGTTAAGCCGCAGGTCAAAGTGAACGGCAGAGCTGCTGATGCTGATTTCCTTTTGGAGGATAATTGCAAAATAGAGTACCACACTGTGAACCGGCTAGGGGAGATACTAACTTTATTGGGTTATAAACATGAAGAAATTGCTGTCCTAAAAGTAAACGGAGAAAATGCCGACATGAGCACTTTGCTACAGGAAGGGGATGTTTTAGAAGTTAAAACCGGTGGAAATACCGATCCAGCGCGGGCTAATTTTAAAATCTTTTTAAATGGACAAAACATGGAGTTTGAGTGGCCTAAAAAAACACCGCCAATTTTGTCGGATTTATTTGCTTTGCTGGATTTTGATTTAATGGCCCAAAAGGAGAAAGGAACTCTTGTCATGAAAGTGAATGGGGAAGAGGCGGGTTTTACTACAGCTTTAAAATATGAAGATGATGTTGAACTGCACTGGAAGTAAAATGATGACTAACAGAAAATATCTTGAACTAAATTGAACAAAAATAGAAAAAAATAATTTTGAAGGTTTGACAAATCCTGATTTCATGTTATAATGAATAATGTTCTGGTTAAAGAAATGCGGCAGTGGCGGAATTGGCAGACGCGCTAGATTCAGGTTCTAGTCCTGATTAGCAGGGTGGGGGTTCAAGTCCCTTCTGCCGCACCAGTAAGTAGAGGCTTTAGGTTTGTGCATCCTAAGGCCTTTTACTTTTGTTTACTATTTTCTTGTTTGTGCAGTTAAGCATTTTTAGGGCTATAATGGTCAAGCTCGGCAGGCAAACGGAAGAGGGAAAAATTATGCAGGAAGTTAAACGTGTTTTGCAAAATGGGGAGCATTTTAACTTCGTTTGTAAGATGTGCGGCAATTGTTGCAATGAGATGTTAATCAAGTTAACCCCTTACGATATAATCCGCTTATCAGCCGGTTTAAATCTGCCAACTCACGAATTTATCCCCCAGTATGTGCTTTTCTTGAAACTGCAGGATACGGGTTGGTTTTTGCCTGTCTTAAAGCATGTGAAAAAAGGGGAGTGTTTATTCAAACGGGGCAAAAAATGCCGGATCCATCCTTACCGGCCGTTGCCATGCCGGCTATTTCCGGTAGGCCGCAGCGAAGAAAATTTTGTTTTACAAATGAGTTTATATTGCAAAGGCCTTTTAACAGGATGCCGGTGGAACCTTAATAGCTGGCTGGAAGCATCTGAGGCGATAACTTATCTGGAAATGAGCAAACTCTACTATGATTTTATGGAAGAAATATTACAAAGCTATGAACTTAAAACTATAAGCGACAAGCAATATAAACTGTTCTTTAAAATAGTTTATGATTTTGACGGGGCCCGTTTGGATTTAACTTGTTCCGGAATAAACGATAAAACGAAAGTGAAATACTGTTTAGCTATGGGAAAATGGTTTCTGGAGCGGTTTAGTGAACCTCACCTGCTAGAAGAATTAAGCGAAGAACAATTTCTGGATGCTTATGAAAAACAGGGAAGGATGGTTTTAAAACAGCTTATAGAACAACAATAAGTCTTGGTGCAGCACCAAGACTTATTGCCTTCAGTTTTGACTAGCATAAACCGTTAATGACTGGACAGTCGGATTCCATACAGTTTTCACAGTCTTTTTCCCTAAGAACACTAGGTCCTGATTTTTCATTTTTGCTTTGGTAATCTTTTTGTTCAGACATGCTTGCTACACCATCCTATTTGTAGTTTAAATGCTAACATCGCTTAATTTGCTAAATTTCCCGTTTTTTTATGTATCAGTGTAGCGATAAAGCAAAAAAGAACAAAACACCTTCCTTGCGAAGGTGTTTTGTTCTTTTTATGGTTATGGCTGGGGCGGCTGGATTCGAACCAACGCATGGCGGATCCAAAATCCGCTGCCTTACCGCTTGGCTACGCCCCAATCAAGTGGTGGAGAGAGCTGGATTCGAACCAGCGAAGGCATTGCCAGCAGATTTACAGTCTGCCCCCTTTGGCCAACTCGGGAATCTCTCCATGAAAATGGAGCCGACGATGGGATTTGAACCCGCAACCTGCTGATTACAAGTCAGCTGCTCTACCATTGAGCTACGTCGGCGTTGGCGGAGCCGACGGGAATCGAACCCGCGATCTTCGGCGTGACAGGCCGACATGTTAACCGCTACACTACGGCTCCTGGTGACCCGTAGGGGATTCGAACCCCTGTTACCGCCGTGAAAGGGCGGTGTCTTAGACCACTTGACCAACGGGCCATATTATTTTGTCTACTGGTCGGGGCGGAGGGATTTGAACCCCCGACCCTCTGGTCCCAAACCAGATGCGCTACCAAGCTGCGCTACGCCCCGACAACGACAAGTGTTATTATAGCTAATATTTTTTTTTGTGTCAACATTTTTAAGCTGGTATGATAGTGTCAAGTAACTGTAGGATTTTTTACGAAAAAAATTCACCTATCCGGTTCAGAGCGGTAGCCTCGTTGTAAATTTGCCTGATATTTTTTGATTAATTTTTGAATTATATGGTTGTATTGCTAATATTTTACTATGAAGATACATATTATTTCTGGTTGCCCTTAGCACAGGTCTATGCAGTAGCGGCTAGTGCCCTGAGGGCCTTGGTCAATGGACTCTGGGGTCCTTTCAGGATGGGCATATTCCGAATCATTTCTATTGCCACGTTCCTTTGGATTGTTCTCTTGGCCCTTTTTAGTTTTTCTGCGTCTACCTGTAACGCTTTTACCGGTTGTTTTTGCTGGGCCAGGTATATTTCCTTTATATTTAACCCGTTGGCTTTGGCTGCCCGAAGGCTGGCCATTTGTTCGGCTCCTGCTTTGCTCCATCCCCCTGGCCGATTGCTTAATCTGGCAGATAGTATATGGCTTACGTGTCCTTCTGCGCTGCATCCCTGCACTTCTTCACGGTATCGGTTACGCGCTTCTATCCCATCCCACTGCCCCCGAATGTACCGCTTCGTTTTTGTAATCGCTTTCTGGCGCTCTGGACGGAGTTTTTGGGCTTTATCCAATACAACCATTACTTTTTCCAAGTCACTGCGCTTTATATGTTCCCAAAGGGCTGCTTGTAGTTTGGGCTCAGGGCCTACAGCGGCTATTATATATTTGCTCAGGTGGAAGAGGTCAAGTATAAATATGGACTTGGGTATTATTTCTGTTCCGCTGCGAATCCACGCTGCTCCGTCCCCGTTTATATAAATCCTTTCTATCTGGTCTAGTTCATATTGCTTTTCTATATAGTCAGGACAGCAAACCATAAGTCGTCAATGGTCTTGTACGGTCCGCTGAAATAGCGGGCATTCCGGAGCCGGTTCCTACCCCGGCTTGCTTTTTCTATTCCTTCATGTACATAGATCAACGGTATTTGCATCCGTCCCTTTTTTCCCCACTGGGCTACGTGGTCCTCGTCTGCTTCTATGTACAAAATCCTCACCCTTCGCTTTTGCGCAGGTATTATATCATCGCTACTCAAGGGCACTTTAATTCTGTCTATGGTATTCTTGACTGTCTGTCCACTCAAACTTTCTCCCCATCCGTACTGCTCCGGCCCTCTGCCGCTACGACGGTAAGATTGTTCGGTAGCCATGTCAGCCAATACGGACTTAGCTGCTGCATCCACCCGCATGTGTGGTGTATATCCGGCATAGTCGTCAACTAAATGAGCGTAGGATTGGGTTTCTTTATGGTAAAAGTAGGTACGATGATAGCTCATTTCTCCAAAGACTGTGACCACATGTTTCTCTTCTTGACGCCGCTCAACCACCCAACCGGGACGTTCTTCCCGGTGCTCAACCAGATAAGCATCCTGGGTTTCCAGGACCATCTTCAGTATGTCTTTTCCCAATTGGTTAAGGATCTCTTTAACCTTGATTTCCAACTCCGGATATGTGATTTTTCTCTCTAAAGCCTCAATTACGTTTTCCCCAACCAGCAGGAATTTATCCCATAAGTGTTGAATTATCTTTTCCATAAGACCTCACCTCTCGAGTCTTTTTGCCTTAGGGCTTAAGGCTCCGTCTTTCGCCAGACGGTGAGGTCTTATTTCTTTCCCCTGCCCTTTTTTTCCTGCAGGGTATCCTACAGTAATTTTACACTAACAGCTGGTATTTCAATTCTTTAGAATCCTTTAGAATCCTAAGAATCCTTTAGAAAATTCTTTAGAAAATAAATAAAGGACTTTATTTATTTATTTCTCAAGCAGGCAAATGTTCATAAACTCAGCATGTAATTTTAGAGAAAGATGCTTGACACTTAAAAAAACTATACATTATTCTCGTAGGAGAATCGATTGACTAGTGAGGTATGAAAAAAAATGATTAAAATAGTTACTGACAGCACGGCTTATTTACAACTCCAGGTCCTTAAAGAGCTGGAGATTGCTGTGAATTATTAGAACCTTAATTCAATAAAAGGAATTGTTTGGATTAAAGCGCAGTAGAATTAACTGAGGATGCTTTTTTGGGGGGACATGGTTTATGTTAAAAAAAGGACTATGGCTGGCGCTTTTTGTTATTGCGTTAGTTCTTCTTGGCAACTGTCAGGAGAAAAAAACAACCCTAGGAGTTATACAAATTGTGTCACATCCTTCCTTAGATGCTGCCAGGCAAGGTTTTATGGACTATTTAGAAGAGAGTGGTTTTGAACCGGACAAAAATATTTTGATCAGCTATGAAAATGCCCAGGGAGATGAAGAACAAGCGAGATATATTGTAGATAAATTTACTAAGGAGAAAACGGACTTAATCCTTGCTATTTCTACGCCAAGCGCCAGAGCTGCCATTTCACAGAACCGTATCCCAGTTCTGTTTACAGCTGTAACCGATCCTGTAGGTGCCGGGCTGGAAGAAAAGTTAAATAATTCAGCAAGGCTAATTGCCGGCGTCACAGATCTTACCACTGGTTGCGCGCAGCTTCAATTGCTGCGGGAACTGCTTCCGGAAACCAAGACAATAGGAATTATTTACAACAAAGCGGAAAGATATGCTGCGTTGCAGGTTGAAAGGTTACGGGAAAGTGTGGCAGACTATAACATGACCATAATTACCAAAGAAGTTGAAAACGACATGGAAGCAGTGCATGCAGCCAAAAATCTTTTGGGTGAGATTGATGTGCTTTATCTTCCTACCGACAAGACTGTAAATTCCGGGTTGGATGAAATATTGCTGTGGGCAAAACTGGCCAAAAAACCGGTTTTTACGGGAGAGGCTGCTGGTGTGCAACAAGGAGCACTGGCTGCAGTGGAAGTTAATTATTATAAATTGGGCCGACAAACAGGGGAAATGGCTGTGAAATTATTAAAAAAAGAAAAGCAGATTGCCCAATTGGGCGTCGAAAGCAGCAGGGATAATGATATTTTTATAAACTGGCAAACTGCAAACGAATTAGGAATAAAAGTACCGCCTTCCCTGACAGCTAAGGCGAAAATTCTGCCGTAGCAGCCCAGATGGATTGGGAAATGCATAAAGATGTACTGAAAAAAGCTACGAAAAGGAAGATCTGATTTTTTTTAGAAAAATATGTGATAATATTCACATTCACAAGAGGAATGTTTAAGTTGATGTCGTATTATTAATTACAGTAATTTCTTTAATTTCTATTTCCTATAAAGAATAAAAAGGAATTTTTAATCCAATATCGAAAATTCAATTATTTACAATTATTCGAATAACTCAAATGGGGTGATCTTATGAAAATTGCTGTAGCAGGAAAAGGTGGGGTTGGTAAAACAACCGTTTCCGCAGAATTAGCCAAATATTTTGCTCAAGAAGGTTTTACTGTTTTTGCTGTTGATGCTGACCCTGATTTGAGTTTAGGATACTTTTTAGGTTTTCCCGAGGAATTGATACTTAAGCTTAGACCGTTGGTGGAAATGCGGGAAGATATCTTGGCACAAAGCGGTGGGAAGGGGGCTTTTTACACTTTAAACCCCGATGTAGATGAATTGCTTGCAAAATATGTCTTACAAAAAGAAAATATCAAGTTTTTGAAAATGGGCGGGTTAAAACGCGGAGGGACGGAATGTTACTGCCGAGAAAATGCCGTTTTGCGTGCTGTTATTTCCAACCTTTTGCTGGAGAAGAAAGAAATTGTAATCCTTGACATGGGGGCGGGTATAGAGCATTTAACCAGAGGCACTTCTGAAGGTGTTGATCTGATGTTAATTGTGACAGAACCTACCAAGACAAGTGTACAATCAGCCAAGGTTATTGCTAAATTGGCGGAAGAGCTGGGGATTAAGAATATACAATTCATAGGGAATAAAGTCCATTGCTCTGCAGATTATGAGTTTCTGAAGCAAAACTTTGCTTCAAATCTGGCTTTAGTTATTGACTATGAAGAAGAAGTGTTGAAAGAGTCCAGGGGGGAAGTAGTACAAAACAAAAAGTTAACACAGGCGATAGTGGGGTTAGGAGAATTGCTATTAAGGAGGGTAGCAGAAAAGCAAGTAATCCAAATCTAAAAGACAAGGAGCATTCCTGTAATGAATTAAAATGAGCTTTGAAAAAAGAAGTACCTCCTGTTAACATACGAGGTGTCGAGGTGTCGATTAACTAGCGACCCTTAAATAACAGAGGAGGTACTCAATATGAAGTATAACCAGAACTCAAGAATTTTGCAAATAACAGAAAAGACTTTAATCATTGGTGTAGATGTAGCTAGCGAGACAAATTACGCCAGAGCTTTCGATTACAGAGGCGTAGAACTAGCTAAGCTACTAAAATTCAATAATGACAACAACGGCTTCAAGACATTTTCTGAGTGGGTAAAAAGTGTGGCAAAACAACAGCAGAAGCAGCAGGTAATGGTTGGGATGGAGCCTACGGGACACTATTGGTTTACCTTTGCCCAGCATCTTAAGGATCACCAGCTGAAAATAGTACTAGTGAATCCGTTTCACGTAAAGCGAAGCAAAGAATTGATGATAATAATCCGACCAAAAATGACCGAAAGGACCCAAAACCATTGCCATGCTGGTAAAAGACGGTCGATACATGGAACCGTACATTCCCGAAGGAATTTACAGCGATTTACGAAATGCAATGGAAACCCGCTTAAGATTAGTGAAGCAGCTTAACAGCATCCGAAACAGAGTTAAACGCTGGATAAGCATATATTTCCCGGAGTTCAACAGAGTCTTTGGGGATTGGGAAGGCAAAGCAGCAATAGTAACGCTAAAAGAGTTTCCAACACCGGATAAAGTACTTGAAAAAGGCGTCGAAGGCATAGTTGCCAGCTGGAGAAAAGAAATCAGCAGAGCTGTTGGAGTTAGACGAGCCAGCCAACTAGTTGAGGCAGCAAAGATATCAGTAGGAGTACGAGAAGGATTAAGAGCAGCTCAAAATGAACTTGCCACACTACTAGAAGAATATGAAATGCTGCAGAGGCAATATGAAAGGACAATGGCTCTAATAGAAGAATTAGCCATGCAGATTCCCGGTATTGAAGAAATGCTAAAAATCAAGGGAGTAGGCCTCATAGCAGCAGCAGGGTTTATAGCTGAAGTAGGGGATATTACAAGGTTTGAACATCCAAAGCAGGTACAGAAGCTGGCGGGACTAAGCCTGAAAGAAAATAGCTCAGGAAAGCATAAGGGCCAAACAACTATTAGCAAACGAGGGCGAAAAAGGCTAAGATCGTTGTTATTTCAAGGGATTATGCCCATAGTGGCTAAGAACAACGAATTTAAAGAACTACACCAGTACTACACAACAAGGCCACAGAACCCGCTCAAAAAGAAACAGTCGCTAGTACTCTTATGCTGTAAGCTCATAAGGATATTTTACACCTTACTGAGAAAAGGCGTAGCTTATGACCCACAAAAAATGATGAGTGATATAAGAAGGCAAGAATTACAGGAAGCCGCCTAAAAAGCGCACCGCAACTGACAATGTTACATTTCATCCGTTTGCCAGTCAAGGGTAAAGACTGCGTCGCCGCTATCGCGGCCCCTTGACAGTCAAACTCCTGCAATGTAACAAGCAATCAAGCGGTGCTGGAAATGTAAAAAAACCTTGCTTAATTAAAGATTACGTTCATTGACAAAGCGAGCCGGAATAGTCAGGTTGAAATTTATCCATAAGGGCATTTGACCCAGCAAAGGAGCAAGGCTGACATCCACCTCATGGGCAGGCAGTACGAAGGAATTTAGGGGCACAGACCCTGTGAGACATGGGAGGTTTGCCACCGGAGAACAAGTGGATTACATGGCCGAAATACGTTTAAAAGACGCATATTCTGTCGGTATACACTTGTTAATCCAGATATATACAAAAATAGGCATATTGTCCAAGAGGATTGACTTTGTACAAATGAAAATCTAAGATTAAGCGAGATTTTCAAAGAAAATTAAAGATTATAGAGGGAGGTTAATTTATGCCAAGATTTAGGGATTTAACTCATACTTCTAAACCCTCTGATGCTCCCAGAGTAGTTGAGGGTAAGATTAGAGAACGTACTGTGGACCCTGCAGCGCTAGCCATGCTTGAAGAGGCAAAAAAGAAAGATGTGGTTACCACATATGACCGTTTTTTAGCTCAACAACCACAGTGTAAAATTGGTTACCAGGGCATATGCTGTCGAATCTGCCTGCAAGGGCCTTGCCGGGTTAAGCCTGGCTATGGGCCGGGAAGTAAAGGAATTTGCGGCGCTTCCGCTTATACCATAGTGGCTAGGAATTTGGTCCGACTAATAGCCGGAGGGGCTGCAGCTCATTCCGATCACGGCAAGCACATTGCCAAGGCATTATTCGCTGTAGCTGAGGGAAAAGCCCCCGATTACAGTATTGTAGACAAAGAGAAGTTGTATAAGGTTGCCGAAAGAATTGGTATTGATACTAAAGATAAATCAGATTTAGAAATAGCTAAAGAACTGGCCATAGCTGCCCTTGAAGATTACAGTCGTTTAGATGATGAAGTACCTGCTACTTGGGTAAAAACAACAGTTACAGAGGGACGTAACGAAAAATTTATAAGTCATAACATTATGCCTTATAGTATCAATGGTAATATCGTGGAGTTAATCAGCGGTACACATATGGGTATGGATGCCGATCCTGTAAACTTAATTTTCCACGGCCTAAAAGTTGCATTATCGGACTATGCCGGTGAACACATCGGAACAGATTTTTCTGATATTATTTTTGGGACACCCCAACCGGTAGTCTCTGAAGCTAATTTAGGTGTTTTAGATGAAAACAAAGTTAATATTGCAGTACACGGCCATAACCCCTTGCTAAGTGAAATCATGGTTAAAGCTGCCCAAGAAATGGAAAAGGAAGCTGTTAAGGCTGGTGCTAAGGGCATTAATCTTGTCGGTATATGCTGTACCGGTAATGAAGTACTAATGCGCCAAGGGGTACCACTGGTTACCTCATTTGCTTCCCAAGAACTGGCCATTATGACAGGCGCTTTAGATGCAATGGTTGTTGACCTACAATGTATTATGCCTTCTATAAGGCAAGTGGCAGAATGCTTTCATACAAAAATAGTCACTACCCAGCATCACGTAAAAATTCCAGGAGCTTACCATTTTGCTTTCCACGAAGACAAAGCTTTGGATATTGCTAAAGAAGTAATTAGATTAGCCATTCATGCCTTCACAGAACGCAATCCAAATTCAGTTAACATCCCGCAAATAAAAAATAAGGTTGTTGCAGGGTTTAGTACAGAAGCCTTTCTAAAATTGTTAGCCAGCCTTGAACCAGATCAACCCATCAAAGTTGTAACAGAAGCCATTTTATCCGGAGAATTGAAAGGTGTTGCACTCCTATGCGGTTGTAATAATTTAAAAGGTTACCAGGATTATAATCACTTAACAATTGCTAAAGAATTGGCTCAAAAAGATGTCCTTTTACTGGCTACCGGTTGTTCTGCACAGGCATTTGCCAAGCATGGACTGTTGGATCCTGAAGCAGTAGAAAAATATGCCGGGCCAGGTTTAAGAAAGTTCTTATACCGGTTAAACCAAAGCAATGATTTAACCGAAAAATTGCCGCTCATCTTCCATATGGGTTCCTGTGTGGACAACAGCAGAGTTGTGGATATCTATACCATGATGGCTAACCAATTAGGCGTGGATATACCGAAAGTGCCGTTTGTTGCTTCAGCTCCTGAGGCGATGAGTGAAAAGGCTGTGGCAATTGGTTCCTGGAATGTTGCCATGGGAATTCCGACCCATGTTGGCACTATGCCTCCCATTGAAGGCAGTGAATTGATTTACGGCATTGCAACCCAAATCGCTTCAGATGTATTTGGTGGTTACTTTATCTTTGAAACGGATCCAAAAGTTGCTGCCAAAAAACTGCTTAGCGCCCTTGAATACCGTACTTGGAAACTCGGTGTACATCGCGAAGCAGCTCTTAAATACGGCACTGATTTGAGCAAGGCTTACTAATTTGTTCCAATGGGAAGGAGGAGAAGCATGAGTGATTTTGATAAGATTTACGAAGGCGCTATAGTAGCGGGTCAAGAGCCGAAAAAACTATTTCAGCAGGTTTATGATGGAGCGGTGATAGCTACCAGTTATGCTGAAATTCTTTTAAATCAAGCGATACGTCTGTATGGCGAAGATGCCGCTATTGGTTACCCTGATACGGCATACTTCCTGCCTGTTATTCGCTCCCTCAGCGGGGAAGAAGTTACGAAACTCGGACAGTTAGTGCCAATTTTAAACAGGATGCGTCACCAGGTGAGGTCCGAACTGAATTTTGAAAATGCCAGGCTTGCTGGTGAAGCTACACTTTATGCAGCTGAAATTATTGAAGCAATAAGGTATTTGCGAAAGGACTCCATGGCTGTTGAACCCTGGACAGGTTTTTTGGGGGATCCGGTGTTACGGAAGTATGGCATAAAAATGGTTGACTGGACAATTCCCGGTGTGGCGGTGATCCTGGGAAGGGCTAAAGACAGCAAAGCCGCGAAAAAGTTAGTGGATGATTTAATGGGCAAGGGTATGATGCTGTTTCTAAGCGACGAAATCATAGAGCAGCTGCTGGAGGAAAATGTAAAGCTGGGAATTGATTATATTGCATTTCCCGTAGGTAACTTTACACAGGTTGTCCATGCCGCAAATTATGCTTTGCGGGCCGGAATGGCTTTTGGAGGCATAACTCCTGGACTGCGGGAAGAGCATAGGGATTACCAGCGCCGCCGTGTTTTGGCTTTTGTATTGCACTTGGGCGAAAGAGATGAAGTTAAAACTGCAGCTGAAATGGGTTGTATTTTCTTAGGTTTTCCAGTCATCACAGATCAGGAACTGGAACCCGAGGAAACGATTAATGACTGGTACATCTCAGTTCCCGATTACGATAAAATTGTGCAAACCGCTTTAGAAGTTAGAGGAATAAAATTAACTAATATTTCTATAGATATTCCAATCAACTTTGGTCCAGCTTTTGAAGGTGAAACCATCCGCAAAAACGATATGTATATTGAAATGGGAGGTGGAAAAACACCTTCTTTCGAACTGGTGAGACGTGTTAATGAAGATGAAATCGAGGACGGTAAGATTACGGTTATAGGCAGGGAAATGGATGAAATAGCAGAGGGAGAAAAATTGAGTTTCGGATTAATGGTCGATATCTACGGCCGTAAAATGCAGGATGATTTTGAAGGCGTTCTTGAGCGCAGAATCCACGATTTTATTAACTACGGCGAAGGACTCTGGCATACTGCACAAAGAGATTTAAACTGGCTGCGGGTTAGTAAAGAGGCAGTAGCCAAAGGATTCAAATTTAAGCATTACGGCGATATTTTAATTGCCAAGATGAAACAGGAGTTTCCAGCTATAGTAGATAGGGTCCAAGTTACTATTATTAATGATCCTGCAGTGGTTGAAGAAAAAATTAAAATTGCCAGGGAACGTTATAAAGCAAGAGATGACAGAATGCGCGGCTTAACCGATGATGCTGTAGATACGTTCTATTCCTGTATTCTTTGTCAATCATTTGCTCCAAACCATGTTTGTATTGTAACTCCCGAAAGGGTAGGCCTCTGTGGTGCCGTATCCTGGTTGGACGCAAAAGCATCCTATGAAATCAATAATGCCGGTCCTAACCAGCCTATTGTCAAAGGTACCGCTTTAGACGATGTTAAAGGCATGTGGAAGAGCGTCAATGAATACCTGTACACTGCATCTAACCGTACTCTGGAAGAAGTTTACCTGTATACGCTGATGGATAAGCCTATGACTTCTTGTGGCTGCTTTGAAGCAATCATGGCTATTGTTCCGGAAGTGAACGGCATAATGATTACTACCAGAGAACACGGCGGCATGACTCCTTGTGGGATGACTTTCTCCACTCTGGCCGGTATGGTAGGCGGAGGAACTCAAACTCCCGGATTTATGGGTATAGGACGCAGTTACATTGTGAGCAAGAAGTTTATCACTGCCGACGGAGGGTTGTCCAGGATAATTTGGATGCCCAAAGAGCTAAAGGAATTCTTAGGGCAGGATTTGGTGCAGCGGGCCCTTGAAGAAGGCCTGGGAGAAGATTTTGTGGACAAAATTGCCGATGAAACTGTTGGTACCACAGTAGAAGAGATTTTGCCATTTCTTGAGGAAAAGGGACATCCGGCTTTAACGATGGAACCGCTTTTATAAATTAATTTATGAAGGGAGAGGAAAAGATTGGCACTGTCAGGTTTAGAGATTTACAAACAACTACCCAAAAAGAATTGCGGTGAATGCGGGCCTCCAACCTGTTTGGCATTCGCTATGGCTTTGGCTGGAGGCAAGGCTTCTTTGGATAGCTGCCCCTATGTTACCGAGGAAGCCAGAGCTAACCTGGAATCAGCTTCTGCTCCGCCTATTGCTAAAATAATAGTCGGAACCGGTGAAGCAGCCGTTGAGCTGGGAGACGAAACTGAACTATTCAGGCACGATAAGAAATTCTACCATGAGACAGCTGTTGCCGTTACGGTCAGTGATGCGCTGGAAGAGCAAGCATTGAGCGACAGGATTAAGGAGATTAGCAACCTTACCTTCACCCGGGTTGGATTACAATATAAAGTTCAATTGCTTGCAGTACAAAATGATTCCGGATCCCCCGAAAAATTTACGGCTGCAGTACGTCAAGCGCAGAGTGACAGTTCCTTGGCCCTTGTTTTAATAAGCAGTAATCAAAAAGCTATGGAAGCTGCCTTAGCTGTTGCCGGCAAGGAAAAGCCACTGATTTATTGTGCCACTGCAGATAATTATGAGGCCATGACTAATTTAGCCAAAGAGTATAGTTGCCCGCTGGCAGTCAGAGCGGAAAATTTGCATGATCTGGCCGGCCTGGTGGAGAAAATTACAGCTTTAGGTCATAAACATCTGGTTTTAGATCCTGGTCCCGGTGAGTTGTCCAAAGCAATTGCCGATTTTACCCAAATTCGTAGACTGGCGATTAAAAAACGGTTTAGACCATTCGGTTATCCCATCATCGCTTTTACTAGCGCAGAAGATCCAACGGAAGAGTCTTTGGAAGCAGCCGTCTACGTCAGCAAATATGCAAGTGTTGTAGTTATGAATACAATTGCTAGAAGCGCTTTTTTACCGCTACTATCCTGGAGACAAAACCTATACACTGACCCGCAAGTTCCGATTAAAGTTCAGGAGAATCTCTACGCGGTGGGCAATGTTACCGATAATTCACCTGTTTATGTTACGACCAACTTTTCCTTGGCGTATTATTCCGTGGAAGGTGAAGTAGAAGCCAGCAAGATACCCGGGTATATTTTAGCGGTAGACACCGATGGTTTATCTGTGTTAACTGCTTATGCCGATGGCAAATTTGAAGCGGAAAAGATTGCTGCTGTCTTAAAGAAACTGGGGGTAGAGGAAAAAGTTAAGCACCGTACTTTGGTAATTCCCGGTTTAGTGGCGGTCTTAAGCGGTAAGCTGGAAGAACTTAGCGGGTGGAAAGTCATGGTAGGCCCCAGAGAAGCTTCGGGAATTACTGCTTTTGCCAAAGCCCATTTTGCATAGGAGGCTGAAATGGAAATCTGTTCGGTTACTTTTCTGCCTGATAATGTGACTGTGAAAACCGAACCAGGAATTACTATTGCTGGGGCAGCCCGGTTAGCCGGCATTGAATTAAAAATGCCGTGTGGTGGCGAAGGTTCTTGCGGCAAGTGCGTTGTTAGACTTACTAAAAAGGGGACCACGGAGGAGCTTCTGGCCTGTCAAACCATAGTTTACGAAGATATCTTTGTAGAAGTTCCGCAAAATGTCAGGCTAGGCGAGCATCAGATTTTACTGGCTGAAACAGAACAAAATTTTCAAACCAAATACGACTTTGAACCTTTATGCCAAAAAGTAGCCGTCAGGCTTTCTCCGCCTTCTCTCTATGAAAACGCCAGCGATTGGACACGTTTAAGCTGCGAACTCAGTAAAGCAGTTGGAGGGAAGGAAGTTGTGCCCAGCTTGCCGGTTTTGCAAAAAATGGCTCATCTACTGAGGAAATCCGACTGGCACGTAAGTGCGCTTCTCGTGGCCCAAAATGGTTTTTATGAATTGATTGACCTTCAGCCAGGAATGGCGACAGAAACAATTTATGGTCTTGCCATTGACATCGGAACAACAACAATTGTTATTTACCTTGTTGATTTGGTCAGTGGTAAAGTATTGGGCAAAGCCGGAACTTACAATAAACAAGCAGCTTACGGGGACGATATCATTACCCGGATCATTCACTGCCAATCGCCAAAGGGTTTGAAACAATTGCACGATGCTGTAATAGACAGCATTACTGAGCTTACAGAGCAATTGTTAGCTACCTCCCAAGTTGTCGGTTCCAAGGTTTATGTTATTACAGTAGCAGGCAATACAACAATGATCCATTTGTTCTTAGGAATGGATCCAAAATTCATCCGTTTGGATCCTTACATTCCTACTGCGGCCCAATTCCCGATAGTGAAAGGAAAGGAACTTGGACTGGAAACCACACCGGAGGCCTGCGTTTATTGCTTACCGGCTGTTGGTAGTTATGTTGGCGGCGATATTGTAGCCGGGGTACTAAGTACGGGTATGAACTGGGCGGATAATCTTACGCTGTTCATTGATATCGGTACTAACGGCGAAATTGTTTTAGGCAATAAAGAATGGTTAATCAGCTGTGCTTGTTCAGCGGGACCGGCTTTTGAGGGCAGTGGTATCACCTGTGGCATGCGGGCCATGCAAGGAGCTATTGAAAGAGTTGAAATTAATCCTGTCAATTTCGAAGTGCGTTACCAGACAATAGAAGGAACTCCTCCTGCAGGGATTTGTGGTTCCGGTTTAATTGATTGTATTGCAAAACTACATCGGGTGGGCCTGATCGACAGGGCCGGTAGGTTTTGCGAACTCGATAAACCGGTGGAAAGGCTAAGAAAAACCGATGAAGGAAAGGAGTTTGTCCTTGCATGGGATTGGGAAACAGCCCTTGGAAAGGATATAACACTTACTGAAGGGGATATCCAAAACTTGATTCGGGCTAAAGGAGCAATTTTTGCTGGAATACAATGCCTTTTAAAAACTGTGCAGTTGGATTTCTCCAGCTTGGAACGGATTTACATTGCCGGTGGGTTCGGCAATTACCTAAACATTGCTGATGCCATTGAAATAGGCTTATTGCCGGATCTGCCGCATCACCTGTACCGGTTTGTGGGTAATACTTCAGTCCGGGGAGCATATTTATCTCTAATTTCACAAACGGCACTAAATGCAGCTACTGAGATTGGCAAGAAGTTGACATATTTAGAATTATCCGCAGGCAACAATTTTATGGAAGAATTCATTTCAGCTCTATTTTTGCCCCATACGAATCTAGAACTGTTTCCCAATGTAAAATCAACAACAGTAGTGAGGGGTGGCAATAGTGACTAAATATATAGCAGTGGCTGGTAAAGGCGGAACAGGTAAGACCACCTTTACTGCACTGCTCATCAAGTACTTATCGGCAAACAATAAAAAAGCAATCCTGGCTGTAGATGCAGATCCTAATGCTAATTTAAATGAAGCTTTAGGGCTGAATGTTGAATTTACCATCTCCGATATTCTTAACGAATTAAAAGATCCGAAAGCAGTTCCCGCTGGCATGACCAAAGATATATTTGTAGAATATAAGCTTTCCCAATCTATTATTGAAACGAAGGACATTGATTTACTCGTGATGGGCGGTCCGCAGGGGCCTGGTTGCTATTGTTACGCTAACGACTTACTGCGCAAACACCTTGAAACTTTAGGTAAAAATTATGAATACGTTATTGTGGACAGCGAGGCCGGCCTGGAACATATTAGTAGAAAAACCATTCCCAGAGTGGATACGTTGTTTGTAATCAGTGATTGTTCAGCCAGGGGTATTCGTTCCGCGGGCAGGGTATACCAACTGCTGAAAAGCTTAAATAATCAAGTAGGTTTAGTTCAACTTGTTGTCACCAAAGTCAATGAGGAACAGCTCAAAGAATTGGAACAGGAAATTGTACAGACTGGCTTGGCGTTAGGGGGAACAGTGCCATTCGATCCTATGGTAATAGAGTTTGATGTGCAGAGCAAGCCCTTAATATCTTTACCCGAAGCAAGCCCAGCAGTACAGGCAGTATTTCAGCTTTTACACGCCTTGGAAATATAAATGTTGGAATGGCAATATTTAGCCAGTGAAAGGAGAGTTATGATGGCGGTTGAAATTTTTAAGGAGAAAAACAGAAGCGCAGTATTGGAAGTTGTTCTAGGTGCAACCCGCGAACAAGGCGGTACGAGGACCCATACCATTACCGTCGGCGGTGATTCTGCGCTTCCTTTTTACCATTTCGAAGGGGAAATACCTAACAGACCGGTAGTTGCCATGGAAGTGCAAGATATAGTCCCTGAATGGAATAATGCTTTGATTAAACACTTTGCCGACGTGATCGACAAACCTGGTCTCTGGGCAAAAAAATGTGTGGAAGAATATGGAGCGGACCTTGTGTATTTAAAATTGGACGGAGCACATCCTGATGGCGCTAACCGTTCTGTAAGTGAGTGTGTACAAACGGTGCAAGAAGTGTTGGCCTCCGTGGGAGTACCTTTAATTGTAGTAGGCTGTGAAGAAGCTGATAAAGATAAAGAACTGATGGAAGCAGTTGCGGAGGCCGCAGCTGGAGAAAATCTGCTTTTGGGTTGTGCTGAAACAGATAATTACAAATCTTTAACGGCTGTTTGCATGGTTCATAAGCACAACATCATTGCCAGATCTCCGCTGGATATTAACATGTGTAAACAGTTGAATATCTTGATTAGTGAGATGAACTTGCCTTTGCATAAAATAGTTATCGACCCTTCTATAGGTGGTTTAGGTTATGGAATAGAATATGCTTATTCTATTCTGGAAAGAGCGCGGATAGGTGCTTTGCAAGGTGACAAAATGCTGTCCATGCCCGTAATCGCCACTGTAGGCTACGAGGCTTGGCGGACGAAAGAAGCTACCGCTTCTACCCAAGAGTTTCCCGAATGGGGTGACCAGGAGGAGAGGGGAATTCTATGGGAAGCCACCACAGCTAGCGCCCTATTGCAGGCAGGAGTGCATATTCTCTTAATGAGGCATCCGAAAGCGGTAGCTTTAGTGAAAAAGCAAATTGATCAGCTGATGGTTTCAAATAAGTATTAGAAACTTAATTAAATTGAAATTTTTTCTGGGAGAGTGGGAAAATGATTATAATAGGTGAAAGAATTAATGGGATGTTCAGCGACATCAAAAAGGCTATTTTGGAAAAAGACCCTAAACCTGTACAGATGTGGGCCAAGAAACAAGAAGAAGGCGGAGCCCGTTATCTTGACATTAACGTGGGCCCTGCCACCAGTGACAAAGTTGGAGCTATGAAATGGCTGGTGGAAGTCACACAGGAAGTTACTGATTTACCATTATGCCTGGATTCCACTAATTTTGAAGCAATTGAAGAAGGGTTAAAACTCTGTAAAAAACCGGCAATAATTAATTCAACTTCTGCGCAAAGGGAAAAAATTGAGATTGCCTTTCCTTTGGCTATTAAATATGGAGCTTCACTAATAGGACTAACCATGGACAAAAAAGGGATCCCGAAAGATGCCGATACCCGTTTGGCCTTTGCCATGGAACTGGTGGCAGCAGCTGATGAGTTTGGGCTGCCCATGGAAGATCTTTTTATTGACCCACTAATTCTCCCTTGTTCTGTTGCGCAAGACCATGCTCCCGAAGTTTTAAAAACGTTACAACAAATTAAAATGCTGGCAAACCCCGCACCAAAAACCATCATAGGATTGAGCAATGTTTCCAACAACTGTCTCGATCGTCCCCTGGTCAATAGAACATACTTGGCCATGGCAATGGCCTGCGGACTTGATGCTGCTATAGCCGATGCTAATGATGACGGCTTGATTGAAGTGGCAGCTACGGCAGAAATCTTGCTTAATCAAAAAATTTACTGTGATTCGTACGTAAAACTTTTCAGGGAAAACTAAGCATCAGCAAGTAGAGTAGACCTGATTTCCAGTTAATTCTGGGAGTCGGGTCTTTTCTTTTTTGACATAAAGGTTTAAAATTTAGTCAAAAGACAAAATATTTTGTTATCTTTAACCATAGAATTCTTTCTTGTAACTAACAATTTTTTTTTGTAAATTGTATTGTTTATTGCCGGGATAGAAAGGAGAATTTCAATAGCAAGAGAACACATAAAGTGGAGAAAATCCGTTAATTGTAAATTTTCGGAACAAAGCTGTAAGCAAAGATAAGGGCTGATAGGGAGGAAGAGGGATGGAAAACAAATTCAAAGAATCACTGTTGGATAAGAATACCCTGTCTGTAACTTGGGAACTGGTACCCGGAAGGGGAGCTAGGGAGCAGCAGCAGGAAAGCGCTCTGGCAGCTGCGGAGCAAGCAGCTCAAGGCAATAAGGTGCATGCCCTTACTATTACCGATAACCCTGGTGGCAACCCAGCCATGCTTGCGGATTATTTGGGCATGGAGATTTTAAAATTAGGTATCGAACCTTTGGTTCATTTTACCTGTAAAGATAAAAGCCGCAACCAGATGGAGAGTCAGTTATACGCCCTCGACAGAGCAGGTGTAAGAAACTTGCTGGTTATGACCGGTGATTATCCTGTTACCGGTTTTAAAGGAAGATCCAAACCGGTCTTTGATTTGGATCCCATCCATACCTTAGAGTTGATTGGTCAAATGAACGAAGGTTTGGTAGTACCAGGCCTTAAAGGGCCGATTAAGTTTCAGCCCAGTGATTTCTTTGCAGGTGCTGCTGTTTCACCATTTAAGGCAACCGAAGCGGAACAGATGATCCAGTATTTTAAATTAAAAAAGAAAGTGGATGCCGGCGCACAATTTATTGTTACCCAAGTAGGCTATGATGCTAGAAAATTTCATGAGGTACTGCAGTTTGCCAAATTAGCCGGAATTAATGTTCCCATAGTGGGCAATATTTACATTTTGCCCTATGGAGCGGCAAAAACCATGAATGCTAACAATATCCCCGGTTGCGTGGTAACAGACAAATTATTGGCAGAAATTGATAAAGAACGGACCGCTCCTGATAAAGGGCTTGAGGCACGGCTCTTGCGTGCTGCTAAAATGTATGCATTTATGAAGGGAATGGGCTTTGCCGGAGTGCATATTGGCGGTCACAACATTAAATACGAGCAAGTGGAGTTCATTATCGAGAAAGGTGAGGAATTGAGCAAAAACTGGCTGGATTTGGTCCACGAATTCGATTATCCGCAGCCTAATGGATTTTACTACTTTGAGCGGGATCCCGAAACAGGACTGAATACTGACAGACCAGTAAATAGAGAAAATCTTCCTCTGGATGCGCCTGTTCATTTTGTATACAAAATGTCCCGTTTCGTGCACAAAATGATTTTTGAACCAGGCAAAAATTTCTTTGGTCTAATGCAAAAGATCTCTAATGCTGTAGAAGGTTCATCGGTGGAAAAAGCTTTTCATGGTTTTGAGCATATTAACAAAGTAATGCTCTATGACTGCAAGGATTGCGGCGACTGCGCCTTGCCGGATTTAGCCTATGTGTGTCCCATGTCGCAATGTCCTAAAAATCAGCGAAACGGAGCCTGTGAAGGCAGCTACAATGGCTGGTGTGAAGTTTACCCCAATGAAAGAAAATGCGCTTGGGTAAAAGCCTATGCCAGATTGAAACAATACAAAGAGGAAAGTCAATTAGACGCTTATCGTGTTCCACCATGCAACTGGGATTTGTACCAAACTTCTTCTTGGATTAATTTCTATCTTGGCAAAGACCACTCCGCGGAGCGGTTGGGTATTAAGAAGCCTGAAAAGAAAAAGCAAGCGACTGAGCAAAATAAAACTTCAACTTCAGCTTAAATAATTTGGTTACCCGCCCTGTTAACTCAGGGCTTTTTTCTTATTACAAGTAGAAAAGTATATCCATCCTTAACTTATCACTTTCCGTAATGAGTTAAAGTTAACTTGGATTGCGCGAAGCTTTTAAGAGCATGCGGAAGCCGAGTTGCCCTTAATGCGCCCGCTGATTAATATCATTAATAGATGACGAACAAAAAAGCTTTCTTAGTCGAGTATTATTTAATACTTTTTTATTTGCTTTGATTAACATCGAGATACTTTTTTGTCATAAAGTTGTCCAGTATTGAATAGTTTGTAGCAAAGATACGCAAAGAGGTGATGGCTTGTGAACGCTGAAGAGAAAAAGGCGTTAGAACGGGACATACTTGAGCTGACCGACAGGTTTATTGAACAAACTATTCAACTGGGGGATCAGGAAAAAAAAGACAGCAATGAATATGAAAAAACTTTGGAAGGAGTAAGAGAACTTATTGAGAAACTGTCTTTTTATTTATCGGGGAAAGAGGAACACCTGGAAGAGCTACTGCGTCAATTGACCAGGCAAAAATTACCTGATCAGCGCGTATTAACCAGTTTCAACAACTTTTCCTGCACTCTGAACGATTTAATCGAACAGGGACTTGCATTGTACAAAAAGAACAAAATGGTGATTTTAAACCAATCTCCTTCAGATTTAACAGAAAAAATTGATATAACTCCGGAGCCCGAGCCAGAACAACAAGTTGAAGAAGAGACTGATTGCTCGGGAACAGCTGATACTGGTTCCCAGCCTTTACTAGCTGCGGACCTAGGAATTGTAGAGGAAGAAGGCAAAGACGAGCTTGAGTCTACTGTGGAGAATAGCGAAGAAACAGATACAGAAGAAACAGATACATTGGAAAAAATATTGCGTCAGATTTTCAGGGGCAAGACTCTAGTAAAAAATTATAAATTACATGGCATTGAGCTGAAGTATTATTTCCCGGATTTACAATTGGCAGTGGAAAAAATCCAAAACGCAACTCCCCATAACACTGTCTGGAAAGAGTATCATTGCTCCAGAGCGGGTATTACTTTGGTAAGAATTTCCGATGAAGAAATGAGCTACTACCGAAGGGTAAGCAGGTATTTAAAACGTGTTCTCTCACCGGTAAATACTTCTGCAGCTGCGGAATAAATATTAAATAAAAATTGTTGACTTGCAGTTCAAGGCCTGCTATAATCATTTTAAATATATAATTGTAACAACTATGCAGGAGAAAAGTAATTTGCTGAATCCTTACAGAGAGTCGGTGGTTGGTGAAAACCGGCAGGAATAAGCAAATGAAGCCACTCCTAAGTTGCAGGCTGAAAGAAGTAAGCTATGCCGGTAGTCCCGTTACGACTAAGCCATTAGGCACTAAGTTGGGTTAATACCAATTAGGGTGGTACCGCGGGTAATCTCTCGTCCCTTACAGGGTTGAGAGATTTTTTATTTTAAAAATGTCGTTAAGGAGGGTGAGTTATTTGCGGCAGGCGATTTTAAGAATACTGGAAAGAAACTCCAGACTTTCTTCCGAGGACATTGCCAAGATGCTGGATCTAAGTCCCCAGGATGTGGAACGTGAAATCAAAGCATTGGAAGAAGAAAAGATAATTTTAAGTTACGGTACATTAATCAACTGGGAAAAAGCAGGCGAGGAAGTAGTTTCGGCGTTAATCGATGTTAAAGTTACCCCTCAACGTGATGTAGGGTTCGATCAAGTTGCGGAACGAATACAGCGTTTTCCTGAAGTGCGAGCTTTATACCTGATGTCGGGCACTTACGATCTTTCCGTGCTGGTAGAAGGAAAAAACTTAAAAGAAGTCTCTCAGTTTGTTGCGGAAAAATTGGCTACTATTGAGCATGTTCAAAGCACGATGACTCATTTTGTCTTAAAAAAATATAAACAAGCTGGAATCATTTTTGAAGATTATGAAGAGGATCGGAGGCAGGTGTTTACACCATGAAACTTGAGTTTGACAAAATCATTTCTCCAGTAGTCAGGAACATCCCCCCGTCAGGAATACGCAGGTTTTTTGACCTAGTAGCCAACACGAAAGGGGTTATTTCCCTGGGAGTTGGGGAGCCGGATTTTGTGACACCCTGGCATATAAGGGAGGCGTGCGTTTACTCTTTGGAACAAGGTTATACCATGTATACTTCCAATTATGGAATGCCGGAACTTCGCCGCGAAATAGCCAACTATCTGAATAGGCAATATGAAGTTGAATACAATCCGGAAAATGAAATTATTGTTACGATTGGCGCAAGTGAGGCCGTGGATATTGCTTTACGCACTATTGTCACACCAGGCGATGAAGTTTTAATACCTGAACCCTGTTATGTTTCATACAAACCCTGTGCCGTTTTGGCCGGAGGTACTCCTGTTACCATTAAGACTAATGCCAGCAACGGCTTTAAGTTAACTGCCCAACAATTGGAAGCCCAAATCACCCCTAAATCAAAGGTATTGATTTTATGTTACCCCAATAACCCGACGGGTGCCATTATGACTAAAGAAGAATTGTTGGCAATAGCAAAAGTCGTAGAAAAGCACAACTTGATTGTAATTGCTGATGAGATTTACAGCGAATTAACTTATCAAGGAAAGCATACCAGCTTTGCTGCGTTACCCGGGATGCGCGATCGGACTATTCTTCTGAACGGTTTTTCGAAGGCATTTGCTATGACCGGTTGGCGCGTTGGGTATGTCTGCGCTCACCAGGAATTAATCAGCGCCATGGTTAAGATCCACCAATATACCATCTTATGTGCTCCTGTGATGGCACAAAAAGCTGCAATTGAAGCATTGCGCAACGGTCGGGTTCAGGTGGAGCACATGGTTAGCCAGTATAATTACAGACGCCGTTTAATTGTTTCCAGGCTAAATGAAATAGGATTGGATTGTTTCGAGCCAAAAGGCGCTTTTTACGTCTTCCCCTCAGTGGCTATAACCGGAATGTCGTCGGAGGAATTTGCTGAGAACCTCCTTAAAGAAGAAAAGGTTGCTGTTGTGCCCGGTACCGCATTTGGTGAAAGCGGAGCAGGCCACATCAGAATATCCTATGCGGCATCTATCCAGCAAATAACAGAGGCTTTGAACCGCATGGAAAGCTTTGTGCAGAGGCACAGCAAAAAAATAGCGGTCAACAGCTTTTAAGTGTATTACTGGCAAAGTGTGTGCTTAAACTCTATAAGTTTCAGGAGGAAGTACTGCTCATGGCTAATTTGAAATTTTACGGTGCAAGCAGAATGGTCACCGGTTCTTGTTATTTGCTTGAAGCGGGCGGTTTAAAAATATTAATCGACTGCGGCATGTTTCAAGGCTCCAAAAGCCTCAAAGAACGAAATTATGGGGATTTCCCTTTTTCCCCTGCAAGTATTGATTACCTTATCTTAACACATGCTCATATAGATCATAGCGGCCTGATCCCTAAACTTTGTAAAAATGGTTTTCAAGGCCAGGTTATTACTACCAAAGCTACTGCGGAACTGGCTTCTGTTATGCTGCCCGACAGCGGCTATATTCAAGAAATGGAAGTAGAACGAAAAAACCGCAAGTATGCCCGGGCGGGAAAGCCGTTGATTAAACCTATTTATACGGCTGAAGATGCCCGGGAGTGCCTAAAGTTTTTTAAAACTGTCGAATATAATCAGCAGTTGAGCCTATCCCCGGAAATAACCTTACGCTTTCAGGACGCAGGTCACATTTTGGGGTCCGCCATGGCTGAAATCTGGGTAAAAGAGCATAATAATGAATTTAAGATTGTCTTTTCAGGCGACATAGGCAATTATAACCAGCCAATAATCAGAGATCCGGCAACTATCTTGGAAGCGGACTATGTTGTCATGGAATCGACCTATGGCAATAGGCTGCATGAGCACAACGAAGACAAATTAGACATGCTGACCGGCATAATCAAGGAGACTTTCTCCAGAGGCGGTAACCTGATCATCCCTGCTTTTGCAATTGAAAGAACGCAGGACCTGCTTTACGATTTAAATATTCTTTTACAACGGGGCGCCATATCCCCTCAAGAGATTTATATTGATAGCCCGTTAGCTATTGCGGCAACTGAAATCTTTTGCCGAAACACCGCCTACTATGATGAAGATACAATACGCCTGCAGGAAGCAAAAGGGGACTGTCCTTTATATTTTCCGGGGTTGCATTATACCATGACAACCGAGGAGTCGATAGCCTTAAATAAAATTAAAGGCGGGGCAATTATTATTTCTGCCAGTGGAATGTGTGATGCGGGGAGAATTAAGCACCATCTTAAACATAACCTGTGGCGTCCTGAATCGACTATTTTATTTGTAGGCTATCAAGCCCAGGGCACATTAGGTAGAAGGATCCTGGACGGGGAAAAGAAGGTTACCATTCACGGGGAAGAAATTGCAGTGAAAGCACAAATCAGGAAAATTGACGGTTACTCGGCCCATGCAGACCAGAGCGGTTTGTTAAGATGGGCTACCGCTTTTAAAACTGTACCTAAACGCTATTTCATAACCCATGGCGAAGAAGATGCTTCGCTGACCTTTGCCAAGCTCCTGAACGAACGAATCGGGTCGGCAAGAACCGTGATCCCGTCTTTGTTCGATGAGTATGTCCTTGGTGATGAAACGGTAACTGTGAAAGTTGAAAGTCCTTATCAAACGGCTGAAGAAATTCGGCACAAACTAAATAATTTAATTGAACAGGAACTGCAACAAAATAATATTGAACAATTACAGCGATTATTGTGTAACTTAAACAAAATAATAGAAGATTACCAACAGGTATATAACAAAGAATGACCCGAGTACAGGGTCATTCTTTTGGTTTTCTTTACAAGGCCACCTTTAAAAATTGTTCCTCCCGATGATATAATTGTAATAAGCTTAAAACTAGCTGTTAAGCTATTCTGTTTTGCAGTGCATCTGGAAGGGCTAAACCATACGGATAATTTAGTAGGAGAGAGGACAATTGACACAAAAAATTGCTAGTTTTACATCTGCATATGCAGCCGATTTATTTATCGAAGGCAGTGTATCCGTACCATTTATGCTGTTGCGCTGCTATGCTCAACTTGGCATTAACGAAACTGAGTTAGTGCTGTTAATACATATTCTTGCCCAAAGGCAGTTGCGAAATGATCCGTTTCCTCTTCCGGAAGAATTAGCTAAGTTCATGGCGGTAGATGTTTTAACAATAAAAAGCAACATCGCAAGCCTGATTGAAAAGCGATTGCTGAATGTAGAAAGAAAATTCAATAACAGCTCAGGGGAATGGATAAACTTTTTTTCCTTGGATTTACTTTTTGATAAATTGGCTGAAATCTGGGCTTTTGAAAAAGCCAAACAGCGCGAAGAAAACAGCAGCAAAAAAAATATTAACACTTCCAGCGAAATTTTAGGCCAACTGTACCAGGCCTTTGAAAAAGAATTTGGCAGGCTGCTTTCCCCTATGGAGAGCAGCCAATTAATTGAATGGTGTGAAGGGGATGGATATTCGCCTGACCTGATATTTGAGGCTTTAAAAAGGGCGGTATTGCGTGGAATTTTAAATTTTAAATATATTGATTCCATACTGCGTGATTGGGCTCGTAACCAAATAACCACTGTAAAACAAGCAATTGCTTACGAAGAACGTTTCCAAAAAACAAAGTTCGCTGAACCTGCGAACAAAACTAAGCAGGAAAGTGGAGTTAAAGCAAAAGCGCAAAAAGATAAATACAAGGATTTTTATTTAAGCTAGGGGTGGGCTTATGCGACTGTTACTAGAGCAAAAGCTAAAGGAACTCAGTGTTTTGGCAAAAAAACAGCAAAAGAACGTCCAAGAAATTTATGCTTGTGAAATATGCCAGGATCGCGGTATTTACTTTATTAACGGCGAAGCAGTGAAATGCAGCTGTATGAAGCAAAAAGCCATTAATAACAGGTTTAAACACGCAGATCTAGGTAAACAAATTCAACAATTTACTTTTGATAAATTTAATTTAAAATACTACCCCCATATTCAACCGCCCGATGCAGAAACCCAATTAACGTACCATCAAATTGCACAGCGTACATTAAAAGCTTCAAAAACATTTGTAGCCGACGTTTTAAACAATAAGCCCACCAAAGGTATATTGTTTTGTGGACCTGTGGGGAGTGGGAAAACTTTTTTAGCAGCAAGCATTGCTAATGCTTTAATAACTCACGGTAAAGAAGTGCTCTTTGCCGTAGTGCCGGATTTATTAGATGAGATTCGTTCCGCTTACTTTCAGCAACCTGAACAGGGAAACAATGAGTTGTTGCTAACTGACGCAGCACGTAAAGCGGAGATTTTAATTTTAGATGATTTAGGCGCTCACAATTATACCGAATGGACTATAAACAAGTTATACTCCATTATCAATTATCGAGTTAACAACGGCCTACCTTTAGTTGTTACTACTAACCTTGAATTAGCCGAGCTTGAGGAAAAACTAGGCTTACGCATTACTTCAAGACTTTTGCAGTTATGCCAAGTGTATAGGCTATTAGTTGAAAATAATATCCGTTACCAAATGTATGCAGAGCAAGTAACCCGTAAATCATGTTGATTTGTCAAAAAGCACCTCGTACTCTTTCGATTCATATAATAACAAAAAGAGTTAAGCGAGGTGTTGAGATGGCTTTTAAAGTCGGTATTGATCCCGGACACGGTGGGAAAGACAGCGGGGCCGTAGGAAAAATTCTTAACGTGTTTGAAAAAGACATTACTTTAAAAGTTGCGCAACTGCTAAATAATATCCTGGTAGATAATGGCTTTACAACATTTCTAAGTAGGAAGGAAGATGTGTATTTATCGCTTCGTGAACGGGCGGATTTTTTCAATAAAGCCAGAGTGGATCTCATTATCAGCATTCATGTTAATAGTTCGGCAAGCCCGGAACCTAATTATATCAGTACCCATATCCTGTCCAGTGGAGGAAGTGCGGAAAAATTTGCTATTGCTATTCAAAAGGAATTAGTGGCAACAATGAAATGGCCTGACGGGGGAGTCAGGGAAAACAATTTTTATATCTTACGGGAAACTGAGGCTCCGGCGGTATTAGTGGAACTTGGTTTCATATCCAACGAGGAGCAGGAAAAGGCGCTGCTCAATGAGGAAATTAAACTTATGTTAGCTTCCGCTTTAGCTCGCGGAATAGCTGCCGCTTTCCACCAGACCGTGGTAACTGAACCAACTGCTGAAGCGGGGGATTTTCAGGATATTAAAGGACACTGGGCAGAACAAGCAATTAGGCGTGTTGTTGCAGCAAAATTAATGAGTGGTTACGGCGATAAAACGTTCCGTCCGGAACAAAACCTGACCAGAGCTGAATTTGCCGTAGTATTGGTGAAACTTCTTGATAGATTAAGTTAAGGTAGTATTTTACTGCCTTTTTTATTTCACATTTTTATTCCAGAGCATTTCCAATGCCAGCAAAAATGGTTGACAATATGCAGGATCTTCCGTAAAATAATACTGAGAAAACTTCTCAACTACTTAGGCTAGTTAAAACAATGTTTTATAAATGTAGTAGGCGGTATTGATGAAAATATTTATCATTTACTGGAGGTGCTAGCTTGAAACTGGACCAAGTTAAAAAAGGTCAAATGCTGAAAATCATCTTAATGCCAGATGAAAAAATCCGTTCGCAAGCAATTAGGTTTGGCATAGCGGAAGGAGAAATTGTTACTTGTTTTGAAGTAATTCCATCGGGACCGATTATTTTACAAAAAAACCGCCAAGAGATTGCTATTGGTAGAAGATTAGCTGCACAAATCGAGGTTGAGCCTATTCCTGCTAGAAGCTTTAACCCCTTTAGGAGGTGGACAGCCAATGCATTGTCACGATCTAAGCAAACATCTTAATATCCCCAAAGGGGCTAAAAAAATTGTTTTAGTAGGCAACCCGAACGTGGGCAAATCTGTCTTTTTTAATGCTCTGACCGGTTTGTATGTGGATGTTTCCAATTATCCAGGCACTACCTTAGAAATAACTCATGCTCCTTTCGGTAAGGATGTAATAATAGATACTCCGGGAGTTTATGGGGTATCCTCTTTTAACGATGAAGAAAAGGTGGCCCGAGATGTAATCTTATCAGCTGATATTGTTGTTAATATTATAGACTCGGTACATCTTGAACGGGACCTTTTTCTGACGCAGCAAGTAATTGATATGGGCATTCCAGTGGTAGTGGCTTTGAATATGATGGATGAAGCTCGAAAAAAAGGCATTGAAATTGATGTAGATTTGCTTAGCGACCTCCTGGGGGTAGAGGTGATTCCAACAATTGCGGTTTCTAAAAAAGGCATTGATGAGTTGAAAGCTGCCATTTATAAAGCCAGAAAAGGAATTATTAACCCCCAATTACAAAATCAATTGAATCAACTCCTGGACCGTGTGGGCCATCAAGGTGATGCCCTGCTCATTTTAGAAGGAGATCCTCATGTGGCGGAAAAACATGGGTTACCCACCGGCAATTTACGAGAAGAGATTTATTTGGCGAGACGGGAAAGGGTTAATGATATTGTCAACCACGTAACCCGAGAGGTTATTGAGGGTAGCTCTTTTAGTACGCGTTTAGGGCGAATGATGCTTCAACCCTTGACAGGCATACCTATTTTAGCGGTGATCTTATGGGTTACTTATCAGATTGTAGGCGTGTTTATTGCTCAAACAATAGTGGGAATCACCGAAGAAACAATCATGCAGGGCATGTATGAGCCGTTCGTACGCAGTTTTGTCGGTTCCTTAGTAAGTCCTGATTCTGCTCTGGGGACAATCTTAATAGGTGAGTTTGGAATACTTACTATGACAGTTACCTATATTTTAGGCTTATTATTGCCCCTGGTTGTAGGCTTTTACTTTGTACTTTCTGCCATGGAGGATTCAGGTTATTTACCACGGCTAGCTGCCTTAGTAGATCGCGTGTTAATGTCAATTGGTCTTAATGGGCGAGGCGTTATACCTCTAATTCTGGGTTTTGGTTGCGTGACTATGGCTACCATTACAACCAGACTCCTGGGCTCGGAACGGGAGAGGAAAATTGCAACCTTTTTATTGGCCTTGGCTATACCTTGTTCTGCTCAAATGGCGGTAATCGCTGCTATGTTAGCAGGCTTGGGAGCAAAATATGTAGCTCTTTACACGGTTACCATTTTTCTGGTCTTAGTAATAGTTGGTTCCGGTTTAAATAAGTTTATGCCTGGTTCATCGTCAGATCTTTTTATTGATTTGCCTCCTTTAAGATTACCAAGATTAGAGAATGTACTGAAAAAAACAACTACAAAATCTTTTATGTTTTTACAGGAAGCAACTCCGCTATTTGTCCTTGGTGCTTTAATTATTGGAGTTATGCAGGTTACAGGCATTTTAGGGTTCCTTCAAGAGCTGTTAGCGCCTGTAACTGTGGGCTGGTTACAGTTACCCAAAGAAGCGGCCAATGCATTTATTATGGGTTTTGTAAGAAGGGATTTTGGTGCAGCCGGTTTGTATGATCTAGCGCTCTCTCCAATGCAAAAAGTTGTCGCTTTGGTGACTATTACAATTTTTGTTCCCTGTATTGCCTCTGCCATGGTAATATTCAAAGAAAGGGGAAGAAAAGAAACATTAATAATCTGGCCCAGTATACTAGTTCTGGCGTTTTTAATAGGAGGCCTTTTATCCCAATTGGTTTTATAGGAGGGTTGATTTTATGGCAGGATCGCCTATCATCTGTCCGCAGTGCGGTCACAGAATAGAACGGGCCGAATTGCTGCGCTGCCCCCGCTGTAACAAGTCGTTATTGGTTTTCACTTCTTGCAGCGGTTGTACAAAATGCAGCAGTTCCACTAAGTGTTCAAAATAAACCCCGGTGTGAGCCAGGTTTTGCTTTTTTAATAATTATTATTGCTTAATATTTTAGATAAGAGTATAATTGCTGTGGTAAAAATTACAGGTAGCAATTATTACATTATTACAAGGAGGAGTCCCAATGAGTGACAAAAATCTTATGCAAGTGCCAGTTGGAATTTCCAACCGACACGTTCATCTTTCACAGGATGACCTGGAAAAGCTGTTTGGAAAGGATTACCGCTTAAATCCTATTAAAGATTTAACCCAACCCGGACAGTATGCGGCAAAAGAGCTGGTAACCCTTGTGGGTACTAAAGGAATCATTGAAGGTGTGCGGGTATTAGGTCCGGTTCGTTCGCAAACTCAAGTTGAGGTATCGCGTACCGACTGTTTTAAATTGGGAATTAATGCTCCCGTTAGGGAATCTGGAGTTCTTAGCGGTTCTCCGGGGTGTGTACTGGTTGGCCCGGTCGGAATGGTAGCTTTAGAACAAGGTGTAATTATAGCCGCGCGTCATATTCATATGCCCGTTGAACTGGCGAAAACATGGAAACTAAACGATAAGGATTTGGTTGATGTTTTGGTAAAAGGTGATAGGGAATTATGTTTTCGGAATGTGATTGTCAGGGTCAGTTCCAATTTTGAACTGGAATTTCATGTGGATACAGATGAGGCTAACGCTGCCCTGTTAAAAAACGGGGATATGGTAACTGTTCTTGGCAAAAGCGCCAGCTGCTCTGACTAAGGTTTTCTGCTTAGTTTACTTTATATTAATAATAAAACCCCATAGGTAAGTCCTGTGGGGTTTGGCGCGCCCGGCAGGAATCGAACCTGCGACCTCCGGACTCGGATTCCGTCACTCTATCCCCTGAGCTACGGGCGCAAGCTACAACAAGAATTATACTAAACTACGGGGAAAATGTCAAAAAAAAATTTAACATTTCTAAAAAACGTTTAGAAAACGTTTCTAAAAAATCTACGTTAAGTAATCCCTTTTCCAGTAAATCTTATTGCATATTTGGCCCAAGTTTGTTATGCTTAAGTTAAGAATAATGTATACAAAATACCCACTCATAAGGGGGAAAACAATGCGTTACTTGCTAACCTGGAGCGAAGGGGAGGAAGTAGAGTACCGGCTTGTTGACGATCTAAACTCCATTAAACGTTCTTACGAAGAAAAATACTGGATATTAACACCGTTAGATTGAAATCTTTCCGGCTTAAGGCCGGGTTTTTTTATCATCCAGGCAGTTATACTCAAATAAATATCGTGGTAAATTTCCTGGACGTGGGGATTGTTAAGGGTGTGTTCCACCTTTTGTTATTAAAGAGGGTCACAGAGCATCGTCCCAGGGAACCATTGGTTACCTGGGAAAGAACAAAAATATTACCTATAAATGTCAAACGGCATCAGAAGCTTTTGTTTTTATTTTCATAAAATATGCTTGCCCAGGTGATCCAGGTAAGGTATTATCTTAGGTAAGAACGCTTGGCTAAAGGGAAAGGTTTTATTTAATGAGGTGCTCTTAATGCGCGAACCATACAACTTGGGAGTAACCTTGCGCAAAGTTGCTCAAGCTCTTGCTGACAAACAACCGGAGAAAATTGCCCAAATAACTAAAACAGTCTGGATTGAGCAGGAAGCTAGTTTTAGCATGCCTTTTTTAGGCTCAGAGGTTGTTATTAATTCCTCAACTTGGGATGTAATGACAGCCAATGGGCAACAATGCGACCCCATGACCCGGATTTTAACTTTACATTATTTAAACACAGCTTTCCATGTTCCTTTGACTGGACGGTTAGTGTCTTTCAAAGAATTGCCAGGAGCTTATATCTATTATGAACCTTTTAGCAAAAGGGCTATTAAGCCACTGGTCCAGAGCTTTGGGAATGTTCCAGGCAGTTTAACTTCTGCTGCTAAAATGTTTAAGGGCATACCTGCAGCGTTTAAAGATGAAAGTGTCGTTTTGTATTCATTTCCTATGGTTCCAATTACTTTAGTAATTCATTGGGGAGATGAAGAATTTCTACCAGCAGGCAATATCTTATTTGATGCTTCGGTAAGTAACTATTTAACTGTTGAGGATTGTGCCGTACTTGCCGGTTTGGTAGTGCGCAACTTAGTTAAAAGAAGGGCTTAAGACTTGAGAGGTTATTCGCATGGCTGAAGAACAAAACCCTGTACGGAAAGCACCCCCCGAAGAGGAACTTGATCAAAAGATTCAGGCATATCAGCAGGAATTGGACAGATTAAAACAGAAGCGAAATTTTCCTTACGTGTATATTGTAGTTGCTTTCCCGGTTACAATTATCTTCCTACTTTTAACCATTATCTCCGAAGGCTTAATTGATTTTACAACCGGGATTTCCGGCTCTTTATTTTTTTCTCTTTTGATTACATGTTCTTATTTGGTGCTATTTCAGCCCAACAAAGAAGAAGTAGAAAAAGAGCTGCAAAAAAAGATTAAGAACCTTTACCGGGAAAAAGCAAAGCTTGAGGCAGGTATCAAAGGCGAAAGAGATGTTGCCTATGCATTAAGCTGGTTGCCCAAGGAATTCATTACTTTTAATAATATTTTACTTCCAAGTCAAGATTACGAAACGCAGCAATTTGATCATCTGGTAATAGGCCCTACTGGAATCTTTCACATAGAAACGAAAAGCATTAACGGAGTTGTATTGATTAATGAAAACCAAGAATGGTGTTTGATTCGCCCAATCCAAAACAGAATGATCAAGGAAGGCATGGAAAACCCCATGGGCCAGCTGCAAAGACATGAAGCTGTGCTTAAGGAATTTATGAAACTTAATTTTCCGGAATTTGCAGTCAGCATTCAAGGCATTATTGCTCTCTCCAATCCGCAAACACTTATTGAAGGTGAATGCCGGGATTTTCCTGTTTTAAAGAAAGAACGGCTTGTGGATTATATAAAAAATTATCCGGCAGAAAAGACAATACCTAAGAGCTTGGTAAAAAAAATAGCTTTGTCTATTGCCTGCGTTAGCTGCGAATGATTTTCCCCACTAGCCCCAACTTACTACTGGTTTGTAACCAGTTTTTTATTTACGAATTGGAAATACTCCACGAAACGGAGGTAGGTCAATGAAGCTCATTACTTACCAGACAATAGTGGCGGAAGTTAAAAAGCTATGCATCGAGGCCAACTATTTCCTGGGCGATGATGTAAAAACTGCTCTCAAAACAGCCTGGCATAATGAAATTTCTCCTCTGGGAAAAGAAATTTTATCCGCACTATATCGAAACTCCTTAATCGCTTCGGAAGAACAAGTGCCGATTTGCCAGGATACTGGTACGGCAGTAGTCTTTTTGGAGATTGGTCAAGATGTCAGGATAGAAGGAGGATATATTTACGACGCTGTTAACGAGGGAGTAAGACAAGGATACACTGAAGGGTATTTACGAAAATCAATGGTTAACCATCCTTTATGCAGAAGAAACACCGGCGATAATACGCCAGCAATTATCCATGCGGAAATTGTTCCAGGTAACCAACTGGCAATTACAGTGGCACCCAAAGGCGGAGGAAGTGAAAATATGTCAGCATTGGCAATGCTAACGCCTTCTGCCGGTTGGACTGGCGTTAAACAATTTGTTATAGAGACGGTGCGAAAAGCGGGCGCAAATCCCTGTCCACCCCTGATTGTAGGTGTAGGCATTGGCGGCAATTTTGAGAAAGCCGCACTGCTGGCCAAAAAATCCTTATTGCGGGAAGTAGGCAGCCCTAATCGGGATGCTGAGCTGGCCGAACTGGAGAAAGAATTAATCAAGGAAATAAACAATTTGGGAATTGGCCCTCAAGGTTTTGGCGGCAGTGTAACTGCACTGGCGGTTCATATCGAACTTTATCCATGTCACATAGCCAGCCTTCCCGTTGCCGTCAACCTAAACTGTCATGTTGCCCGTCATAAATCTGTTATTTTATAGGCGGTGATCATTTTGGACAATAAAAGAATCAACCCTCCTCTTTCCGAAGAAGAAGTAACTGCGTTACGGGCCGGAGATAAGGTTCTGATCTCAGGAGTTGTTTACACTGCGCGGGATGCGGCTCATCAGCGGCTTGTGCATTTGCTGGAACAAGGCCAGAAGCTCCCCATTGAGCTTTCTGGTCAAATCATTTATTACGTTGGACCGGCCCCTGCTAAACCTGGACAGATAATTGGTTCCGCAGGGCCTACCACTAGCAGCAGAATGGACCCTTTTACCCCGCAGCTTTTAAAAGCGGGCCTCAAGGGCATGATCGGCAAGGGGCTTCGTTCAGCGGAAGTTCGCCAGGCTATAAAGGATTATAAGGCAGTCTACATGGCTGCACTTGGTGGTGCCGCAGCTTTAATGGCGAAATGTATCACTAAAGTTGAGGTAGTTGCGTACCAGGATCTCGGCACTGAAGCAATTCATCGCTTGGAAGTGGTAAATTTACCTGTTATTGTGGTTAATGATTGTCTGGGCAATGATCTTTACGAGCAAGGGTTTCTCAAATACCGTTTAACCCCTTTACATTGAAACCCGTAATTTTGTCGAAGTTTTTGGAGGTAATATTTTGGATACTAGCGAAGAATTTTGTCTTTTTACTTTTGTGTCAACTCATCATGCTATTCAGGCTGAAAAAGTTTTAAGTGAAAACTTGGATATAAAACTCATTCCTGTCCCACGGCAGATTTCAGTGAGCTGCGGCTTGGCCATAAAGTTTGCATGCGAACTAAAAAAAACTGTGGAACAGATTTTAGCTAAGCATGATATTCCTACCAGCAAATATTTTCGCTGTTTAAAGGAGCATGGTACGTTAAAAATAATTGAGAGCAACCGGTGAGTTTAGTATGGAATCTTTTGTAGCGCTGGATATAGAGACGACAGGATTGCAGCCAGAATGTGACGAGATAATCGAAGTCGCTGCGGTAAAATTTAAAAAGGGGCAGATAGAAAGTAAATTCTCCAGTCTAATATATACTAGCAAAAGCTTATCTCCTTATTTGACAAAATTAACCGGAATTACCCAGGAAATGCTGAGTCATGCGCCTGCTGCGCAGACGGTACTTGAGGAATTAAAAACATTCATTGGCACAGACACTTTGGTGTTACACAACGCACCGTTCGATCTCTCGTTCCTGACCAAGTTAAACCAAGGCGTTTTGGCTAACGAGTATTTGGATACCTTGGATTTGGCAAAGATAGTCCTTCCAACCCTGGGGTCATACCGACTACAGCAACTGGCCGAACATTTTAATTTACCAATACCTACTCACCGTGCTTCAGTGGATGCTGAAGCATGCGGTTATATTTTTCTGGAGATTGTAAAAATTTTTGCGAGCACACCTCTCGCTGTGCTTAACCATTATATAAACCTTTTTAGCAAGCCACCTAGCAGTTTTGGACATTTATTACAAAAGATATATCTGCAAAAGCTAAATTCCAACGGTTTGGGGAATGTAAGTCCTGAATTTAACTTCATCAACAAACCATTACATAAAGGAATTTTTGCCGAAGTAAGAAAAGATTCAAAGCAGCAAACCATAAATTTTAATCTGCAGGAAATTAAAAGTCTTGTTAGTGAAGAAGGTAATTTCGCTTCCAGATACCCCGGCTTTGAATTTAGACAAAGCCAAAGCAAAATGCTTGGTCAGATTTGCGAATCTTTTATTAATGAAAAATTTTTGGTTCTGGAAGCAGCTACCGGAACAGGCAAGTCTTTGGCTTATTTGATCCCTGCTATTTTTTGGGCATTGCATAAAAAAGAAAAGGTTATTATTTCGACACATACTATTAATCTCCAAGAGCAGTTATTGTTTAAAGAACTGCCGATACTCCAAAAAGTACTGGATATTAGCTTCGCTTCAGCAATTATAAAGGGAAGAAATAATTATATTTGTTTGTACAAGTGGCAGGAGAAGCTCCAGAATTCCTTTGAACTGAGCAATCGGGAAAAGTATTTTTTAGCTAGAATTATTTCATGGTTGCAAAACTCTCTGACCGGAGACAAAAATGAACTAAATTTAAGTTCAAACGAGCAAGACCTATGGAGCAAAGTGGCGGCTGACAGTTACAGCTGTTTGGGAAAGATCTGTCCTTGGTTTGACTGCTGCTTTGTCATGGAAGCAAGGAAAAAAGCGGAACAGGCAGATATTGTAATAACCAACCATTCATTACTGTTAACCGATGCTAAAATAGAGAACGGTATTCTGCCCAAACATAGATACTTAATCATAGATGAGGCCCATAATTTGGAGCAAGAGGCTACAAACCACCTTACTACTGAGTTCTCTAGCTATAAAATTCAGCAGCTAATATTCAATCTATTTCATCATCAGGATAAACGTCCGGCAGGTATGCTAGCAGGACTAGGCAAAGAGCTTAAAATTATAAAAGATGATAAGAGGGATTCGGCGGAGACTACACTGGCAGCCGCTATTGATCACTTGCTGGCGCTGGCACATGTTATGGAAGACTTAACCAAAGCATTAAAGGTGTTTAATACCAGCACTCTCCCCAATTCAGAGTACAATGCTAAATGGCTAAAAACGGAAATCTATGATTCGCCTGACTGGCCAGCTGTTAAGACCGCGGCAGAAAACGTAATCATGCATTTAAGAGTATTGGCAGATAATTTGGTGGTGCTGGCAAGATTTTCCGAAGAAGAACTGGAGGATCCTGTTCAGGCCAGAAATCTGTTAGCCTATGCAGCACTTTGCAAGGAATACCAGGATAACTTGAATTTTCTGTTCAATTTAGAATCAAGAGATTTTGTAACATGGTTGGAAACGGATAATGACAACAATAAATTTCATTTTGCTCTGAAATCAACTCCTATCGAAGTGGGCCCCCTGCTTTATGAGCTGGTTTTTAAAGAAAAGCAGTCCGTAATTCTTACTTCCGCCACCTTGACGGTCGAGCAGGACTTTTCTTATTTTATCCAGCAGGTTGGTTTAAATTTGCTGCCAGCGGAGAGAATCATTACAACTATTATCGAATCCAGTTATAATCTAGCTGAACAAGCGTTGTTATGCATAGTTAATAATTTGCCTAATCCTGCGCAAGTAGATGAAGCCAAATTTGCGCAAGAGATTCAGCCTGTTTTATCCAAATTGATTCTGGCCAACAAGGGTAGGACATTGGTGCTGTTTACCTCACACCGGCTTTTAAGACAGGTGTATTATGCGCTGAAAGATGATTTGGAAAGGCATAAAATTCAGCTTTTGGGGCACCAAATTGACGGCAGTCGGACGTATTTGGTGGAAGAATTTAAAAAAGCTGAACAGGCCGTGCTTTTTGGCGCCAATAGTTTTTGGGAAGGTGTGGATGTACCAGGAGATGCTTTAACCTTAATCATTATTGTGAAGCTCCCCTTCCAGGCACCTACTCAGCCTGCATTAGCTGCTAGAATTGAATATTTAAAGAGCAAGTGCCAGGATCCTTTCACAAGTCTAAATTTGCCTCAGGCAATTATTAAGTTTAAACAAGGGTTTGGAAGGCTGATTAGAACCAGTACAGATAAGGGAATAGTTGTCGTTTTGGATAGGCGCATAATTGAAAAAAATTATGGTAGGAAATTCCTTAATTCTCTGCCCTTAAAGACTCATTTCCGGGGAACTGTCTCTGAAATTGTAAAATTTATTATCGATGCAGAACAGATTAGCAAGCATTATTAAGCATTAATTTTCCTCCCGCTGCATATGTTTTATTGATATAAGGGGGAATAGGACATGCTGCAACTATTTTTTTTCTTGATGTTCTGCTTACTGGCTGGCTGTTTTACAATTGAGCATTTAATTACGAGAAGTGATTACCTCCCGGAAAACATGCGTTGGAACCTGCTGCAGTTCCTTATTAATCAAGGCTTAGAAGTGGTATTTCTTCTGGTGGGTTTTGAAGTGCTGAAAGGAGTTTTGCTTGCTGTTACGGGAAAATATTTATTTGCAACTAGCACTGCAGCCCGGTTGGGAATCATAATCGCCATGGCAGGCTATAGATTTTCCAGGAAGTTCTTTCCGCAAAAAATTAAATTGGCGGGAACAGGCTGCCTGCTAGGTATGATACTCGTTTTACACCCGCTTGGACTGAAGCTGAATTTTGCGGTCTGGCTTAGCAGTGTACTCTTTACCAGGAAATTATTATATAGCCGTAATTTTGCCTTGGTAACCTTACCCCTTTGTTTATTGGTCACACAGGCTTCTTCCAATCTTATATTTATCAGTATGTTTGCCGTTATTATGATTCTTTACCCCGAAAACTCCTCCGGTGTGCATAATTTACTGCCTGCTGCGGCATAAAAATTTAATCTGGCTACTGTCACTTTTCCTTTAGGCAAGAAATAAGATATAAAGGGAAACACATCACGGGCCTGAGGGGAAGAGGGGTGAGAAGACGGTGAAAGTTTATTTTATTCCACTGCCAGGCTTCCTGAAAAACTTCTTGCGAAAAATATTGAAACAATAGCCGTAAAAAGAGAGTAGAGCAATTCTACTCTCTTTTTATTGGCATAAAATTATTTAAAAGAAACTCCTACTATCCCACCGATAACGCCTGCAGACATACAATAAAGCATTTTAATTCCCACCGTGGCCATACTTAGTGGTTCAGCGATTAAAACGGCAAGCAAAATTGCGGTTAAAAGGTACAGCACCCCTACCCCAAAGCTGTAAAAAAGGGCCCTGGATTCGGCTAAACGGGCAGATTTGAATCCACCCCAAAATACACTTAGTACAAGTACAATTTGAGAAAAACTCTTTAGATGGTATTCGGAAAGCGAAGAAAATTGAAAGATTAGACTGAAGAGAATCACCAGGATTATAGATAGCACAATGGCATTTAAAAAGCCATTAAACAGTGGAGTTAAAAGTGAATTATGATCTTTGCCAGCTTTTTGCATAGCAATCACCCCCCCACAATTACTTATATGCCTGTATTGATTTGATATAACCGACGGCAAAAAAATTTTCAATTCTAAACTAACAGAGGCCTTTCTTAAGAGGTAAAGAATCAGTTATGTCGAAGATAACTATTGTAAATCTTGGCAGCGTGCAGTCACGAGAGGGTTTTTTATGGCTGTAATTGGCTTTCCTAGAACACTTTTTTATTATACCTATTGGCCATTTTGGAACAGCTTCTTTCAAGGACTAGGTCTAGAGGTAAGAAGGTCCTCTGTAACTACAAAACAAATTCTGGACAACGGCGTTAAGGAAACAGTTACGGACGCTTGTGTGCCGATTAAAATCTACCATGGACATGTAATGGCATTAAGCGATCAAATTGATTACTTGTTTTGCCCAAGAATGGTAAGTGTTGATAAGTTTTCAACCTTTTGTCCCAAATTTCTGGGGTTGCCCGAAATGATTCGTTATACCTTACCAAACTCATTCGACATTATCGAGGTAAATATTGATTTAAAAAAAGGTCCGCTGGAGTTGTGGAAAATATGTTTAAGCTTGGCCAAAGATTTTGGCTGCAGTACCAGCTTAGCTTTGAAGAGTTTTCACACTTCGCTGCTTAAACAAAAAGCATTTTTTAAACTTCTCTATCAGGGTTATCAGCCGGAACAGGCTTTTGCCTTTTTATTCGAACAGGCTCCGCTCAAAAGTCTGCCGGATAAGCATAAACTCAACTTGGCAGTTCTTGGTTATCCTTACCAAGTTTACGATCCGTATATAAGCGTCAACTTGATGGAGCACTTGGAAAAGTTGGGAGTCAAAGCATGGACGATGGAAATGGTTCCTGAAAGAAAACTCCGTACATATCAGCACAATCTGCCCAAACGCCTCTTTTGGCATTACAGCAACAGGGTTATATGGGCACTTTATTATTACCTGGAACAGGAACAGATAGATGGCGTGATCCATGTTACTGCCTTTGGTTGTGGCCCTGATGCAATGGTAGACAAACTGATGGAATTGGAAATTAAACGTTTGGCAAAGCACATGCCTTTTATGAGTTTGACCATAGATGAGCATTCCGGAGAAGCGGGCCTTGTTACCAGGCTGGAAGCTTTTGTGGACATGATTTTATTGGGGAGGAAAGCTTCATGAAAGTGTCTTTTCCACGTATGGGGACATCCTATATAGCTTTTAAACACCTCATAGAACATCTTGGTCATGAATGTGTTGTTCCTCCGGCACCCAGCAGCAAAACGTTAAATCTAGGAGTTAAATATTCTCCGGAATTTGCCTGCATTCCCTTTAAGGTACTGACTGGAACTTACATTGAAGCCCTTGAAATGGGAGCTGATACTCTAATCACATCAGGAGGAGTGGGTCCATGCCGCGCAGGTCTGTACGGCATGTTGCATCAGAAAATATTGAAAAACCTGGGTTACGACTTTGAAATGCTTGTATTTGAACCACCTCTATTGTACCTGGTTGACTTTGTGACTAAGCTGAGAAAAATTTTAAAACCGGCGAAAATTTCGTGGAGGCGTTTTTATAAAGAATTGAAAGCTGCTTGGCAGAAATTAATGGTACTGGATGATGTGGAAATCCTTTCCCACCAAATTAGGCCTTACGAGCTCCATAAAGGAAGTACAACCATTGCTTTTAACAAATGCTTGGCTCTCATTGACCGCGCTGACTCACCGGATGAAATAGCGCGAAGCAAAGAAGAGTGTATAGAGATCCTAAACTCAGTCCCTCAGGATAAAAGTCGAAAACCTTTGCGTGTCGGAATAATCGGGGAAATTTATGTGGTGCTGGAGCCATTCATGAACCTGGAAATAGAAAAAACTCTTGGAGAATTAGGGGTTTCCACCCATCGTTCCATTTATTTAACCCAATGGGCAAGAAACAACACTATTATCAACACTGAAGGCGGCATTAGAAAAGCTGCTTACCCCTATCTAAAGCGAATGATTGGTGGCCATGGTATAAACAGCTTAGGGGAAACGGTGCTGTACGCCAAAAATGGTTTTGACGGAGTAGTCCAAATAGCTCCATTTACCTGTATACCGGAGATAGTTGCCAAAAGCATTTTGCCTCGGGTGAGCAAAGACTTAAACATACCTGTTTTATCTTTAACAATTGATGAGCAGACAGGAAAAGCAGGATTACAAACTAGATTGGAAGCATTTGTTGATTTGCTGCAGCAAAAGAGAATGATGGAGGAGAATGTCTATGCTAGGTTTTCTGGGAATTGATGTGGGATCTGTTAGCACTAATTTCGTGGTAATTGATGCTGAAAGCAATATCTTGGTTCATCTGTACCTACGCACTCAAGGCCAACCAATCAGGGTGCTGCAGGAAGGGATGCAGTTGGTAAAAGATTCGCTGCCAAGTACTTTTACAATTGCCGGCGTTGGCACTACGGGCAGCGGAAGAATTTTAGCCGGTGTCATGATTGGAGCCGATGTAATAAAAAATGAAATTACCGCTCATGCTGTGGCCACATCTTTTCTGGTTCCTGAAGTTCAAACTATCCTGGAGATCGGGGGACAAGACTCTAAGATTATTATTTTACGCAACGGGGTAGTAACCGATTTTGCAATGAATACGGTTTGTGCTGCCGGAACCGGATCATTTTTAGACCAGCAAGCAGCCCGTTTAAATATTCCCATTGAAAACTTCGGGGAAATTGCATTACGCTCAAAAAATCCTGTACGCATTGCAGGCAGATGTACGGTTTTTGCGGAATCGGATATGATTCATAAACAACAGATGGGGCATAATGTGGAAGATATCATAGCCGGCCTTTGCGAAGCTCTAGTAAGAAATTACTTAAATAACATAGGGAAGGGAAAAGAAATCTTAGAGCCTATTGCTTTTCAAGGGGGAGTAGCTGCCAATTTAGGAATAAGGGCGGCTTTTGAAAAGGCTTTAAACAAGAAAATCATCATCCCAAAATATTTTAATGTTATGGGAGCAATTGGGGCAGCTATTTTGGCCAAAGAAGAGGTTAAAAACAGGAAAACAACCTCCTTTCGTGGTTTTGCAGCTGCCGAACAAGAATACCAGGCCAGCAGTTTTGAATGTACAGGGTGCTCCAATGCTTGTGAGATTATTAATATTCAGATGAACCGTTCTATTATAGCCCGGTGGGGCAGTCGCTGCGGCAAATGGGAGCATGTATAACAAAACGCGGTTGGCTGGATTATCACAGATTACCACTTGGTAAATTATCACTTGGTAAATTTGACAATTAGCTCACACTACATTATAATTAAGTTAAATTAAATGAGAATGAATGTCAAGCGAGGTTGTAATAGTGAATCAAAGCTTAGAAGACATCTACAAACGGCTGCATGAGAAAGAATATAAAATAACCCCACAGCGCCAAGTGATTTTGAAAGCATTTTTGGAGCATGTAGAAGAACATTTAAGCGCAGAAGAGGTATATAAGATAGTTAAAGAAAAAAACCCTGAAATTGGGTTGGCCACCGTTTATCGAACCTTGGATTTGCTGGCTGAGCTAGATATCCTACAGAAAATGGATTTCGGTGATGGGAAAAGTCGTTACGAATTTAACGATCAGGAGGTTCATCACCATCACCATCTGATTTGTTTAAAATGCGGACATGTAGAAGAATTTGAAGATGATCTGCTGGAAACTCTGGAAGCTGCTATAAGCAGAAAAACTAACTTTGAAGTTTTAGACCATCAGCTGAAATTTTACGGCTATTGTCAAAAGTGTAGATAAGCGTCGCAACCCCTGTAGTCTCTTCTGCAGGGGTTTTTGATTTAATTGAAAATTAGCATGAATTCTTTTTGCTATCGAAAGCACATCGACTTCTTGGTTTCAATAAGGGCAACTTGGCTTCCGCCGAAGCCTGAAAGCCTGACATAAGCCAAGTTATCTTGATCGTCCAGGAATTATACTCACATAAATATTGTGATAAATTTCCTCAAGCATTACCTATAAATGCCGAAATGCATAAAGGCTTTTGTTCCTGGCAGGGGAATTTACAGCAAGCACGAATAAATGATGTAATGTCTGGCGAAAATGAAATTACGAAAGGAGTCTCTAGTTAATGGCTGAAGAAAACAAAGGAAAATTGGAATTAATTGCGACAAAAACTTTAAAAGCCCACGATGAACTTTATATTTTAGTAGATTTTTTAAATAAAAATCTCAAGGACCATAAGGTTATGTTTGGGCTGACAAAAAACTCTGCGGAAGGTACAATGACAGTTTCGATTTATGAAGTTTGATTAGAGTATAACCTCTAACCGCTTCTCTCACATACTATATAGTAAAAAGTGAGGGGGGAAAACCAAGTGCATCTAACTGACTGCTGTTTACATTGTTACCAGGAAATAGCTAATAGTGATTGGGAGCAAATAGCTATACTGGAAAATATTTGGGTTTTTCGCTGCCCTCATTGTAAGACGATCCATACTTGTCTGCCTGATGGAACTATTCAAATTAAAACAACGTAAGACATCAAGGAGAGTTTATGTTAATTTTGCTCACTAATGATGATGGAATTAGAGCTGAGGGACTTCAGCATCTTCGCTGTTCATTGGAAGCAATTGCCGAGGTAACAGTGGTTGCGCCTGAACGTGAACGGAGCGCAGCAGGGCATGGTATTACTATGCATAAACCATTACGGGTAAATAAAGTCCTGCTTGGGTCAAAAACTTTTGGTTTATCTGTTTCAGGTACTCCTGCCGATTGCGTTAAACTAGCTTTAGATAAGCTCATGCCCAAAAAACCCGATTTGGTTATTTCGGGAATTAATAACGGGCTGAATCTTGGAACCGATGTTTTGTATTCCGGCACCGTATCCGCTGCCTTGGAAGCTGTTATTGCTAATATACCCGCATTGGCTGTATCGGTTGCTGCAGGTGCATCGCATGAGGATTTTGCTTATGCAGCCAGTTTTGTCAAAGATTTAGTTCAAGATATCGGTCCCGCCAATTTTCCCTTTAACACCCTATTAAACGTTAATATTCCAAGGACTTCAGAAGGCCCAGTTACTGGCGTTAAAGTTACTTCTCAGGGGGTTAGAAAATATGAAAACTCTGTCGAGGTTAGAAAAGATCCTCGCGGGAAAGAATATTATTGGCTGTGCGGCGAAGCAGTCAAGTTAGATACTTCTCCGGCCTCGGATTTGGCCGCTTTGGAACAAAGAGCTATTTCTTTAACCCCCCTGCAGGCTGACTTGACAAATTACAACAGCATGGAACTGTTGAAAAAGTGGCAGGTAAAATTTTAAAAGGGAAGCGTTAAAGCTGCTTCCCTTCACTAATCTGCTTTTCCATTTCGCGGATCATAATTTTGACCATGTTGCCGCCAATTTCTCCTCCTACTTTACTACTTTACCACAATTGCGTGAAGTTATCTCCCCCAATAGCCCTGGTCTATCTGGTCATCTATTCCAATTTTTTTGGCCAGAACAGTTTTAAAAACTTCCAGATCTAGCTCCGGTAGAAGCTTTTGTTCCCTGGCTGCAGTTACTTCTGTGAACCCCCTTTTTCGTTTTCCTCTAGTATCAGACCAAACCGGGTGTTTAAAACTAAGATATCTTTAATATTTTTGCTAAAATTAGACTAAAAACATAGCTATTAGCGTAGTAATAATCAATCCCAACAGCACTGGCAGTAAATTCTTTCGGGCCAGGTCAAAAGGATCTACGTTACAAATGGCAGCTACTGGGATTAAGGCCCAGGGTATAATTGTACCCCCACCTACCCAAATACCGGCAATCTGTCCTAAAGCTGTTAAAGTTGCTGTGCTGGCGTGCAATGCAGTTCCAAATAGTTTGGCGATAGAACCGGCCAAGGATATGCCGGAAAAACCGGAGCCGTCTAAACCGGTAATACATCCCACTACGGTGAGAGTGACTGCCCCGATTTGTTTATTCAAAGGTACTGCGTTGGCCAAAGCTAAACCTAAATCGTTAACCAGGCCATGTGAATTGGCAGGTAGTACCTCGCCTAAAATTGCCTTGATTCCGGCATCTCCTAAATAAAAAAATGCTGCAATTGGTATTACCGGTCCAAAAACTCTAAAGCCAAATTGGAATCCCTCTATTAAGTATTCAGTTATTTTTTCCAAAGAACTGTCACCGTGTTCAAAAAAAGAAACTCCAACTAAAATAGCTATGGCAGTGCCGCCCACTAAGGCAGTAGCATCTCCTCCTTGCAAATTCAACACAGACATAGCGGCTACATCTAAGATGAACAACAGCGGTACTACCAAGGCAGTTATCCTGGCTAAAAGACTGTATTCCATTGATTTACCGTTTTGTTTCGTATGTATTTCAGGAGGTGCTAATTTCCCGGTATTTAAATCCTTTTTAAGTATGATAAATGCTGCCACAGTGGTTACGATTCCCATTACAAATACCAAAGGTATGCTGGCGTTAATCACTTCACCTACAGGAATTCCTGCGGCTCCGGCAGTTAAAGAAGGAGCGCCTTGAATTACAAAATCCCCCGATAAAGCGATGCCGTGTCCAAATAAGTTCATGGCCATGGCAGCGCCAAGAGCAGGTAATCCTACTCGTAAAGCAACCGGCAAAAGAACTGCGCCAATCAATGCTACGCCAGGTGACGGCCAAAAGAACCACGAAATTACCATCATTACTATTCCAATCACCCAGTAAGCCAAAGCAGGGCTTTTGATTAAACCTGCTATCGGGACAATCATCAATTCGTTTGCTCCGGTTTCGCTTAAAATTTTAGACATGGCAACAATCAAAGAAATAATCAAGATGGTACCTAAGAGCTCTGTTATGGCGTAAATAAAACCATTAAACACACCGGAAATTGCTCCGCTTAGCGAAGCATTTGACACTAGACCCAGTACAAAAATTCCTGCAATACATGCCATAGAAGTATCGCGGCGAATAATCATCAGTCCCAGGATAAGAACAATAAACAACAGATACACCCAGTGCAAAGCAGTTAATTCTACGCTCATGTTTTACCTCCTTTACAATTTGTAGGGTTAGAAATGTTCACCTCCTTCTGTTTCTTTAAACATGGTAGTGGTCAACGCCATGGTTTATGCCTTTTTATAAAGTTAAAATCAGCATTATTTAACCCACCTGTGCAGTATAACCCCAAAATGTAAACAAATAACCCCATGCCAATTATATTCATTAAAGCACCCAATCCCGGCGGATAAAACATTCTATGAACAATAATGTAGTTTAAGAAAATATTCATCAGCAGACCTGCAGCTGCAGGTGATATGAAATTTTTACCCCAATCTATTTTAAAACCTGTTAAAACTTGTAACGAGTAAAAATTCAAAGCGGCAGTCACTGCTGCTCCGGCTATCACAGCCGCAGATGTTCCTTTGATACCTATGCCTGGTATGGCTGTAAGCCAGTAAATGCCTGTTAAGGTGATTAAAGTTCCCACTAAGACATTTCTAAAAATTAAATTAACTTTTCCTAAACCTTGTAAAATTCCACCAGTAGTTTGTTGGAGGTAAAAAAACGGGCAGCCCAAAGCTAATGCCTTTAAGACCGGACTCGCTTCCGGTGCGTTATATAATAAAATCATTATTTCCTGCGCAAGTTGGGTAAAGATGACTAAACAGGGTACTGCAGTAAGAACAGTTATCCTCACTGCTTGATTTATTCTTTTTTTTATTAAAGCGAAATTGATACAAGCCAGCGCTTCGGAAATTGCCGGCACCAGGGAAATCGCCAAAGAAACAGTGATGATGGAAGGCAAATTAATCAGGGAAAAAGCCATTCCGGAAAAATGTCCGTAAATTTTAGTAGCTTCGTTGATTGTAAAGCCTGAAAAAATCAACCTCTTAGGTATTAAAACAGCCTGCAAAGTTAATGAGGCTGCTAAAACCACCCGGGTCAATGTTACGGGAATAGCTAAGCCGTAAATATTGGCAAGTGTTTGTATAATACTTTGGGTTGGTCCACTGGCAATTTGCCTGATTTCTCTGTTTTGCCAGAAGAAACAAAGCAAGATAAGTAAACCGGCAAGTTCACCGCATACCATGGCCAAAGCTAGCCCGGCGGAAGCAAATTCTATACCATAACTCAATAAAAATGATGCGGCACTAATACCGATCGTAAATCTTACAAGCTGCTCCACTATTTGACTTACCGCTGAGGGCAACATATTTTGCAGGCCTTGAAAATACCCACGAAAAGCTGAGCCAACTGCAACGATAAAAACGGCAGGGATTGCGGTTATAAAAGGCCAGTAAACCCTGACATCAGTAAAAATACGCCCAGTCATATAAGGTGCAATCCAAATCATCAGTACAGTACTAACCAATCCCGATCCTAGTAAAAATTGTAGAGCAACAAAAAAAATTTTTTTTACTTGACCGATGTTTTTTCGAGCATACTCTTCCGAGATTAATTTGGACACGGCAACCGGAATCCCGGCAGTTGTTAACACCAGGATTAATGAATAAACGGGAAAAACCATCTCATATAAACCAATGCCTTCGGCACCAATTAAGCGCACGATGTATACCCTGTAAATAAAGGCAAGCACCCGTGTGGTAAAACTTGCTATCATCAGTAGAAGCGCACCTTGTACAAACTTTTGCAAAATCTTTCCCCCCACTAAGCTCTTACTACATAACTATGCTGGTAAAAAAATCATTAGTAAAAAAAGTTATAACAACAGAAGGAAGATTGTATAAATTAAAGTAAACATGGCAAAATATGGATTAAGTTAGCTATTTTGTCAGATTTGCTAAAAAAAATTACCAGAGAAAAAAGGATTTTAAGGTTCTCGAAGAAAATATATAACATGCTTGGTACTAAACGGTGGTTTGCCGCAAACCGCCGGTTTTAGAAATGTAAGTAACAAAGGAGGAGGCAGATGAAAGTCTACGAATCAGGTAAGATTAGAAATGTAGGTATTGTGGCCCACGGTGGTGCCGGTAAGACTTCACTTACTGAAGCCTTGTTATTTAACGTGGGAACTATTACCCGTCTGGGTAAGGTTGATGAGGGCAATACAACAACAGATTACCTCCCGGAAGAAATCAAACGCAAAATCACTATTAACATGGCTATGGCTCCAATTGAATGGCGTGACACTAAGATCAACTTGTTGGATACGCCAGGATACGCGGACTTTATTGGCGATGTAAAAGGAGCATTACGAGTTGTTGATGGTTTGATTTTCACGGTTTGTGCTGTATCCGGAGTAGAAGTTCAGACCGAAATAATCTGGGAATATGCGGATCAAGCAAACCTGCCTCGATTAGTCTTTGTAAACAAAATGGATCGCGAAAACGCCAACTTCTACAATGTGCTTGATCAGCTGCAACAAACTTTTACTGGAAAGCATATTGTTCCAATTCAACTGCCAATTGGCGCCGAGGATAGTTTTCAAGGGGTTATTGATCTGTTGGAGATGAAAGCATTTAGATTCGAAGGTCCAAACAGTAAGTGCCAAGAAATTAGTTTACCGTCGGAATCCGAGGATGAAGCAGCCACATACCGTTTAAGCTTAATGGAAGCTGCTGCCGAAGGTGATGACGAACTGTTAATGAAATATTTGGACGGGGAAGAATTAAATGCAGAAGAAATAAAGTTTGGATTAAAAGCAGGGATAACCGCAGGAAAAGTAGTACCCGTATTATGTGGCTCCGCTTTAAAAAATATAGCAACTACCCCTCTCTTGGACGTGATTGTTGATTACCTGCCTTCGCCTTTGGAACGGGTAGGTGAAACAAAAGAACTAAGCAAAGAACCTTTGGCCGCTTTAGTATTTAAAACTATAGCCGACCCATATGTAGGAAAAATTAGTTTCTTCAGGGTTTTTGAAGGCACATTGAAAGCTGATAGCGTTGTATACAATGCTAACAAGGAGAACGAAGAAAAAATCGGGCAGCTTTTCATCATGACCGGAAAAAACCAACAACCTGTCACAGAGGTTAGGGCAGGCGATATTGCGGCAATTACCAAACTTCAATTTACCACCACTGGCGATACTCTCACACTAAAAACTAATGCAAAAATTTTAGAAGGGATTGAATTCCCGGTTCCGACTTTATCTGTTGCTATCCAACCAAAAAGCAAGGGTGATGAGGATAAACTCGGAAGCGCCTTAAGCAGGCTCTTAGAAGAAGATACAACTCTAAAACTGGAAAAGAATCTGGAAACGAAAGAAACTTTGCTCACGGGCATGGGAGAAATGCATTTAGATATCATTATCGAGCGTCTACAGCGCAAATTCGGCGTTGAAGTCGTAATGTCGAACCCAAAAGTACCTTACCGAGAAACAATCAAGGCTGCTGTTACTAGAATAGAAGGAAAGCATAAAAAACAATCCGGCGGACACGGACAATACGGGCATGTATTTATCGATTTGGCTCCTCTGGATTCCGGCGAATTTGAATTCCAGGAAACTATTTTTGGCGGAGCTGTACCGAAACAATATATACCTGCAGTTGAAAAGGGTATTAAAGAGGCTATGCCTGAAGGTATCCTGGCCGGTTATCCGGTTACCAATGTGAAGGTTACCTTAACCGACGGATCTTACCACCCGGTTGATTCCTCGGAAATGGCCTTCAAAATTGCAGCTGCGCTGGCATTTCGTAAAGCCCTGGAAAAGGCAAAACCAGTTTTGCTGGAACCTTATATGAACGTTGAAGTAACCGTTCCCGAGCAGTTTATGGGCGATATTATAGGAGATTTCAACAGCAAGCGGGGAAGGATACTCGGTATGGAACCTAAGGGTAAAAACCAGATCATTAGAGCAATGGTTCCTTTAGCTGAAATGTATAAATACGCTATTGATTTAAAATCAATAACTCAAGGCCGTGGTAGTTTTACCATGACTTTTGCCCAATATGAAGAAGTTCCGCAAAATATTGCCGAAAAAATAATTGAAGCGGCGAAAGTAGCTAAAAGCAGTTAAAAAATTTTATAGGCGTATTCGCCCAGAAATTTACACATCCGGCATAGTTAAAGAAAAGAGGTCGTTAAGGCGACCTCTTTAGTTTGTAGATAAAGCTCGCACGCCGTTACCGAGAGCTTTGCTGCCAGCCTTGAGCGAACAATTCCCGCTCCATAATACCTGCGAGCTAGTAATAGTTTGTTGATAGTAAGGTGACCAATTTTTAATGAATAAAAAAATCGAGCGCACTTGGCGCCCGATTTTTTCATTGGCAGGGGAGACAGGAATCGAACCCGCAACCAACGGATTTGGAGTTCTTCTTCATGTATCCTGTTATGTTTTAGTTATATTTACTAAGTTTCAAAGGCAGGTTTTTTTTGCAGTTTGTTATGTATTTGCTAACTAAATTTTAGTTGTGTACGGGTAATTTCTTTTAGATTTTAGTTGGTTTGTTTGCGGATATGTTTGTAATCCATTTTTAAGGGCCTTGAAGAAGGCTCTTTCTTTTTGCTGCATGGATCACCAAATTGCAAGCTCAAACCCCGGATGTAACAGGTTTATTTATTTTGGAGGTGGTCATAGATGGATAAAGAACTTTATTTAATTTTAAAGCCCTATGATAACTGGTGGAATGATGAAGGAGAAGAAAAAAACTTGCAGGCGAAAAAAGCTTTAAACGATTTTTACAAAGAATTAAAAAAATACAGGGTTGATAGAAATTATACCAAAAGAGACATATTGCATTTCTCTTATTTTCAATATCTGGTTAATATTAAAAGAGCTTTCATGCAGCAACAGTTTATGAGGGCTTGTAATGAAATAGTTTCCCTAATGCATTATGGGCCTTTTTTTCAGGGGAGAATTTACTATAATGTACTTAGGGTGTTGGAAGATTTGATAACATTAAAAATATTTTTGCTAATAAATTTAAATTCGATGAACTCAATCACATGGCATATTATTTTTCTTATGTAGATATATGTTACGTTTGTAACGGAAACCATTCTGTTGCTTCCGGCATCGTGTACAAAAAGGGACATATTGAGGCTAAAGTATACGATATAACCAGGCTTTTTGAGCATGTATATACGGATGGTTTATATTGGTATAATAGTCACAACAACGACATTTTAGATGATTTATTTGATTTTCGTGTAGGGGTTATATATGAAGTTTCAAAGTTAAAATACGGAGTAAAGGCGGATTTAAAGGGCTGAAAGGCTCTTTTTTTATTTGTTATAGCTTCGGGCCGGATGCCGTACCGGCTTATATTAATGTCAACACTGCAAAGAGAGGTGAATCAAATTGAACATTGCTCTGGCTACCGGTGACCATGACTTGAACAGAGCAATAAAGGAGAGGGTAAAAAATTATGGGTCAATCATAGAATTCAGCTGCAAAGAGGAAATTGGGGTATCTGCAGATATTGAGTGCTTCATACTCTCTTCCTCCCTGGCAGGGGAAATTTCCTGTGAAAAGCTGCTGGAATCAATTATTTCTAAAAACAAAAGGGTTATCTTAATTGCTGCTGTTGAAGAGAAGGACCTGGTCGAATTTGCGTTGACTCTTGGCATCTATGACATCGTATTTCAACCCGCCAGGGTTGAGCTTATCATAAAACTGCTTTTTGAACCGGCAGGATTGGATTATGTGTCTGAGTTTGTATTGAATAAAAAAATGCCGGAAATAAATCACTATGTAATGCCCAAATATGTAATTAAAGAGCAGTCTGCCCGGGCTAAAATATCAGCCTGGTGGAGTGCCCAGGGCAGGGCAGGGAAAACGTCTTTGGCGGTAATGCAGGCAGTTTGGCTTGCGAGGACGTATCCCGAAAAAGTTGCATTGCTTGACTTTAAGGAAGTTACGCCTCATGTGCATAAATTTCTCAAGCTTGAAACAACCGCAGGCATCGAATGCCTTTATGAGGCCTTTGAGCAGAATTCTTTGACTGCTGTTAAAGTTCTGGAGCATATGCAAAAGAAATATGGAGTCTATTTCCTGACTGGTGTGGGTTTAAAAAGCTTTTATAAATTTACTGAAAAGTATTTTGGCAAGGTACTTGAACTGTTGAAAACGGAATTTGATTATATTGTAGTTGATTTAAATGATGGACTTTTCTTTTCGTCTACTGCTGCTGCGCTGCAGCTGGCAGAAGAAATCAATGTGGTTTTACTGCCTCATATGTATTTACTGGAAGATACCAGAGACATGGTTAATTTTTTAAAGGATAAATGGGATATAGAGGACAGATGTATCCGGTTTGTACTAAATAAAACCGGTTCAGGCAGCTTAGAAGCGGAAACGGTGGAAAGGGTGTTCAGGAAATCTGTAATGTGTGTTATTGAGCATAAAGAAATTGCAAAAATTGCTTATGGTGGTCAGCCATATATCTCGGGCATTGCTTCTGTGTTTGGCAGCCAGAAATCAAAAGGTGAAGAAACATTATTCAAGAGAAGCTGGCTGGGGAGGGTTGTTAATGCTGGTAAATCCGTATAACATTGGTCTGATAAATCCGACAAAGCAAATAAGCCAGGTCAAGCAGCCTTTTGAAAAAATGACCGATGAAATTATAGAAGAACTGCTGCTAAAAAAACTGGATTTAATCTCCGGCGTACAGCAGGGTAAGTTTACCATATCTTCTGTAAAAACAGAAATAAGGGGACTGGTTGCTGAAAAGAATTTACGTCCGGAAAACCTTGATGAGTTTGTGGAGTCGGTTGTTAATAACCTGTTTGGCTATGACCTACTGCAGCCTTATATAGAAGATCCTGATGTTAGCGATATTCTTGGCAATAACCATAATACATTTTATATTAAGAAATTCGGAGTAAAGATACGTATACCAGTTGATTTTGGCAGTGAACAAAACTATCTTAAGTTTCTTTACAAGGTGGCTGCAATTTGTGGAGACAAGATTGACGAAAACATGAATGCTGAAGCTGTGTTTTCAGACAAAAAAAGGAATATGCGCATCGTAATATCACTTAAGCCTGTTAGTGCCAAGGCCCCTACTATAGCTATCCGAAAGCACACCCGTACTTACTCCCTGTGTGAACTGGCTGAAATGGGTATGCTGGACAGGGAGCAAAAGGACTTGCTGCATGAGGCAGTGCTTAAAAGAAAAAATATTATTATTGCAGGGAAGGGAGGTTCGGGAAAAAGCACGCTGCTTGGCGCATTAATTGCTCTGGTGCCTTACACTGAAAGGGGGTTACTCATTCAGGAGACTTTTGAAATCGAACCGGAACATCCCGATGTTGTCTGTAAGCTTGTCAGACTTTCGGATAACCCTTTTGTAAAGGACTACACCCTTTTTGACCTCACTAAGATAGGTCTGCTGATGAGTATGGACAGAATATTTATCGGAGAGTTGAAAGACCGGGAGGCCTTTGACTTTTTCAATGCGGTTTTTACAGGACATGAGGGAAGTATGGCCACTGTCCACGCTCCTTCAGCCGGGCAGGTGATAGAAAGGTTATTACAGCTTATGGCCAGAGCCAACACAAATGTTGCTTATGAAGAACTGAAAAAAATGCTGGCCGAGACCCTGGATATTGTTGTGTTTATGAAGGACTTTAAGATAAAAGAAGTTTTTAACCTTAAACAACAACGGAAAGGAAACGGGGAGGTATGCTAGAGGCGACGGGTATTATTTCGTTTGCACTGATTTTTTTTGTTGCCTACCAGTTTTCTCTTGAACTGGAACATAAGGAACGGTTAAAAGCAGTGCTTAGGAATAATTTTTTGGGCACGAAAGCCTTATACGATAGGCTTGCAGGTGAATACCTGAGGGAAAACAAGTTTTATATCAGTGTGTTAAAGTACCTGAACAGTATAATATTACGTTCAGGCATACGAAAGTATTTGCCCTGGTTAAACGCTGTGTGGCTTATGGTTTTTCTGCTTTTGGCTTTTCTGGTTGCTGCCTTGATCTTAAAAAACTTTGGTTCTATTGCTGCCGGCGCTTATGGCCTGACTTTTGCCCTGGCCCTGCTGGCCGTATTGTTTCTGATGGCAGCTATTAACAAACAGGCAGTACGAAAGATGTACCTGACTTTTTTAAATGTTTACACAGGGTTTATTAACGTTGAGAAGAATGAAATCAACGCTTTGGAGCAAACTGCACGGTATATGGAGGAACCTTTACGGTCAGTCATCAGGAGGTGGTGTTTCAGGTATAAAATCTCCAATTTGAGTATTGATGATTTTTTGGATGGGATTTTATCCGAGATTAGCGACAGGGAATTTAGAAAGTTTATTAAGTTTACCAGGATGAACCTGAAGTATGGGGGTGATTACCGGAAAGCTTTGGAGAAAATGAAAGAGCAGGGGGAGAGACTGGCAAGTATATACGCTTTGAAAAGTTCGGGTGCTGTTGTTGGAACAGGAGCCATCCTGTTTATGATTGTACTGGACTTGCTGCTGCTGTTTTCCCTGACAGGGGAACCGGAGACTATGCTATATCTGAAAAACTCCCTGAAAGGCCAGATGATGCTCGCTGCAAACGCAGGGGCTATTTTATTTTCCCTCTGGGTTATTTTCAACATTAACAGGGAATAGGGGGGATCTGAATAGGTGTATTGCTGATTTTACCGGTTTCTGTTTTGATTACTGTTGCCTTAATTCTTGTGGTAGAAGAAATACGCATTTACCGGCTGGCCAGAAGGTTAGGGATTAAAGGGTTTTTGGGACATGTTGATTCTTATATACGCACCCGGCCCAAACTGAATGTAAATGCCATTGAGCAAAAGATTAAAAAAGCCGGGACCCCTTTTAACATGACACCTGCTGCTTATTATATGGCGAAGGTGCTCCTGCCGGTATGTTTTACCTTCTATGCATTTTTTACCGGGCAGGGGCTTTATGTCCTGGTTTTGTTGATGGCGGCAGGTTTTTTTCTGCCGGACGCGCTGCTTTTTTCCAAAATACGAGACCGGAGAGAAATGTTCAGAAAAGAATTTCCCGAAACGCTCGATATAATCGAACTGGGAATAACAGCCGATGTGCCTCTGGAAGATATTTTTCTCCTGGCTGCTGACGCAGCGGAAGGGGCTGAGCTTAAAAAAGAGCTGCTAATGTTGTCAGCCAGGTATTTTGTTACAAAGAATAAGGAAGAGTGTTTGCAGCATTTTACTGAAAGCGTGGACATACCTGAAGCAAAAATATTGTCCATGGCCCTGCTGCAGGGTGAGAAAACAGGCAGGACCAGGGAAATCCTTTCTTCTGTCTCTTCCGGTATGTTTAATGCAGTTCAGGCAAAAGCAGGAAGGGGTGAGAAAAGCGTTGAGTACAAGATTTTATTTGCTGTTGTGGCCTTAATGGCAAGTTCTGTCATGCTTTATATGCAAGTTTATTTTTCAAACTTAGAAAGTGGGTTAAAAATATTATTTTAGTAACGAGGGAGGAAATAAAATGCTAAAGAAAGTCCGTGAGATTTTGAAAAGCAGAAAAGGAGCCAATGAGGTGATTGCCTTTGTAATACTGTTAATTTTTATTTTGCTGGCGGTGGCACCTAAGGTAAAGGGGATTGGGTCAACTACCGGGGCCGGTGTTGACAAATTAAACAACGATCTAAAAGCTGAACTGGGCGTAACTCCCTGATGAAAGGAGTAAGGGGCAGGAAGCTTGGGCTTTCTGCCCCGGTAAAAATGCTTAAGAGGTTTGCCAGTAAGGGTTCTACAGAGATTATAGCTTTTATGCTAGTGCTGCCGTTTTTGCTGCTGCCAATCCTGAATACGGTTAAAATGCTTGAAACACTTACTAAATATGAAGCTATCCGTCAGCTTGGCAGGATGTATGTTATCAGAATGGAGACAGAGGGCGGACTAACGCCGGCGGCATTGTATGAACTGAATTTGAAACTGCAGGAGAAGGGGCTGGAACCCGAAAAAGTCCATCTGGACTATACTCCATATCCGGTGCCGTATGGTGAGGAGGTAAAGATAAAGATCAGCTATGACTACAAGGCAACCAGCTACACCATAGGGCTGGGGGGAATTACGAAGAATGAGGAAAATTACACCATGGTTTACGGACCTTTATCATCAGTCAGCAAGAAATATGAGTAGCAACAGGGGCTCGGCCACGCTGATCCTGGGGCTGTTATTTTTTTTTATTTGCTTTAGTTTTTCGCTGTTTGTGGTTGAAAGTAAGTTTCTAAGGTTAAAAAAGGATCTGGCTGACGATGCGGTGGTGGCGGCAGGGCTGGCTGCTTTAAAAAGCGCTTTGTCTGAGAATATTGCTTACGGGGAATATGAGCTTGACAGGCAGTTGGCGGAAGAAACTTTTATACGGCACCTGGCAAATAATTTGAAGCTTGACGGTAACCTGAACGGACTGCCGGGCAGTATCGTAGCCGGTCAGCTTGTTATTGAAAGCCTGGTTGTATATAACCCGGAGGATATTGCTCCAGGGCTCACTTGCCCTAGTGGTACACCGGTAACGGAAACAACCATACACGTTGATTTGAACTTTAGAGTTAGAAGGCCGGTCTTAACCGGTCTTTTTGGTGAGTATATTACTGTCAGAATTCACAGGGATGTGGGAAATGATTATCGGTTGGAAGAGGTGGAAATGTGAACAGGAAGCGTCTGAAAATAATTGCCTTTTGTACATTGCTTGCGTTGGGGCTGAGTTTTCTTCAGTATAACTACTTTCGTTCCCTGGGAAAAAAAGAGCCTGAAACTGGGGTTCTGGTTGCCAAGGAGTTTATTCCTACCGGTGAGCCTGTAAACGGCAGGGTAGAGATTAAACATATTCCCGCATCGGCAAAAGTAAAAAGTATGGTTGAAAATATAGGAAAAGAGCAGGTATATGCCAGGACTGATATTTCCGAAGGATCCTATATCCTTAAGGATATGGTTTCTGTCGTTGAACTGCCGGTTATTAAGGATGACACGAGGCGGGTTATAATTGCTGCGGATATGGTTTCAGCTTTAGCAGGGAAAATTAAACCAGGGGATAAGGTGGATATAGGGTTTGTGCCATCCGGGAAAGATGTCGGCAGTGCGGAAATAAAGGCTTATGAAGTGCCGGTGCTGGAAGTGTTTAATGAGCAGGGAGAACCTTTAAACGCTGCTTCCGGCTCTAAAAACGAGTACCAGCCTGTTTCAAGGATACCGGCAGCAGTTGCGCTGGCAGTAACCGGGGAACAGGGGCTAATGCTTAAAGAGCTTGAGACCAGAGGCAAGCTCTTTTTGTTGGGGTATTAAGAGCCAGTAGAGTATTTGGAAATATTGTTTTGTAATAGTTCTTCTGCTTTTTCTTTTGTGGAGCATACATAGCCTTTCGGTCGGCTTTGATTTTACTGCCCCTCCGGCCTTCGGCAAGGGTATAGGGCCGTGAACATATCCTCCTGGGTGAAATGAAAGTAATATGCAGTCCGGTATCCTTCCCGGCCCCTGCCATGCAGCCCTTGCCTCAGCCCTGTGGAGCAGGATGCAGCAATCAAGCCGAAAGGCAAATGTTTAAAAGGGAGGAGAAAAAAGTGTTTCCAAGCAAAATTGGGATGGAAGTTGTTAAGTTGGAGCAGATGAGAGATGCGGAAATTGAGAGGGTTAAATCTTTGTACAGGGAAAAACTCCGGGGACTGCAAAGCATATGTCCGCATGCTTACGATAATGGCGTTTCAGCAGTAAAAGAAGTAAGACATGGGTTTAATTTGTATGAGTCCAGGTGTGATATTTGTGGGAAAAGATTAGGCTGATGGTATGGTAACAGGTGTTGCCGTATTATTTTTGCTTGGTTAAAATAAATCTTGTAAGTAAAGGTTAATCCTTCCAGCTCCCCTTTCGTGCAGCCGTGTGGCGGTGCGGTCCATTGGCAGTGCGGTGTCAGTGGATTTTGCACGAAAGGGGGTGGTGTTATGGGCTGTTTTTGGTCTTTTGTACTTAATGTCTTAAGCCAAATCATTGCCGCGTTAGTGGCAGATTTGGTAAGGATTAAAGGCAAAAGTAAAGAAGAAAGACGGCTCCGCAACAGCCGCCTTTCTTCCAAAATCCAGAAACACCATTAACACTTTGGGGCTGCACCGCCCTACTTACAGTTATATTATACCACATCGAGTAGTTTTTGTTACATTGTTTATTCAAATATTCCGGGGAGGTTGTACAAATGAAGAAAGTTTTAACTGTTGTGTTGCTCATTGCTTTATTAGTATCGGTTACCCCAGTCTGGGCTAAGGCTGAAAAGGTATCAAAAACTACAAAGGATAGTGAATGGTTTGTCGGCCAGATTGAAACCTTAGAGGAAGCTAAAAAAATAGCTAATGAGCGCATGGGAAAGTTAACTGTTCCTCATTGGATTCAAAAATACGATGAGATAGGAAATGGTTATGTAGAGGAAACTACTAGGGAAGTTGAAAATGTTGTTTTTATTCTTAAAGGACAAAATAAATACTTAGTTGAAGATGTGGGGGCATGGACTCTGTTCACCGACAGTCCTTACTTTGAAAGTGAAATTAAAGCAAAATTATTTGACGTGGCTTTTGACATGGTGCTTTCATATCCCGAAATAGAACTAGTATCTATTAATGACACTCCCTGGCAGGAGACGGAGTACAAGGATTACTTTGTCAGCGAGGTCAAGAGGCTTATCAGGGAAGGGGCCGGTTCAGCGTTCAGTATGCTGAGGAACAAAGACCCTTATGCCTGGCAGGTGTTTTTAAACCCCAAATACAACGGCAGGGCTTATGAGATTTTCAACCCCAAAACAAGGGAAGAACAGGAATCTGCCGTAAAAATTTTAAGTGAGCTGGAAGTGCTTGACCCTTCATATTCTCTCCCTGACAAGCGACCAAGCGACGGAAATATTTCCGCTCAGGCGGTGCTGAAGCTCAACGACAACAAGGTTGTTATTGTTAAAAACGGGGCTACGGAGAAAGTTAACCGTCTGGCAGTGAGGCTCCAGGCCCCGAAAGGCGTCACTATGGTACCGCTGCGGGGCGTTTTGGATGAACTGGGCGCTGATCTAAGCTATGATGGTAGAAATAAACAGGTGATAATTAAACAGGGTAATTCAGAAATTGTTTTGAAAGAAAACAGCAGGACAGCTAAAATCAACGGCCAGGCAAAGGAGATAGTTGCTTCCATGCAGATTCAAAACGGCAGGGCCATGATACCCTTAAGGCTGGTTTCAGATGCTTTGGGATATACTACTGTCTTTAATAGCATGACTGGTGAAATTACGGTTACTAAGTAATAAAATAAAAATTAATCCCTGGAGCTTATAGATGGCTTACGGGTGTTTTGTTATACTTGATATTAGGGTGGTGGTGCAAACATGGAAAAGGTTTTGATGCAAATATTAGATGAAATAAAAGGTGTAAAAGGTGAAGTTTGCAGTTTAAGAAGTGACGTTAACGACCTCAAGGTACGTATGGGCCGCTTGGAGAACCGTATCGACGGCATGGAGACGCGCATGGGCCATGTGGAGTCACGTTTGGACGGTATAGAGTCACGCATGGACCATATGGAGTCCGGTCTTGGTGTATTAAATAAAACTACAGTACGTATTGAGCAGAAGCTGGACATGGTATACCAACAAACCGGCATGTTAACCGAATTCAAGACTGAAACGGAACAAAAGTTTAAAACTCATGATATGGAAATTCAGCTCTTAAAGAAAGCTGTATCACATTAAATTTAATTGGGCCTTAAGGCCCTTTTTATTTTGGCTTTAGGGAGGGAAAAAGTTGAGGGCAAAAAAAATAACTGCCTGGGTATTACTGCTGGCTGTATTAGTTTTATTTTTACCCCATAGTACTAATAAAGCTGATGCAGCGACCTGGGTGCCGGACCCGAAAGACCTGGGCACGCTGGAACAGAGAAAAACACCGGTTACGGTAACTTCAGTGACTAATGAGGGTACAGGAAATAAAGTTTTCCATGATTACTGGCAGATGAAAGTATATGATATTTCAGGAAATTACTTGGGTTCCGGCGAGACCATAGGCGTTGCCAATTCGGGCGGCGACCCCAAAGGTGGCGTATATAACTATGTGCCCAGGTCAAAACTGGCCGAATGGGTGGAGCTTCTCAATGGCAATTATTCGCATGTTAACAATAACTTCAGTAATTTTTCAAGCACGTTAAGCGCAAACGGTAAATCTTCAACAAGGATGTGGATACAAAAGTTTGACAGGCTAAACGGGGCCTATACAGAAAACTTTGATGTGACAACTAAAACTGCCAGGTTAACTGTAACTCCGTATCCTACGGCTAAAATAACCTATGACAAGTCTACCCGGGCAGGTGAAACTGAGACATTTTCTTTAACAGCGCAGGGCTATGCGGCATATAACAGGGGCTTAAGCAAATGGGCCTTTTATGTTGACGGAAAAAGAATTTCTTATGGTGATAAAGTAGCAAGTCTTTCAGGTAAAACAGTCACATATACTTTTGCTATTGCCGGAACGTACACAGTAAAGTTAGAGGTTACGGACAACGTAGGCAGGACGACAACAGAACAAATTACCGTTAAAGTTGACCCGGCGGCGGCACCTCCCGCCCCAAAACCGCCTTCCAGCGGGCTGGTGGCTGATTTTGAAATGCCTTTCAGTGCTTTAGTGAATACGAACGTGCAAATTAAAAATACTTCATATACCACCGGCAGCAACTGGATAACTTATGCCGAATGGACAGTCAGCCCCAAGAGTTATACTGGCAGCCTGACAATGCCTGGTGGAACATTAAAATTCACTCAGCAAGGCACATACGATGTCACTCTAAAGGTTTGGGACAACACAAATAACAGCGATTCAGTAACTAAAAGCATTGTAATTTCCGAAGAACTAGTTGAACCACCACCACCGCCGCCTCCGGTAGAGCCTGAGCCGGAAAATATACCGCCTACAGCCAGGATTTCAGGCCCTACTAAAGCTAAACAGGGGGAAACAGTTATTTTAGAAAACCAAAGCTATGACTTGGACGGGGAAATTGTCTATAACGAGTGGTCAATAAGTCCCAGCACCGGGGTAGATACCAATTTTACTGATGAAGAAGCCAAGCTGACTTTCAACCAAGAAGGTACTTATACTGTCTACCTGGACGTAGAGGATGATAAGGGCGACGGGGATACAGACAGCCATACGATAACCGTAACCAACCAGCCGCCAGTGGCCCGGATTGGCATAGTAGAGGAAGCTACTCAGGGTGAAGATGTTAACATTAAAAGCCTTTCTTATGACCCGGACGGGGAAATTGTTTCAACCGAATGGAGCGTTACACCAGAAGGCATGGTAGGTACACTGCAGGGTGAGGAAAATACAGTTTACTTCGATACCCCAGGGGATTATACTATATCTCTTAAAGTTACAGACGAGTTTGGAAAAACCAGTACGGCATCTAAAACAATTAAAATTAAACCAGATATTCCGACTGCATTTTTTGAATGGAGAGGTACACCCAAAGAGAATAGAAAATTAATCTTGGACGCAGGGAAAAGTGTGGGCAGCACACGTTATCCAATTGACTTTTCCAAGACAAAATGGGAGTACATACCTTTGGAGGGACAGAACCCTGACAATATCAAGGTTAGGACTTCTTTAGACTTAAAAATCAGGGAAGTAATGTTTAAGGAGCCTGGCCGGTATAAAGTAAGGCTTGCAGTTACAAACACAGCAGGCAACACTTCGACCTGGTTTGAAGAAGAAATAACCATTATGCCCGATGAACCGCCGGTGGCCGATTTTATGCTGCTCAAGACAGTCCTCCGGGATGCGGCAGATGGAAGAACTGCGACAATAGAACCGCAGGATATTTCCTATAGCCCCGATGGAGATATTATTTCTAAACGTATCTGGAAATACAGGTACGATAGTGACAATGACGGTGATTTCAATGATGAAACATGGGTTACTTTGGATAATGGCAATAACCCTCTGCCCAGGCTTACTTCAGCGGACGTGGGAAAATATCAGTTTGAGTTATATATCGAGGAAAGCTTCGGGCAAGAAACCCTGGAGGAATTTATAGAACCGGCAGATGTAAAAAAAGCCGATACATCCTTAAAGATAGCTGCAGATAAAATTATTGAAGTTATAAACATACAGCCCGTTGTTGGCTTTGAAGTAAGCCCGAAAAAGAAAGTTAATATTGTTTTCAGTATAGGCCAATATAACAATATAGCAAGTTTAGATTCATTTATTAATTCAATTTTAAAGCCACAATTATTGGCAAACAACATAGCCCTACAAATAACTAAAGATGGGCCATATAACTACCCTGTTCGCTATCAAAACCTTATCTCATATTCTTCTTCTTTTGCTGGTAATTATGGTGGTCCCGGAGGTGGGAACTATGCTGACGGGGGGTATTTGGTCAGCGATAGGTCATATTATTTTGCAAAAAACAGGTATATTGATATAGGGTATAATTTAAAAAAATCGGACTTTATTTCTCTTAGGTTTCAAGCGGTTACGGGTGGAGGTGTTACTTCATTAGAAGATATTTATTTCTATGTTAGCAACAATGGGAGTAATTGGGTATATGTAGGTTCTGCAAAAGGTAATAACAACAGTTCACCTGCTGTTTTGACTGTAAATAGTTCTTCTTTACCCGATAATATACGTTTTTTCCGTAGTTCAAACCCAAGATGTAACGATTACCTAATAGTTGATATTAATAAATCTACATCACAACTCAACACCACAATAACTAATACCTCTTTTAAGTCAACAGAAACAAATTTTATAATAAACATTGATACACAAACACTTAATTTTTTAAGTGATACGCAAGCAAAATCCGATGTGATTACTAGTTTAATTAAAAATGAAGTTAATTTTATTGGTATAGGCTCTGCATCTAATGCCTCTCAATATCAGCAGTTGGTTGATTCAAACCTAAATAACGGCTTGGTTATAACTGACGCTGAATTAGGGGTTGCCATTCAGCAACTAACCGATTATGTATTAACTGTCGTAAATAACAAAACCACTAACATTCAGTACGCCTTGCTAAACGAAGAAATAGATTATAAAACTTACTATGAAGATCCAGAAAATGACCCTGAATACGCAAGGCGCTGGAAGTATGCACATGACCCGGCTTACTTTGAAAATAGCTTAGGGTTGGCCAGCTATCACGAATTATGGGTATCGGATAAAGTAACAACTTTTGATCGCGTAGGAAAGTTTGACGTAATTTTTCAAGCCAAGGACAATCCGAAAAAAGACAACCGTTTCGATAACTACCGCCTGTGGAGCTATATGCCCTTAGACCATCTCACTATTTACGTCCACAGAAAGCCGGTTGCCTTATTTAGTTTTACTTTGACTAAAATCAATCCGTCTACCTATGGCATTACATTTATTGATAAAGCATATGACTTGGATCACCAGTCCCTGCCGAGCAAAGGCATTACAGAAAGGGAATGGAAGTGGAGGGAACACGGTGAAACAATCTGGCATACTGGTCAACCATTTACCCTATCTGCCGGTAAAACTTATTATGTGATGTATAGGGTAAAAGACATGGAAGAACAATGGTCAGACCCCAATGTAAAAGTTTTAACTACATCAGGTAATCTACCCCCGGTGGCCGAGTTTATAGTTTCACCCAGTACAGTACCGGTAAACAAAACTGTGACACACCAGGATTTGTCTTATGACCCAAACGGTGACCCAATAGTGGAACGGGCCTGGCGTTATCAAAGACCGAACGGCACTTGGGTAAACAGTGGCGGGACTTTCCCTGGCAATGTTTACACGATTATAGGTGAGTACAGGATTGAACTAAAGGTACGGGATAGTCAAGGGGCATGGTCTGAGCCATTTTATCAAACCGTAACGGTAATTCCCGAAAACCAGAAACCGGTGGCCCAGTTCTCTATAAGCCCGGACCCTGTCATTTCCGATGAGCCGTATACCCTACGTGAGAATTCCTGGGACCCGGAGGGAGACCCAATAGTTGCACGAGAATGGCAGTTCCAAAGGCCCGCTGACTCCGGCTGGGTTGACATTCCTTCCTGGAAAAGTACCTTCGACGAGATGGGGATTGATGAAGACGGAATATACAAATTCCGGCTCCGTGTGAAGGATGACCCTTCAGGCAGAAGCCCTGGTTTAACTCCCATGTGGAGTGACTGGACGGAGCAAACAGTTAGGGTTGAGGCTAAGCTGGTTGTTGACGGCGAAAGTGAAAAAAATACTTACGCTGCCGGCCAGGCCATGCTGTTGAACGCCCGGACAGAAGGAAAGGCATACAAGGTGGAAGCCGTAATGTGGTATTCAAAGAATGATTTTGTTTCCACCAACGTAACTAGTTTAAAACCCGATTCTGCATTAACCAATCCACTACAGGACACTATGACTTGGCATAGCAGGAGAACCAAAGCCGAGGGAAGAGATTTGGTTGTAATTATACCGCTTGGCACTCCGGAAGGTACTTATCAGGTAAGGTTTACTGCATATAAGAAAAGAGCGGACGGAAGTGACAAGACAAGCGTTGATATAGTTAACATCAATGTTAAGGGAAATGTCTATGACCATTCCAGGTCAGAAATATTAAGGTAGGAGGTAAAGTGTTATTATTGATAGAGCTACAATGCTGCCCGTTCTTGGCCTGCTTGGCTACCTGAGCTATGTTGATATAAAAAAGAGGGAAGTGCCCGATGCCGCGGTACTGGCCCTCTTTCTTTATTCTCTTTTTGTTTTACTGTTTAATGCTGATCGATGGGGTATGGTAATTGGGCACGCCCTGCTGTCTTTTAAAGTGTTTATAAGCTTTCTTTTATTGGCTTTTGTAACCCAGAGAGGTTTTGGGGGCGGGGACATTAAACTTATTTCCGCCCTGGCATTCTTTTTGGGAGATAATTTTTTCCTGCTGGCTGCTCCTGCAGCTATCCTGATGTTCTTTACCCTGGTATGGGCTTTTGGTACAGGAAAAGGTTTTCGTTATGAGATTCCTTTCGTCCCATATATATTTTTGAGTTATTTAACTGTTTGTGTCGTAAGGACTTACATGGGAGCCTAAGAAAAAATTATAAAAAATTTCTAACCCGGAAAGGAGGAGAAAAATATGGCTGATCTGCTTAGGGTGGAAGGGATATACTCCCAGGGTTTCGGAATGCTGTCCAAAAAAATCATGCGTGACAGGAGGATCCACGTCATTGCCAAGTCTATATATGCCTATATAATCACGTATGCGGGGGCAGGCGAAACTGCTTTTCCGGGAAGGGAAATGATTTGCAGCGACCTGGGTATTAACAAAAACACTTATACAAAATATTTGGGTCAGCTGAAAGATTACGATTATGTCAGGATTGAGCAGTCAGTAGGGGAAAAGGGGACTTTTGGGAATAACATTTTTACAATCGTTTCGATTCCCGCATTTCCTGAAAATGAAATCCACCCTAACTGGCAGAAGGAAAAGGAAAATGCAAAACTGAAGAATAAGACCGTGTCCCAAGAAATAGGACACGGTAATACAACCGAGCAAGATGTCCAACCGTGTCCTATTTCACCGTATACGGTCAAATGGGACACTAATAATAACAATATATTTAATAATAACAATATATATAACAACAACAACGATCTAGATACTAATTATTTACTAGATAATAATGAGGCTGCTCAAGAACAAGAAAAAGTTGTTGTTGTTGTTGAAAATACTCCAGAACAAAAACCTGAAAAGGAACCTTTGGTTTCCGAGGTACGAGAGGCATTATGTGAGATAGACCCTGAACTGGTTGATGAAAGCCATGTGGAAATTTGGAAAAAGTATGAGCCGGAAAAAATACTGCAGGCGGTGGCGGTTTTAAAGCAGCAAAAACAGGTTGAGTCTGTTACAGGATTTTTGATTAAAGCTCTGGAAAACGGCTGGAAACCGGGCAAGGTTTACAAAGGAAGGGCAAGTCCAAATAAAGTAAGAATTTGTATCAGTAAACTAAATGAGCTACTGGGCGAGGACTCTTCCGGGTTTATAAAAGCCAAGGCCGAACAAATTAGGCAGGTTTTTGAGGAACACCCTGAACAAGCAATCGTAAAAATAAAGAAAATGTTTGATAACTACAAAAAATACAAAGATCTTTATTTAAGCTGAAACGTCTTATGTAGGCGTTTTTTAAATGATAATGGTACCCTGAGGCAGTACTTTTGTAAAGTAACAGGGAAAAATGACGTTCAGCTTTCGTTGTCCTCCGGCAGAGCGCAGCTTTTAACGTCTTTTTGGATTCTAATATTATACCGGTAGTCCTCCTTCCGTTAAGGGCAAGGGGAGTGAGCATATCCTCCTGAGAAAATATGAAAGTAGTATGCAGTCCGGTATCCCTCCCTCCCTGCTGCGCTTCGCTTGTACCCTTGATTTGAATGCTGAAGCATGTTCTTTTTTTAAGAGTATTAATAATTGACCATCTATTCTGTTTTAGGTGTATTACGTTGCCGCTAGCCCCAAGATGGGGTTAGTAGTACATTACTTGATTATATATACTTGAATCTTAGCTGCAAACAGGTTAATATGTAATTACAAAGTAATAATGTTACAAAATACAGGAGGTACGTTATGCAGATTGATGTAATCAGGATTGGTAATTCCAAAGGAGTCCGCATTCCTGCTGCCCTGCTCAAGCAATGTGGAATTGACAAGAGGGTTGAGGTTGAAGTCCAGGAGAACTGCATTATTCTTAAGCCGGTTAAGATTCCCAGAGAAGGATGGGCTGCTGCTTTTAGACGCATGAACAGGAACGGAGACGATGTCCTTTTGCTGCCTGATGAGCTAGATAATGACCTCCTGGAGGAATGGGATGAATATTAATCAGTATGATGTTTACTGGACCGACTTAAATCCTGCCAAGGGGTCGGAAATAAACAAGGTTCGCCCTTGTGTAGTGATTTCTCCACCGGAAATGAATGCTTATTTGCGTACTGTTATTGTTGCTCCGGTTACAAGTAAAGGGCGGGAGGGTTATCCTACACGGGTTTATATGTCTGTAAGTGACGTATACGGCTGGGTTGTGCTTGATCAAATCCGGGCCATTGATAAATCGAGGCTGTGCAATAAAATCGGCAGTTTGGACGAAAATGCAGTTTGTGCCATAAAAAGTGTGATTAAGGAAATGTTAGTAGACTGACTTAAGAGCAATGGAATAAAAGCTTATATCAAAAAAGTGTTAATGACCAGGCAAAATTAGCCTGGTTTTTCTATTCTTATACCTTAAAAAGGGGTGGTGGCTTGTTAAAAAGGCCTGGTATCGCCGTTAATTGTCTTAAAATTGTTAATGAACTATGGCAGCACAGCTTTGATGTCTATTATTTATGCACAAAAATAATTTCGCTTCTGCCTGAGGAATTTTTGGAACATGAAACTTATGAACTGCTTACAGCTGCATTTTTCCATGACATCGGAAAGAGCTATTGGCCAAGAGAATGGTTTGAAAAGCCCCGAAGTTTACTTGAAAAAGAATGGCCCGCAATGTGTTTGCATCCCGTTGTGGGAGCGGAACTACTCCAGGATATATGGCCTGAAGTGAGTGGAAATGTACTTGAGCTTATAAAATCTCATCATGAAAGACCGGGAGGAAAAGGGTATCCAAGTGGCTTGAAGGAAGTGAAAAACGATATATTGGTGCTGGCTGCCTGTGACGTGTTTAGCGCCTGTACTGCAGCTAGAAAGTACAGAACTAAGACAATCTCTGCAGAGCTTGCTTTGGTCGAAGTGAGAAAATTTGCTCCGTCAGAAGTGCTACAGGCATTAAAAAGTGTACTTGAACAAAAAAGAGAAAATGCAATTTTAGAAAAGGGGTGGTGATTTGGAATGCCTGGCCGGTATGAAAGTGTGGGTACATAAAAAAGAGAAAAGAGAAGTGAGGCGTAAAGGCTACGTAGTTGCGGTTCATGACAGGTTTGTCTGTGTATGGATGGCTGGCAGGGCTGACGAAAACGTGGGATGGAGGGAGTGCTTTTTTTACGATGATATAGCAAACGGCAATGTGGAAATTACCTTAAGGACAACAGTTGGCAGGATATACTCAAACAGGTTTATGCAAGGTTTAGCCGTTACAGTTTCCGGGGTTATCTAACTAATGTAAAAAGAGTCTGGCGGTAAGTTTTTCTTGCCGCCTTTAATTTATTAAAAAAGAAAGGGTGTTAATATGCATAGCTTTAAAAATCTTAAGTTTCATAAACGTAAAAATATGAGTATTTCCCTGAAATTTGGTTTTATTGGAGTTGGACTTATGGGGGGCAGGGTAGTGGATACCATAGCGCAGCTTTTAGGGCCGGACGGTAAACAGCTATATTCCACCTTGGCAATTAATATCAACAGGCAGGATCTTGATTCTTTGCAGCATGTTGGTAACAAACTACAGCTTAACTCACCGTTTAAGGCAGCTGGCAGGAATCCCGAGGTTGGTTATGAGGCACTTTCACAGAATGAAGATACAGTGAAGAAAGCAATCGCAGATCTAGCCTTTCAGTCGGACTTTCTCTGGTTCGTGGCTGGCCTGGGAGGCGGCACAGGGACCGGGTCGATACTGCAGCTGGTGCAGTGGGCAGAGGACCTGCAGTCCATTGGCGTTGACTTCGGTATCATAGTGTCCCTCCCCAGGGTTCTAGACGGCTATCAGGAGAATAAAAACGCGCTGCTGGTACTGGAACAGTTAGACAGGGCTGTGGCAAGCCGGTTGTTCCCTGTGATTATTGTTGATAATGAATTACTTTGTACAAGGTACCTGGAAAAGAGAAAGTATGAAAATATAAGCGTTGACTGGACACAGCACAGCAATGCGGAGATCGCTGGGTTGCTGCATCAGATGAATATTATCACAACTCAAGTCCCATACGGTCATAAACATTTTGACGGTGAGGAGTTCAGGCTGGTATTGAAAGCAGGCGGATGTATGCAGTTTGCTAAGACAATGATAGACATAAAAGATTTCCGGGATGAGTTAACTATTAAAAACTTATTGCAAAGGTCTATCCAGAACGGAACGGCATCGGGAGGATATGATGAAGAAGATGCTGTCATGGCGGGTATTTCAGTATTTGCGCCCTTTACCATGGCTAACGAAGTCTATGATGTGTCCAATGTCCGTATACTTGAAAATGCTGTTAAGGATATTTGCCCACGGACAGAAGTCAGGTGGGGTCATTATGTGGATTACAACACCAGTGCCCCACGGGTTGAAATTTATTCTGTAATCTCTGGCCTGGGGTTGCCCCGCAGGGTCCTGGATATACAGGAACTGCTCAAAGGACTCAAGCCCAAGGAGGCGGCCAGAAAGCTGGATTTAAATTTTGGGGTAGAAATAGAAGAAAAAAAGGAAAAACCCTCTGTTACTTCAGCTATTGTAAACCCCTTTGCCAGAAAGAAAGTTGAACAGCACCGGCAAGGTGAGCAGCCAGAAGGGAAGGTAGTACCTCTGTCACCGGAACCTAAACTAAACTGGCAAAATGCACAGGTAAAAGAAATACCGGCCTGGTTAAAGCGTTACCCAGATGAACCTGTTATATAAATCCCTAACATGAATTCACGGTATGAGTACATATTATGAATTTGTTTTATAAATTCGTTTTTTAAATCTGTTTAATAAATCCGCTTAATAAATTCGTTTAATAAATCTGTAAAGTGTATTTATGCTATGAATTTAAATGGAGGGTGGTGAAAGAGTGGACATACCTTCGCTTTCTCTTGAACAAATAAATTATTTTGCTGCAAAACTTACTGAAAACGATGATCTCTTGGAAGGAGTGCTTAGCTTTATCCGGCATGAGGTATATAACAAGTTTGTGTCAAAGGAAACACTGGCCCAGGATATAAAAAAGAGCAGGACTGTTGCCAGTAAAATTTTAAACCTTTTGGAAGGAATGACTTTAATAAATGTTACATACGCCGGAATGCCACGGACATGTATGGCTGTCCTCAACGAAAACGGCAGGGAGGTGGTAAAAAAACTGGTTGATATGGGCGTTCTGGAAATAACTGAGGAAGGAGTGAAGAGAGTTGGGACATATAACAGCCCCTGATGCCAGCAATAATGCATGCCCGTGGGCACCCCCCCACACCCCCCTTAGAAAATCCTCTAAGCATGCCAACGTATAGGGATTTTCTAAGGCAGGATAAAGAGCAGTACCTGCTCATATACACACATACTAGGCAAAGCCTAGTAGTTTCTATAAAAAATAAAATACCTTTTTATGTACCTCTTTTATCCTTGCTATATCAGAAATTATACCCAAAAACCGTTAAACCATTGGTAATGCTTAAAAAATGGATATACCACAACTTATACACAGGAAGGAGGATTAATTTTTGCCTCAAATTCATCTTAAAATAAGCGAAAGTTTAAATAAAAAAATCACAGCATTAGCTTCTGCAGAACAGAAATCCAAATCTGAAGTTGTTAGAAATATTTTAGAACATTATACAGCCGAAAACGCTGCGGAAAATTCATTAGACTTGGTTTCGGAAACAATCCGCAAAGTTATTAAGTCTGAACTAAGGCGCACCGAGGACAGACTGGCAAAGATAGCTGCCAAAAATACTATTGCAGCTGCAACCGCCATGTACCTTAATACCCTGGCTATAGAGGACTGCGGTAAAAGAAACGCTATAGAATTTTATAAAGAGGCAAGAAAAAAGGCGGTTGCTTTTTTACAAAGCGATGAAAAGGAGGATAGCTAGGGGGTAAAATCAAGTGGCAGTTAAATCTCCTGTGATATTTAAACTGAAATATTATTCACCTACAAACAAAAATAAAGCCAGGAATGTCGCTCACATAAACTATATTGCTAACCGTCCGGGAGTTGCTTTAGAAGAACCTAACCTGGAGGAAGAAGAATTCAGCCTGGAAAGCGCCAATATCCACGTGAAATACATGGGTGAGCGACCCCGTTCCCACGGGCTTTTTGGCCCGGAGGAACATATACTTGACCCGCGGGCGGTTCAAAAGGAACTTAAAAACCACCAGGGATATGTCTGGCGGGCCATAGTATCACTGCGGGAAGAAGATGCTGTCAGGCTGGGATATACTGGGCGCGAGGCTTGGGAAAAAATGCTCCGCACTTCTGTCGAAGAAGCGGCGGGGAAAATGGGTATTAAACCAACTAACTTAAGATGGGTGGCTGCCTTTCACCAGGAAAAAGGCCACCCTCACGTTCACATGGTATTGTGGGAGAAAAGTCCTGAGAAATTACGTTGGACCAAAGAACAGGCAAAACAAGAACTTATTGCTATGAAAAAGACGTTTGTCAAAGAATTATATGCTGACGAACGGGCTAAGCTCTTAAGAGAGAAAACGGCGCTCAGGGAATACATGCGCAGCCAAACTAAGCTTAATGTCCAGGAAGCCAGGCTCAAATATAAGTCCTTGAGAAAGGATTTTAAAAAGCTCAGACTTGAAATTAAGTCTTTGGAAGGCAAAGAACCCGGTGTAGCTCCCGTGTTAAAAGTGAGCATACCCCCGGAACTTAAAGGCTTAGTAACTGATGCTTATAGTGAGCTGGCATATAAAATCAATTGTCTTGCAGCTATTATGCCTAAACGCGGCAGGGTGGCCCTCAGGTTTATGCCTGAGCATGTAAAACAGGAAGCCAGGGCTGTGGCTGACTGGATCTTAAAGCAGCCTGAATTTAAGGGGCAAGTTGAAAGGATACAGGAAATAGCTGCGGAATACAAGAAACAATATACCATTAAAGATACTGCCCTGACAGAAGCTAAGGAGAAAGCTTACGCAGAAATCCGGGACCGGGTCGCCCAAATTGTTTTAAAGGGCGCTGCTGCCATCAATAAGGAGGAACGGTTAGAAAATGATATAATCAGGGGAGTCTGGAATAGTGCATGGCGGGCTGTTGAAAAAGAATGCAGCCGTGCTCAGGCAGAAATGCAGCTTGCCCAACAAAAAGAAGCATTGAGGGAAAAAGCCAAACAAAAGGCAAGGGAGCAAGGTTATGCTGAAAATGAAAAGGAATAAATATATTGTAACCTACATTACGTATTATTTTATTAATTTGTATGGTATAATAAACCTACAAACTTACCATATGGAGGGGCACTATGTTGGTTATTCGTGGTGTTTTACAAGAGGAACTAGAGCGCCAACAAAGAATGTTGAAAGCATATTTGGCAAAGCTTGAGGCTTTGCCTAAAGGAAATATTGTTCCTAAAAAAGTAAACGGCAGAAATTATTCATATTTACAATTTCGCTCCGGACGCAGGGTTGTTAGCCAATATATTCCGGAAAGCGAGCTGCCTATTATTAAAGCCAAGATTGAGGAACGTAAGCGATACCAGAAAACGGTAAGGGACATCCAGAAAGAAATTAAATTCATTCAAAAGGCCCTTAAAATCAAAGTTTAAAATAAAGGTGGGTTACATGTGGATGAGCAAAAGCGGGTATTTTGGGATACTATGAAACTGTTTAAGGAAATCGGATTGTTGCCCCACGTGCTTCTAATCGGAAGCTGGGTAGAATATGTTTATGAATTTGCTTACTATAAAGATTATTATTCAAACCTGAGAACTAGAGACCTTGATTTTCTAGTAAAAAACATTAACCGGCCTTCAAATCCTATAGATATTAAACAGGCACTGACAAATAACGGTTATATCATGGATGTTGATTCCTTAACGGGTACTACAAAGTTTTTTAAGGAAAATCTTTTAGAACTTGAATTTCTTGTAATGGAAAAAGGACGGGGACAGTCTGAACCGTATTTGATTAAACCTTTAAATATAAGGGCGGAAGGACTTCGACATCTTGACATACTTTTAAATAATACTACTCAGGTTAGTATAGACGAATATGGAATGATGTTGCAAATTCCTCTCCCACAGGCATATTTGCTTCATAAAATAATTATTTCTGACAAACGTTCTGATTTTAAAAGGGAAAAAGACCTGCGGTCTATATTAAATATTCTGGAGTATATGAAGCAATACCCACAAGAATTGCATACTTTAAGCTATATTTATCAAAACCGACTGTTAAAAAGTGAACAGGCAAAAGTGTTCAAGTACTGCAACGAATATAATATTGATTTAGGCTTTGATCTCTCTAGAGTTAATAACAATATTCTTATAAAAGATGCCGTAAAAAGAAATTTTGAAATGGAAAGGTAACAGAAATGTGTGAATAAAAGACTGAGTGATAAGGAAATCAATAGGATTGTAAAAAACACAAAAGCTTCATTAACTGTATCCATCGTCGCTTTCAACCAGGCTGGGCAGAAAAATGTTAAAAGGGGAGATAACCGAAAAGCAGGCCGTTGAGGCGATTATAAAAAAATATTTGCACAACCTAAAGCCGTAAAAGGCTTTTTTTATTTTGGCGGAAAGGGGGTGGTTTCAACTTTCATATAGACATGATATTACAGAGCTATAGTTGAGCCAGAAAGGAGGCAGTTTCTTATTAAAAAAAATATTAAAACCGGGTTCCTTATTGGTATTACAGTAGTTTCAATCCTTGATGTGCTGGTACTGCCGGCGCTTTTTTATTTTCCCGACTTTATCAGGTGGTACGGCTTTGGGCCGGCGCTGGGCAAACTGGCAGCAGTCTTCGTGAAAAAGCCGTGGATGGGCACTGAACTGCTGGTAAAACAGGGAAGTTACCGTACTATATGGCTTTTTTTACAGCTGTTTTTAGGGGCAGGTCTGTTGTCTGTCCTTTGGAGGCCGGAACTGCCGAAAGTATCAAATAAAATAGCTGATGGCCTTGGAGGCCCTCCTGCTGCCGGAAGGGGCCAGTTTGGCACTTCTCGCTGGCGCACTGAAAAGGAAATCGCTAAAACCCTTGACTTGTATTTTACTGATCAAAACTTATCCAAAGGGGGAGTGGTAGTAGGAGCTGAAAAGCTGGACAGGAAAATGAAAGTTTATTTAGAGAGCCAGGACACCCATGTGTTACTACTGGGTGCAACCCGTTCAGGTAAGACCCGTTCAGTTATTCTTCCCACTGTCTGGTGCATCGGAAAAACAGGTGAAAGCATGGTGCTGACCGACCCGAAGGGGGAGCTTTTTGAAAAAAGCTCAGGATATCTGAAAAACCAAGGGTATGAGGTTATTTTGCTGGACCTTAGAGAAACTTTGCGGGGTAATCGCTGGAACGTGATGGAACCGGTCGTCAGGGCAGCCGGGGAGGGAAGGGATGATAAGGCTGTGGAAGCATCTTTGGACATAGCCCATGCCATAGTGTACCAAAAAGCACACAACAGCGACCCCATCTGGGAGCTGGGTGAAAAAGCCATAGTGGCCGGTTTGATTCTGTCTGTTGCCTATGAGGCCGCAGATATAAGTCAGAAGCATATGTACAGCGTGGCTATGATGCTGGCCAGACTGGCCGTATTTGATGAGGACGGTTATTGCCCCTTAAATGAATATGTTACCGGCCTTGGCATGCTGCACCCGGCAAGGGGAGCATTCTCAACGGCCCTGATGGCTTCGCCAAAGACGAGGGCTTCGTTTTTTGCCGGGGCCATGGCCAAACTGCAGCTCTTTACCGACCCTAATATTGCAGCTATGACAGCAATGCAGGACCATAACCTTACCGCCATAGGAGCTAGACCAACGGCGGTATTTTTGGTTATCCCGGATGAAAAGTCAACCCGTTATCTTTTGGCCAGCCTGTACATAAACCAGGTCTACCAGGCTTTGGTGGAGTTAGCTCTAGAAAATGGCGGAAGGGTTAAAAACCGTGTCCATTTCCTGCTTGATGAGTTTGGGAACCTGCCGCCAATACCTGATATGGATAAAAAGATCACAGTAGCCGGTGGCAGGGGGATGAAATTTACCCTGGCCCTCCAGGGTCTGTCCCAGCTAAAGCCCCTTTATGGTGAACGGTCACAGACAATTACCGGCAACTGCCATACCTGGCTGTATTTAAGCACCACTGACCCTGATACGGCCAGAGTCATTTCTGAAAAGACTGGCAAATATACGGTACAGACTGAAAGCTCTAACTATAACTACTCGGAAAACCGTGTGGGGGGCAGTACCGGCTTGGGACTGACGGGCAGGGCTTTACTTACCCCTGATGAAGTGGAACGTTGGCCAAAAGGCTCTTCATTGGTCCTGCAGGCAAGAGAAATGCCTGCAAGACTTCCTTTGCCTGACCTCTCTGAGTGGCCGGCGGATAAGGAACTGGATGGGAGTTACCAGGGATGTTATGGCATCAACAAAATGCCTGATGTGCAGGTCTGGTATCCTGGTTTGAGTTTTACTGAAAAACTGCCTGAGGGTGGTGATGAAGTTGCCTGTAGTAAAGTAACGGGGGAAAATGTGCAAAACATTTTAGAACAATTATAAAGGGGAGGTAGTATATAAATGAGAAAGTCATTTAAACTAGTCTTTTTTCTTGCTGTTTTAACTTTTGCCATACCGGCTTACGCCGAACCGCAGATCGTCAGCGGCGCAAAAAATTTACTCAATGATGCCACTACGTGGCTTTTGGGATTAATCCCCACTGCTGCAGGACTGATGATTGGCTACCATGCACTGATGAAGCAATTTAATGATGATCCCACATCGGCCAGCATTCATAACAAAGCTATGAAAAACATTCTGGTCGCCGGGGCAATCGGTGTAAGCGCTGTGGGCCTGGTTAAGGCTTTTCTGGCGTATTTCCAGTAAGGAAATACGCCAGGCCATGAACGGAGGCGAGTTAGATGGATTTTGGCTGGATAGGTCAGGCCCTGACGGATGGGATAACCGGTTTTTTTATTACTCTCTTTAATGAGCTTATAAATTTTATGGCAGGGGGGTTAGCAGAGACTTATCAGCTTGCTTTACATCTTTTAGACCTGACATATGTAAGAAACACAATTTTGTTAGCCCAGACAGTTGCCGGTTCGCTGATTGTAATCCGCATACTGGTGCAAAGCCTTACCACATACATCCTGTACCAGAACGGCGATTCGTCTGCCAACCCCAAGAAGCTGCTGTTAGACAGCGCTTTTGGGATAGCTATGATGGCTAGCATCCCCTGGGTTGTGAAGTGGGTATATTCCTGGGGTACAAATTTGGCAGTGGATGTAGCAAATGTTATTAACTACAACTCGGGTGATATTCCGGCATTTAATGCTTTTATTACCGTGAACTTGGTACACATTATCGTAGTGATTCTTGCAGCTGTGCTCTGGCTTTTGATTTTGTTTCAGTCCGGGGTGCGCAGTGTTGAGGTGTCGCTTTTGGCGGTAATGGGGCCTTTTTTAGTTTTAGGTGGAAAAAATGATTTGTTTGGCCGCTGGTGGGCTAATCTGGTCGTTCTTTCCGTGACACAGGCAGTCCAGATATTTCTGGTTAAAGGTTCAATGGTTGCAGTTTCTTTAGTAGGTGCGGTTATTCCCGGAGGCGGGGGCAATAACGCTTTTTTCGGGACATTAATGTCTGTCTGCTTCCTCTGGGTTGCATTTAAAACGCCAGGGATATTGAAGGAGTATTCCTACAGTACCGGTATAGGCCAGGCTTTTGGTAATGCGGCGCAGCAGGCTGGAAGTTTTGCCTTAATGAGAAAAGCTTTTACGAAAGTGTAGGTGGATATTATGATGTATCCCATTCCAAGAAACGTGGAAACCAGGTTTACCTTTTTTGACGGGTTTGGCTGGTTTGAACTGTTTATTACTTTACTTGGCGCGGCTTTAGGCTTAGTGGTAAGTTTAATTTTGAGTATATTTTTCAGCAGCCTGTTCCTAAGAATAGCTGCTTTTCTTTTTTGCGCCGGTGCGGCTTTTTTTATTACCAGGCCCACACCCGACGGCAGTTTTTTAGAGCTATATTCTAAGTTCCGGAGATGGGCCAAAAGCCCAAAAAGATACTATTACCAAGGAAGTGATGCAAATTGATTTTGAAAATTAATAATAAGCCATTGAAACAAGCTTCAAAAAGCAGTGAAGGTTTGGGAAATACGGTTCAAAACTGGCTGCCTTTCAGGGACCTGGAGGACTACCTGATAAGCACAAAGGATAACCGACTTATTGCTGTGCTGAGGGTAATGCCGTTAAATATTAATTTAAAGTCGGATAATGAAAAGGGCAGAATTATTTCAGCAGTACACGAAGCTTTTAACGGACTGCAGTTTCCCATTCAGATTTTCGCGGTACCAAGGCCCATCGATCTTGATATGTATATAAGAAAACTACAGGAACTGTCTTCCGATGCGGGTAATTTTAAAAGAAAAACCTTGCTGCTTGACTATATAAGGTATGTAACCGGAATGGTTGCAGGTGGTGAAGCGCTGGAAAAGCGCTATTATATTCTTCTTTCTGCTGAAAAAGGGAAAAATTCCAAAGCAGAGCTGCTGCAAAAGGCTCATGAATTAGGCTCTGGTTTATCACGGGCGGGATTAGCTGTTTCAGTTTGCGATGGGCAAGAGATTTTTGACCTTATGTTTACTTTTCATAACCCTGTGCAGGTGGCTTTTGAAAAAGCTCATGAAATTGGTATTAACACTTATGTAACTTATTACGGTGACTAGGAGGTGCTTTATGAGAAAAAAAAAACAAAAAAGTGTACAGGTTTTGCAGTCAGGCATTGTGGATCAGTTTGCGCCTGTTGTTTTGAATTTCGCCCAAAACCATATTACCTTTGGAGAACAGGTTGGCCAGGTATTAGTTATTTTAAACTATCCCCCCAAAGTTCATGCTGCCTGGCTTTCCCGGATGTCTAACATGCCGGGAGTAGTCTGTTCAGTTCATATCGTACCCACAGACCCAGCCAGGCTGATTGAAAATATAAACAGGAGCATAGGAGAACTGACCGGTATTCTTGAACGGGGCGGGAATGCCCTCACTGTCAGCAGGGCGGAACAGTCAATCAAAGACGCTCAGGATTTGCTCAGGAAAATCGACCAGGAACAACAACAGGTTTTTAATGTGGTTGTTTGTCTGTTGGTTTTGGCTAATGATATGGAAGTCCTTGAGAGGAGAGTCAGGCAGGTACAGGCAGCCCTTGCAGCTGCGGGAATGAGGGGCAGAAACCTGATGTTCCTGCAGGAGCAGGGCCTTTTGGCAGCAGGGCCATGGTGTCATTGTCCGGAAGAAGTGTCCCGTATGGCAAAAAGAAATATGCCCAGCGAAACGGTGGCAGCCGGTTTCCCGTTCACTGCCAGCGGTATAAACGATGGTTCGGGTATAATCATCGGCAAGGATGCCGAGGGGGGTTTGGTACTGATTGATATATGGAAGCGCGGCGGCGACAGGACAAACTCCAACTGGCTTATTCTTGCCAAACCGGGAGCCGGGAAATCTTTTACAGTTAAAATGATGATCTTGCGGGAACTGGCTCAGGGCAGAAAGGTTATAGTTATTGACCCTGACAGGGAATACAAGCTCATGTGCCACGAACTGGGAGGTATGTGGATAAACTGCGGGGGAGGCGAAGCAAAAATTAACCCCCTGCAGGTCAGGGAGACCGGAAATATAAAAGATGAAGACAATCAAGAAAACGACACGGTGGTACAAAGCGCCCTGGCTGTCCACCTGCAGACTGTCAGGACTTTTTTTGCCCTCTACATGCGGGACTTAACGGATTTGGAAAAAACGGCCCTGGAAGAGACGCTGGTGGAAGTATACAGGGAATTTGACATAACCTGGGACACAATACCACGGGAAGTGAAGTTATGGCCCACCATGGCGGATTTATATGCAAGAGTACGGGAAAGGGCAGAAAAAGAACCTGGTGTATATGGCAGACTGGCGGTGCTGTTAAAGAGGCCGGCGGAAGGCGCCGATGTGGGCCTCTGGGCTGGTCAGACATCGGTGTCTGCGGATAGCGATTTTGTTGTTCTTGATGTTTACAACTTGCAGCAGGCCAACGATGAGGTCAGGAGGGCGCAGTACTTCAATGTTCTTACCTGGGCCTGGTCAAAGATAGCCGAAGACAGGACGGAGCAGGTTATTCTGGCCGTTGACGAGGCGTGGCTCCTGGCAGACCCGCAGACACCGCAGGCGCTGCAGTTTTTGAGGGAAACTTCGAAGCGGATTAGAAAATATGAAGGAGCGCTCTGGGTTATTTCCCAGAACGTGGTGGACTTCCTGGACCCGGCAGTGGCCAGGCACGGCCAGGCCCTGCTGGACAACCCGTGTTATAAATTGCTGCTGGCGCAGGGTGAAAAGGATTTGCAGGCTCTGGCCGGACTGATGAATCTTTCGGAGGCGGAAATTGAGCTTTTGGCTACTGCAAAAAGAGGGGAGGGACTGATGGTTGCAGGTTCCCAGAGGATAAGAGTTAAAATTGAGGCTGCTCCCTATGAAATGCAGTATCTGACGGGTGGGGGACGGTAAAATGCAGGCTTTTGCCAGGGCTATTATTGCTCTTTTTCCGCCTGAAGATATTGTTAAAATGATACTAACAGTCATCTTGTTGCCCATTTTGTTTTTGTCTTTGTTTCTGGTTGGGCCAACATTAATACTAATGAAGATACCTTTGGCCGGGCCGGTTGAATTAAAATATTATCAGGACGCTGCAGAAAAAATTAACAGGGAAATGCAGGATGTTGAGGAGCCGCCCTGGACTTCCCTTGACTGGAGAAAGCTGGTGGCTGTTGATGCCGTGCTTTTTCAGCAGCGGTTTAACCTTGCCTCTCCTGAAAGGGCCCAGTGGCTGGCCGAAAAGTTTACCCGTATAGTGGAGGAGAAACGGACAGAAAAAAGATGGGACAGTGAAAAGCAGGAATATGTTACAAAGACTGTGGTTGTGCAAAGGTATGTAACTTTTGACGAAGTATTGCAGGAGCTGGGCATATACGATAAAAAGCAGATGGTGGAAAACTACCTTAGCGTGGATTTAAGCCTCCTGGCGAATGTGGATGAGGGTATTGACACGGAAGGTGATTTTAGTCCGGTTGAAGGCAATTTCACCTGGCCCCTTCCCGGTTATTACAGGGTGAGTAGTAAGTTTGGCCCCAGGATCCATCCGGTTACTGGGAAAAATTCCTTCCACAGGGGTATAGACCTTCCGGCTCCCAGGGGGACCAAGATAGTTGCGGCAAAAGACGGTATTGTGGTCGGAACAAGTTACAGCCCTGTGGAAGGCAAAACAGTCGTCATTAAACATGATTTCGGGTTTACCAGGTATGCCCATATGGACAGTTTTGCTGTTACAAGGGGACAGAAGGTTAAAGCAGGTGAAAAGATTGGGGAAGTCGGGAGCACCGGCTTTTTTAGTACGGGAGCGCATTTGCACTTTGAAGTAAGGCCGGACAACAAACCGGCAGACCCGTTGCAGTTTTTCAGATGAGGAGGTTGGTTGCGCTTATATGCTTATAGCGGTTATCAGTGAAAAAAAGTTATTTGATGAGCTGGTTTCAGCAGCAAAGGCAGCAGGGCAAGTGGTATTTGAAAGATGTGTTGAAAGTCAGGAAGAACTGGGGGAAGTATTCAATGAAGTTAAAAGGATAAGCTGCGACATACTTGTGCTTGATTTTTATTCTTTGCCCGCAGAACGAGTCTTCCGGGAAGTGAGGGCATACAGGCTGTTAAAGGCTGCTACCAGAATAGTTGTGGTGGCGCCGGGTTTTAAACCGGGAAACAGTATTATGAGAAATGTGTTCGCCTTGGGGATATACGATATTTACGCACCTGAAAATATATCCGACGGTTTTGTCGATGGGCTGGTCGGGGTTTTGTCAGGCCAGCCCAAAACTATTCAGGAAGCTTGGCGATGGTATTCGGAAATTTCAGGACGGGAATTCAGTCCGGAAGGGCAAAATGGCAGCCAAAAAGAAAAAGTGGTGTACCGTGACCGCATAATTGGCACTGTTGTTATTGCCGTTGCGGGTACGGACAGGGGTGTGGGGTGTACTCACACCTCTGTTTCACTGGCAAGTTTTCTTTCAGGGAGAAAAAACAGGGTTGCTGTAGTGGAACTAAACTGTAACCCTGTTTTCTTGGTACTGGATAATAATGAGCAAGGGAGGCTTGGCTCTTTCCGGCTGAAAGGCATAGATTTTTACAGTAACGAGCTGCTGCAACGGGATGACAAACTGTTCGGCGAAATACTGCAGGCAGGTTATAACTTTGTAATTCTGGACCTGGGCCAGCTAAAGTATTGCAGTAATGAATCTGGGGTCAGGGTTTCTGACTACTATGACGAGATGCTCCGGGCCGATGTACAGGTCCTTGTCTCCGGGGGAGCACTGTGGCAGGTTAGAAATTTGGTGCCATATATGCCTGATGTGGAACCGTCATCCGGATGGTACCTGCTGTTTAATTTTATTGACGATAATATGTTTTGCAACATCCGGAGCATAATTAAAAATTACGGTTTTACTAACAGCCCTTTTGCCAACCCTTTTTGTCCCGACCCGTTTGAAATGAAAGAGGATCGGGAAAAGGTTTTTAGTTAGTACGAAAATAAATTTGAAATATTCTTTAACAACTGCATATGGCAACCAGGATAACCCGTAAAAAGGTAATAATTAACTAGCCAATGCAGATCTTGCATCAGTGAAATTAATTCTTTTGGAAAAACCATTGTAGCTGTTAAGCAACCTCGTGGGGTTCTATCACCTCCAGACCTAGTTTCTTAGCTTCAGCAATAATCCTTTTAACTCGGAACTTTTCCTGTTTTTGTTTGGCTTTTTCAAAGGATGTTTCATCGTAATCAGCATCATTTTTTAACAGGTTGTATATTATTACGAGAACTTTTCTGGCTAATGCAACAAGAGCTTTTTTGGCGCCACGGCGTTGTTTGATTTTCCAATACCAGGATGATAAGTAGCTTTGACGTATTCGGGTGATGCACCAAGCAACTTCACATAGGATCCGTTTTAAATAGGTGTTACCGTTGGTGGTACGAGTGGACTTTTTTTTCCTGCACTTTCATTGTTACCGGGGCTTAAGCCCGCCCAGGAACAGATATGTTCAGCGGTTTTAAAACGACTCATATCAATTCCGATTTCCGCCAAAATGGCTGCTGCTGCAGTTTTATCAATGCCCGGTATGCCGTCTAGTTGCTCTAGTTGTCTTTGATACTGAGCCAGTTTTTCTTCTAAGTTTTGCTCTACTTGACGGAGATGCTCGTAATGCTGATCTAGCCAACCTAACAATAGCTTTAGAAACTCTCTTTGATGAACATCCATTTTGCCATTGACAGCCTGTTTGATCTCATGGAGCTTATTCTTAGCACGCCCCTTTACAAAATTCTCTACTTCCCGGGCGGATATTTTCCCATGGTGGCTAAGATGATCCATAATCGCCCGGCCCGATACGCCGAAGATATCGGTCAGGAAGGTAGAGAGCTTAAAGCCGCAGCTTTGTAAGTGTTTTTCGATCCGGTTTTTCTGTGACGTAATTTCCTCGATGATACTTTTGCGGTACCGGGTCAGATTACGGAGTTCCCGGATTGGTTTGGAGGGAACAAAACTTCCTTCTAATAATCCGGCACGCAAAAGGGTAGCTATCCATTCGGCGTCCTTCATGTCGGTCTTTTTACCGGGTACATTTTTCATATGCCGGGCATTGGCAACAATCAAAACCATACTGCCGTCAAAGGCTTCTTCCAACACGTTATATACAGGCTGCCAATAGATGCCGGTGCTTTCCATTGCAACATGCCGACAGTTCTCATTTTCTAGCCAAACTTTCATTTCATCTAGCCCGGCAAGAAGGGTGGAAAAGGTGCGGATGGTTTTAACCGGTTCCCCGTCAACATTGCCTTTTAATAGGCAGGCTACAACCGTTTCTTTGTGGACATCAAGACCACAACATATTTCCAGGATGTCTTGCATGTAACTCACTCCTGCTCCAAAGAATTTCAGGGATGATTGCTCGAGAAATAAAGATTTTAGTACCCGTGCTGTTCCCAAGTCCTTAAGAACAAGGGGCGACAATTGGCTGTGCTCAAAAGCAATCAAGTTAGGTTATTTAACGAGGTTATACCATCAAAATAAAATCAACCTTTGTCCCTGATAATTTCAATGTAGCAAAAAATCCAACCTTTGCAATAACTTAGCTAATTTTCATGATTGGTTGTGCCTTCCAGGCATGGGTGGTTATTTACTAAAGGCTGTACTTCCAGGAGCTACGAAAAAAAGAAAGTTTCTGGGGCTAATTGGATAATTTGCTTTACCCTTCAAAATGAATCACGTTTCTAAGCGGACGGAACATAATGCATATTATGTGCATTCTTTTTATGGACATGGTTACATTTTGGTTATCTTATTGCGGCATATCACTATTATGTCCAAAGAGTTGCTGAATAAATCAAGCTCCGCACTCCCTAGAAATAAGAGTACGAAGAGCGCTTTATTAATATAACAAAAGCCAGTGCGTGAACTTTTTGAGATGTAATAATTGCAATTTAATTGGTTAATTTTTCAAATTAAGGTATAATTAACTTAATAGAAATTTGGTAGGTGAATAGTAATGAAAAAATGTTTTTGTGTATTTTTAGTAATTTCAATTGTTTTGGTTAACGTATTTCTAGATCCCCCCGCAAAGGCTGCTAATTTTATCTCTGTGTTTATTAATGGAGAACAAAAAATATTCACCCCTGCTCCCATGATGGTTTCTGGACATACTCTCGTTCCAATGAGAGCGTTTTTTGAAGCACTAGGAGCAGAAGTTGAGTGGGACAGCACAAACAATATTGTTACAGGAACAAGAGATGATACTATCGTATCTTTAAAAATTGGCAAAAACGAAGCCTACGTTAACGGTAAGTTATTTAAACTACAAGTACCTGCACAAATTATTAAAGGCTCAACTTATATCCCTCTTAGATTTGTAGGGGAAGCGCTGGGTGACACTGTGGTTTGGGACAGTATTACCAGTTCAATTAAAATAACTTCTAAAAACTCTCCAATAAACCCGAACAACAATATTTTTAATTCTCTTCAAGAAATGGAACAGCTTGCTGAAAAAGTTAAACAAGCAAGAGATTTTGATAGTAAAGGTATAATTTCTTACAATTCCGGCAATGTTTCTGAAGCTATCGAATACTTTTCCAAGGCAATTTCTTTGTACAATGAAGTTCTAGCAGCCGATTCTTTAATGACTGCTACAATCAAAATAGAAAAAGCTTATTCTCATTACAATTTATCATTTGCGTTTCGGGATAATAAAAGCACACCAAATAATTTAGATAAAGCTATTGGTGAAGCACAGGAAGCTATAAAACTTCTTCCGGAAAATCCCGAATTTTTTGCCGCTTATGCTGATTTGCTGCGGAAAAAAGGTCTTTATGATAAAGCTATTGAAAATTTCCAAAAAGCTATTGACCTAGAAAATAAGAGTTATACTGAAATTGTTAATTTGTATAACCAATCGAAAGACAATAGTAATGTTCCAGATTTCATAAATAGTTTAGCAAATCCAGATGAAATTGAGACCGTTCATAATCAGGCGTTATCAAATTATTATACTTGGATGGGTTTAGCTTATGTTGGGAAAGATAATATAAAAAAAGCTGAGGAGTTATGGGATAAAGCTGAAGCACTAGATCCGAATAATGTTCAAGTAGCTGAGTTCCGTGAGGATATTGCTAGAATTCTTACTTCTGCAATAAACACTACTCCTTCGGTTCCTGTGGTGCCGGTAACTACTGACGATGTTATTGAAAGTCGGATTGACGGTGAGTTTGAAGGCTGGGATGGAGATACAATTTTTAAATTGATGAACGGCCAAATTTGGCAGCAGTCCTCGTTTAGCTATGTTTACCATTATGCTTATATGCCGAAGGTTACAATCTATAAGTCCGGCACTCTATATAAAATGAAGGTTGAGGGAGTAGATAAGGAGATTTCGGTTATTCGATTAAAATAAAAATAATTAAAAGGACCTCCCCGTAATTTTTAGGGAGGTTAAATTTTATTTAACATTGTTCTAGGGAAAGCACTAAACTAAATTTGCGAGAAAATCGACTGTTAAGTGTAACATCGTAGAGCCGTTTTAACCGTAAGTCGCCATTTGTCCGAATAATCATAGGTTGGAATGTAAAATTCCTGAGTACAACGGGTGATGTATAAAGACAGTCCAAGGATCTTCCTGACTACACCAAGATTTGTAAATGATAAGGCTATACATCTAATTAGCGTTTAGCATTCCAAAGCAATGCAACACAGATAGAGGCAATGACTTGTAATTAATTTTTTAATCTCCTTAACTCAGACCCCTTACGATTTCTCTAACGAAATCAAAAGGGTCTTTTATTTATTACAAACAAAGTAGCCATTATTCTTCTGGCGCCTCGGTCGAACATTTCATTACGCACTGCTTCATTCAATGTACCACCTCGGCGCTAAATTTAACGCCCTGCCTCCGGTACCTCCGGCAGCGCGTTTTTATTTTATTACCCCTTAGGGCTTTGGCGATTATACCGGTGTGGTCTCATTCAGTCAAGAGCAAGCCCCTGTGAACATATCCTCCTGGGTAATATGCATGTAAAATGCAGTCCGGTATCCTTCCCAGGGGTGCTCCGCAACGCTTCGCACTCTTGACTTCCTGGCCCACACCAGGGATGGGCTAACCGCCCCTAAGGGGTAATCGTTAAAATTTAACTTTATATGAAAGGTGGTACTTTCAATGAAAGAGGATTCCTGTAATGAATTAAAATGAGCTTTGAAAAAAGAAGTACCTCCTGTTAACATACGAGGTGTCGAGGTGTCGATTAACTAGCGACCCTTAAATAACAGAGGAGGTACTCAATATGAAGTATAACCAGAACTCAAGAATTTTGCAAATAACAGAAAAGACTTTAATCATTGGTGTAGATGTAGCTAGCGAGACAAATTACGCCAGAGCTTTCGATTACAGAGGCGTAGAACTAGCTAAGCTACTAAAATTCAATAATGACAACAACGGCTTCAAGACATTTTCTGAGTGGGTAAAAAGTGTGGCAAAACAACAGCAGAAGCAGCAGGTAATGGTTGGGATGGAGCCTACGGGACACTATTGGTTTACCTTTGCCCAGCATCTTAAGGATCACCAGCTGAAAATAGTACTAGTGAATCCGTTTCACGTAAAGCGAAGCAAAGAATTGGATGATAATAATCCGACCAAAAATGACCGAAAGGACCCAAAACCATTGCCATGCTGGTAAAAGACGGTCGATACATGGAACCGTACATTCCCGAAGGAATTTACAGCGATTTACGAAATGCAATGGAAACCCGCTTAAGATTAGTGAAGCAGCTTAACAGCATCCGAAACAGAGTTAAACGCTGGATAAGCATATATTTCCCGGAGTTCAACAGAGTCTTTGGGGATTGGGAAGGCAAAGCAGCAATAGTAACGCTAAAAGAGTTTCCAACACCGGATAAAGTACTTGAAAAAGGCGTCGAAGGCATAGTTGCCAGCTGGAGAAAAGAAATCAGCAGAGCTGTTGGAGTTAGACGAGCCAGCCAACTAGTTGAGGCAGCAAAGATATCAGTAGGAGTACGAGAAGGATTAAGAGCAGCTCAAAATGAACTTGCCACACTACTAGAAGAATATGAAATGCTGCAGAGGCAATATGAAAGGACAATGGCTCTAATAGAAGAATTAGCCATGCAGATTCCCGGTATTGAAGAAATGCTAAAAATCAAGGGAGTAGGCCTCATAGCAGCAGCAGGGTTTATAGCTGAAGTAGGGGATATTACAAGGTTTGAACATCGAAAGCAGGTACAGAAGCTGGCGGGACTAAGCCTGAAAGAAAATAGCTCAGGAAAGCATAAGGGCCAAACAACTATTAGCAAACGAGGGCGAAAAAGGCTAAGATCGTTGTTATTTCAAGGGATTATGCCCATAGTGGCTAAGAACAACGAATTTAAAGAACTACACCAGTACTACACAACAAGGCCACAGAACCCGCTCAAAAGAAACAGTCGCTAGTACTCTTATGCTGTAAGCTCATAAGGATATTTTACACCTTACTGAGAAAAGGCGTAGCTTATGACCCACAAAAAATGATGAGTGATATAAGAAGGCAAGAATTACAGGAAGCAGCCTAAAAAAAGCACCGCAACTGACAATGTTACATTTCATCCGTTTGCCAGTCAAGGGTAAAGACTGCGTCGCCGCTATCGCGGCCCCTTGACAGTCAAACTCCTGCAATGTAACAAGCAATCAAGCGGTGCTGGAAATGTAAAAAAACCTTGCTTAATTAAAGATTACGTTCATTGACAAAGCGAGCCGGAATAGTCAGGTTGAAATTTATCCATAAGGGCATTTGACCCAGCAAAGGAGCAAGGCTGACATCCACCTCATGGGCAGGCAGTACGAAGGAATTTAGGGGCACAGACCCTGTGAGACATGGGAGGTTTGCCACCGGAGAACAAGTGGATTACATGGCCGAAATACGTTTAAAAGACGCATATTCTGTCGGTATACACTTGTTAATCCAGATATATACAAAAATAGGCATATTGTCCAAGAGGATTGACTTTGTACAAATGAAAATCTAAGATTAAGCGAGATTTTCAAAGAAAATTAAAGATTATAGAGGGAGGATACTAAGGCAAAAATCGGTCAGGCGGTTAATCAGATTTTACAAATGTTTGAAGCCGGGGAAATGCCAAAAGCGATAGCCAGGACTGTTATCGAAATGAAGTGCCAGCCAGTACCGGCTGCAAAATGGAGTTTGGGAAACCAGTTAATAATGTTTGCTAACGGGACCAGTGATGCCAGGGGTTTTAAACAATGGCAGGAGGTAGGCCGTTATGTTAAAAAAGGCGCTAAAGCGTTTTATATCCTGGGTCCTTTGACTAAAAAGGTTAAAGTTTTGGATGAAGACACGGGAGAAGAAAAAGAAAAGGTTGTAGTATATGGTTTTAGATCAATTCCCGTTTTTGCTTATGAGGACACGGAGGGGAAAGAGCTTGAAAAACCGGATTACAGACCGGCGGAACTACCGCCCCTGGTTAATGTCGCTAAAAAATATGGTGTTTCTATAAAATACAGTCCTTTTACAAAAAAGTTTTATGGCAGCTTTAATTTAATCAAAAAGGATATAACGTTGTGCAGTCACGATGTGGACGTATTTTTCCACGAACTGGCCCATGCAATCCACAATACTGTCAGGCCGTTAAAAGGCGGCCAGGACAGGGAGCAGGAGATTGTTGCAGAAACAGTTGCCGCAGTTCTTTGCCAGATTTATGGCTACGAGGGGTATATATACCAGGGCTATAAGTACATTCAAAAATATGCTGAAGCGGAAAATGGAGCAGGGACTGTAAAAGCAATTATGAGAGTGCTGGGTGACGTTCAAAAGGTTTTGGAAATAATTTTAGATACTCAGGAAAGTTTAGAGACAGCCTGTTAAGCTTATATGAACTACAAGCCTGCCAGGTGGACAAAAGCCCGGCTGGCTGCAAAAGATAACGTGCTTAGGGAAAGGTGGTATTAGTATGCAAAAAATTACTAATATAGTTCAACAGTTAAAAATGGATGTCAGGAAGCTCGGTATGCCTACGTTATTATTCCAGAGTTTTGCGTTTACCTTGGAAGTAAAGCCTACTTCAATCATTGAATCTGAGTTTGGCATCTGTTTTATGACGGAAGGACAAATGGCGGGTTTCATCAGTAAATTTCATGCTGCGTTGCAGGAGGTAAACAGGCCGGCCAACCTTATAGTCGCTTGCAAAAAGTGCTATGAAATAACTGATGCAGAAACCGGTGATTCCAAAGGATATGTATTTTGGCCAGGAAATTAAGGAGTTGATAGCAATGTTCAAAATAAAAAGTCCTTTTGAGATTGTAGCGCACTTTAATGATGCGGTGGCAAAAGGTGTTAGTGTTGTTTTCAGGGGCAGGATTGGGGTGGTTGTGCATTACTTTATATTTAATACTCTTTTTGCAAACATTTTATATTTTGTCGGTAAAAAATTAAATGAGTTTCAAGTTAACGTGGTATTCAAAAATATTCACGTGGATCCAGCAGTTGAGGCGCAGTTAAAAGCCAGGCTTGAGGCAAACATTTTTGACCCTGTTTTTTGGACTAACCCATATATACTTTTGTATGTCACACCTTTTATAGTTTTGTACTTAATCTGTTTTCTCTCTCCTTTTATTCTGGCCGGAAAAGCCTCCCGAACCTATTGTAAGCGAGATGATGTATAAGCGGTTTAGTACGTACAGAGAAATCATACTTTGGTTGATCTTTTGGTATTCGGTTAGGGGTAAAAGATAAAGGGTTAAAATGATAGGTGGTGTCCAGTGTGACATCATTTTTTATTAATATGAATGCGAATCCCGAAGATTAATCTGTGGTCTTAAAAGAGGAAAAATTTAGAAGTATGTCGAACTTCTTTTTCAGAAAAATTTAAGCGGGGTGTGTGTATTGACGTGGACAAGTTGACAGAGGGAACTTGGATCGTAAATACAATCAAACACTTATCAGAACTAAAGCAAAATACAACGGAGCTTACTTTTTTCGAAGCTACAGAACAAGCAGGTAAAGCCGGTGCATTGCTTGGTCGATTAGTTGCTGACAAGCAAGAGATCGTGCCATACCAAAAAGCAAGAATATTTGCCCGTCAGTCCAGCATTAGTAGTGGCGAACTGATCACTTATTTAAATTATTTACGACAAGCTGAAAAAATAGATTATACAGTCGATGAAATGGGAAGACCTAAAGAAATAGAGGTATATTGTTTCTCGGGTAAAGAAGCATTGGAGACCGTATCTACAATATATAATAAACTAGAGCCACAGGAAGAGGAACAAGCTAGTTTAATAGGATTAAATTATACTTTTGAGCTACCTAGAGTTCCTGACGAACTTAAAGAGTTTCTGACGAAAAATGGGGTATCTGAAGAGTGTGCAGCCACAACAATCGAACTTCAGAAGACATTTGGACTTGTGAAAGTAAGTGGAGAAGGTTCCGATCAAGTTTTATATAACGAGTATTCTTTTAATGGAGATCCACAGCGAGTAGCAAAGGCTTTATCTGCACTAGATAATGACGAACGCGATATGGTAATGGAAGTCCAGCGATTGGTTTCGGAAACTCCAGGATTTCTCATTGAGGATATACCCTCTACAATTAAGCCACATATAGTAGAAATGATGGAGGGCGTAGGGTTACTTGATGGGATAACAGTCCAATCGGCAATTGGTTCGGCTACCTTCCTGACAACTCCGCAGTTAAGGGGTCCAGGGGTTGGAAGTTTTTTACTCTCCGAAGACGTGTTTCATAAAGCAAAGATTTTGTTAAGTTGTTTAAGATTTGGCCAAACCAAGTCCTCATTTGGAAGAGGAAAGATTTCGACTTTAGAAAAGATGTTGAATATAGTAAACAAATTATTACGTGGAGAATGGGTCGGACCTGCAACAGCTATCGGCGAGGATTATGCGTTGTTGGAGATGGATGGAGTTATCCAAACAAGACCCACCGAACCCTACGGATTTTATATGAAATTAAGGCAATATGAAGTTGGAGAACTGGTTCGACAAATGATAACCTATAATAGAGTTGCTCTAGAGATAGAATCGAATATCGGAGATCTGCTTAAAGAACAACCGAGCAGTTGCGTAATTCCAGAAACAAGAAAAAGTCAGATTTTAGCGAAGTCTACAGCTCCAGTTGAAGCCTTAAGAAATAAGATGCTTTCAACCTTAAGGACAGGAGGTGTTAGTAGATGACGAATGATAATAAATCGGTTAAGAAAGGTCTTGGTTTTGAGTACCAAGTTTCGGGTATGTTTCAAAGCCAAGGTTACTTAACCAGAAGGGGTATTCCCCTTCAATATGGGGTTTCAAATCATGATGTAACTGATATTGATGTATTAGGAATAATTTTTACCAATCCTTTTCAGGGACATAGAATAATTTGTGATTGTAAAAATAAAGCGAGATCTAAGCCTTATGAACGGATATTTTGGGCAAAAGGGCTTGGGGAGTTTGTGAAAGCAAATAATGTATTTGTTGCTTTAAATAAGACCCAGTGGGAAATTATTCGTTTTGCATCCACTGGCGGTGTGAAGGTGCTAACAAGTGAAATTTTAGAGGAATATAAAGACAAAAGATATTCTATTGGTTTAGCCGATGGAGATTTTTATAGTGAATATGAAAGTAAACTTCAAAAAGTCGCAAAATCCAACTCATACATAAATAGTATTTTGTCTAATACCAGAAAGCTTTATTTACATGAGAATCCTTATGTTGCTGTAAATATTTGCTTGGAGTTTTTGAAAAGCGTTGCTCGCGGTCTTGATCACGCTGGCAATCATAATAATGATCACCGAGATACATTGAAGTTTCTCGCTTGTGAGCTAACTATCTTGGTAGGACTCCAGATCCTTTGGATTTGTTCTGATGTTTTAGGGTTGCCGGGGGGAGCAAGACGTAATCATATTACATCGAAACTTACATATGGAGATTTAGACCCGAAAACCGCTAATGATTTAATAAGTACTGTAAAAGACTTGGCGAATGAGATAATTAGATCATCAGTTCCTAAATCAGTTGCTCCTAAAAGTATTGACCTAGGTTCGATCGATCCTCCCCCATATACAGATAGCCTAATCGGGTTAATCGAAAGAGCATTAGCTCGTCCAAATTTATATCTAACTATGCCACAACACCTTGACTTTCTGCTTTTTGAACAAGGACTAAAAGGTAAGGAATATTCTGAGGAGCAACTGATGAATGTATTCGGGTATGGTTTATCCGATGAGAGATTTAAGGTCTCACGGAACATTCTTTCATTTGTCAGGGAGTCCTGCGGTTTGGATTGGAAATCTTTATGGAATAAGGGAGAAATCCAGAAACAAGTATCAACTAATCATGTAAAACCTAAGGAAGTGATTGCAACTAGGGAGGACATAAAACCGACAAAATTAAAGGAAAATGATAAAGCAGATAACAGACCTCAACAAGTAACAACCGAAGATGAGTTGAGTAGTTTGAATAAGGTCGGATGGACTGAATAAGTCGTAATTACTAGTCTAGAGAGCCTCTAGACATTTATTTTTCTAAAGATCGAACTTGAAATTTTATATTTTAATACACTTGGGTTTATGTTTTTTGTAATATAAAAAACAAGATTCCAGAACTTAATTTTTTAATTTTTTTACTTTGTTTCCTGGATTGTAGTGGCTCAAAATATTTGACCGCGTTTAGCTCACATTGACTGGCCGCATTTTCATCTCACTTTATTTGGCCGGGTAGCTCTTAAGTACCGCCCGGCCATTAAGAAGGGCTTACAACGCAAACTCGTTTTTAATTACCACCTTAACCATATGGTCATCTATGAGCCTTTTTTGTTCTAAGACGCCGCCATGAGGTAGGCAAGACACATGTTGTTACCTTACGGGCAATGCCACCGGCGTATTCGTATGCCTCGTCCACTGACGCCAGAAAAAGAAATCCTTTTTCTAAACGGCAACTGAATCTCAGCTAGGTAAGGTCAAATAGTGTGAGGGCAGAAACAAAGATTTTCAGCGCTGAGGCCGTTAAATAGATATTTGCTTTTTCCATAGGGATTCCAGAGTAATTAACAATCTATATATACCCTATGCTTGATGCCCGGATTCAGTTCAGTCATGTGGTTGACTAACCTAACCAACTGGCAACCTTATTTGACATCTCATGACAACCGCCACTGACGGTTGTAAAGTGGCCGTCAAATAATGTAGGCATCAACTCCCCTGGCAGATGCTCGGGTTGCTCTTCAGTATTACCCTATCTTTCTCCTAGTAAGAAACATTATATATAACGCAATTTTCCAAGTATCTGTTTCATCTTACCAACCTAGGTTCCCATTTCAGTCTCAATTTTTCTTCTATTAGGTGTTTTAATATATATATTCTTATTTTTATCTGACTTATTTCAGAATCTAACATAAATATATTGCCTTCGGCCGTTTTCGAAGCTTTTAAAATTCGACGATTTCCAGTAAGGTCAACTATTTCTGAGTCGGGAAAAAGATTATCATCTAAATCCCAACACACTATACCTGCAAGTCTATCAAAAGAATGATTTAGCCGATTTCCTAATTTGTATTTAAATTCGATAAATTGGTAATGAGGCCTTGCAAGATCTAAAGAACTTTTTGTAGCAACTAAAGCATCATAGCCCTGCCTCGTATCGTAATCAATAACTTTAAAGGGAAAAATATCAGGATATTTTATTGATAATATTAAAAATAACGCAAAAACACCCTGCTCCTGCCTGGGTTCAATTAATTCTATCCCATCATCAGTTATGATAGTTTTCTTTTTTTTAAGGTAATTTTGCCTTCGTGAAAAATCTTTAAGTTCATCTTCTGCTTTTTTATAAATTTTAACCTCGTTTTCCATATCTAAAAAATCTTCATATTCATTTGAACTTCTTATTTCATCAATAATTTTTTCGGCTATATCCTTTATTTTAATCAAAAGATCATTAGGTGTATTTTCTATTGAACCTCTGTTAGCAGTTAACTCTAAGCCCTGGCAATTTATAAACCCATGAAATTTAGTCCATTCACTCTTTTGGAAAAACCAATCGTTTACTCTTTGAACAGGTATATAATCTTTTGCTAACCAAATGCCATATCTTTCTGAAACTGTGTATAATCCTTCACGTCTACCCGATTTTAGACAAGGATTGTAATCTCTCTTAGCTTGATCTCCTTCTACACTTATAAAAATATCCATTGTGATATGTCTTTTTTCAGGAATGGTAATATTTTTGAACATCCAATATTTAGTAAAATACTTGCCACGGTTATTTTCTTTTATATTATCTTTTTTGAAATGTGAATCTTTAAATCTTTCTGGTGGAAAGACGTGCCCAGGATGAATGGTTTTATAATCTTTTGAGTCAACCCCTCTTACCAATACTTCGCATTTTGCCCATCTCCTGTTTTTTCTTTCTGGATATAAAGCTAATTCAAAAGAACCAAGTTTTGTAAACCATAAGATATAGTCAATCATTTCTTGGGTTGTAAAATGATCATTGTTATTGTTGTTATATCCTATAATTTTAATATTAGTACTATGGGTTTTTATATTGATGCTATTTTTACTAATGGTATAATTGACAATTGGAACTTTTCGCTGATTTAAAATAATTAAAGGTTTATCAACCCATGCTTTGATAATAGGCCCATTAAGAGCTATTGTTGTAACTTCAATTTTATTAGAATTGTAGTAAATTTTGGTTCCATGACCCTTATAACCAATCGTTTCCTCTTCTTGTTCCTGGTATTTAGCACTGTAACCTAATGAAAAAAATTTTTTAATTTCTTCTTCATTCATTCCTACTCCATTATCAAATACGGATATAACTAATTGCTCTCCTTCATCCGTATTTTCCATTTGTGCAGATATGGAAATTTTTGTAGCTCTTGCATCAAGAGAATTATGAATTGCTTCCCTAATAATTTCTAGTGGATTGGTAAAATCCTTTGAAATTTCTCTAAACTCTGAGGCTGCGTTCACTTCAGGTAAATAGGTTTGAATTTCCTCATTCATTCAATAATCTACCTCACCTTCCTGCGTGTATTTGTTTAAATTGCCAGATTGCTTTAATTGTTATTTTCCTTTACTCTACTTATTGGGTTAATAATCCTTGTTTGACATTAATAGTGCAAACATAGCTGCTAAATTTTATTCATGAATTTTAATATAACCTGTTGTCGCTCACTTACTTTGACGGTAGAATTCTCACCGCATATGGTGTAAGAGTTTGGCCGTAATCAGTCACTTTGATGAAAATTCACCCGCTATTCATTTACAGTTTAGGAGGAAAGGCCAGTCATCATGCCACTCTAGCCGCCGGTCAAAGTCGGCCAGTATTCTGGCAATATGGGATTCTTCGATTACTTCGTGACCACGTTGGACCGCCCTGACTGCAGATCTGGTTAATAATACGCGGATGCCCTGACTGGTTGCATGGACCAAGGCCATAGCAGTTTCAGAAAAAAATCGGGATGGCCATGCCAGCTGTCTTCATCTGGCAACGGATGTAATGAGCAGTCTCCTCCGGGCTAAGCTCCCCCAGATGGTTGCAGAGGAATTCTTTGGGCAATAGCCTCAGATTTTTTGAGCCGTAAGGTTCGCTGCAGTTCGAGCTGCCCCATCAGGATCAGAGGAAAAAGAGAGCAAGAGCCATCTAGTTTGATCACAAACCGTAGTTCCCCCAGCATGGCCTTACTCATTATACTTAAATATCTTATTCTATTTCCCATTTTTCAGGTTCTTCCGGATTGTTGTTTTCTACCCATTCTAGTACGAAATTACATAATTCTTCATAAGAACTATATTGGTACGGATGGTTATGCTCAATGATATTTTTTAGTAATAAACGGAGTTTTTCAAATTGGGGGTTTGTTTCAAAGTCATCTTGATGAATAATTTTTATTGCATGGAAAGGCTTGTCCCCTTTCTGTAGGTAACCAAAATAGTATTGTTCAAAATCTGGTATGTGTGTAATGCTGAAACAGCTAGGAAGATTTTTATCCCTCTCACTAACTACTTCAGCTATCCGTTTATTTATTGTCCACATACTATTTGTTACCCAATTTCCATCACGACGTACTTTTGGTGAGTCGGAATCATGAAGAATTGTATACGTTGTCCCAAAATGATTCAGTATTTTGACAAATAATGGTATGTTGGCTTTTCCCATACAATTTACTACGTGAATGTTTAAATTTGGATTTTGGTTACTGGCTAAGAGTGAGTTTAGTACTGCATGTTCAGTTTCACCTTCAACAAGTATCACGTGGTCTGCAAAGAAAAACTCATTTACAGTTGGATGACAAGAGCGAATCATTCTAAGTCTATCTCTTTCATCACCATCGAATTGCGCTTTTTCTGTTGAAAAAATTTTTGAGCCTTTACTAGCATCTCGTTCCACTCTAATAATTGTAGTATGAGGTTTAGAAACGTCAATAAAAATAGGGGAGTGGGTGGTAACCATTACTTGCCAACCTGAAACCTCAGCTAGGCTATACAACGCCTCTCTTGCGGCTCGAATTGCAGGAGGGTGTAAAAAAACCTCGGGTTCTTCAACAAGTAAAATACGTGGTTCTTCTGGGCTTATCGTTTTCTTACCTTGTTTATATCTGCCAATCTCGGCTAAAGCGCCGATAGCTGTCCAAATAAAAGTTCTTTGCAAACCTGTACCTTGTTGAGACAAAGGATAAGATTCGCCAAGTGGATCTTTTATTCGAACATGACTACCTGCACCAATAACTTTCTCCGGTTCAATTTTTCCCGCGGAAGGTTTTATTAAGATCTCGTGGTCTGGGAAAACTTTATCTAATTTGTCTTTCAAATTGTCAAAGGTTTCTTCAATCGTTGTAGCAATTTCCTTTTGGACTTCTTCAGCGATCTTAATGAATTCATTTATTAACCCATCAACTTTAGTTGAGTCATTTTTTACTTTCTCTTTTACCGCGCTAGTTAAGATTTCTAGAATTTTGGATTCAATATCTTTTGAACTATCTGTCGGTCTAATTGTTAAAGGAGTAGGAACACAAGATGATATAAGGCTATCAAATCCTCCCATACCTCCTTCTTTCCAATCTCCAATTGAATTATCCCAAGAATATTTTTGCCCTTTTGAACCAGGTGAATTCCACTGCCATTTTACCCTTATGCATTTACCAAATTCGGTGTCATCATATATCCATTTTGTTGTTTTAATCTTTTCTATATCTTCATTAGAAATTTCCACAAAAGTTCCGATAATTTCGACTGGTACATTTTTTCGCTCTCTGTGAAACCATGTTTCTTCTAGTGGCTCTCCAGTACCGGAAAAAGCTTCATACGCCTTTAAAACAGTGCTTTTCCCTGAATTATTTGCCCCTATAAGTACAACAATGTTGTCAATATGAATGGTAATGCCTTCCTCTCCAATGCAGCCAAAATTTTTGATTTCTAAAGCTGCCAATTTCACTATTTTCACTCCCCATGATATTTAATTATTTTAAACTGTAGAATTTTGTGTATTGTATAATGAAACCAAATATGCTACCAAGTTGTCCAAACAAGAATTTTATTTTTTATCCTTAGCTTTATTCCTCAACTGCTTAATTAGCCTTCTTTCGTCTAGGCTGCAGAGGTTTTGGCTGGCGTTCTATTTATTGACTCCTTGATTTTTAGCAGGTCTGCCTGATTTTCAAGGTAAGCTATGCTTTCCTCACCTAAAGTTGCGATTTTTTCAATCAGCCTTTGTTTCTTGGGGGATAAGGCTGGCAGTTGCGCCCGGGAATCTTCCCTGAAGAATTCAGCTAGCGTTATGCCAAGCGCGGTACAAATACGTTCTAAGGTCAAAATTGTGGGCTCGATTAGGCCCTGCTCAATATTTAACAAATCGGCATGGTTTATCCCGGCCAGAAAGGCAAATTTTTTAGTGCTGTAACCTTTTTTTCTGCGAAGACTGATTATACGTACAGGTATCTTCATAATTATGGCTCCTGAAGATTTTTAAATAAGTTCTTTTAGACGAGAAGAAATAGTGTACCTGGTAATTTTGTAAAGATTCAATGCCAGCATAATATTCAAACCCAATTTTTGGAACGGTATTTTGTCGAATTTTGCCAAAACTAATAAGACTGCTGCTCATATTCGAAGCAACAGTCTTTTTTATTTCTGTTATTTAAGTCTGTAGAATTTAAAATGTTAACTATCTGAAGAGCCTTCCTTTAATACCGTTACAGATGTCTCATCAGTTGCCTTGTCCAAGGATTCCTTGATTTTTAGCAGTTCCGCCTGTTTTTCCAGGTGTTCTATGCTTTCATCGCTGAGCTCTGAAATTTTTTCAATAAGTTTTTGGGTTTTGGGGGACATCAAGGATTGATCTTCAGAAAAAAAGTCAGAAAGTGTTACACCTAATGCATTGCAAGCCCTTGATAAAAGCTCAATAGAGGGCATAGAACTAGAGTTTTCTATCTTGCTAATAGTAGAGGGATCTACATTAAGCATCTTAGCTAATTTATTAGCTGAAATCTTTTTAACTTTTCTTAAGGTTCTTAAGCGTTCCCCAATATCTAGCATAAGAGATCCTCAATTTGAATTTAATTCAACCTTAATTAAATAATATCATAAAACATATAGAAGCAAAATCTTGAATATATTTCAATTATAAGTATTGATATATTGAATATAATCCAATATAATTGTTTTTAAAGGAGTGATTATCGTGATAGGAAAAAACATTCGATATTTTCGTACTAAAGCTGGATTTACTCAAGAGCAACTAGCGTATATGACAAATACAGATATTTCCACCATATCTAAAATTGAAAATAACAAAGCTAACCCATCAATTCCAACACTAAAAAAGATAGCAAAAGCTTTAGAAATTCCTGTTACCAAACTTATGGAAACAAACGAAGATCAGTGTAGTAATGATTCTTAAATTATTTATTTTTCTTCTTTTATATATTAATTCCTTCTAAAAAATGGAAGAGGGGAGAAAACCCAATGTATAACGTTTTCTATGTACCGGCATTGAAAGAAAAGTCTGTAGCCCAGAAAATCATGAATTACAACAACAACCTGAAAGTCCATGTGTTTGAGTCCAAGGAAATTAAGCTGCAGGATGGCAAAGAGATAGCTGCTGGTAAATGTTTGTTTTCATCCTATATCGTTGTGGAAAGCGAAACATGGGATGACAACCTTTACTATGCTGTTAGGGGTTGTGGGGCTATCAGGCATTTAGGAGCTATAACTGAGGCAGAGTTTTTTGATATGTGTAAGAAAGCCGGCATTGAAAGCGTTATCGTTGAGGAACCGGTTTTTATTGAGGATAAACTCAGAAGCATGTTAAATAAAACTTTGGCAGCTGCTGAAAAGGCAAAAATAAGCTGGAGCGATTTACCTACCAGGGTTAAAAATATGCTTGAGTCTTTACGTAAGAGAAACAGCGAATACTGGGAGTATGTAAGAAATATGGACTTGTTAGCTCCTTTCCGCCGCCTGAGCGGAAAGAAATATGTCCTTTCTTTTCCCCGTGCAGTTTATGAAAACATGAAGGAGGACCTGCATGGCCTGTCGCCTGTTTCAGCTGCCCTCTGCCTGGCCAGGACTGCGGGGGACCAAGTCCTTACCTGATAAGCTGAATTGTTTAGCTGTTAGATGTTTTATGTTTTTGACTTTCTTACATACTTATGAACGGGGAAAATGCGAAAAAGCAGCCGCGCCAGGCTGCCTTTCCAAGATGTGCGCATAGATACAACAGTATTTAAATGTTATTTGCTATATTGTAACCTAAATGTTTCTGTATTAGTATTATCAACATGGATTTTTGACGGCAGGGAAGAAAACCCAAGCGATTCCTTGTTGTTTCGGCAAAAAAAATTTAATATGGCAGCCGGGGAGGGCGAAGCTGTGCCCATTGTGGCCCAGCCATTATAGGTAGGTTAGAATTTATAGTACATTGCCATCTTATTGTTTATAGTAGCGGTAGGGGTGAGGTAAATGCCCAAGGTTGACAGCCTGGCCATAGAGTTTGGAAACTTATCAAAACATGAAGCGTTAGAAATGCTTAAAGCGATTGAATCTGTTTTTTCAGACTGGGACAATCATTAGGGCGGTATTTATAATAATATGTAATTTATCTAATAGTAGTTTCCAATATTTATTTTTTCCATATGCGAGCGGTTAAGTAAAAAGCCAAATTAAAGGCTCTTTTATTTTTTGTATGAAAGGATGGATAAAAATGTGGCTGTCCTTTAAACCGGTCAAAAATAAAGAAATGGTTGTCAGGGTTGCTGGTAACCTTGCCGGGAAAGCAGTGGTCGAGCAAGTAAAAGACAGGTGGGTATTAAAAATCTGGTTAAACGGAGTTAGGAGGTTGCGCCGATGAGTCTTCAGGTATTGCATACTGTTTCCGAGGAAAATAATCTGCCTAAGGGCAAAAAGAAGTTTTATTCGGTCGAAGAACTTTTGGAGCATGAAATAATTAAACAGTTGGGTATCGGACGAAACAGAATGTACGAGCTGCTGAAGAAAGATGTAATTCACTCCGTAAGGATTGGACGTAATTACCGCATTCCCCTTTCAGCTTTTGAACAGTTTCTTAAGTCACTGGATGAACTTGAAATAAGGTCTTTATGATATATATGATATAATTTCATCGGATTATAAACACCGGCAAACATGCTAACGTGAAAGGGGAGGGAGTAAATATAGCAAGTATCGGTAAAAAGCCGGTTGGTATTAACAAGGAAGGGAAAGAGGTCTGGCAGGTCAGTTGGCGCGATCCCGACGGAAGGCAGAGGCACAAAAGAATAGTCGGTAAGAAAAACGCTCTGGCCTTCAAGGCAAAAATCGAATACCAGTATAATACCGGTACTCTGATTCCCAAGTCCAAGGAGAAAACAGTGGGGCAATGGCTCGATGAGTGGCTGCAAACCAAAGAAAACAAAGAATATAAAACTTTTATGGACTACAAACTCATCGTGGAAAAACACCTGAAACCTGCCCTGGGTGATATTCCATTATCACAGCTCAAGCCTATTAATATTGAAAATTATTACACAAAAAAGCAAAAGGAAGGGAGAGCGGATGGAAAAGAAGGCGGCTTGAGCAACAAAACACTGGCAAAACACCACAGAGTTTTAAGGATGGCGCTGCAAAAAGCGGTAGCAAATGATTTGATACTATACAACCCGGCTGAACGGGTTAGCGATGTGCCAAAACCTGATAAAGAAAAGGTCGGTAAAAAGCTGAATATAAACGAGGTACAGGAGTTAATCAGACTTACCAGGACTACTGACATCGGTTTTATCGTGCAGCTGGCGTTGCTCACTGGCCTAAGGCTTGGGGAAGTTTTGGCAATGAAATGGATGTATATAGACTGGGAAAAACGCCTTTATACTGTCCGCGAAACATTGCAGCGGCAAAAGATAGTAGATGAAAACGGGGTCTTGGTAAGTAAGCTTGTTTACAAGCCAAAGCCGAAGTCGGGTGTAACGCGGAAGGTGCCTCTGCCTATGGGTATCATTATGCAACTCAGACAGCTCAGACGAAAACAGGCGGAGGATAAGCTGAGGGCAGGGGAACTGTATGAGGACCATGACTTAATCCATTGTCAGCAAGACGGGACACCCTGGGAACCTTCAAATATAAGCAATAAGTTCCACAGCATTATAAAAAACAGCAACCTGCCGGCTATAAGACTTCACGATTTGCGCCATACTTTTGTTTCTAGTTTAATTCAGGACCTGAAAATCGATTATAAGACGGCCAGTGCGCTGGCCGGCCATGCCGACCCTGGATTTACACTTAACACATACTCGCATTCTGAGTTTGAATATGAAATGAAGGCCATCCAGCAGCTGGAGGACTACTATCTAAACGGACTTTGCGGGGAAAACACAAAAAAACAGCTGCAAAACCTAAAAAACGGATAATGTTTGCAGCTGTTTGTACTTTGGGATTTAAACCGTAACATGAAAACCCCAAAGCCCTTTATTTCATTGGCAGGGGAGACAGGAATCGAACCCGCAACCAACGGATTTGGAGTCCGCTACTCTACCAATTGAGCTACTCCCCTACTGCACGTATTATTATACAATCTGAAATAAATTAAGTCAACATAAAGTGGCAGGGATTTTTTGGCGGCAATTTAGAGGCGGCAAATTAACTTCTTTTTCTATTACTAGCAGGTATCTTCTGTCTATCAACGAATAAAAATAAAGTATTATTATTTTCCCTATGTAAAGAAAACTTGGCCGATCTACTTTCTGATTTGCCAAGAAAGGAACATTTTATTCTTTTGAGCATATTAATACTTAAGAGCTTACGGAGGAGGCGCAACCATGCGGAAAAAGGTAGCGGTGTTGCTTGGCGGTAGATCAGCTGAGCGTCAAGTATCTTTAAAAACTGGAGAAGCTGTTTACCAAGCTCTGCTGAGCAAAGGTTACGAAGCACTAAAAATTGATGCGACAGGCCCGATAGTAGAAGAATTGAACAATTTTAAACCCGATATTGTTTTTATTGCTTTACACGGCAGGTACGGTGAAGATGGAACAATACAGGGTTTGCTGGAAACATTGGATATTCCTTACACCGGCTGTGGTGTCTTAGCCAGCGCATTGGCCATGAACAAAATATACACAAAAAAAATCCTACGCTACGAAGGAATACCTACGGCGGATTTTCTAACTATTTCAGCTGGCGAATTTAAAAATAAAGAAACTAGTGAGCTTTTAAATTTGATTAGAACTAAATTAGGCTACCCTGTAGTCGTTAAAGCTCCAACTCAGGGTTCGACAATAGGAATTTATTTTGTTAAAAAAGAAGAAGAACTGCTGGAAGCGATTAATAATGCATTTGCATATGATTCTGTGATCATGGCGGAAAAATTTATCGTAGGAACGGAAGTCACGATCTCGGTATTAGGAAATGAACAGCCCTTTGCGCTGCCTTCTTTGGAAATCATATCAAAAACAGGGGTCTACGATTACCAGGCAAAATATACGGTGGGGTTAAGCGAGCATATTATACCTGCCCGTGTCCCTGCTGAGGTACAGGAAAAGCTCAGCAGTATTGCAGTCGAAAGTTACAAAGCAATAGGCTGCCGTGGTTTTGCCAGAGTAGATTTTATAGTGGGGGAGAACGGCCAGCCTTATGTCTTGGAAATTAACACTATACCAGGAATGACTGAAACCAGCCTCTTGCCTGATGCTGCTAAAGCCGCAGGTATTGAATTTCCTGATCTGGTTGAAATGATTATTAACCTTGGTATGGAAAAGTAATGCATGTTTAAGCGGTAAATCCTGTTAATGCGGCAGGATTTAAACGCGCCTTGTCGAATTAGAACGGTAATATAAAAATGTTAGTTTAATTCAACACGTAGCGTCTAGAGACCCAGAGTTCCAAGGCCAGTGTTTATTTTTTGCTGGCTTTTATAAAAGCCAGCTTTTTGTTTTGTGAAAAAACGAACGGTCACGAGGAGGTGAAAAATGTATACTCGATGCAAAGCCGAACTAACACCTTTATTTCAACTCCTGTATCTGCATACTATGCTCTGAACAACTCCACAAATGCAACAATAAAGTTGAACAAAATACCTAATTTGGTCTTTGCGTTACTGTTCATTAAGCTGTTCTTTTGGCCAAGAGTATGGCTTCTTTGAAACCGATTATTAAAAGCTTTGTTTTCGGTCTTATACCCTACGACCTAAAGTGAAGGAGTGAATTAACCTTGTCCAGCTCAAGAACTAAACCCTTGGCTTACCTGTGGGTTTTAGGTCTTACTACCTTTTTATTTACTTTCCTATTGCTGATAAGTCTATATTATGGCTCGAGCGAAGTTTATGCCAAGCCAGATTTTGGCTCTGAATGCGCTAGCTGTCATAACGGTACCACGGCGCCGAAACTTGGTAGTGGAGAGGCACAACCTGCTGAAGACACTACAACTAATCAAAGTAGCTCCTCGAAAAATACATCGGCCCCGGTAAAACCGACCTCGCCTGAATCAAATCCGGACAAATCAGGTGATGTTAAATCAAATTCAAAGGCAATATCTAGTTCAAAATCCGGTAATGGTGCCAGTTCGAATTCAACAGAAAATCAATCAGTCCAATCCATTCAGGCAAAACCAATGGATAACAAAACATGTTTAAGTTGTCATGCCAATAAAAAACTTAGTACTGAAATAGATGGGAAAAAACTAAGTTTATTTGTGGACAAAGAAATTTTTAATACTTCTGTTCACGGAAAACTGACTTGTACAAGCTGTCATAGCAATTTTCAACAAATCCCACACCAAAAATTTGCTACTATTAAAGACTTTAAAATAGATACAATTAAAAATTGCCAAACATGTCATGCAAAACAAAGTGAAAAATACTCAAATAGCGTACATAGTAAAATTGCGGGTTCTGGCGGACCTACTTGCTCCGATTGTCACGGGGATGTTCACACAATCACTAAAGCTAAATTAATTGAAAATGCTTTAGTGGGTAAAAATGAGCTGATAAAAAAATCGGTGGAACTATGCACTTCTTGCCATACAGGCAAGGTGAAAGAGAGCTATGAAGAAAGCTTCCACGGTAAAGCTGTTGCTCTGGGAAGCACTAAAGCTCCTTCCTGTGTAAGCTGTCATGGCTCCCATGAAGCGCTAGTTTCCCCAGACGCTATCGGCCAAAATTGTGCCAGCTGTCACGGGGGCTCAGCTGCGAAATTAGCGAGTTCTGGTCCCGAACATTTTACTCTTGAACCTAAGGGAGAATCTCGCCCTATGTATTTCACTTACAAAACTTTTACTTGGCTAACCATTATCACTATAACACTTTTGATAATTCACATTGAGCTGGAACTTTTCCGCAGGCTAAAAAATGCTAAGTAATGTACCTAGGAGGTGATCTGAATGTTTGAACGCTTTAATGTCCACCAAAGAATACAACACATAATGATGTTTTCCAGTTTTATTTTACTCACAATTACCGGTTTACCGATAAAGTATAGCCAAACAGATTGGGCGAAAGTAGTAGTTAGTATTTTCGGTGGTTTTGACAACATGTTTACCGCCCATCTAATTGGCGCAGTAGTAATGATTGCCAGTGCCATCTATCATATTCTATATTTAATTTTATACCCAATGCTAACCAAGAAAATGTCTACAGCTGCTTTACCCAGCATAAAGGATTTCCGGGATGTATTGCAAAATATGCAATATATGCTTGGACTCACTCCAGAAGCGCCCAAATTCGGTCGCTATTCTTACAAAGAAAAATTTGATTATTGGGCCGTCTTTTGGGGAATGGTTATTATGGCGGGCTCAGGACTTTTAATGTGGTTCCCGGGAATAGCGGCTGATTATTTTCCGCGCTGGTTTATTGCCAGCGCCCGAATCGCCCACAGTGATGAAGCTATGTTGGCTATTCTAGCAATCTTTATTTGGCATTTTTACAATGTACATTTTAGCCCCAGCTTTTTCCCAATGAGTTTTGTTTGGTTACATGGGAAAATGAGTAAGGAAATGATGGAACATGAACACCCCTTGGAGCTTGCTGAGCTTACTACGGAAAAATCCGGTCAAAAAGCACTCATTAATAAGGTAGAACCTAAAGTAAAGGCTTAACACACAGGAGGTTAAAGATGCAAAAAGAAAATAAATTTAGCAAAAGCAAGGGGCTTATCATTGCTGAAATGATCTTTTATGCTGTCGTTTTAGTACTTTTTTTGAAGGCTTTTATTCCATTAGGTTTAAAATGAAGTAAGAAAGCATACCTGGCTGGTGATTTAAGCTGCCAGCTAGGTATGCTATTAAATTTTGCTAAAATTTGTTAGTAACTTGGCAGGAAATTCTTTAATGCTGTTGAATAAGATACAGCAAAAGCAAATACTGTAACATAAAAAATAATTTTTAATCCTGAAGGAATTTATTGTTAAGTAACGAATACCTTTTACTAAGATAATAAAATTCTTATTTTATTATCTTAGTTATGTGAAAGTTAATACAAACACTATGCCAAAGACCCCTAGCCACAAGGCTGAGTCTCGCTGTATGGATATTATGGCCAGATCCCTTGTGGAACTGGCTTTTTTACATCCAATAGAAAGAAGTTAATGTGCTACTGGTGAAATATCTTCTAAGTTGAGAAGAAATTTTTAGTTAATATCCGAATATGATTGTATGAAATAAAAGAAATGTTGAGAATCCCGAATAAAAATTATTTTATAACATTTATGTGAATGTTAACACATACACTATACTCTTTAATCACGAGGCTGAGTCTCGCTGGTATTATGTCCAGCTCCTTGTGAATTGCATTTTTATCAGCTACCAATGTGGCAAACTTTAAACGTAGTAGGAGGTGGTAGCAATGCAAAACTTTCGATGTCAATGCAAAAAAATAACATTCCAGTTAGAAGGAGATACAATTATTATTAAATGCAGGCATTGCAAACGTTACATCTATATTACAACCTCAGGAATAGAAAATATTGAATTTAAGAACGAAATCGAGCTTGACAAAAATAATCGTATGCGGGAACTCCAACTGAATACAGTAAGACTAAGTTAGCGGCTAATAGCCCTAAAACAAGTCCAGAAGCTTTTAAAGCTCAGTAGGCTAGTAAAAATTCATTTTTTACTAGCCTTTTTAATTTGCTAAGTAGGGGTGGTGGGAAGAAAACGAATCCAAATTTTCGGGGAAAGGGGGGTAGGTATGGAAGAATTCCGGTGCCAATGCAAAAAAATTATTTTTCAGATTGAAGGTGATACGATAATTGTTAAATGCCGACATTGTAAACGTTTTATTCATATCAATACCAAAGGTATCCTTAACATCGAGTTTAAGTTAGAACCTGAAACAAAAAAAGGCCCTGAAATAGCTAATGTTGAGTAAAAATGTAATTTTAAGGAGGGTAAAAAATGTTTTCAATTACTATGGGAAATTATTTTTCAAAGCTTTTAGCCTGGTGGTTTGTAATCACGTTTATGCTGATTACCGCTAGTGGAGTTTCCTTTTTAGGTTCCTTCCTATACTACTTGTTTTTCTAGCTTCTTTCATAAACAAATGAAATGCAAGTATTCCGCCAGAGACTCATTCCCAAGGCTTAAGTCTAGAGAGAAGTCCCAGTCGAGATGCTAGCATTAGTAAAAGGAGTGAGTTGCAATTGTTGAAACTAAACGCTAAACCCTTCTTAAAAGCTTCTGTTTTTAAAATTTGTCTGCTTGCTATCGTCTTAATTTCGGCTTTGCTTTATATATCCTTGGATGAAGCATACGCTAAACCAGAATTTGGCTCAGATTGCGCTAGCTGCCACAACGGAACCGCCGCACCAAAACTAGGAGGGGGTGCTGAACCAGCAAAAGAAAACCCAACCGAGCCCGAAAAAAAAGCTCCGGATAAATCACCTTCTCCCGAGCAAAAACAAGCAAAGCCGACTTCAAAACCCGCCAACGCTGAGCAAGGTTCAAAGCAAACGAAACCTGCTGAACAAGCTTCAGCTAAGTCGGACTCAACTGGAGAAGTTCCAGCTGAATCAACTCCGGCGGAACCAGTTCAGGCTAAAGCCCCTGACAATAATACCTGCCTTGCATGTCACGGAAAAGAAGGTTTTAAAGGGAAAGTAGGTAATCAGGAAATATCTTTAGCAGTTAATTTGGCTGAATTTAAGGATTCGGTTCACGGCGGAAATCAATGTGTTACCTGTCATGAAAATACTAAAGTTATTCCACATGAAGCTTTGGGATCAGTAGAGGAAATAAAGAGCACCGTATCACAAAGTTGCCTGAAATGTCACGCAAATCAAGCAACTGCAATGAATAGCAGCGTTCATAGCAAAGTTAACGGTTTAACTTGCGTAGATTGTCATGGTTCACATGACATCAAAAGGATCTCTGAAAATCCTGCTAGTTTATCCAAAGCAAATCTAAACGCCACTTGCACCAGTTGTCATCAAGGTAAGGTATTGGATAGTTATAAAAGAAGTTTTCATGGTATTGCTTTAGCTCATGGTTACGAAAAAGCGGCTGCCTGTACCGATTGCCATGGTACCCATTCCATTTTGCCGGCTTCGAACCCTGAGTCCAAAATCTCGGCTGCTAATTTAGCTAACACCTGTGACAGCTGCCATCCGGGGATGTCAGCTGCGGGAGCCAACCTAGTTAAAGGTAAGGAGCATGTAGTCCCCGAGGATAAAGAAGGGGCTTTCCCACTGTGGATTACATGGAAAATCTTTTTAGCGCTGATTTTATTCGATGTCCTGATGAATGGTACTATCCCTACGTTGGAACTGCTTAAGCTGCTAAGAGGATTGTTCCGACCGGTTAAACCTAGTCTGGATTCTCCTGACAAGGATCTGACTTTGTAAAAAAAGGAGCATTCCTGTAATGAATTAAAATGAGCTTTGAAAAAAGAAGTACCTCCTGTTAACATACGAGGTGTCGAGGTGTCGATTAACTAGCGACCCTTAAATAACAGAGGAGGTACTCAATATGAAGTATAACCAGAACTCAAGAATTTTGCAAATAACAGAAAAGACTTTAATCATTGGTGTAGATGTAGCTAGCGAGACAAATTACGCCAGAGCTTTCGATTACAGAGGCGTAGAACTAGCTAAGCTACTAAAATTCAATAATGACAACAACGGCTTCAAGACATTTTCTGAGTGGGTAAAAAGTGTGGCAAAACAACAGCAGAAGCAGCAGGTAATGGTTGGGATGGAGCCTACGGGACACTATTGGTTTACCTTTGCCCAGCATCTTAAGGATCACCAGCTGAAAATAGTACTAGTGAATCCGTTTCACGTAAAGCGACGCAAAGAATTGATGATAATAATCCGACCAAAAATGACCGAAAGGACCCAAAACCATTGCCATGCTGGTAAAAGACGGTCGATACATGGAACCGTACATTCCCGAAGGAATTTACAGCGATTTACGAAATGCAATGGAAACCCGCTTAAGATTAGTGAAGCAGCTTAACAGCATCCGAAACAGAGTTAAACGCTGGATAAGCATATATTTCCCGGAGTTCAACAGAGTCTTTGGGGATTGGGAAGGCAAAGCAGCAATAGTAACGCTAAAAGAGTTTCCAACACCGGATAAAGTACTTGAAAAAGGCGTCGAAGGCATAGTTGCCAGCTGGAGAAAAGAAATCAGCAGAGCTGTTGGAGTTAGACGAGCCAGCCAACTAGTTGAGGCAGCAAAGATATCAGTAGGAGTACGAGAAGGATTAAGAGCAGCTCAAAATGAACTTGCCACACTACTAGAAGAATATGAAATGCTGCAGAGGCAATATGAAAGGACAATGGCTCTAATAGAAGAATTAGCCATGCAGATTCCCGGTATTGAAGAAATGCTAAAAATCAAGGGAGTAGGCCTCATAGCAGCAGCAGGGTTTATAGCTGAAGTAGGGGATATTACAAGGTTTGAACATCCAAAGCAGGTACAGAAGCTGGCGGGACTAAGCCTGAAAGAAAATAGCTCAGGAAAGCATAAGGGCCAAACAACTATTAGCAAACGAGGGCGAAAAAGGCTAAGATCGTTGTTATTTCAAGGGATTATGCCCATAGTGGCTAAGAACAACGAATTTAAAGAACTACACCAGTACTACACAACAAGGCCACAGAACCCGCTCAAAAAGAAACAGTCGCTAGTACTCTTATGCTGTAAGCTCATAAGGATATTTTACACCTTACTGAGAAAAGGCGTAGCTTATGACCCACAAAAAATGATGAGTGATATAAGAAGGCAAGAATTACAGGAAGCCGCCTAAAAAGCGCACCGCAACTGACAATGTTACATTTCATCCGTTTGCCAGTCAAGGGTAAAGACTGCGTCGCCGCTATCGCGGCCCCTTGACAGTCAAACTCCTGCAATGTAACAAGCAATCAAGCGGTGCTGGAAATGTAAAAAAACCTTGCTTAATTAAAGATTACGTTCATTGACAAAGCGAGCCGGAATAGTCAGGTTGAAATTTATCCATAAGGGCATTTGACCCAGCAAAGGAGCAAGGCTGACATCCACCTCATGGGCAGGCAGTACGAAGGAATTTAGGGGCACAGACCCTGTGAGACATGGGAGGTTTGCCACCGGAGAACAAGTGGATTACATGGCCGAAATACGTTTAAAAGACGCATATTCTGTCGGTATACACTTGTTAATCCAGATATATACAAAAATAGGCATATTGTCCAAGAGGATTGACTTTGTACAAATGAAAATCTAAGATTAAGCGAGATTTTCAAAGAAAATTAAAGATTATAGAGGGAGGGCTTATGGTGAAAGGAAGTAATGTTGGCATTAGCAAGGTAGAAAGGTTTAATCTGCAGCAACGCATCCAACACGGTTTATTAGCCATCAGCGTTCTTATGCTCATAGTTACCGGTTTCCCAATCAAGTATGGTTACGAAGGATGGGCTGCCCAAGTCATAGCTTTATTCGGCGGTTTTGAAATCATGTTTAAGGTCCACCTGATTTTTGCAGTCATTATGCTCTTGACCGGCGTATATCATATTGTCTGGATTATTTATAGTTTCGCCAAGAATCGCCCTTCCTGGGCAATGCTACCCGGTCTTAAAGACATAAGCGATGCTTTCCACCATATTAAGTATTTGGCGGGCTTTGAGCAAAAAGCTCCTAGATTTGGTCGTTACACTTATCTGGAGAAGTTTGAGTATTTTGCTGTGGTCTGGGGCATGATTTTAATGGGGCTCACGGGGTTTATGCTCTGGTATCCGCAAAAATTTGTGTTTATGCCCAGGTGGGCCTTTCAAGTAGCGCGGGTAGCTCATACCAACGAAGCCTTTGTAGCCATGTTGGCTTTATTTGTCGGCCACTTCTTTGCGGTTCATTTTAACCCCAAAGTTTTTCCCACCAGCAGGGTTTGGCTGGATGGCACCATTGATTTGCATCATCTAAAAGAAGAGCATCCTCTGGAGTATGAAAAGTTGTTTGGCCAGGGAGAAGTTGCAGCAGCCCATGAAGAACCAAAGGGCTTTGCCAAATCAAAGCTTTTGATTGTGACGGAGTTAGTGATCTATGTGGGCCTGTTTATTTTCTTACTCTACACCTTTATTCCAAAATTTTTACATGGCATAATATAGGTTTATAATGAGAGCCGGTGAAGCCGGCTCTCATTATATTATTAACTAGAGCCGGCTTCAATTTTAAGGTATAATAGTAAGCAAAAAGGAGGCAAACATGCCCAGTTTTATCGCACACATTGAACGAAAATATTCCCCACGGGTTCCGGCTAAAAGCCCAGGGCTAAAATCACGAAAAAATCTTTTACCCGACGGCAAGAGAATAATCATTGTGGGTGGGGGAATATCTGGCAGTTCCCTGGCCAGAGAACTATTAACTATTGCAGCTAAGGAAAACGTGTCCATCCAAATCTTTTTGATTAATAGCAATACATGTAATTACTGCGGAGGGTTAATCACTAACCTAGCACAAAACACATTGCAAAACAATTATGCGCTTACCATCCCACCCAAATTGGTTTTGAAAGAAATTAGTACTTGCCTTTACCTTACTACCGAAGGTCATGTCAATGTTGATCTCGGCAAAAAACTCATTGCCACACTTCGTACTAGTAAATTCGGTATTCAAGGTTTTGATGATTCAATTAAAAGCAGAATCGCAGAAGGATTAGATCCCAAGTGGGCAAAACAGCTGAAAATCTATGAGCCTACCATTGTAACAAAGATTGTTAAGCCCGAACAAAACACTGGTTTGTGGAAGGTAGTTTTAAGCCGCAAAGATGAAAATCACCGGCCTATAGTGGTGGAAGGTGATATTTTAGTAATGGCCACCGGATTTAAGTCCCTGAATAAGCCGATGATGCTTGATTTTCAAAAGCAAACGGGTTATGTCCCTCCTCCTTTAATGCCAGCCGGTGTAACAGAAATAGATACCAGTTCTGCGCTAAAAAACAAGATTACAGACCAGATGTTGATCATTGACCATGTTGTACCAGATGCAGTTGTGGCATTGATACCCAAAGCAAATAATTGGTTGACATTAACTTCCTTAGGCAAGAAGTTGAATCCGGCTGATATTGACCTGTTGTTCGATGCGGAACCGGTGCGGGAATTTATTGAGCTCCCTTCCGCTTCCAAGCATTTACGCTGTCAAACCATTTGCCCTGCACAAGTTTTTACCGGTCCCTCCTCCAAGTTTTATGGCGAACGTTGGGTGGCAATAGGGGATCTTACCGGTTATGGGCGTGTTTTAAAAGACGGCTATTTTGCTTCCTTTTTGGAGTCCCAATTGGTAGCAGAAACAATTTTTTATCACGGAGCATCCGAGCAACACTTCAAGGAGCATTACCATGCCAAACTAAAGTGCTTTACACACGACAACCGTTTCGGGATGTTTTTGTTCAGGCTGAACTTAATGTTAGGTAAATATAAATGGTTTCGAAGGCTTTTAATTGCCGTTGGTCAATTGGAAGAAGAAAAGGGAAAATACGGCAGTTTTTTCCACAGCGCCATTCGTGCCTTGGCCACGGGTGATTTAAATTACAGATTAATAACATCGTTTTTCATCATAGGATGTTTACAGGCTCTTTTATCCCCTGTGGCACTATGGAAAAAGAGCAGGTTAGCAAGGTCTGCTAGTATTAGACTTTTTGGGGGAGACTAACCATGCATTTAAACTGGCGAAAATGGCTGCTGGGCAGCCTGATATTTTTGTTGTTTTTAGGAACATTCCTAAATAGCTTTTGGGTAGATTGGATCTGGTTTAGGGCAGAAGGATTTGCCGGTGTATGGTTAAAAATTATAACTACTAACATCATACTGAATCTGGTTGTGTTTATAGTTTTGTGGCTGATTTTGGCCCTAAATGTTTTCAAGGCAAGGCAAAATATCCTCTTATCGATTGTGCAAGATTACCAACACGAACAAGGTATGTCCCTCAAAAACTACCTGCTCAACAAAATCTTGAATGGAACCGGAGCCAAAATAATTCTTCTGGCTTTTACCGGGGTTTTAGCCCTGACTGTTGCCGCTTCGTCTGATTTTGACTGGCAATTATGGCAGAAATTTATTAATAAAATAGATTTTGCCGTTACAGATCCGATTTTTAACAAAGACGTGGGTTTTTATGTTTTCCGTTTGCCGCTGCTTCTTAAGTCGTTAAATACTCTTCTAAATGCGCTTTTTGCAGCTCTTTTTCTATCGGTAGCGTTGTACACATTAACTATGCCAGGGTTAATAATAAATTTCCGCAAATTCAGCAAGGCTCATTCTCATTTAACGATGTTGGGTGCGGCACTCCTGTTCTTGCAAGCAGCTCATTTTTATTTAGAACGTTACCTGCTGCTATATTCCCCCAAAGGAGCGGCTTATGGCGCAAGCTTCACAGATGTACACGCCAGTTTGCCTGGGTTAAACATCCTAACGGTAATTACAATAGCGGCAGCTATAGTTCTTATTTACTGTCTATGGCTGAAAAATTTTAAATTTGCCTTTGGCAGTATCTTATGTATCGTTTTGGCGTCGCTGGGCTTACAAATTGCCTATCCTCTGTTAGTTCAAAAGTTACAAGTAGAACCTAATGAATTCAATAAAGAACAATTATATCTTAAAAACAACATTTCCTATACTTTAAAGGCTTATGGTTTGGACAAGGTAAAAACGGAAAATTTCCCGGTCAACAATACCCTTACAGCCGGCGATTTGGCTTTGCACTCGAAAACTATCAGCAACGTCCGACTTTGGGATTGGAGGCCTATTGAACAAACTTATAACCAATTGCAAAGTTTGCGGCCCTATTATGTTTTCCCGGAAGTTGATGTTGACCGGTACCAGCTGGACGGAACAACCAGGCAAGTACTTATTGCTGCTAGAGAATTAGACTCGAGCAGGCTTGATCAGGCTCAAACATGGGTGAACAAACATTTACGCTACACCCACGGTTACGGAGCGGTAGTAAGCCCGGCAAGCGAAGTGACCCCAGAAGGGTTGCCGACTTTTTACCTGAAAGACATACCGTTGGCTGCCGAAAAACCCTTTGCTGTAGAGCGACCGGAGCTATACTTTGGGGAAAAAACTACCGATTATGTCTTGGTCAAAACAAAAACCAAAGAATTTGATTACCCTTTGGGTGAAAATAATGCTGAAAACTATTATGCGGGCAGTGGTGGAGTGCGAATCAAAAGCTTACTGCATCGCTTGAATTTTGCTCTTTACTTTAAAGATTACAAGCTGCTCTTGACTAGAGATTTAACCACAGAAAGCAGGCTTCTATTCCATAGACAGATTAGTGCGCGGGCTGAGAAAATTGCTCCTTTTTTGCGTTATGACCCCGATCCTTACTTGGTAATCAGCGGTAAAAAGCTATACTGGATACAGGATGCATATACAACCACCAACATGTACCCATATGCCAAACCTACTGCAGGATGGGGTAACTATATTCGTAATGCAGTCAAAGTTGTAACGGATGCTTATAATGGTAGGGTAACGTTCTATCTTGCGGATGAAACGGATCCTATAATTCAGGCTTACCATAAGATTTTTCCCGGGTTGTTTAAGCCGCTATCCCAAATGCCCCCGGATCTGAAAAGTCATCTGCGGTACCCGGAGACACTGTTTAAAATTCAAAGCTCCGTTTACACTACTTATCATATGGAAAACCCCATGGTGTTTTATAACAAGGAAGATGCTTGGAGCATTCCCGATGAGATAGTTGCCGGTGAAACCAGACCCATGGACCCATATTATATGGTAATGCAGTTGCCCGGGGAGTCGCAGGAAGAGTTTATCCTTATGCTTCCTTTTACTGCTGCAAAAATCAATAAAATGGTTGCCTGGTTGGCTGCGCGCAATGATGCAGAACATTATGGCGAGCTGGTTGTGTATAAATTTCCCAAAGAAAAACATATTTACGGCCCGCTGCAAATTGAAGCCCGAATTGATCAGGATTCGGAAATTTCTCAGCAATTGACTCTCTGGGATCAGCGGGGTTCCCAGGTATTACGTGGCAATTTGCTGGTCATACCAATGGAAAATTCAATATTGTATATTGAACCTCTCTACCTCCAAGCAGAAAAAAGCAAGATTCCAGAATTGCGCAGGGTAATAGCCATTTACGGTGAGAGGGTGGTAATGTCGTCCAAAATTGAGGATGCTTTAAAAGAACTTTTTGCCAATGCGCCTATTACCCAAAAAACTGACGCTGCAGCACAGACTGTTCCTGAATTGATTGCTGATGCCAACAAGTATTATCAAGAAGCTATAGAAAAGCAAAAAGCAGGGGATTGGGCAGGCTACGGCATAGCTTTACAGCACCTGCAGGAAACTTTGATAAAATTACAAGAATTAAGTCAAGCTAAACAATAAGGATAACAATGGAGGTAAAAGTATGCACTTATCTCCAACAGCCAAATTAGTCCTGGAAAAAAGGTATCTTCGTAAAAATGAGCAAGGTAAAGCGGTTGAAAGCCCAGAAGAGCTTTTTCAAAGGGTAGCAAATAGTATTGCTGTCGTTGAGCGGCTGTACAATCCCCGAATTACGGAAAAAGAATTGACAGCAATTGCGCGGAGTTTTTATGAGTTGATGTCCAATTTGGACTTTTTACCAAACAGCCCGACTTTAATGAATGCCGGCCGTGAACTTAATCAACTGGCAGCATGCTTTGTGCTCCCGGTTGAAGATAGTATTGAAGATATTTTTATGACCATTAAAAATGCCGCACTTATACATAAAAGTGGCGGCGGTACCGGATTTTCCTTTTCAAGGATAAGGCCTAAAAGCTTTCCGGTCAAATCAACTGGCGGCGTTGCCTCCGGGCCGGTCAGTTTTATCCGGGTTTTTAACGCAGCAACAGAAGCTATTAAACAGGGGGGGACTCGCAGGGGGGCAAATATAGCACTCTTGCGAGTAGACCACCCGGATATTTTGGAATTTATTACTGCTAAAAATAAGCCGGGAGAATTGACAAATTTTAATATCTCGGTTGCTCTTTCAGACGAATTTATGAAAGCGGCAAGCACAGCTAATAATTATGAACTTGTTTTTCAAGGCAAACGATTAGGTACAATGAATGCTGCAGAAATTTTAAAGCTAATTGCCGAGCAAGCCTGGCATAACGGCGAACCAGGTGTAATTTTTTTGGACACAATTAATGCTGCCAACCCAACTCCGGAACTCGGCTACATTGAAGCAACCAACCCCTGCGGGGAACAGCCGCTTTTACCATACGAAGCTTGCATTCTTGGATCCATTAACCTGACCAACATGGTGGAAAACGGTGTAGTAAATTGGGTTAAGTTGGAACAGGCTATAAGAATGGCTGTCAGGTTTTTGGATAATGCCATTGACGCCGGCTCCTACCCGCTACCGGAAATAACGGCACTGGTTAAAGGCAACCGTAAAATTGGTTTAGGGGTCATGGGCTGGGCTAATATGCTGTACAAATTGTTTATTCCCTATGATTCGGACGAAGCGCTGCAGCTTGCTGAAGAAGTGATGTCCTTTATTCAAAGGGTTGCCCGGAACAGTTCCAGGGAACTGGCCGCAGCAAGGGGTAATTTTCCAAATATTAACAAAAGCATTCTTCAACAACCCCAGCGGAATGCAACCTGTACTACCATTGCTCCTACAGGTTCCATCAGCATTATAGCCGACACCAGTCCCGGTATAGAACCCGCTTTTGCCCTGGCCTTCAGCAAACAAGCGCTGGAAGGGGAATTAAAAGCCCAAATCAATCCTGTTTTTCATCAGGCCTTGCGGGAAAATTTCAGTCAAAGTCAAGTCCAAGAGGTGCTGCATGAGGTTCTTTCTACAGGCAGCTTGGCAAATTGTTTGCAGTTACCTAAATCCTGGCGCCGTGTCTTTGTTACCGCCAGAGAAATAGCGCCTTACTGGCATGTCAGAATGCAGGCAGCATTTCAAAAACATTGCGATAACGCTGTATCCAAGACGGTTAATTTACCCATGACAACTACAGCGGAGGAGATTTTGCATATATTCACCCTGGCCTACCAACTAGGTTGCAAGGGAATAACCGTATACCGCAGCGGCAGCAGGGAACAGGAAGCGCTGCGGGCTGGTATTTGAACCGGATTGGTGATCCTATGTCTTTACTGCAATTACCTCAAGAAAAAATATTCTATATTTCCCGACACAAAGACTCCGGGTTTCCATCCCTGCTGTTCATACACGGAGCAGGGGGCAACCATCGTCATTGGTTATACCAATGGCATGCACTGGCACAACAGGGCTTCGAAGTTTATGCACTGGACTTGCCGGGTCATGGTAAATCAACAGGTGAACCGGGAGGTTCCCTGGAAAGTTACGCCGAAAGCGTAATTTCTTTTTGCCAGCTTTTAGGACTAAAACAACCGATCTTAATTGGGCATTCCATGGGAGGCGCGATTGCTCTTTTAGTTGCAATCAGCGGGAGATTGTCCTGTCGGGGTTTAATTCTTTTAGGAACAGGTGCGGAATTACCGGAGGCCAATAATCTTTTAAAACTGCTCCAGCAGGAAAACGGTTTACAGTTGATGCTTGCCCAATTGTATGGAGATGATGTTAAAAAAGCTCAGGAAAAAGCTTACCTGGAACTGCATAAAATTCCGAAGAAAACCTTATTATGCGATTTTAAGTCCTGTGCCAAGGTAAAGTTGCCAACAACCAAATTGCAGAAGCTCAACCTGCCGGTAAGCATAATCGTAGGGACGAAGGATCAGGTTACCCCCCCGACCTTAAGCCAGGCTTTACATCACTTCATTCCGGGCTCTGAACTACACCTTATTGCAGGCGGAAATCATATGTTAATGTTTCAGCACCCGCTAAAAATTACAGAAAAAATCCTTAACTTTTGTCACAGCAATTTTAACTAAGGAGTTGACATATGTGAGAGTTACCACCACTTGTGTCCCTTGTTATTTAAAGCAGGCTCTTTCTGCTTTTAAACATGCAGGTATCAAGGAAGAAGAAAAATGGGAGGTATTAAATCAGCTCTGTCAGCTTATACCCGAACTTTCTAACGAGGCAACACCAGCAGCCAATTCCTCTCTTGTTTTGCATAAGTTAGTGCAAGCTTTGGGAGGAGAGGATCCTTTTCGGAGAGCTAAAGAATACTCCAACCGGCAAGCAGAAAAACTATTAGCCAGTTTGGAGCTAGACTTGGGTCACGAACCGGTTTATACCGCTTTAAAATTAGCTGTCGCTGGCAATATTATTGATTTGGGGATAATTGAACATTACGATTTGCAGGAAAGCGTTTACAGCGCTTTGCATACACCTTTTGCCATCGACCACTACCTACGCTTTTCCCGTTTATTGCCAGATGCAAAGAAAATATTGATTATCGGTGATAACAGCGGCGAAATTGTTTTTGATAAAATCTTAGTAGCCGAGCTAAACAAGCTAGGTTTGGAAGTGTTATATGGTGTAAAAAGCGGTTTTATTTTAAATGATGCTACTATGTTAGATGCACAACAGGTTGGTATGGATAAGATCTCTCAGGTATTACCTAATGGTAACAACTTTTTAGGTACAATTTTAGAGAAGTGTAGTGAAGAATTTATTGATCACTTCCTAACTGCGGACGTCATAATCGCTAAAGGACAGGCTAATTACGAAACATTGGAAGGAAACGTAGCAGGAGGCAAAAGGATATTCTTTTTACTTAAAGCAAAATGCGAGATTGTAGCCGAGCATTTAGGGGTAGAACTAGGGGATATTGTTTTTAGGCAGAACAAGATATAAGAAGGAAACCTGCTTCTCTCTGATTTAATGGTACGATCTTTTGTCAAAACCATGATATAATAGTCTTGGCAAAAGGAGGAACAAGATGCAGCATATTGAAGCCATACTGTTTGATTTGGATGGCACTTTACTTGATACAACTGATTTAATTGTCGCTTCCTTTCAACATGTTGCCCGCAAATATTTGGGACGCGAAGTAACGCTCGAGGAGCTTTTGCCTTCCTTTGGTAAGCCACTAATCGAAGGTTTAGAAGAACTAATGCCGGGAAAAGGGCAAGAAATGGTCCTGACATACAGGGAATTTAATTTGCAGCACCACGATAATATGGTCAAGATTTTTCCTGGTATAAAAGAGATGCTTCAGGAATTAAAACAGAGAAAGATAAAACTGGGTATAGTAACTTCCAAGGTTAAGAAGACCGCTATCAAGGGCCTAGAGTTGTTTAAAATTGAGCAGTTGTTTGATGTAATTATTGGACTGGAGGACACAACAATTCATAAACCCAACCCGGAGCCCGTGTTGCTCGCACTGGAGCTTGTACAAACTGCTCCGGGGCGTTGTTTGATGGTGGGCGATAGTCCCCACGATATTGTTAGTGCACAACGGGCAGGTGTCGCCACTGCCGCTGTCAGCTGGTCGAACATCCCTTTGCAAAGCCTTTTGGAGCTAAAACCTACATTTGTGCTGAATAATGCCTCTGAGCTGGTGGAAATTGTGGATAAGTTGAATAGCATTTGACCCGATATGGGGTGAAGGGGGTACAGTAGAATGAATATAGCCTTTTTCAGCGATAGTTATCGCCCATATACCAGCGGTGTTGTGCGCTCAATTGAAACATTCAGCGCCGAATTCCGTTCCTTAGGACATAAGGTCTATATTTTTGCCCCAAATTATCCTAATTGTAAAAAAGAGGAAGATGTTTTTCGTTTTATATCGGTGCCCTCTCTGGCGCACCAGGACTTTACCTTAGCTATACCTATCTCACCTACTTTGGGCAAAACAGTGCAATCCTTAGGCATAGATATTATTCATGTCCATTCTCCCTTTTTATTGGGGCGTTTGGGTGCTAAAATCGCCAAAAAATTAGGTATACCTTTAGTATATACCTACCATACTCTTTACGACCAGTATGTGCATTATGTCCCAATCGCCCAAAACTTTAGTCGCTGGGTCGTGCGTAAAGTTAGCAAGGATTTTTGCAATAACTGTGATTTAGTAGTAGTTCCAACCGGTGTAATAGAAGAAGTATTAAGACAATACGGAGTGACTACGGAAATCAAACCCATTCCCACAGGGATTGATTTACGGGATTATGCTAAAGGAAATGCAGGCTGGCTTAGACAAACCTATCAAATACCTGAAAATGACCTGGTGCTGCTTTATGTAGGTCGCTTGGGTTTGGAAAAAAACTTAGATTTCCTACTGCAATCTTTTCAGCAAATTTTGCAAGCTGCGCCGCAGACGACTTTGGTACTTGTAGGCGGTGGGCCTCAGGAGGAATATTTCAAGGAACTCTGTACAACCTTGCAAATTGGGCATAAAGTCGTTTTTACCGGTACGCTTGATCGGGCCAAAGTTGTAAACGCCTACCTGGGGGCTGACCTTTTTGTTTTTGCTTCGGTCACGGAAACTCAAGGGCTGGTGCTGGGCGAAGCTAAAGCAGCCGGATTACCAATTGTTGCTGTTGAAGCTTTTGGTGCCAAAGAAATGATAAATCCAGGAATTGACGGTTATTTAACTCCACTTGTACAGGAAGTTTTTGTGGACAGGATTTTGCAGCTTTTGGCTGATCCCGAAGAGAGAAAAAGGCTGGGAAATAATGCCCGCCAAAATGTAGAGAATATTTCGGCGAGTAAATCGGCCAAGTTGCTATTAAAATGCTACCAAAACTTGTTGGATCATAAGTATCAAGCTGCTGTTGGTTAAACAAAGCCTTTTGGCGTAAATTAATTTTCAACAAAAAGACCGAAACGGAATCTGCTATCCACCAGTCAAGAGAAAAGAGATAGTGCTTCAAGCCCTAAAAGGGCTTTTTTTATGAGATATGGAGTTGATGACCTATGACGCAGGATAAAGACGCACAGGAATTATTGAGCACAGATCAACTTTATAGGATTTATCAAAGGTTTAACGACAAATATTTCGCCGGCAAACTGCCAAAAGAGATCAAAATCGAATGGTCAAATAAGTTAACTACCTCCGCAGGTGTTTGCTACAAATACAAGCATAAATGCCCGGTGATCAGATTATCAACATGGTATCACCGGAAATACCCGTCTGCGGAGACAGAGCAAACTCTCTTGCACGAAATGATCCATTTAATTGCAGCTGGCCACGGCAAAGAATTCAAAAAATACGTGGAATCCATCAAAGAGCAAGGAGGGTATGTGGAGCTTCACGCCAAAGAAAGAGCTAAAAAGCCCCGCTGGTTATATACCTGTAAACAATGCGGCAAAATTTTTCTGCGTGACAGAAAACTATCCCCCCGAAAAAAATATGTCTGCGGCGTCTGCAAAGGTGAGCTGTTGGAGCTGGCTAACAAATAGTTTACAATGTTGTTTTCCCGTTTTGAAAAACAAACAGAAATTCATGGTAAAATAGAAATGTACTCAACTAAACCAAAATTTAGCAGGAAAGGGTAAGGGCAATGATGTATTTACTTGATACAGCAAATATAGAACAGCTACGAAAATGCTACGATTTATTCCCTGTGTCGGGAGTAACAACTAATCCCTCAATTATTTCCAGGGAAAAAAGCAATTTAAAAGAACTATTCACTGATATACGGAATATAATTGGCCCTGAATCCATGCTGCATGTCCAAGTTATGGGAACTTCATCAGAGGAAATGGTAAGAGAAGCAAAGTACCTTTCGAGCCAAATCACCGGCAACCTCTATATAAAAATACCGGCAGTGCCGCAAGGAATTAAAGCAATTAAAGAATTAACTAAACTTAACATGAAAACAACGGCCACGGCAATTTTCACCCCCCAACAGGCATTAATGGCTGCTGCAGCAGGCGCTTCTTTTGTTGCACCTTATGTTAACAGGCTGGACAATATCTGTGGTGATGGGGTAGAGGTACTTGGGGAGATTATGAAGTTTTGCAAATTATATCAACTAGGCACCAAGGTTTTAGCGGCAAGCTTTAAAAATGTAGAACAGGTCCACAAAGCAGCACTTTGCGGAGTTCATGCTGTTACCGTTAGTGCTGAATTAATGGAACAGTTGCTGGAACATCCTTTAACCTGGGCAAGCGTCAATAGCTTCAAAACCGATTGGGAAGAAGTTTATGGTGCGGGAAAGCTGTTAACCGATGTTTTTAATTTTTAGTCACCCCAAACATGGATCTAACTGTATAACGATGCATTACAGCAAGATACTAAAGGGAGGTCGCATACCTAGCTATGCAAATTGCAGCAATTGTGATAGCGGCAGTTGCCGGTCTGGCGGGCGCCCTGTTGGGGAGCTTTGCTTCATATAAAGTTGTTGAGAAACTTCTCGTTGAGCAGAGAAATTTAGTGAAGACAGAACAAGAAAAAAGGGATGAATTGGCAATTAAAATTGTTACAAAATATTTGTGGCATGAAATAGATTACAACCGCGCCATGCTTGAGGATAAAGATCAAGCCCTAAGCGCTATTTTCCAGGGAAAAGAAAAACCTAAACAATATTCCTACCAAACTAACTTTAAATTTGAGGAATACAACAAAGTGAAATATGAACTATTAAAATATAATAGTTCAATTATCAAAGATATTTTTGATCTTTATGATATCTTTTTGACCTTGTATAAGTACAACGATTTGAGAGAGTTAAGCAGGGAAGAATACTGCAAAGTATGTAATCTATTTACGTTGCTGGAAAGGATCAAAAGATCTGTAACCCAAGAAGAAAAAATTTTTTAATCATCATCCTAATTTTTGACTAAACTAAAACCCGGAGGGGATTCTAAATTGCAAGTTAAAGTGGCGCTATGCCAGATGAAGGTTGAAGATAATAAAAAAAGAAACTTGCAGCGTGCTCAAAAAATGATTAAAGAGGCAGCAGAGCAGGGAGCGCAAATGGTAATGCTGCCGGAAATGTTCAACTGCCCTTACGATATCAACTGTTTTCGCCCCTATGCGGAAAAGCTGCCCCAGGGTGAAACGGTATATATGCTGGCCGAAATGGCACGGGAAAAGCAAATCTACCTGATTGGCGGATCGATCCCTGAGTTGGACGATGATGAAAATCTCTACAATACCTGCCTGATCTTTAACCCAGAAGGGAAATTGCTGGGTAAGCACAGAAAAATTCATTTATTCGATGTGCAGGTGAAAAACGGGATTTCCTTCAAAGAGTCGAAGGTGTTGAAGGGTGGTAATAACATCACGGTTGTAGCAACCTCCTTTGGGAAAATAGGAGTGATGATTTGTTTTGATATTCGTTTTCCCGAGCTATGCAGGATCATGGCGATGGAGGGTGCAGGCATGATTTTTGTACCTGCGGCCTTTAATATGACAACCGGTCCGGCCCATTGGGAAACACTCTTTAAGAGCAGGGCTTTGGATAACCAAGTTTTTGTCTTAGGTAATTCTCCTGCCAGGAATGAAGCTGCTTCTTACATTGCTTACGGGCATTCTTTGGCGGTTGACCCTTGGGGGCAAATCATTGCTAAAGCCAGTGAAGATGAAAGATTGCTTCTGGTAGAGCTGAATCTGGCTGAAATTGAGGAAGCCCGGACGGCAATACCTATCTGGAAACAACGGCGGACGGATTTATATCGTGTTTCAAAATTATAAGTCTGGAGGGAAATATTATGGGCCATTCGGACTTGTGCAAAATAGATTGTTATGGAATTTTGCAAGGTTTAATACAGGAAGGAATCCAAGGGGATAAGCTTTTACGTTCCTTTACATGGAAATATCTTGAACTAAACAAAGGTAGGCCTGGTTGCTATTGTGACAAGGTTTTAAATGATCTTATACAAGAAGGCGTAAAGCAAGAGCAACTTTTGGATGCATTCAAGAAAAAACAAGAGCTGGTGGTCAAAGGTTTTAATCTCATGGTAGATGAGGCCATAGAGCTAGCCAAAAAATTACCTCCAGATTTTGGAAAGAAGCAAGATTCTAACGAATAAACAGTGAACAACACCCCCTATCCAGTGGGGTTTTATTTTTTGCACCAGGGAAAGTGACATGCAGAAAATGTTAAAAATCCACCTGAAACTGAAAACAAAAAGGTTGATAGTTTTAGCAAAACAGTGATAAACTGACTATAGTGACAATGTGTCACTATATGCTTTTTGCACTTAAAGGGGATGATAATTTTGTGCACTAAAAAAGGGCATGAGAACTGCGGGTGCGGTGGCAGAAGGATGGAGCGGTTTTTAGAGCCCTGCTTACTGCTCCTTTTAAAGCAGAAGGCTGCCCACGGCTATGAACTGATTGAAAAAATTCATCAGCTTGATTTTCTACTGGCTAAACCCGACCCAGGAGTAGTTTACCGACACCTTCGACGTTTGGAAGAGAAGGGCTTGATTTCATCCACCTGGGATACGGAAGGTTCAGGCCCCGCCAAAAAAGTTTATAACATTGCCAAAGAAGCGGATGATTATCTTCGTGCTTGGGCAGAGCATATCGGTGCTACTAAAGCCATGCTAGAAGGGTTTTTGGAAATATTTCAAAAGGAATTTCCTAAAAGCTGAGGTGAAAAACTAGATGTCCGATTACGTTTTGTACGTGATAACAACGATTTTACTTATTTTGTCTTATTTCAGGGACAAGCAAAAAACTAAGATGGCGCTAAAAAAGGCATGGAAAGCTTTTGAAAATATTCTTCCCGAATTGTTAAGCGTAATTGTACTGGTAGGTATTATTTTAGCTCTCTTAAACCCATACATGGTATCACGGATAATAGGGAACAAATCTGGATGGTTCGGTGTAATTTTGGCAGCAGTGATAGGAGCAATCACTTTGATTCCAGGCTTTGTAGCATTTCCGACAGCAGCCATGCTGCTGCAGGGTGGAGCCGGTTTAATGCAAATTGCTGCTTTATTATCTACGCTGATGATGGTGGGGGTAGTTACGGCCCCAGTTGAAATAAAATATTTTGGGAAAAAGGTTACTGTTGTACGCAATTTATTGGCATTCCTTTTTTCATTTCTTGTAGCAGCAGTAATTAACAAGGTGGTGGGTTAAGCGTGGAAATCTTCAAGAGATATCGATTTTTTGCACTGACTCTAGGCGTAATACTGGCGATTATGGCGGTAAATGTTCAAATCGGGTTAAAAGCCGTTAATCTTACCTTACTAAGTTTTAAGGAAATGATTGTAGTCATACCGCCTGTATTCGTGCTTTTGGGATTGCTTGATGTCTGGGTACCCAGGGAGACCATGGTAAAGTATATGGGGGAAGGTTCAGGCCTAGTGGGGATCCTTTTAGCGATCATTTTAGGTTCAGCTGCGGCCGGGCCACTCTACGGTGCTTTTCCCATAGCAACGGTTTTTATGAAAAAAGGGGTCAAATTAAGCAACATTTTTATTTTTATTGGTGCCTGGTCAACCACTAAAATCCCAATGTTTCTCTTTGAACTATCAGCATTGGGAGCAAAATTTGCTGTAACACGGCTTGCAATTGATATACCTGGCATCATAGTTATCAGCTATGTGCTATATTCTTTACTTTCGCATGCAGAAAGAGAGGAAATACTGGCAAAGGCTGAATCACTGTAGCCAAATAATATTAATTAACAAAAAGCATCTAGGGCTGAACTGTAATCTTGACAAAATCTCAACATCTTCCTGAAAAGTTTTTAGCAACTAATATTTATACTAACAATAGACCGGTCGATAAAAACTTGGAAGGAGAGATGCTAATGCTAAAAAAAAGAATTAAACAAGGGGTAATGCTGCTTCTTACCACTGCTTTACTCATCAGTACGGTGCCGGCTTTTGCTGCCGAATCCACAACAAATCGAGGGGCCGGTGTCGCCATTGGACGGATGTACGGCAGCATGAGGACAGTAATTGCTGACTTGCTGGGCATGAGCGAATCGGATTTGATTGCTGCCAGACAAAGCGGTCAATCCATGGTTGACATTGCCAAAGAAAAAGGGATCGAGAAAGAGCAGCTAATTGATAAAGTTGTGAGTACACGTAAGGATACATTACAGCAGTTGGTTGCTGATGGCAAAATTACCCAAGAACAAGCTAATTATTGCTTGCAGAACCTTGAGACAAGGATTGAAAGCAATATGGAACGTACCACAACCGGCAACATCTGGAAAGGCAACCGGGGTGCAAAAGGCTTTGGGCGTGGAGGCTACGGCCTGCGTGGTAATTCTAGCCAACTATAGTATAATTTAGGGAGGGAGAACCTCCCTTTTTAGCATTTATTGACCGCTCAGAGGTGAAGATGATGGGTAAACAGAAAATTATGATTGTAGAAGATGAGCCTAAAATAGCTGAAATGATTTCTGCATTCTTGTTAGCAGAAGGCTATGAAACTGCAGTATGCCAGGATGGGGATAAAGCACTTCAAGAGCTAACAAAATTCAATCCTGACTTGGTTGTTCTGGACTTAATGCTGCCTGGAATGAGTGGTTTAGAGATCTGCAAGCAAATTCGCCAGGAATCAAATCTCCCAATCATTATGCTCACGGCAAAAGCGGAGGAGATAGATAAGCTACTGGGCTTGGAACTTGGTGCAGACGACTACATTACCAAGCCATTCAGCTTAAGGGAATTATTGGCCAGAATCAAAGCTGTCCTAAGGCGAGCAAGTCAAACCAGTGCTATCGCGATTGAAACAGTGAATTTTAGTGATCTGAAGATCAATTTCAGCGAACATGTGGTTGAGCTTAGGGGAACCCCTATAGAACTGACCCCTACGGAATTCAGCATTTTGGGTCTCCTTGCAAAAAACCCGGGACGGACTTTCAGCCGCGCTCAAATATTAGATTCGGCCTTGGGAGTGGCCTATCTGGGTTATGAGCGTTCAGTTGACAGTCACATTAGTAATATCCGAAAAAAGATTGAGGATGACCCAGCAAATCCGAAATATATCCTCACGGTATTTGGGGTAGGCTATAAGTTCGCTAAAAATTAGACAAGGGTGAATTGAAATGACGCTCAGGGGAAAAATCACGGTGGCCATGTTACTGGTGGTAGTAGTAGCTACCAGCATTTTTGGACTTATCTCCAATTATACCATTAAAAATATCTTTAACACCTATATAGAAAACCAGAGGCTCATGATGCAAGCGCAGTGGGCAAATTATTTGGAAAGCTATTATTCCCAAAACGGAAGCTGGCAAGGAGTGGAAATGTTCTTTAAACCCATCCCGGGAAGGCAGCGTTTTAGCAGAAGGTGGCTTATGGAAGAAAGGTTTATACTCTTGGACAACAAGCAAGAAGTTATTTATGATTCGGAACCTGGAGGGGAAAACTATGCTGAACTGATAAAAAAAGGGCAGCCTCTGGCTTTAAATGACCAGCTTATAGGTTATGTTGTATTATCTCCCAGGACCCATCATCAACTTTTACCCCTTGAAGAGGAGTTTTACCGCTCCATTAAGCGAATGGTTTTGCTGGGCGGCTTGTTTTCTATGCTTGTCGCTATCGGGTTAGGAGTTATGTATTCCCGCCGTATCACTTTACCGCTGCTGAAATTAACTCAGGCGGTGCAGGCTATGACCTCGCCAGAAAGAGGAATGAAAGTTCAAGTTACCGGTGATGACGAAATTGGGGACTTAGCGAAAAGCTATAATGATATGATTGATAGTCTGGTTAAGCACGAGCAAATCAGGAAAAACCTAGTGGCAGATGTGGCCCACGAGTTGCGAACTCCCTTGGCGGTATTGCGGGGTAACCTGGAAACTTTACTGGATGGAGAGACTTTGCCTACGCAAGCGGTAATTTCCTCGCTCCATGATGAGGTAATCTGCATGTCGCGCTTAGTCACTGATTTACAGGAACTCACCTTGGTGGAGGCAGGCAAGTTAAAGCTGAACCTTGGTCCCACAAACCTGAAGCAGCTTATGCAGCAGATCGCAACAACTGTGGGTTTTGAAGCAGAAGCTAGGGGGATTAACCTCATTTGCGATGTAGACATAGCTCCGCAGGAAGAGGTGGTTCTTGACAAAGACCGCATCACCCAGGTTATTATGAACCTATTAACAAATGCCTTAAAACATACCCCAAGCGGCGGGACGGTATCTCTAGAGGCTCGGCATATAGGTGAGGGTTTAAAATTTGCAGTGCAGGATACGGGAACAGGAATTCCGGAGGAGCATCTGCCGCATATCTTTAACAGGTTCTACCGGGCAGACAAGTCCAGAAGCAGGGCCGAAGGCGGAGTTGGGCTAGGGCTGGCTATTGCTAAGGGTTTTGTGGAAGCTCATGGAGGGAGAATTTGGGTGGAAAGTAATCCGGGCACAGGAACCAGATTTATCTTTACAATACCAAAAATGCTTAGCGAATAATCAGTTTGTTTTAAACGACAGGAATTTCGTAAGCCAATGTTTTTATCTGTAAGCAAAGGGAAACATAGAGCACCTGCGCAAGTATGGTAATCGAAGCCTTGAGCACAATTCCTTAGGGTCGGAAATAATAGGTGCCCCAAGGTACTTCTCCAATTAGGTTTACATAATTAATATTATGGGAATCAATCTGATGCAAAAATGACGCCATTTTCCTGGCGCCATTCCAAAATAACAAAACAGCTTCTTGAACAATTATCAACCAGTTTCCCGCTTTGAAGACTATTCGAAGCTGTTAAATGTTTTACATATAAATGAGTTATCATTTGTTATGTTTTTCCTTAGTTATATCTTCGATGTTAAAAAGTATGTCGTCAATATAAACACCGGTATATTCAGCGTCTCCTAAACAAGCACAGCAGTTATCACAGATTTTAGCATGGTCAAGATCGCAAAAATTGCATTCCCCACAGTTACTACATGTTTTGTCCTCCAATAAACACATTTTACTCATGAATAGCTTCGCACCTTTACTCATCAATTTAATAGCAAAATTATATCACAAGCAATTAACAAAACAAAATGGTTTACATAATGTAAAAGTTACTCTGTTTGCGGTATTATTAGCACATCGCCCGGCTGTAACAAATCCTCAACTTTGTTCATAATTTTAATTTCATAGATAGTTTTTCTTATATCTTGCTCTGCTGGACCGTATTTTTCTGCAATGTTCCATAATGTATCTCCCTTTTTGACTACCACCTTTATATGCTGTGTAGAGTTACCCAGGGCTTGCCCTTCTATAGGGCCTGTTATACCTAGCCAAAAAGTTGTCAATAATATTGTAGCCAATAAAATTCTTATTTTGTTTATTTTCTTTTTAGAGTTGATTCTTCTAAGCTTAAGCATATTACAACCCTCCCAAACTCATGTTCCCTATACACTTAATTTAGCAGAACTAACGTTCGTTTGCAAGATGGTTTCTAAAAATTTTCGAACAAATGTTTTACATTATAAGAATACATGCTATAATAAAAATGGTAAAAAATGAATATTGTTCTTTAAGGAGGCGTGATATGTACGAAGATTTGACTAGCCGCCAGCAAGCCATCTTGGAATTTATTCAGCAAAACTTAAGAGAAAAAGGCTACCCTCCTTCTGTCAGGGAAATAGGTGAAGCCGTTGGATTGAGCTCAAGTTCAACTGTTCACGGACATTTAAATCAATTGGAAGAAAAAGGTTATATTCGGCGTGATCCAACCAAACCCCGGGCCATTGAAGTTTTGGTCGGAGAAGGACAGAGGAATTACAAATCTATGGTGCCTGTTCCATTAGTAGGTCGGATAACTGCCGGAACTCCTATACTCGCCGTGGAAAATATTGAAGATACTTTTCCGCTTCCTTACGATTTTGTCAGAAGCAGCGATGTTTTTATGTTAGCGGTTGTAGGAGATAGTATGATCGAAGCCGGTATATTGGATGGGGATTTGGTTTTGGTTAGAAAACAAGATACAGCCAACAACGGAGATATTGTGGCTGCCATGATTGATGAAGAAGCAACTATAAAGAGGTTTTTTAAAGATAAGGATAGGATTCGTTTACAACCAGAAAACAGGTATATGTCACCTATTTATTGCGACGATGTCAAAATTTTAGGTAAAGTAATTGGTCTATTTCGTTACATATATTAAAAAAGACATATATTAAAAAGCACCAGCGGCTCGCTGATGCTTTTTTTTTAATAAAAAATCAAAAAATGGTTTCACTTACTTATTTGCTGCTTTCATTATTAATTCCCACAGCGTCAATCAGTTGCCCTTTTGAAGCAATCGCTTTGCAGCATTGATTACGGCTATTTTCACGTAGTCTCTTGATAACCCTCCTTGAAGATATACTACGTAGGGTTCCCGTACAGGCGAATCTGCGCTTAATTCGATAGTTGAACCTTGAACAAAAGTCCCTCCAGCCATTATAACCTCATCCTCATAACCTGGCATTTTCCAAGGTTCCGGTACTACGTGGGCATCTAGCGGTGAAGCTTCCTGCAGCCCTTGACAAAAGGCGATCAATTTTTCCCTGCTTCCTAGCATAATAGCTTGAATTATATCGCTGCGTTTATCGGAATATGACGGAGATACTCTATAGCCCAGCTCAGCAAATAGGGCCGCGCTAAAGATAGCCCCTTCCAAAGCCTGGGCTACAGCATGGGGAGCAATGTACAATCCCTGGTAAAGCAAACGGTAGATATTGCCTTGAGTTGAACCAACTTCTGCTCCTATACCTGGAGCCGTAAGCCTATAACCCACTCTCTCGATCAGTTCTTTTTTGCCTACAATATAACCTCCGGTGGGAGCTAAACCTCCGCCGGGATTTTTGATTAAAGAACCAGCCACAAGATCCGCATTAACCTCCGTGGGTTCCTTATCTTCCACGAATTCCCCGTAGCAATTATCAACAAAACAAATGATGTTTGGGTTTACGGACTTCACATGATTGATTAATTTGGCAATTTGCTCTATATCCAAGGGCGGTCTCCACGCATATCCCCTGGAACGTTGAATCAAAACCATCTTAGTATCGGGCTTTAAGCTTTCCGCAATCGCCTCGTAATCGGGAAAACCTGCGGGAGTTAGGTTGACTTCGCTATATTTTACCCCTAGTTCAGTTAAGGAACCAGGTGTATTCTTAGGATAACCTATCACTTTCAAAAGGGTGTCGTAAGGGGTCCCTGTTATGGCTACAACTCTGTCGCCAGGCTTTAAAATACCAAACAGGCAAAGGGAAATAGCATGGGTTCCGGAAACTATCTGAGTCCTGACGAGCCCGTCTTCCGCGCCGAAAATCCTGGCAAATAATTTATCTAAAAGATCTCTTCCATAATCGCCATACCCATACCCTGTACTGCCCCGAAAACACTCCTCGCTTACTTTGTAATCATGAAAGGCCCTCAACACTTTGAAGTGATTGAATTCAATCACATGTTTTAACCTGTTTATAGCTTCTAAGCTTTTGCTTTCCGCACTCTCAACTGCACGGGTAAGTAGCTTATTAACTTCATAGCTAGACAATATCTGTTACAGCCTCCATATTGAAGTTTCGCTCTAATTATAGTTTTTTTTATGAAAAGATTCCAGTAGAGATGCCTAGTTAGCCTCCGCTTGCATTCCAATCCATTCCCGGTCTTTGCCGTGTATTTCATTGATCCATTCTTCTTTCACATCTTCTTTCGTCAGGGTAACTAAGTCTTCCCGGGTAATTGTCGCCTGCTTAATTAAACGCACCGCCTGTAATCTTATACTTTTTTCAATGATATTCCTTACCAGACGGGCATTGCCATTCTTACTATGGCCTAACAGCAGCTGTTTACGTAAAATTCTTTCCAATTCAGCTAATGCTTCCGCATTGAAGGAATATTGCCTTTGTTCCGCCATTAGTTTGGCTATTGCCAGTAATTCAGTTACTGTGTAATCAGGAAATTCAATATGTAGTGGAAAACGAGAACGCAACCCAGGGTTTGCTTGCATAAACCACTCCATTTCATCTTTGTACCCAGCCAAGATTAAAATAAAGTTATTTTTATAGTCCTCCATAGCCTTGACTAAAACATCTATGGCTTCTTTACCAAAATCTTTTTCCCCGCCGCGGGCCAGGGAATAAGCTTCATCAATAAACAGGATGCCGCCTAAAGCTTTTTTCACCTGCTCCCTCGTTCTTTGCGCAGTATGGCCAATGTATTCGCCAACTAAATCGGCCCGTTCAACTTCTATAATATGTCCTTTGGAGATAACCGCTAATTCCTTAAAAAGTTTCCCCAAGATCCTGGCTACAGTTGTTTTTCCTGTTCCAGGATTGCCTTTAAAGACCATATGTAGGACCAACGGATCCGCTATTAAGTTCTCTTTGCCCCGCCTTTTTTGTATTTCCACAAATGCGTAGAGTTCTTCAATCAATTTTTTGACAGTGGTCAACCCAATTAGACTATTTAACTCGCCAATTATTTCTTTGAGAGAATCTTTTTGATTATTTTCATTAGATTGAGCCGCAGGAAGTAAAAGTTTATCTTTACGGGTATTTTGTGTTCTAGGTTTAGGGTTAAGCATAGGCTTATCAAAATTTTTAGCAAAGTTCGGGAACAAATCCGAATTAACTTCTCCGTTTTTTCTGTGATTATTGAAACTCATTTTGATCTCCATGCTTTCACCTCATCTCAGGAAACAACATTTAAAGGTCCCTATCATTATACGAAGGTAATCATAAAAAAGTGACATCGAAAAAAACGTCTTCAGGTTACCACTCAACACACGATGAATGGGATCAGTTTTTCCTTTGCTGAGGTTACTAGGGGCATACTTAAAAGCCCTTCACTGTTCAGCAATGAAGGGCGGTTTAATAACTCCGCAGGTTCTATTTTGCTTGGTTGGTTTCGCTGTTTAAATTTACTGGCTTTGCAGGCATAATGGTAGAGATGGCATGTTTATATACCATCTGCTGCTTACCTTCGGCGTCTAAGACCACCGTAAAATTATCGAAACCTTTAACCAGCCCTTTCAATTGAAAACCATTGACTAGGTAAATAGTCACAGGCACATTTTCTTTGCGAACTTGATTAAGAAATGCATCCTGTAAGTTGATTTGTGGTTTAGTCATTATGTTCCCTCCGTGCACCATATATTTCTTTATATAATATAACCGTATTCTACATCAGGTATTAATTGTCCTGCCAATTTCTGTAGCAATTTCCGCAGCTAACCTATTTTTATCTGTGTCTGCCGTTAGCTCGTACCATTTAATTCTATGATCCCTTTTAAACCAGGTCAGCTGCCTTTTAGCAAACCTCCTTGTATCCCTTTTAATCAAGCTTACAGCTTCCTCCAGGGTGCATTTACCGTTTAAATAGAGACAGATTTGCTTATAGCCCAGGCTTTGCATAGCCGGTAATTCGCAGCTGTAACCAGCAGCTAATAGATTTTCCACTTCAGTTATAAATCCTTGAGCTATCATCTGCTCAACCCGTTCATCAATTCTCTTGTAGAGCAATTCCCGGGGCATAGTCAAACCAATTATACTTAAATTGTAGCGGCTTTTTTCTTTACCTACGCGATGTTGTGCCCAAATAGGACGCCCTGTAGCCTTAAAAACTTCCAGCGCCCTGATTACTCTGCGCAAATCATTGGGATGTAATCGTGCAGCCGTTACAGGGTCAACTAGAGCCAGTTTGCCATGCACATGTTCATTTCCTTTTACTTCCGCTTCTCTGTGTAATTCCTTCCGGTATTCCCAATCGGTTGGTATGGGTTCAAATTGGTAGGGGTCGATAATTGCTTGGATATATAAACCTGTACCGCCCACCAACAATGGCAGCTTATTACGCCCGAGGATTTCCGGAATAAGTTTTTCTACGGCATTTTTGTAATCAGCAACGCTGTATTGCACATCCGGTTCTACAATATCCAGCATATGGTGGGGAATGAAATTGCCATCTGTTGTGTAAGACTCCTCGAGAGTGATTTTAGCGGCTCCAATATTCATTCCTTTATAGACCTGGACAGAATCGGCAGAAATTATTTCTGCCCCAATTATTCCCGCCACCTCTACTGCAATCTTACTTTTACCGACAGCGGTTGGACCTACAATGGCAGCTATTTTTAGCAATTTCTACACCTTCCATTAAGTACGAAGGAATCTCCTGGCAAGTTCAGCCAGCGTAAGATTAATAATTGTTGGCCTGCCGTGAGGGCAGCTATAAGGAAATTTTGTGCTATTCAATTTATGAAGCAAATACTCCATTTCCGGTAAATTTAACCTTTTCTTAGCTTTAACTGCTTTTTTACATGCCACAATTTTTAATAAATCTTCATATAAAATCTCTTTTGGATTTTTAGACTGTAATTCAACCAAAAGTGAAGTGACCAGGTCTTCTCCTTCTTGCGGCGTAAACTCCACAGGTATCCCTCTAACTAAAAAAGTATTGCCGCCAAAGTGTTCGATAATAATTCCCAGCGATCTAAAATGAAAAATATTATCCACCAGCTTAGTGGTTTCCTGATAAGTGAGTTCCAGGGTCAGGGGAACGGCTAAAATTTGGCTGCTCAAATTGTTTTTCGCCAGGAACTTGTGTAAGACTTCCTCATACATGATACGCTCATGGGCCGCGTGTTGATCAATGATATATAAACCGTTTTCTCCCTGAGCCAGTATGTAGGAGTCATACAATTGTCCGATCACTTGCATAGGTGGTAATTTCTCTTGCTCCTGTTCACTTGTAATTGGCTGCGGCACTGTTGGTGTTTGAATCCTGTGCAACAGTTGGGTTAAGGAATTAGCGCTTTGTCCGGCTTCCTTTGTGGCCGGCAGCATTGCCTGTTTTTCTTCCGAATCGGCAGCATTGTCTGTTACAAAATTTTCCTTAACTTGTTCTGCAACTAGTGTTGGTAAATTCAAACTGACTTGTTCGCTGGCGGGAACATATTTGACTTTGCGAAAACCTGTTTCCGGAAGCCGGTTTTTCTTTTCCAAAGTAGCCCGAACCAGCTCGGTCAGCTGTTCCGTGATAACTTCTTCCCTTTCTAGGCGCACTTCCAGCTTGGCCGGGTGGACATTAACATCTATTAAGGCAGGAGCAATTTCTAGATTGATAACGCAAATAGGATAACGTTTTACCGGAATTGTACCTTGATAGCCCGCCTCCAGGGCTTTGCTTAGTCTAAGGTGGTGAACATAACGTTTGTTAATAAAGAAATTTTGCATCTCACGGCTGGCCCTATGTTGGAAATTTTGGCCAATAAATCCGGATATACGCAGGCTTTCCGTTTCCATTTCTACCGGCAGCATCTTCTTAGCTAATTCAGTGCTGTAAACTTGTGCAATTGCAGTCAAGAGATTATTTTGACCGTTTGTTTGCAAAATTATTCGGCCATCACTAATCAATCTGAAAGAAATCTGGGGATGAATCAGAGCAATTCTGCTGACAATATCCGCCACAGCCCCTGCCTCTTTAAATGTTGATTTAAGAAATTTCTGCCGGGCAGGAGTATTAAAAAAAAGATCCTCTACAATAACGGTAGTCCCCGCCGGACAGCCGCATGGTTCCTGGCCGGTAATTTTTCCACCGGCTAAAGTGAGTTTAGTGCCTTCCAAACTGGCGGCAGTTCTAGTGAGTAGCTGTACTTTGCTCACTGCCGCAATGCTAGGCAATGCTTCACCCCTGAAACCAAAGGTAGTTATCTTGAAGAGATCACTGGCACACTGAATCTTACTGGTGGCATGGCGGGAAAAAGCCAGCTCGGCATCAACCGGAGTCATGCCTTCCCCGTTATCCGTCACTTTGATTGTTGTTAAACCACCGCCGGCTATTTCAATTTCAATTCTGGTACTGCCGGCATCAATTGCATTTTCTACTAGTTCCTTAACAACTGAAGCAGGTCTTTCCACTACTTCACCGGCAGCAATTTGGTTGGCTGTGTGGGCATCAAGCACTACAATTTTTGAATCCACCTTTACAACTCTCCTATGTATACAATTAACCCTTTATGCTTCTTTTTAACTCATCCAGAATATTAAGCGCCTTGAGCGGGGTTAAATTATTTAAATCAAGTTCTTTTAATCGACTGATAATCAATTCGTAATAAGCCGGAGGCACAAAACTGAGCTGGGTTTCTTGCGCAGCTGCAGCTTCCCTCCTGTACTGCCGTTGGCAGCCTTCTTGCTCTAGCTCATGCAATTTCTCCTTTGCTCTTTCAATAACTTTTTTTGGTAAGCCTGCCAGCTGCGCTACATGGATACCATAACTTTTGTCTGTTCCACCAGGCACAACCTGGCGTAAAAAAATTACCTGATCGTTATGTTCTTTTACCGCCATGCTATAATTTTTCACACCTGAAAACAAATTTTCCAGCTCGATTAGTTCATGATAGTGGGTGGCAAATAAAGTGCGGGCTTTCGTGTTTTCTAACAGGTACTCACTAATAGCCCAGGCAATGCTCAAACCATCAAAAGTACTTGTCCCCCTGCCAACTTCATCCAAAATGATCAGGCTACGCTGCGAAGCATTGTTTAAGATATTAGCCACTTCATTCATTTCCACCATAAAAGTGCTCTGCCCCGTAGCCAAATCGTCTGAAGCCCCTACCCTGGCAAAAACACGGTCTACCAGTCCTATTTTGGCCCGGCGAGCCGGGATAAAGCTGCCTATCTGAGCCATAATGGCTAAAATTGCTACCGTACGAATATAAGTTGATTTCCCTGCCATATTTGGTCCAGTTATAATTGCCAGCTGGTGTTCGGCAGTATTTAAGTAGCAGTTGTTTGGAACAAAATCACACTCAGCAACCAATTTCTCAACCACAGGATGCCTGGCTTCAATCAGTTCCAGTGTAGTTGAATTATCTACCTCTGGCTTAACATAATTATTGCGTACTGCTACTTCTGCAAAACTACACAACACATCTAATTCGGCAATTAGTTGTGCCGTTTTTTGAATTGAGCCGGTTAGCTTAGCCACTTCAGCCCTTATGGCTAAAAATATTTCATATTCCAGCGTTGCCAAACGTTCTTGCGAATGTAAAACAAGATCTTCTAATTCTTTTAATTTTGGGGTTATGTAACGTTCAGCGTTGGCTAAGGTTTGCTTCCGGATATAATCAGGAGGTACATTATTTAAGTTTGCCTTGGTTATTTCCAGATAATAACCAAATACTTTATTGAAACCAATCTTGAGGGATTTAACCCCTGTTCGTTCCCTTTCCTCCTGTTCGAGACTCGCAATCCATACTTTGCCGTCGCTGCTCGCTTGCCGCAATTGATCAACCGTTTGGTTGTAACCTGTTTTGATTAACCCCCCCTCTTTTAAAGACAGAGGAGGTTCGGGCGCTATGGACCGTTCCAAAAGGTCAGTTAATTCGGGATAAAGCTGCAACTCATCATTTATTGCTTTTAATCCAGGCGAATTACTTTGCTTTAACGCTTTTTTAAGGGGTTCAAGCACTTGCAAGGAATGCTTTAAAGCCAGCAGATCCCGGGCATTTGCCGTTCCATAAGCAACTTTTCCCAGTAGCCTTTCCAGATCATAAATTTCCTTTAGATAAGACCGGGTTTCCTCTCGTAAAAAAAGATTTTCCACCAGTTCTGCTGTAGCATCTAGTCTCAACTTGATAGCATCCAGATCCAGCAGCGGCTGTTCCAGCCATTGTTTTAACTTGCGTCCGCCCATAGCTGTGACAGTGAGATCTAGAATTTGCAACAAGGAGCCGTTTTTATTTTGGGTCCTGAGTGAAGTTAGCAGTTCTAAATTGCGCCTGGTCTGCAGGTCAAGCAGCATGAACGATTCAATGCTATACGAAGAAATTTTGGTTAAATGCTTTAAAGCAATTTTTTGCGTTTCCTGCAGGTAACGGAGTACCAAAGCAGCTGCAGTTATAGCGGCAGGTAAGTGCTCGCAGCCGAATCCTGCCAGGGAAGTTGTACCAAAATGCCGCTTTAAAAGGTTATAGCTTTCCTTAAAATTTAAACAGCCCAGCTCCGGGAAGCTTACCTGGCACCGCAACATTTTTCTTAGGGCTGCAAGCAGGTTTTCATCAGCCTGTACACTTTCATTTACTAAACATTCAGCGGGATTCAACCGGGCCACTTCATCAAGAATGGGACCTTGCCCTTTAGATTTTGCGATGGAAGCAGCGCGAAATTCGCCTGTAGATATATCTACAAAGGCTAGGCCGTAACATTCCTCCGTGCTCGTCAATGCTACCAAATAATTATTCTGTTTCTCCGGCAACACCTTTTCATCCAGTATAGTGCCTGGGGTAATAACCCTAATCACTTCTCTTTTTACAATTCCTTTTACTGACTTAGGATCTTCAACCTGTTCACAAATTGCAACTTTATAGCCTTTATCTATCAAGCGGGCAATATAGCTGTCGGCAGCATGATAGGGAACTCCACACATAGGTACCCGCTCTGCGCCGCTTTCCCGGGAGGTCAATGTTATTTCCAATTCCCTGGATGCCAGTATAGCATCCTCCATAAACATTTCGTAGAAATCACCTAATCTAAAAAACAGGATCGCATCCTGATATTGCTTTTTAATCGCAAGATACTGCTGCATCATCGGAGTGAGACTGTTCAACAATTACCCCTCCCTGCTTAACTGCTAGCTTAAATTATACCATAACATAACTTCTAAGGTAATAAAGGGCAGCTAAAGCAAAACTCCCCATTAGTGCGGGGAGTTAAAATTTCGTCGGCAGCAGTGGCCACACCCATTTTCCGCAGTAAGCTCGCCGTCGTAGGCAGAGGTTAAAATGAATTTTACTGCTTCTAACAGGTTGGAAAACTCGCGATAAGCGCTTAAATACTCGTAAATAACAGGATCTTCAATTTTTTCCAAGGCCAAATTTCCGCTTCGCAACTCTTGCAATTTAACTTGCGCCTCGCTGTTGTTCAGCAGTCTGGCTTCCGCAGCGCGGTAGCGTAAGAGTTCGCTGGAATTTGCCAAAGCTTCTGCTAATTCATGGGCTTTTGCTATTACATCCATTGCTCTACTCCCCAATAATTTTGCCTTGGAGTGACCAGGTTTGGGCTTCCTCAATTTTAACCTTAATAACATGCCCGATAAGTTCTTCCGGCCCGTCCACGACCACTATCTTATTTCCCCTGGTACGCCCGCTTAATTTTGCAGGGTCCGTTTTGCTTGTTCCCTCCACCAGCACTTCTTCAATTTTGCCAAGCATTTGCTGATTCAGTTCCCAGCTGATCCTGTTTTGCAAATCCAAGAGTTTTTGAAAACGCTCCTTTTTTACTTCTTGTGGTACCTGATCAGGCATTTCGGCTGCCGGGGTTCCCTTCCGGGGAGAATAAATAAAAGTGTATGCCTGATCGAACCTGGCTTTGGTGATCACTTCTAAAGTATCAGCGAAATCTTCGTCCGTCTCACCGGGAAACCCTACAATAATATCGGTGGTTAAGGTGGCTTGAGGTACTGCTTCCCTCACCTTGGCAATTAGTTCTAAATAACTTTCCTTGGTGTAACCTCTGCGCATCAGCTTTAAAATTCTGTTGCTGCCCGCCTGAATAGGCAAATGGAAATGTTCACAAATTTTTTGAGAACCCGCTATTGTGTTTATTAACTTTTCGGTAAAATCCCTGGGATGAGAAGTCATGTAACGAATTCTTTCTAGTCCGGGAATAGCGTCCGCCTGCAAAAGCAAATCGGCAAAATCCACTGGACGGGCTAAATCCTTGCCATAGGAATTTACATTTTGCCCTAAAAACATGATCTCCTTAAATCCGTTTGAGGCTAATTCCTTTAATTCCTTGATAATTTCCTCCGGCTCCCTGCTTCTTTCCCTACCCCTAACATAAGGGACAATGCAGTAGCTGCAGAAGTTGTTACAGCCGTACATTATAGTCACATAGGCTTTCAGCTTATTCATTCTGCTGGCCGGAAGATTCTCAACAATTTCCCGCTCCCTATCCCAAACTTCAATTAAAGTAACTTCAGCATCTTTAGCTTCCTCCAGCAATTGAGGTAAGCGATGAATGTTGTGGGTGCCAAAAACCAGATCCACGTAAGGGGCCCTGACCCTGATATCTTCTCCCATCTCCGGCTGTTGGGCCATACAACCCCCTACTGCAATCAGCAGGTTGGGGTTGGTAGTCTTATATTTTTTTAATTGCCCTAGCCGCGCAAAAACTTTATGTTCCGCTTTTTCCCGCACGCAGCACGTATACAAGATTATTACGTCGGCCTGAGAAAGAACTTCCGTCTTTCTATAGCCGATTTGTTCCAACATGCCCGATAGAATTTCCGCATCATGTTCATTCATCTGACAGCCCCAGATCTCGATATGGTAAAACATTTATCCGCTCCTTTCTTACACATGGCCAAGCTTATTTTTCCAAGAAGCCTTTTAAAAAAAACGGCGGTAAACTCCGCCCTGTGAATTATTTCAGTAGCTCCCGGATTTCTATTTTAGCTGCATCATATACTATTTTGATGGGTACATTGTGCTTTATCGCTGCTAAACGGCAATCCTCATATTCGGGAGCAGCATTTACTATTTCCCCGTTATTTTTGCTAACTTTAATTCTCACTGTTCCATATCTTGTTTCCACCGGAATGTGTTCATTGGCACAAGAAATTTTTTGTATTTCATAACACCTTACGCCCAGTGTAGTTGTTTCCTTAAAAATAGTTTGGATAAGTTTCATTTGCTTCTCTTTTGGAGCTAAAACATGGAGCATGGTACCCGGCCTGTTCTTTTTCATGTATACCGAGCTGAGGTAAACATCCACAGCCCCTTCCACAGAAAGTTTGTAAAAAAGGTAATCATAAAATTCAGGGTTCATATCGTCAATATTAGTTTCAATCATCGTAAATGTCCCGGTGTGCAACCCATCTACTCCCGTTTTTCCGCGGCCAATAACTACTCGTAGCAAGTTTGGTATTTCTAAATCACGCTCACCAGCGCCATAACCGATCTTTTCCACTACCAACTCAGGCAAATTTCCAAAACTTTTGGCTAAAGTCGTGATTATGGCCGCACCAGTAGGCGTAACTAGCTCATGCTCAATACCCTTAGAATAAACTGGAACACTCTTAAGCAGTTCGGCAGTTGCAGGAGCCGGTACCGGCATCAGCCCATGGGCACATTGCACAAAACCGGAACCGGTATGCAGCGGGGAAGCATAAACTTCCTCTACACCTAACTCTTCTAGGCCGATTACTGCCCCAACAATGTCAATAATGGCATCTATGGCCCCTACTTCATGAAAATGAATCTTCTCAGGTTGGGTGTTATGAACTTTTGCCTCCGCTTTAGCCAAGTTAGCAAAGATTCTTTTAGCTGTTTTAACAACTTTGACCGGCAGTTCACTTTTTTCCAAAATAGCGTTAATATCGGCCAGATGCCTATGCGCATGAGCTTCTTCAGTGCTTACATTCACCTTGGTTCCCGCAATTCCTTGTTTGGTGACCCTAACAAATTCCAGTTTATATCCTTCTAAACCAAGAGAAGATAAACGTTCCTCCAGAACACTGGGCTCCAAGCCTGCATCAATTAGAGCTCCTAAAACCATATCTCCGCTGATTCCACTAAAACAATCGAAATATGCGACCCGCACTAATCTACCTCTCCAATCTTATTGATTAAACTTGCCATGTAGCCGGCTCCAAAGCCGTTATCGATATTTACCACGCTGACGCCTGAGGCACAACTGTTCAACATTGTTAAAAGAGCTGCCACACCGCCGAAACTAGCGCCATACCCAACACTGGTAGGTACTGCGATCACAGGTTTATCCACTAAACCACCCACTACGCTGGCCAGTGCTCCTTCCATTCCAGCCACTACTATAATAACTTTAGCAGCGTAGAGTAACTGTTGGTTATGCAACAAGCGGTGAATACCAGCTACCCCTACGTCATACAGGCGTTCTACTTTATTGCCCATCACTTCAGCAGTTAAAGCTGCTTCTTCTGCTACAGGCAAATCGGAAGTGCCTGCGCTAATTACCAGTACACAACCGATGCTCTTTTGTTCTCCTTTTTTTATTACAATTAACCGTGCCTGCTCATGGTAACAAGCTTCCGGAAAGATCAATTTAACGTGCTCATAAACTGCCTGTGACGCCCTGGTAGCCAGGATATTATGCTCCCCAGAACTCAATGACTGCATGATTTTAACGACCTGCTCCGGAGTTTTGCCTGCACAGTAAATAACCTCCGGAAAACCCTGGCGCAAATGACGGTGCAGATCCACTTTAGCAAAACCGAGATCCTCATAAGGTAAAGATTTAAACTGCTCAAGGGCGCTTTCCACCTCTAGCTTGCCTGCTTTAACTTCTTCCAGAATACGCTTGATATTTTTAGGATTCACGATATTTTTCCACTTCTTTCAAGCCTGCATTCATACTGCCTGTCCGGTAACCCTGCAGATCTAATGTAATATAGGTATAACCTATTGACTTTAGTTTCTCTACAATCAGATCCGCCTTAGTCAATGCTTCCTGCATGGCTTTTGGCTCCAACTCTATCCTGGCCATGTCCTGGTGGTGGCGAACCCGAAGTTGTCCGAAACCCAAATCTCGCAAAAAATTTTCTGCCTGGTCCACCATTGCCAGGTTTTCCTTGGTTATCTTGTGTCCATAGGGGAAACGGGATGATAAACAGGCAAATGAAGGTTTGTCCCAAGTAGGAAGTCCAAGTTGTCTGGACAATATCCGTATATCCTCTTTAGTTATTTTCGCTTCCTTTAAAGGACTTTTTACTCCTAGCTCTTTACCTGCTTTCATTCCGGGCCGGTAATCATTCAAATCATCATAATTAGCGCCATCTAAAACGTATTTATATCCCCTTTCCAAGGCCAGTTCCTTTATTTTGCTAAAAAGTTCGTTTTTACAAAAGTAACAGCGCTCAGGTGAATTTTCAGCAAACTTGCTGTTGTTCAATTCTTTGGTATGAATAAATTCCTGGGATATACCGATCTCCCGTGCTAATCTCTTCGCCTCTTCAAGTTCCCTGGCAGGAAATGTCTCAGAAATGGCTGTTACCGCCAACGCTTTGTCTCCTAAGACATCATAAGCCACTTTGGCCAGAAACGTACTGTCTACTCCCCCCGAAAAAGCAATAGCCACGCTCTCATATTCCCGTAAGATATTTTGCAACACCTGCAGCTTGTGCTCTAAACTCATTTTTTTCCTCCCTATACATATACTCCTTAACTGCATTTTTCATAAGTTAGTTAACACTATCCTTAAATTACCCAATAAGCTACCAATATTGTATCGAAAAATAAGTCTGGTAGCAAAATTATTTTCCTGTCCAAAAAGTAATGTCAACAAAAAAAGCCTAGCAAATGCTGCTAGGCTCCTTTCTCCATTTCCAGAATCTTGGCGATCTTTCTATAAGCAACTCTTACCAGCGATTTATCTTGACTGTAAGTAATCTTTTCAATGGCTTCCTGTATCGGATAAAAGCCTCCGTCTAGGAATCCTTCCTCGCAATTTACACGATAATCGGTTTGGTCCGTGTCCATCACAAACCAGGTGATTTTATTGCAAACGGGTTGCTGCCTGGAGTAAGAATAAAACTCATAGCTAGTTTCTCCGGCGGGTGCAATAATTTTTGCGTTTATTCCACCTTCCTCTAAAACCCTTTTTAAAGCCACTTCGCTGGCATGAGCACCATTCCGGATTACCCCTTTTGGTAGAACCCACTCATGCTTTTCATTTTGTAAGATAAATACACTATCCCCGTTGAACACAATGCCACCAGCGCAATTTCTAAAAAGCACTCGATGCACCTCCTGAGGGTATTTGTGAAAATCTTACTATAATATATTCGACAATAGCAGCAGCATTTCCTTCCGGGTCAAAAGTTTATAGCTGATTAGCATACTATTTTAGGAATTGTTTACGGTAACGTGGTAGCTAAACCAGCTAAATAAGATATAAGATAGCTAAAAAATTTGCCTGGCTATAACCCGCAATTGCTCTAAATTGCGGCACTCGTAAACTGCATTTATATAAGGCATGTAAAGATGCAAAATGCTATCTTCTTCAAACCAGGTAGAGCGGGGCCGGGGGTTCAACCAATAAACCTTGTCACATTTAGCGGCGATAGCTTGAAAAGCTTCGGTTCGAGGAGGTCGCCAATTGTTTTTGGCATCTCCTAAAATGATCAGCGTTGTCTTTGGTTTTAAAAGTGAGCTGTGAAACTTATATAAATCGCAAAAAACCCGACCGAAGTCGGAAAAACCTGAAGCTGAGATCCCCGAATTAAAAAGTGATTTTTCCACCACTTCGGGGAAATCGTGCTTTTGGATATAGGTAGTGATGTCTTCCAGCCGATCTACAAAGATCATAGTGCGCACAGAACGGAATCTTTTTTGCATGGCGTGAACCAGGAGCAAGAAAAAATGGCTAAACTGGATTACCGAGTTGGAAAGATCACAAAGCAAGAGAAGCTCCGGCTTGCCGGGAACCTTCTTTCTTCTCACCACTTTTAAAACCGTTCCACCGGTCTTGAATGCGCTGCGTACCGTATAACGCATGGATATTTGCCCTCGCTTGGCTGCTTTGCCTCGCCGTCCACTCCTGACAGCCAGTCTACGCCCCAATTTGAGTACTTGCTTTTTGACCAGTGCAAACTGCTCTTTAGATAATTGATTAAACGCAAGTTGTCTGTAATTTAAACTGTAAGCATAGCGCTCCAAGGTACGGGTGCTATCTTTTCGAGCTAACCATTTCACCAGTTCTAACTCTAACTCCATTTCCACCTTGTGCAGTAAGCTTTGGTAATAGTAGAGGCGGTCCGGCTGATGGTCCAGCTTTTGAAACAGTTGGTGCTCTGTCATAGCCCAGTCCAGGTTAATTTTGAGCTTGCGCAGCAATTCATGAATAGTTTCTTTGTTGACCGCTGCCGATTCATCTGTAACAATACGCAGCGCAGCATTAATGAGCTTTCTGATTTGGGTAAAATCTTCGCTGAGTAAAGCCTGGCATAGGCTGCTTCCACCCGCCCCACTTTGTCCTACTCCTCTGCCATCCGTATGGGCGGAATGTTGTTGCAGGTAAGAAAATGAACTTTCTTGACTGCCTCTGACTTTAAAATCACAATGTGTCTGCAAACTAAAAAAAGCATGATATAATTTTGAAAAAGCTTCTGCATCGGCTTGGCTCTTGACAAAGCTACATTGCAGCACCTGTTTAAAATTTTCGCGGCTCGGCTCTATTAAGGCAAGTGCTTGTAGGCAACTTTCTATTTCAGCCCCCGAGATTGTAAAACCAGCCTTACGCAGGTAGCCGACGAAAGTGATTATTGCTTGGAGCATTACCTCTTACCTCTCCCCGGAATGGTTACAGGTTAACAAGTATTCCATCTTTAGCTCCACCTTTTCAATATCCTCCTGAAACTTTAGGAGAATTGGCAGTGTGCTCTTTACATCTTCCTGCTTTAACACGTCTTTACCTAAAAAAAGGATTGTTTTGGCCCAATCCAGGGTTTCAGCGATACTGGGCACTTTTTTCAGATCGTACTGGCGCAAACCCTGTACAAAAGCCACAATTTGCCGTACTAGCTGCGAGGGAAGTTCCGGAAGCTTGGCCGACACTATAGCAGTTTCCATCTCTAAATCGGGGTAATCTAAATATAAGTGGAAGCATCTCCGTTTTAAAGCTTCCGAAAATTCCCGGTTGCTATTGCTGGTAATGATGACTGTAGGTTTGTTCTTCGCTTTGATCGTCCCAAGCTCAGGTATGGAAATTTGAAACTCTGCCAGCAATTCCAGTAAAAAACTTTCAAACTCCTCATCACTCTTATCCAGCTCATCAATCAGCAAAACTGTCGGTTCCATGGCCTGAATGGCATCCAAAAGAGGACGAGGCAGCAAAAATTCCTGGCTGTATATATTCTTTTTTAACTGCTGCCAATTCTCGTGCTTTTTGACAGCTTCCAGATACAGGAGCTGCATTTGGTAATTCCATTCGTATAATGCCTTGCTTTCATCCAGGCCTTCGTAACACTGCAGGCGAATCAGCCGCGCGCCTGCTACGTCTGCCAACACTTTAGCCAATTCGGTTTTGCCCACACCGGCAGGACCTTCCACCAGCAGGGGTTTTTCCAATTTATAAGCCAAAAAAAGTACCAGAGCTGCAGAGTCTTTTAGAAAATAATGTTTCTCCCTGAACTTTTCCATTAATTCCTGATAGCTTTCCACCAACAGTCTCACTCCTCAGGAAAACAACTGTTTAATTTGTAGGATATATTCCCTATGCCCTCCCATTTTCCTGCAAAAAAGTGCAGGAATAATCCTGCACTTCTTATAGCTGAACAACGAACTGATACAGTTCTTTTAAGCTGCCCCGGTAATCAGCATTAATTGGCAGATCGTGCCTGTTTAACAAATAGTCCTCGACTAAAAATGTTTGCATCCCAATTTTTTGGGCTATCAAGTCCTCTTCTACATCGTTGCCAACCATTAAACAGTTCCGGGCCGGCACCTTTATTTTAGCGCATATTTCACGGTAATATTCCAAATTGGGCTTGCAGGCATGCATTTCTTCATAACTGGTTATAAGTGCAAAGTCAAATTCACTGACGCCTGCCCAACGCATCCGCTCCTTGATTGCTATCAACGGAAATAACGGGTTAGTTGCTAACACCAATTTTAATCCTTTTTCTTGGGCTGCGTGAACGATCTCTTTTACCAGCGGGTCCGGTTGAAAATAACAGCCCAGCTGACAATAATCGTTGGTGTAGAATTCCTCGAACACCGGCATAATTTCCGTTGCAACCAAACCCGTAGCCGGAAAGAATGCTTCAATGAAAACTTGTTCGTTGCTTTTGGCGGAATCCGTATTTTTGATCATGGCGTCAGTTGCTGCCAAGAGCTCCCGCATAAAAAGCTTAGAATCCAGATATTGCTGCATCTTTTCTGTTAAGAGTTTAAAGTAGTGATTTAAAAATTCATCGGTATCCATGGGCAGCAACGTGCCATCCAAGTCAAAAAGAATTGCTTCCAGCACCGGTTTCTCTCTCCTCACATTAAAGCCTATAATTGGGAGCTTCCTTGGTGATAATTACATCGTGGGGGTGACTCTCTACCAGGCCAGCTCCGGTAATCCTCACAAACCTTCCTTTTTCTTGCAGTTCTTTAACAGTTGCAGTTCCGCAGTAGCCCATACCCGCTCTCAAGCCACCAACAAGCTGAAAAATTGTTTCCGACAGAGGGCCTTTATAGGGAACTCTTCCTTCAATACCTTCAGGGACCAGCTTTTTCGCATCTTCTTGAAAATAACGGTCCTTGCTTCCTTCTTTCATGGCTCCCAGTGAACCCATACCGCGGTAGACTTTGAAGCTTCTACCTTGGTAAATCTCAATTTCTCCGGGGCTTTCCTCCGTTCCTGCCAAGAGACTACCGATCATGACCACGCTGGCACCTGCCGCGATAGCTTTTGGTATATCGCCGGAATGCTTAATGCCTCCATCGGCAATAATTGGAATACCGTAAGGTTTGGCCGCCTGTGCACAATCATAAACAGCAGTAATTTGCGGCACCCCTATCCCCGCAATCACCCTGGTGGTACAAATAGAACCCGGCCCTACACCTACTTTTACGGCATCTGCACCAGCCTCAATAAGGGCCTTGGTTGCTTCGCCGGTTGCCACATTGCCTGCAATTAGCTCCGTGTGCGGGTAATTCTCCTTGATCTTTTTGACAGTTTCCAGCACGCCCCGGGAATGGCCATGGGCTGTATCCACTACCAAGGCGTCTACGCCCGCTTCAACCAGGGCTTTAACTCTCTCCATAGTTTCGGCCCCGACCCCTACGGCAGCAGCAACCCGTAGTCTTCCCTTACTGTCTTTGGCAGCATTGGGGAACTGTCTGGCTTTTTCAATATCCTTAATGGTGATTAAACCTTTTAAATTAAAATTTTCATCCACAATGGGAAGTTTTTCAATTTTGTGCTGCTGCAATATTTCCTTGGCCTGTTCCAAGGTAGTTCCCACGGGTGCGGTAACCAGGTTTTCCTTGGTCATAACCTCTCCAATTTTGCGTTTGTAATCTTTTTCAAACCTTAAATCCCTGTTGGTTAAAATGCCTACCAGTTTACCTTGCACCGTGATAGGGACTCCGGAAATATGATACCTTTCCATGATGGTTAAAGCATCCTGAATTGTGTGTTCCGGGCTCAAGAAAATAGGGTCGGTGATTACTCCGTGTTCTGATCTTTTGACACGATCAACCTCTAAAGCCTGCCTTTCAATGGACATATTTTTATGAATTACGCCAATTCCACCTTCTCTGGCAATGGCAATAGCCAAGCGTGCTTCGGTCACCGTGTCCATGCCGGCGCTCATGATCGGAATATTTAGCTTAATATTTTTGGTTAAGAATGTGGTAACGTCTACATCCCGCGGCAGAACCGCCGACTCAGCGGGAATCAGCAAGACATCATCAAAAGTAAGCCCTTCTTTACCAAACTTGTCAGGGTACAAATTCTTCTCCTCCAAACTGCTCCAATGTTTTTCCAATAATTATAGCACAAAATATTGTTTGTCAACAAAAAGATTTAGAACTGCGTAAACTCTTCCAAACGGCTGGTACAGAAAAGGGCAGGTTAATCCTGCCCCATGATGGAATGAATCCCTAAATGTTCAAAATGCTCACGGAGGTGCGTGATAGTTTTGGTAGAGACATTGAATTCCTCAGCCATTTCCGTATCTGTTTTGTTAGCCGCAAGTCCAGCGATAAAACTATCAAAATCGATGCCTACTTCTTCTGTTTTCTCTTTCAGGCTTGGCTCTGCGCTCCAAGGCACCCTGGAAACAAAATCTTCAGCCATTTTGGTCCCTCCCTTTTATTTTGCTTTAGTTTAACCAAACTGGCTAAAGACTATGTTTCTGTAAAGCTAACCTTTTAAATGACAGGTGTCGTTAAACAATTTTAAAATTGCTTGCTCTTCATTAAACTCCAAGATATTTAATGCAGTGTTATCTTGACGTAAGCGCCAAAAGCAGCTGGTGTCCCAACTCATTGCAGCAATGATCAGCATTCTAATTGTTCCTCCATGGCTGATAATTGCTATGCATTGTCCCCGGTGGGCTTTCACCAGACTCTGCAGCATTTTATAAGCCCTCTCTTTTAACTGCGTACAAGATTCTCCACCTGGGATACAAATGGCTTCAGGGTTGGTGTACCACTGTTGGGCTAGCGGGCCGTATTTAACCATGATTTCCTTGTAATTGAGACCTTCCCATTCCCCGAAATTCATTTCCCTGAATTCCGGCAGTAATTTTACCTCCTTGGAGTGAGGGGCTGCAACGATCCGGGCTGTTTCGTAGGCCCTGGACAGATCACTGGCGTAAAATGCATCGATTGCTTTAGTCTTGAGTCGCTCACCTAGTTTTGCAGCTTGTGCTTTCCCTGTTTCACTTAAAGGAATATCGGTATGGCCCTGGTATATCCCTCCATTATTCCAAATCGTTTCTCCATGCCTGATCAAAATAATCTCAGTCACGTGAACCTCCTATAAATGACCGGTTTCCGCAAGGGCAGCGAGCAGCCTAATATTCTCTTCTCTTTTTCGCACCGCAATGCGGATAAAATTTTCCCCCAAAATCGGGAAAGTGTTACAGTTACGAACTAAAATCCCCTGCCGGGCTAAAGAGTCAGTAAGCAGGCTGGAAGTCAATTCTCCCGGCAGCAGTTTGAACAATAAAAAATTAGCTGCTGAAGGGAAAACATGGTATGCCGGAAATTTGACAATTTCATTATACAGAAAATCTTTTTCCCTGCTCACATATTTTATGGTCTCAGTTTGAAACAATTTATCTTCTACGGCAGCTTTCCCAGCTAGTTGCGCAAACACATTGATGTTCCACGGATCTTTTATGTTGCTCAATTCCGCAATCAAATCAGGATGGGCTAGGCCGCAGCCCAGGCGCAGGCCGGGGATGGCAAAAAATTTAGTCAGTGAATGCAGCACAAATAAATTAGGGTTATGCCGTACATTTTTCCGGAGCGAATAATGTTCTTTATCGGGCACAAAATCGATAAACGATTCATCCACAACCAGAAATGTCCGGTATTTAAGGCAAAGCTCTTCAATTTTATGCAACACTTCATAGCTCCAAATATTGCCAGTAGGATTGTTGGGATTGCATAAAAAAAACAGATCTGCGCTCTTCAGCTTCTCCTCTAATTGTCTCAAATCCAGTTGGAACTCTTCACCCGTATAAAGAGGCAAATAGCTCAAATCAGCTTTCACTGCCTTGGCCGCTTTGGCGTATTCGGAAAAAGTCGGCTCCAGGATTAAAACCCGCCGGGGATGTAGCCATAGGCAGATTAAATAAATAAGTTCCACAGCGCCGTTGCCCAGTAAAAGATGTTCCTTTGGCAGATGGTAATAATCCTGCAATGTTTCTTTTAATAGAGCAGCCTCCGGGTCCGGGTAATGGAGCAGCTCTTGCCAAGAGCTGCTCAGAATTTCAAAAACGCTTTTCGGACAGCCTAAAGGGTTAATGTTGGCACTAAAATCCAGAAAATCAGTTCTGCCGTAATGTCTCTTTGCCCAAGAAAGATTGCCTCCATGTTCTGGTAAACCATTTTTCATTAACCACACCACATTTCTTTTTTCTGCTCTTCCAAGGGTACCAGGCCTCCCCCCACTAAGTCGGCCTGGTAAAAAGTCACTCCTGATTTAAGAACGGTTCGCACTAAATATTGCCATTCCTGTATGCGGTTATCTGCAGCATCTAATAAAATGCCGACTACGGTGCCGCTGTGGGCGACATTAATGCCATAGCCTCCATTTTTCAATACCGTTTCCAACAAATCCTCCAAACCAGGTTTGTAAAGTATGATCTGATTGGCCAGGGAACTAATACTGGCTCCTTCCCCGATTAATTTGGGTGAATTGAGAGCAATACCCCTTTCAATTAATTCTAGGGCTTTAGAGATTTCTTTTTCTTTACTCAGGTTTTTGGCCCACAGGCCTTCCTGTCTGTTAAATTCTACAGTATCCACTTCCCCGCCTAAATCTACAATTAGTATTTTCATTGCAGGTGGGTTGCCTAAGATCCGGCGGACTGTGCCCTGCACATGGTCAAAAAGCGCTATCCCGGGGTAAAAAGTGCCGTCGGACGGTTCTATGCCTAGGGCTATATCAGCTATTTCTTCCAAAGATAAGTGCTCCCCCAAAGCAAGAGCTGTGGCTAAAGCCGCAGCGCTGAGATCAGCAGTGCTGCTGGCCATTCCCTTGCCCACGGGTAGTTGGGATTCAATTTGTACTTCAGCACCGTAAGAGCAGTTAAAATGTGCCAGTGTCCTTTGTACAGCTTGACAGGCTTTGCTCTTGGCTTTAGTCCCGACAATCTCCGTTTTATGGGGGAAAATTTTCACTGTAGCCACGGAATACTTGTTAATAGGGCAAGTAACCAAAAAATTTCTTCCCCCCATAACTCCCTGCACCAATTCTCCGCAAGATCCTGGGGCTTTTACGCTGGCGTACATAAATTACCTCCTCACACTAATCTACCCAGCAGGAGCGTCAGCAAAAGGCCAAAGACCTCTGCCAATTCTGCGCAAGCACCGTAGGTATCTCCGGTCAATCCACCTAGTGCCCGGGTAACTGCCCTTCCGTAACACCAAGTAAAAAGCCAAAACAATGCAAACAGCGCTATTCCTTGTCGCCAGTCTAGCACTGCAAGCAAAAGAAGTGTTACTGCTGAAGCCACCCAAAACTGCCTCGTGGTGCTTTGTTCTTTGTACATTTTTCCTAAACCTTCCGTTCTAAGGTAAGGTAAGTAATGGATTAGGAAGACCATACTCCAACGGCTTAAAACAAGAATCTGTAAAAATGCAACATAGAAAATTGTCAGCCCCAGCTCCAGGTAAATACTGTATTTTAAAAGCAGCAAAACTATAGCACCTGTTACTCCATGGGCCCCAACCCTGCTGTCCTTCATAATTTCCAAAACTCTCTCCCTGGAGCGATGCGAGAAGAGACCGTCAATTGTATCCATTAACCCGTCCAGATGCAGGCCTCCTGTAATTAATACATAAACAAAAATAATTAAGACACTTGTAACAGCCGTACTGAAAAGCTGACTGAAAAAATAATGAATAATAACTAAGATGGCGCCAATCAACAGGCCAACCACCGGAAAGTATTGCAAAGCATCAACAAAATATTCTTTTTTAAAAGGGAATGTGGGGCAAGGTAAACGGGTCAAAAACTGAATCCCGGCACAAAAAATTTTAAATTGTCCCAAAAGGCTAAACCCCCTTTGCGGCTGCACGGTCACCCCTGTCTGCTTGACACGCAGCAAATAAGCGGCACTTTTCTACAAATGCAGCTGCAGCTTTGGGATTCCCGGCAAAGTGAAAATGCAAATAGGAGGCTAAGACATTGCCCCGGGCGTAACCTTCTCGTGTCATCTGACCTTCCCCATTCACATATTGGTAAGCCCACGGGAAATCTTGCCCCTGAACAAGCAGTGCAGAATAGTGAAATTCATGCCCCCTGATTTTTTCACCGGCCTGAGCCAAAATAGAGGGCAGGAGAACTTCATATTCGCGGTACCCCATGCCCACTAGGCGTTTTTCCATCTTGGCCGAGGCCGGCACTACACCTACCATGGGGTATTCCTTTCCCTCAAAGTCAATAATGTTTTGGCAAAGATACATCAAACCGCCGCATTCGGCATAAACTGGTAATCCGCAGGCCGCCTGGTCGGCAATTTCATGTTTCAAAGCAGTGTTTTGGGCTAGCTGCTTCAAGAACATTTCCGGAAATCCCCCGCCAATAAACAACCCGCTAATATCGCCGGGAAGAGATTTATCCCAGAGCGGGCTGAACGGCACCCACTCTACGCCCAGCATTGCCAGGTAGTCCAATCCGTCCTGGTAATAAAAACTAAATGCTTCATCCCTGGCAATGGCAACTCGTATTTTTTCCGACCGGCAGCTTTGAATCTCCATAGCATCGGGGGCTTCCAATTCACATGCACTATGGGCAATTGACAAGAGCTTTGCAACGTCCAAATTAGCCCCAATTCTTTCGGCCAGCATTCCAAAACAATTTTTCAGTTCCTCTCTTTCGCCCAAAGGCACCAGTCCCAAATGTCTTTCAGGCAGTGTTAATTCTTCATGTCTTCCAATGAAACCCACAACCGGAATACCGGTGTGTTCCTCAATACTATGCTTGACCATCTGTAAATGGCGCTGGCTGCCTACTCTGTTTAAAATAACTCCTGCTATTTTTACTTCCGGATCCATCAGCTTATAACCCAGTACCATGGCGGCTGCACTCTGAGCCATTGAATGGACATTAAGAATTAAAATGACCGGGGCTTGCAACAGCTTGGCTATCTCCGCCGTACTGCTCTTGTAATCCCCATTCCGGTGCCCATCGTATAAACCCATAACTCCTTCAATCACAGCCAAGTCGGCTTTTGCGGCTGAAACTAAAAAAAGCTGTTTTAACTTTTCTTCTCCTGTCAGAAAAGCATCTAAATTCCTGGAAATGTTGCCGGTGGCGTAAGAATGGTAGCTGGGGTCGATATAATCAGGGCCGACTTTATAAGGCTGTACCTTATAACCTAATCGGCTCAAATAAGTCATTATGCCTGTTGCTATGGTGGTTTTGCCTACGCCGCTATGAGTTCCGGCTAATACAACGCGAGGTACTTTCAATTTATAACCCCTTTCACTATAACAAAGTGGCTAAACCAAACAGGATCCCAAGAGCTGAAGTACAGTACAAAAGGCGCACAACTTCCAAAATGTGTTTCGGTTCCAATTCATAGATTGCTTCGCCCATTACCGCCCTGGGAGAAGGTATGCCGCCATAAAAGTTTAAACCGCCCAATGCGACGCCTAATGCACCTGCTACGGCTGCCTCGGGCAATCCGCTGTTTGGGCTGGGATGCTTATTTGCGTCACTTTTCAGGTGGTGCAGGCCTTTACGCCAGTTGAGCCCGCATATTTTAGCAGCCAACAATAAAAGCCCGGCAGTTACCCTGGCGGGTATATAGTTGGCTGCGTCATCAACTCTGGCAGCCACCCGGCCAAAATAAAGATAACGTTCATTTTTGTACCCCAGCATAGAATCCATAGTATTGATTGCCCGGTACACAAAGGCAAGGGGAGTTCCCCCAAGTATGGCGTAAAAAAGCGGAGAAATCACCCCATCCACTATATTTTCAGCAACTGTTTCCACTGTAGCGCGAACCACTTCAGCCGTGCTTAAATGCTCGGTATCCCGACCCACAATGTAGCTCAAATTTTTGCGTGCTGTGAGTAAGTCGCCGGACTGCAAAACCCGGAAAATATCTAAGCCAGCCTGGGCCAGCCCTTTGATGGCGATAGTGGTGGATAACAGCCACGCTGAAACAACCATACCTAACCAGTAATTAAGGCGGTGGCTAAACCAAACAAGCAGGAATGCTGCCAGATAAACCGACAGTACCACTATGCCTACCAGCAAACCGCCTGCCCACAGTTCCTGGGTAGCCGTAGAGGTAAAACGGCGCAGCTGTTTCTCCAAACCCGCAATTAAATAGCCCATAATCTGCGTAGGATGAATGAGCCATTTAGGATCACCGATTAGCAAATCAAATGCTACGGCCAGTAAAAAAACCTCCGGGTTTAGGAAATGGCCCAACTCCTTTCACCCCGCTCGACGCCCATAATTTTGTAAAGCAAATCCATCTGCAAGCTGGAACGGACAACCTCGGCCAGCTTGTCAAAATCCCGTTCCAGCTGTAGCGCAAAGCTAGCAGTAGATTCCCCAAGAGGCGCCCATCCTTTCTTTTGCCTTAAAACATTCAAAAGATGGCGGCGAAACTCATCATTATCAAATATTCCGTGCAAATAGGTTCCCAGCACATCGCCCTTGTCATTAACTGCACCGTCCCATTCGGAACATTCTTTGCCGCCACGTTTTGTTAAGTAGAATGCAGGTTGTAAATCGCCCTTTAAGGTGGTTCTACCCATATGAATTTCATAACCGGTGACTCTTTGTCCACGACAGGATGCTAAAAAGGAACCGGTACCGCAAACTTCGGCCTCAACCTGAGTAGTTATCTTTTCAGGTTCAAAATAAGTTTCCATTGCCAACAAGCCCAAACCCTTTTTGGAGCCTAAATTAGACTCGGTCTGCAAGGGATCATGCAGCCACTCACCCAACATTTGATAACCTCCACAGATCCCAATCACAGGAACCCCATTGACATGGGCATTCTTAATAGCACCGGCTAAGCCGTTTTGCTCTAAAAATTCCATGTCTGCTATGGTATTTTTACTGCCTGGTAGTATGATTAGATCCGGTTGTCCTACTTTTTCCTCATCTTCCACATACCTTAGCTCCACATCCATTTCCAAGGCCAACGCATCAAAATCAGTAAAATTTGAAATGTGGGGCAGCCTGACCACAACAATATCCAACTTGTTGCCGCTGTCTTGGCGCAAAACATTACACTTGCGCTCTTCTAAAGCTACCGAATCCTCTTCCGGAATGGAGAAATCGCGGAAATAAGGCACCACCCCTAAAACAGGCTTGCCGGTTTTTTGCTCAATAAATTCCAAAGCCGGGCGCAGAAGGTCAAGATCCCCGCGGAATTTATTAATGATGATTCCGGCTACTCTGTCTCTTTCATCCGGGTCTAAAAGTTCCAGAGTTCCCACGATAGAAGCCAAAGCCCCTCCTCTGTCTATATCGGCAACCAGGAGTACCGGCGCATCTGCCATCTTGGCTATTTTCATATTGGCAATATCCCGTGGTTTCAAATTAACTTCCACCGGGCTGCCTGCGCCTTCGATTACAATTATTTCATACTGTCGGTGAAATTTCTTTAGGCAGTCTTCAATCACACCTAAAGCAGTGGTGTTAAAATTGAGGTGATATTCCTTGGCTCCCATATTCCTGACCGGCTTACCGAGCACAATTACCTGCGAGGTGGCATTGCCTGTAGGTTTCAGCAGAATTGGGTTCATTTCCACTGCTGGTTCAAGGCCTGCAGCCTGGGCTTGCACCACTTGGGCCCGGCCCATTTCGCCGCCGTCTTTGGTAACAAAAGAATTAAGTGCCATATTTTGAGATTTAAAGGGGACTACTTTAAATCCATCCTGCTTAAAAATGCGGCATAAAGCTGCGGTTAGGACACTTTTTCCTACATTTGAACTGGTCCCCTGAAGCATAATAGTCCTGGCCAATGTTTTCACTCCCTAGACCAATTTAAGCAGTGCATTGACAATGGCAGCGGCAACGGTACTGCCTCCCTTATTGCCTCTGACGGTGATGTAGGGGATACCCGATTGCATCAACAATTCTTTCGACTCACTTGCACCCACAAATCCCACCGGTGTGCCTACTATCAAAGCAGGTTTTATACCTTCACTGTCAACCAATTGCAGCAGTTGATACAAAGCGGTGGGTGCATTGCCGATGGCTACGATATTCCCATTTAAATCCTCTTTAAAATGCAGCATGGCAGCCATCGCACGGGTAATTCCTTTTGTTTGTGCCAGTTCAATCACTTCCGGTACATCAATAGCACACTTAACTTCACCGCCTAAAGTTTCAATTTTTCTGGCGTTGATGCCGCTTTTGACCATTTTGATATCGGTAAAGACGCTGCAGCCTCCTGCCAAAGTTTGAATACCTATGGAAATTGCCTCCGGATGCATTTTAACCAGCGCAGCATAATTGGGATCACCTGTGGTATGAACTACCCGGAAAATGACGGCCTCTTCCTGAACGGTTAAAACAGTATCCTTTAAAAGGCCTCGAATGATCTCCATGCTCTTTTGCTCAATCAAAACAGGGTCCGTAATGTAATCCATGCTAACTTACCTCCCGGATGCGATCAATTGCAATCTCTGCAATTCTCGGATCACTGCCCAAATTTTGTGCTAAAACAATCTCTATTTTCCCTGCGTATTTTTCTTTTTCCTCCGCTAGAATTTCAGGTATATCCTGCTGAACATGCATTCCGGGGAAAAGGAATAGGGGCATGACTACAATCCTTTCCGTGTTTTGCCGTGAGAGCTTTGCAATTGCGTCAGCAAGGGTTGGCTCAGCCTGCGACATAAAAGCTTTTTCCACAAAGGTGTTTGCCATTTTAACTTTGATCATTTCTACAATGGCATCAAGCCCTTGATTAGCTTCTTGCAGCCTGCTGCCATGTCCTAAAATTACTACTCCAAGCGCCATGTTGCTTCCTCCTTGAGAACTTTTAAAATCTCTGCGGTAGACCAGATTTTATTTACCGGTTCTTGCGGCCTGCGGATAATTACCACCGGTAACTGCATTTCCAAGGCAGCCTTCAGTTTGGTATCCACACCGCCGGTTGTACCGCTTTCTTTGGTAACTATAACTTCCACCCCGTATTCCTGAAAAAGCGCCTTATTGAGTGTAACTGAAAAAGGTCCTTGCAGGGCAACAATATCCCTCGGCTGACAACCTAACTTCCTGCACTCGGCAATTGAAGAACTTTCAGGCAGAACCCTTACTACCAACCTTTGCTCCGGGCCTTTGGCAGATACAAAAGGGGCCAGATTTTTGGAACCTGTGGTAGTCATCACTACGTTTCCCAGTTTAAATGCCAATTCAGCCCCTGCTGCGTAAGAATCTACCCAGTACAAACTCCCCGGCTCCGAATCCAGCTTGCTTGAAGGTCTGGCATGACGGAAATATTTAATTCCCGTAGCCGCGCAAACCTCCGATGCCAGCTGGGTAATAGCTGTGGCATAGGGATGGGTGGCATCAATTACTGCCTTAATCTTCTTTTTGGTGATCAGTTCAGCAAGCGAACGGTCATCCAATGAACCCACCCAAATTTCCGTTGCACCGCTGGCTTTTGCCAGTTCACCACCATAAGCGCTGATGGCTGTGGCCAAAAGCTTATAACCTTGGGCGCTTAGCACTTGAATAATTTCACCAGCTTCCTTGGTACCGCCTAAGACCAGGATCACCAGGTATACCCCCTTGGTGTAATCATGCGTCCTGCCTGAACTTTAGTCTGTGAGTTACCTATAATAACAACAGTGAACATATCAATGGGCAAAGCAGTAAAACTTTGCAAGTCACTGATCCACATTTCTTCTCCTGCTCTCAAAGCGTTTTTCACTACCCCAACCGGCGTGTCCCCTGAACGGTATTTCATGACTATTTCCTGGGCTTTTAAAATTTGTTCAACCCTTTTATGGCTTTTGGGATTGTAGAGCACCAGCACAAAATCACTGGCTGCGGCTGCTTCCAACCGCTTTAAGATTAGTTCCCAGGGTGTTAAAAGGTCGCTCAAGCTGATTATGCTTAAGTCATGCATTAATGGGGCTCCCAGCACTGCGGCGCCGGCGTTGGCTGCCGTTACTCCCGGGACTATGGAAATGTCTATCTCTTCCAAAAGTTTTTGCTCCGCCGCCAATTCCAAAATCAAACCGGCCATTCCGTACACACCGGGGTCCCCACTGGATACAACCGCCACTTTTTTGCCTGAAGCCGCCAACTCCAGTGCTTTTTGACACCGTTCCACTTCTTTGGTCATGCCTGTCCCCACAACCTCTTGCTGCTGCAAGATTGGCTGCAGTAAATGCAAATAGGTTTTGTAACCAACTATAACATCGGCAGTCAAGATGGTGTTGTAAGCTTTAATGGTCATGTCCTCGATTGCCCCGGGACCTATTCCAACAACCGCCAACTGCCCTCTGCGATTGCCACAGTTACTTTCGGCCACCGCGTTTTTGGTAAAATTAAATGCGCTGAATTCCCTCCCAACAATGCTGCCGGTTCGCAAACTCCTTCAACTCCAATCTTTTCAAGTACAAAGCTTGATTTGCTGAGGTTGTCTGATTTGATCCTGCTCTTTAACTCATCTTTCGAAAAAAATTGCAGTGGCAGCCCGAGAAGCTTCGCAGCTTCCAGAAGACCCTGTTCTTCCGCTTTGAGATCTACCGAACAGATGGAATGGACACTATAAATAGATCTGCCTGTAAGCTCCAAAGCTTCTAAGATAGCCGTAAGAACTTCCTCTTGGCTAGTGCCGCTCCTGCAGCCTACACCTACCCAGAGGTTTTTGGGCCGCAGGTAAATATACGGTACGGTGGGCTCGCGCAGTTTTTTATTGGTGATGAAAGCCACCGCATGTTTGGCGTTGACAGAATAGCCGTTTAAAGGGGCGATCTCCGCCCAATTGCCAATCAACTCCTGTAAAGCGGATAAATCTTCCTGGTTAAAATCGCAATAAACGGTTACCCGTTCACCTTGCACCAAAGCGCTGTTTAAGTGCTTTAAATTTTCTTTTGGTTCGATTACCAGCTTCTTTTCCCTGGCCAGCACGTCTAAGGCCATTTTGCCTTGCAAATCACTGGCCGTGGTAATCACCGGCCTGGCGCCAACTAAAGCGGCAATTTGTGCAGCAAGTTTATTGGCGCCTCCCAGATGTCCCGAAAGTACGCTGATTGCATGCTGCCCTTTTTCATCCATAACCACTACGGCCGGGTCACTGTACTTATCTTTTAAGCAAGGGGCGATCACGCGCACCACTATACCCAGGGACATAATGAACAGCAGTTCTTTGTGCCGGACAAATAAATCCGGGACCACAGAATGAAGTGGTTCGGAAAAACCAGTGCCGCCAGACACTCCCTTCACTTTTAAAGGGTAGTAAAGCTCTGCTGCATCAGGCCAAAGAGCAGAAATTTTTTGAGCTAATTCTACACCCTTAGGAGTCAAGGCAATTATGCCCAGTTTCATTTTTCCGCACTCCGGTAACCATGGCTGAAATTGGCATCATAAAGTTTAGAAAGATCGTATTCATCCCCCAGAAATCTGCCCACTAACACCAAGGCCGTTTTGGAGATGCCCTCCTCCTCAACTTGTTTCGCTATAGTACTTAAAGTTCCCTGGATTATTTTTTCTTCCGGCCAGGAGGCTTTGTAAACTACAGCGACGGGAGTATCCTCAGGATATGCGGTTTTAAGATCCTCTACTATCTCCTTAAGTGAATGAACGCTCAGGAAAATACATAAGGTAGCTTGGTGCTCGGCCAAAGATATTAACCTTTCCTTTTCCGGGACAGGGGTCCTGCCTTCCACCCGGGTAAGAATTACCGTCTGGGAAACCCCTGGCAAAGTATATTCCTTTTTTAAACTGGCTGCAGCAGCTAAAAAGGAACTTACCCCCGGCACAACTTCATACGGGACCCCATGTTTTTCCAGGATGTCCATTTGCTCTCGGATTGCACCATAGATGCTTGGGTCACCGGTATGCACCCGGGCCACCACTTTCCCTTGTCGGACACTTGAGAGCATTACATCCATTACCTCTTCCAGGTTCATTGTAGCACTGTTATAAATTTCTACCCCGGGACGGACCTGGGAAAATAATTCCGGATTAACAAGGGAACCGGCATAAATAATCACATCTGCCGCTGCAATCAGTTTTTGTCCTTTAACAGTAATCAGCTCCGGATCGCCTGGTCCCGCGCCTATGAAGTAAACTTGCATTCCTCATCCCCTCCTTGTTTGACCAGAATCAAAGATAAATAATCTGGCTTAGTTCCTTTTTGCGAAGGAAGATCCCTTACGATCCTCTCGCCCGGCTGACCACACCTGCTGATCATCACGGCCTGGTGGGCTAGGGACTTTCGTTCCAGAGCCTCCACAATTTCCTGAAACTGTGCCGAAACTTTCATTAGAACCAAATTTGAAAATTTATCCAAAATATTGTCCAAGTCGGACACATCTTCAACTGCAGGCAGTATTCCCAGCCTTTCGTTTCCCTCCGCCAATGAAAGATTCAAACGGGCAGCGGCAGCGGCAAACGAGGTTATTCCCGGCACCGTTTCTACCTCTATCTCCGGGTCCAAAGTAGTGATGTATTTTTGCAAATAACTATAAGTGCTGTACAGGCTGGCGTCTCCCAAAGTCACACAAGCAACATTTTTTCCCTGGCGCAAGTACTCCATAATTTTTTGGGCTGCATTGGTCCAATAAGTGTGTAATTCCACTTTGTCCTTAGTCATAGGCATAACCAATTCCACAATTTTTTGGCGCCCAGTCAGATGGGGCTCGATGATTTTTTGGGCTATACTTTTTTTTTCCTTGCCTGCTTTGGGCACACAGATTATTTCAGTTTCCTGCAGCAGCCTTAATGCCTTTAGGGTCAAAAGCTCAGGGTCGCCTGGTCCTATCCCGATGCCAATAAATTTTCCTTTCATCTTTTCACTCCCCTTATGATATACACAGGATTATTGCTTTGGAAAGCTTTTGTGGAGCCTAAAGGCAAAAGCTTCGCAATATTTACCGCTGCAATATCCAATTTATAGCCTAATTCTTCTAAACGGGCGATGCCATGCCATAAAGTATCCAGGGTAATAGCGTTAAGCACTATAATTCCATCACGGGTTAGCTTGCTATGGCAAGTGTCTAAAATGGTAAGCAGTTGCCCGCCGGTGCCTCCGATAATAATTCGGTCCGCCTTGGGTAAAGTATGGAGCGCTTCTGGGGCGCTTCCTTCCACAACATGTAAGTTTTTGAGACTGAAACGGTCGCGGTTCCTCCTAATTAAGACAACGCCGGCAGGTTTTTTTTCCACGGCAAAAACCTGACCTTCCGGAACAAGTAGAGCTGCTTCAACGCTGATGGAACCTGTACCGGCACCAACATCATAGACAATACTGTTCTTTTTCAGCTGAGCCTTGGCCAAAGTCAAGATGCGGATTTCTTCCTTGGTCATGGGGACTTGTCCCCGCTCAAAAAAATGATCAGGTATGCCGGGCGCTCCAAACTCAAGCTTGCTCATTTTTAATCACCATCACACATGGGGTGGTTTTCTGCTGGTTCGCTAAGGCAGACATTAGGTAGGGCTGGACATTTTCATCCTCATAGCTTAGATGCTCGCATAAATAAACGGTACAATCAGTTCCCCCGTTCTCCAGCCAGTAAGCAGCTATTTGAGAAGGGGAATTTACGGGATCTGTGAGCAGAGCCAGATTTGGAGCAGTCAGGTACTCTTTTAGAATGCTTAATTCCTTGCCATGCAGGCTTAGCAAGGTTGCATCCTGCCAGGGCAATGCCAGCCTGGCATAGGCCAACTGCACAGAACTAATTCCTGGAATAACTTGAATCCGCTCGCTGGGAAACGACTTTCTGATTATGGGGAGTAAGCTGTGAAAGCCGGGGTCTCCTGACACTAAAACGGCAATTTCTTTATGTAAGTTGCTACGGATAAAAGCAATAACTTTAGGCAGATCGCCGGTGATTACCATTTTTTCACCCCGGTGTTCGGGAAAAAGGGCTAAGGCTCTTTTGCCGCCTACCAAAACCTGGGCGTTGTTTACAGTGTCCACTGCTTTCGGAATTAAATAATCCCTGCTCCCTGGTCCAATACCAACTACGTGTAGCAAACTCAATTACACCTCAATTCCTCCAATAATAGCGAAGCACTTTCATCCTGTCCCAGAGTTTCCCCACTTAAAGAGGTAAGGATAGTGCCAATTTTAATTTTCCCTTGTACGAATTCGCTTGCTTTGGCGCTGACTCTCTGGGCTAACTTTTCAAAAAGAAAATCCATTCCGGCTTCTTTTACGGTTCCTACTGCCTCTTCGATAGTATTGGCCCCCATAATGGCGTCGATCACCTCCATAGAAGCGCCTTGTAGAGCTGCATGGGCGGTAAGAATCTCTAACCTGGCATCGGCTACTTTGCTATGAGTGTGAAAGATTCCACCGGCTATTTTTATTAATTTGCCAATATGACCGTACAGGATTAAATTTGCAACTTGTCGTTGACAGCATTCCTGCAGCATAAAACCGACAAAATTGCTCATTTGCACAACTGCTTCTTCCGGCAACCTCCACCTTTCCATGGCCCGCCTTTGCCCCATCCTGCCGGGAGTCAGCACTAGTGTTTTATATCCCATGGCCAAAGCCAAGCTGATCTGGGGAACTAGGGAAGACTTAAAGGCTTCCTCCGACATAGGTTCCACAATTCCTGTAGTACCTAGAATGGAAATTCCCCCTACAATACCTAATTTAGGGTTAAGGGTTTTTCTTGCTGCTTCTTCTCCCCCAGGCACAATTATTTCCAGTTCGACCCCCTGACCTGCCTCCAGCAATGGCTGCACTGCTTCCTGAATCATTTTTCGAGGTACCGGATTTATAGCCGGCTGACCGGGAGACACTGCTAAACCCGGTTTCATAACAGTTCCAACTCCCTTACCACCTCTAATCTCTATTGTAGATCCCTTCATTACGGCTTTAACTTTGATTTCCAACCCGTGAGTTATATCGGGATCATCGCCGCCATCCTTGATTACGCTGCAGGTTGCGCTTTTCTGATTGATTTCTAGAGCATGCACAGGAATTGTGAGCGTGGTATTGAGAGGTGTTACAATTTCGACCTCCTTCACTTGCTGATTTTTGACCAAAGCTAATACAGCCCCCTTGGCTGCGGCTGCAGCACAGCTGCCGGTGGTGTAACCCCTCTTCCACATTCTCCCTTCATAGTAGCGATACATGTCCATTTTCAATCCCTTTCAGTAGATTGCATAAATTTGTGCAAACGCTTCAGCGCCAGAGGAATCCCGGACGCCACGAAATAAACTTCCTCAGCAGTCTCTGCTACTTCCTGATTCGCTTCACCTAAAAGGTCACGGTAAAACCTGCCTAAGCGGTTGTCTGGTACCAGGCCCAAGCCTACTTCGCTGGAGACAATGATCAGTGTTGAACCCGTGTTTTTAGCTGCTTGTAAGATCGCCCGGACTTCAGCGAGCACCGCTGCCCTGTTTTCTTCATCATTATCAGCGTTATTCCTCCAAAGCAAATTGCTCACATAGACAGATAAACAGTCCAAAAGAAAAACTTTCTCCGGTGCCCCAATTTTCCCTATCAAGTCCGATACACAGTACGGTTCTTCCAAAGTTTCCCAACCAGCAGGCCTGCGCCGCTGATGCAAGTCAACCCGAGCTTGCATTTCTTCATCAGTAATCACAGCTGTAGCGATATAAGAAACAACAGCGGAAATTTGCGCGGCCAGTCTCTCGGCAAAAGCGCTTTTACCGCTTCTGGTCCCACCGGTAACTAGAAAAATTTTTCCTGGCAAAAGCTCACCCCTCTTACCCTCCAATGAACTTATGTTTTCAGAGTAAGCACCAATGCCCGCTAGCGCGGCACCAACAATAGGATGAAAATGACTCTGGAGCGATTGGCAAAAAACGATACAGTATATTTTCAGATTAGACAAAAAGACCTCGCCTACGCTAGGTTGGCTGAGGTCTTAATAAGCTGCTTAACGCCTGTCCCTTAACGCGAAGGACATTGCGCAAAGTTATAGGCAGGTTTCCTGGCTACGGTTCATTCCTTCCTCCGCCTTCCCGGTTTAACCAGTGGCTATGGAGGCTTCTCCCCGTTACAGTGGCGCGACCGCTCAGGCTTTTCACCTGATTCCCTTCTCCTGTAACTTCACCCATGAGGTTTTATATTAAAATTTTTAAAATTTTGTCAGCTGGACTGAGAATTAACTGATCAGTATCAATTATAGCTCATACCCATTTTTTTGACAAGTTATAAAACAAACGTATCAGGAGCTGCCTTGGTTATTGGCTTTGTTTATTTTGCAGCAGGGCTAGCTGTCTGTTCCGTTCGAAGATTAAGCGCGCATACCTGGCGTTTTGCAGTTTTAAAATGCGTTTTTCCCTTTCCGCTCGCTGAAGCAGTTCAGCCTTTTCCCGCTCTATTCTTTCAACAAGTTGGATCAGAACGCGGCGGCTTACCCTCAGTTGCGCTACTTTTTCTTCCAGCTGACTAATCCGTTTCAAAAGTTCTTGTTCTTTAAGACTATCCAACAGTACCACACCCGTCCATAGAAAAATTCCCATAAAATTATATGCACGGGCAATGGTTTTATTGACAACTCAATTTACCTAGGCCGGTTTATTTTCCGTAACCTTGAAATCAAAACTTGCCTTAATCCTTGCTACTGCTTCCCGTAATCTTTCTTCCTCCTCTACCAGGGCAATGCGTACATATCCCTCACCAAGTTGACCAAATCCTATACCGGGCACCACAACTACGCCGGTTTTATGTAAAAGTTCTACAGCAAAAGCGTAGGAATCGGTGTATCCTTTGGGCAAGGGTGCCCAGACAAACATAGTTGCTTTTGGTCTCGGCATATCCCACCCCAGGTCTCTTAAACCATTCACCAGTACATCCCTTCTTCTGGCGTAGACAGCGGCGTTTTCCCGCACATAATCCTGGGGCCCGGTTAAAGCAGCCACTGCAGCTAACTGCACAGCTTTGTAAATGCCGTAATCTAAATTCGCTTTAACTGCAGTTAAAGCGGCAATAACTTCACGATTGCCGACTACAAAACCTATTCTGCATCCAGCCATGTTATAAGTCTTGGAAAAGGAATGAAACTCCACCCCTACCTCTTTTGCACCCGGAACCTGCAAAAAACTAATAGGTCGGAAGCCGTCAAAAGCAAGTTCTGAATAAGCATTATCATGACAGACGATCAGATCATATTCTTTTGCGAAATCAACCACTTCCGAGAAAAATTCATAGTCAGCCACTGCTGCCAAAGGATTATTGGGGTAATTTAAAAACAACAGTTTGGCCTCGCGGGCAACCTTTTCGGGTATATCCTGCAACTTGGGCAAATAATTATTGTCTGCTTGAAGGGGCACCGCAACTTTCTTACCTCCGGCCAACATTACACTTGCTGTGTAAATAGGATATCCCGGTTCGGGAACTAAAGCAATATCCCCCGGGTTTAAATAGGCCAAGCAAATATGGCCAAGACCATCTTGTGACCCCATTAAGGAGAGCACTTCATTCTGCGGATCCAACTGGACATTGAATCTTTTACCATACCACTCAGCTACGGCAGCCTTGAAAACATCCAGCCCCTGGGTTAAAGCGTAGCCATAAATACTCTTGTCGGCTACAGCAGCTTGTAGTGCCTCCACAATATGAGGCGCCGGCGGACGGTCAGGACTCCCTATACTCAAATTGATGATATCCACCCCGCGGGCTTTAACTTCTTTGCTCAATTTATCCATTTCACTAAAAATAGCCGAACCCAGTTTTTTCACCCTGCTAGCTTGCTCCATTTCCTACTCCTCCTTTTGCTTTTTCCAAAGCTTTAACTGCATGGTAGGGAACCACTGCGGCCCCGATTTCAGCTTTGCTTTCAGTGCCTATGCCATGAAAATCGGAACCCCCGGTGGCAATTAGCTTGTATGTTTTACATAAGCTCAAATAATTTCTCTTGTCGTCCTCGCTATGTAGTGGATAATAAACCTCGATCCCCTGTATGCCTGCCAGAATCAATTCTTTGACCAGGCGCTGATCACCCAGCAAACCAGGATGGGCGAGCACAGCCACCCCTCCGGTCGCTTTAATCAGATCAATACCCTCCTGAGGATGTAATTTTTTTCTCGGTACAAAAGCCGGAGCACCACGGTTTAAGAATTTTTGAAATCCTTCCTCCACGGTGGCCACGTATCCCTTTTCTTTTAAGGCAAGAGCTATGTGCGGCCTTCCGACGCTGCCTTCTCCTGCCAGTGCCAAAACCCTCTCCCAATCCAGTTTATATCCTAAGTCACGTAATTTTTTCAGTATTTTTTTGTTTCTGTTTACTCGGTCAGCGCGCAAATCCGCCAGCCTGTTTTGCAGCGGCTCATTCCGAAAATCAAGAAAATAGCCTAAGATATGAATTTCTGTATCGGCAAACTGGGTGCTTAATTCTATTCCCGGCACTACCGTTATGGTGAGCATGTTACCGGTTGATAGAGCCTCTTCCAGTCCTGCCGTGGTATCATGATCAGTTACCGCCAAGGCTGCCAGACCTTTGCTTTGGGCCAGCCTTACTACCGCTGCGGGAGCAAGGGCGCCGTCGGAAGCTGTGGTATGTATGTGTAAATCAGCTAACATCATGTTCACCTTAATTATCTGTATTTTATCGTGTCTACAGGCTCCAGGCAACTAAAACATCCATTTAGATTTTAGATTAAATTTGCCTCTAAAACCCGTAAAATATTTTTACCCAGTATTTTTGCAATTTCCTCTGTCTTATATCCTCTTTTATCAAGTCCGGCAATTAAATTCGAAAGTCTGGTCACATCTTCCAAGCCTGGCGTCATAGGATCGGTACCGTCAAAATCAGAACCAATGCCAACGTGTAAGACGTTTCCTAGCAATTGACAGGCATGGTCAATATGCTCTACAACCTTAGCAACGGAGGCTTCCTGGGCTACAAATTCAGGTGCAAATGTGACCCCTAAAACCCCTTGGTTTTGGGCCAAGGCTTTTATCTGGGCATCGTTTAAATTCCGGTAATGATTATAGACGCTTTGGCAGTTGGCGTGAGACACTAAAAGGGGTTTGGTAGTTACTTCGAGAACATCCCAAAAGCCTTGTTCCGCTATATGGGCCAGATCTATTACCATTCCCAGTCGGTTCATGTTATTAACCACTTTTCTGCCAAATGAGGTTAAACCTCCTTTGCTTAACCTTTCACCCACACCGTCAGCAATGGCGTTTCTCTGATTCCAGGTCAGACCGAGACAACGCACCCCCAAACGGAAAAGGCACTCTAATACTCCTAAATCGCCTTCTAAAGCCTCCCCGCCTTCTATACTTAAAATTGCCCCTACAGTACCTGCGCTGGTTAACACCTGCTGTAAATCCTGCCGTGAGGTGATCACCTTCAATCGGTCCCGGTTACTTTCTACTTCCTCATAGAATGCTGCTATTTGCTGCAGCGCCCTGCGCAGCGCTCCATTAGGTTTGTACACCGTTTCAATAAACAAGGCAAAAATCTGTACTTTTACACCAGCCTCCAATAAACGAGGCAAATCTACATGGCCTTGTGATGATCTTGTGCCTAGCCTTCTTTTGCCCCTAATTACATCAAGCATGGTATCACAATGAGCATCTACCACAAGCATCATTTCAAACCCCTTTCTAAAGGATACTTGGCGGGCGCAAAGCTAATCCGCACAGTAGATGCTATGACTAACTTGTGAAACTATAACCGTAAAAAATTGCTAGGGGAGAGAGAATAAGCGGTTTCAATTGGAACGAAGCTAATGTGCAAACAAAAACCTGTATTCCTTCTCAGGAATACAGGCAACAAATTCACTTCAAACAGCGTTAACCCGTTCTTAGCGGGGTTCTACAATCAACTTAATAGCAGTTCTCTCTTCTCCATCAATTTGAATGTCGGTAAATGCCGGGATGCAAATCAAATCTACTCCACTGGGCGCTACAAATCCGCGAGCGATGGCTACTGCTTTTACAGCTTGGTTTAATGCTCCTGCCCCGATAGCCTGGATCTCAGCTCCTCCTCTTTCCCTGAGAACCCCGGCCAGTGCACCGGCGACAGAATTTGGGCTGGACTTTGCTGAAACTTTCAACACTTCCATCAATTTGACCTCCCTTTGACGTCTAGTTGATGAGAGAATCCCCTCTGCAATGATATATTCGGCTAGCTTGGAAAAAATCCTTTTTTTAGCAGTAAATTAATTTGAATTATCTAATTTTCTTGCACGATAAGAACTAAAGGCTCAATATGTTTTGCTTTGCCATCGGCAAAAAGCTCGATCACTACTCCATTAACTTGCATTATGCCACTGGCAACCTCAAAACGAACAGGCATTTGGGTTAAAAATTTCTTAATTACCAGTTCTGATTTTACGCCTAGCACCGAATCCCGAGGCCCGGTCATTCCTACATCAGTAATATATGCAGTACCTTTAGGCAAAATTCTATAATCACTGGTTTGAATATGGGTATGAGTCCCACAGACAGCACTGACTTTACCATCCATAAACCAGCCAAAAGCCACTTTTTCCGAAGTAGCTTCAGCATGGAAGTCTACAATAATGTTCTTGGTAATTGCCTGTAGCTCCTTAACCATTTGCTCGCCAATTCGGAAAGGGCAATCCAAATTAGATAGAAAAACACGGCCCGAAAGGTTCAGCAGCCCCAGTTTGCTGCCCTTTTTTGTTTTCAAAATAGTATAGCCTTTGCCGGGTGTACCTGGGGGGTAATTAGCGGGCCTGATTATCCTGTCTTCGTTATCTATAAACCCTAGGACTTCTTTTTTATCCCAGATGTGGTTTCCCATAGATAAAGCGTCAATTCCATAGGAAAAAAGTTCTTTGGCAATTTCCTTGGTGATGCCATTCCCACCTGCCGCATTTTCTCCGTTGGCAATAACTACATCTATGCAATGTTCACTAACATAATTTTTTAAAAACATTTTAATGGCTTGGCGACCTGGTCGACCGACCACGTCCCCTAAAAATAAAATTTTCACCTGTAACCCCCGTCGAACCAGATTTGTTACCATAGTTTTCCAAATGATCAATAATCCATACCGGCTTACATAATTTTTTTGGGACACATTTTTAAATGTGTCCCAAATTAAAGAAGCACACTGGTTACTTATTAAAAACCAAAACTCTTCCTTCCTCGCGAAAAGCTATTAATTTTTTATCTAAAGTAGAACCTTTAATGTTTTCCAGCGCATGGCCGATCATTTCCTCTTGCAGTTCCAAATCTTCCTCCATTAAACTGTCATTTGCATCGGCTACCAGGATGTTGGCAAAATCCTGGTGAAGCAAGGAGATTATTAAAGCAATCTCATTATGGGTAATTGTTTCTACGTCCCGCTGCACTTCCAGCACGGTTAAGCCCTCGTAAGCCGAATACTTAAGGTTTAAAATGTTTGGCTTTCTGTTTTCCAGATAGTGAAAAGTCTCAATGCAGGAAATACATTTATTTTTAAATTGTTGTAGAGGTTCATTATCCAGCAGTTGTGAAAGAGTAAAAGTTAAAGCTAATTTTCGGCTTTCAGGATCATAATTAGTGGAGCCAACCTCCGGATACCTGACAAGGATTGAAATTAATAAGCCTATGCTATCGGATACTTCATCCCCATTTTTATATTTCAAGTTCAAAGGTTACACCTGCCCCCATACTTTGTCCATATGTTTTAATTTCTGCACCGGCTAGCGAATTCCTGCCTGCTTGGCAACATCGGGGCCGCTAAATTTTTTGGTAAAAATGTTAAGCGGCTCCTGGGGAGCCGCTTTTCCTATTTAGCATACTCAATCGCTCTGGTTTCCCGGATAACCACCACTTTGATTTGACCGGGATACTCCAATTCCCGCTCGATGGTTTTCACTATATCCCTAACCAGGCGTACTGCACTTAAATCATCTACTTTATCAGGCTTAACCATAATGCGAATCTCACGCCCAGCCTGAATGGCATAGGATTTTTCCACACCTTCAAACGAATCTGCAATTTCCTCAAGCTTTTGCAATCGTTTAATATAAGTTTCCAGAGTTTCACGCCTAGCTCCTGGGCGTGCAGCCGATACAGCATCAGCAGCTTGTACCAGCACCGCCTCGATGCTTTGGGGATCAACATCCCCGTGGTGAGCAGCTATGGCATGAATAACCTCCGGTGACTCCTTATATTTTTTGGCCAATTCAACTCCAATCGTAACGTGCGGTCCTTCAACTTCATGATCAACAGCTTTGCCTATATCGTGTAAAAGACCTGCCCGTTTTGCCAATTGGACATCTGCGCCTAATTCGGCTGCCATGGAAGCAGCTAAATGGGCTACCTCCACCGAATGCTTAAGCACATTTTGCCCGTAACTTGTTCTGTACTTCAACCGCCCCAACAACCTAACCAACTCGGGATGTAAGCCGTGGATGCCAGTCTCAAATGTAGCTTGCTCGCCTTCTTCTCTTATTTTTTGCTCAACTTCTTTTTGGGCTTTTTCAACCATCTCTTCAATCCGAGCCGGGTGAATACGCCCATCAGCAATGAGCTTTTCTAAAGCAATGCGCGCTACTTCCCGTCTTACCGGATCGAAACCGGACAGAATGACCGCTTCCGGAGTATCATCGATAATCAAATCTATTCCGGTTAAAGTTTCCAAGGTGCGAATATTTCTGCCTTCACGACCGATAATTCTGCCCTTCATCTCATCATTGGGTAACGGTACCACAGAAACGGTTGTTTCTGCCACATGATCAGCAGCGCAGCGTTGAATTGCCAGAGTGATGATCTCTTTGGCTCTTTTTTCCCCTTCTTCCTTGGCCTGGGTCTCAATTTCTTTAATCAGCATGGCTGTTTCATGTTTAATTTCTTCTTCTACATTTGCTAAGAGGATTTCCCTGGCCTCCTCGGAAGTCAGTCCTGAAAGCCTTTCCAATTCAGCAACTTGTTGAGTGTAAATCTCGTTGACATTCGCTTTGAGCTTTTCTAATTCCTGTTCCTTTTTATGCAAACTTTCTTCCTTGCGTTCAATTGCTTCTGTTTTGCGGTCGAGAGATTCCTCCTTTTGGAGGAGCCGCCTTTCTATTCTTTGCAATTCGTTACGGCGTTCCCTATTTTCCCGCTCAACTTCATTACGCAACTTATGAACCTCTTCTTTAGCCTCTAAAATCGCTTCTCTTTTCTTAGCTTCAGCCTCTTTTTCAGCCTCTTCCACTATTTTTTTAGCCGCTTCCTCGGCCGATGCGATTTTAGCCTCAGCTAAAGATTTACGAAGAAAATATCCACCAATGAATGCCCCTATGGCTAAAAGCAAGGTAATAAAATAATAGTTCCAGTAAATAGTCTCACCTCCATTCTTTGCAATCTACTAAAACATTTTGGAGCTCTAAAAAATAAAGCCGAGTAAGAAACTCGGCGTACATTAGAAACTAACATCCCCAGATGTGCGGTTTTAACAAACTTATGCCTGTAGAAGCATAAGCACTGTATTTAAAACGATTCATTGTTCTAACTGTAGTAGCCATAATGATTTGGCAGATCACACAGTTGCTACCAAAGAACATTGCGAACCATCTATTTAAATACCATACATCTGGTGTCTAGTCCTAACGTAGTTTCTCCCGATAGTATTGTAATATTCTTAAAAAAAGATGTCAAGTTAATCTAAATGTTCGTTAATCTAAGTGTTCAAGATCGAGCTCTGGCAGCTCAGCCTCCTCAGTAACCCTACATATAGCTTGTCGGGCAAGTTCTCCGCTGAAGCCACGCCTTAAAAGCATCCGGTATAATTGGTATTTTTTCTTTTTATCCAAAGGCTGGGAACCATGCAGCTTTTTGGACAGAAGTTCGGTAGCCAGATCAAGTTCTATTTCTGCCGGAAGAAGTTCCTCTAACTGTGTGTAAATAACCTCCTGATCCAAACCTTTTTGCTTTAGTTCCTGTTTTAGCCGGCATTTTCCCATGGGTTTCAACCGCGTACGGGTGGAAATCCATTGTCTTGCAAACTCTCGATCATTGAGATAATTTCTTTCCAGGCAGTATTCTATCACCCAAGCCACGGTCTCCGCGGGATAACCTCTTGCCAGCATCTTAGTTTCCAGTTCTTTAACTGTACACGAACGATGGCCAAGAATTCGCAGTGCCACCCCGAGCGCTTTGCCGGCAGTTTTGCTTAATTCACTCATAGGGCAGTATTGCTGTTATCCTTTAGCCTGGGGCAGCAGTTGGTGATTTTCATTAACTTTATTTCGAATTTCTTGCTCGATTAACTGCATTATTTCCTGATGGGTTTTTAAAAACTCCTTCACGTTCTCGCGCCCTTGACCCAGACGTTCTTCCCCATATGAATACCAGGCCCCGCTCTTTTGAATAATGTTTAATTCCGTGCCTAAATCGATAATGCTGCCCTCTTTCGATATTCCCTCGCCATACATGATATCAAAATCAGCTTGTTTAAAAGGAGGCGCCACCTTGTTTTTTACGACTTTAACCCTTGTCCTGCTTCCAACCATATCTGCACCTTGTTTCAGTGTTTCCACTCTGCGCACTTCAAGCCGGATGGAAGCGTAAAACTTTAAAGCCCTTCCTCCAGGCGTAGTTTCCGGGTTGCCAAACATAACCCCGACCTTTTCCCTTAGCTGGTTGATAAAAATAGCGATAGTCCTGGATTTACTGATGGCCCCCGCCAATTTACGTAAGGCCTGCGACATCAAACGAGCTTGCAGACCTACATGGGCATCACCCATTTCTCCTTCAATTTCGGCCCGTGGTACCAAAGCGGCCACCGAGTCAACCACTATCACATCCACCGCACCGCTTCTAACTAACGCTTCAGCAATTTCCAGGGCTTGTTCTCCGGTATCGGGTTGGGAAACCAGCAAATTATCTATATCTACCCCCAAATTCCGGGCATAAACCGGGTCTAAGGCATGTTCGGCATCGATAAAAGCTGCAATCCCACCATTTTTTTGTGCCTCCGCAATGATGTGTAAAGCAACAGTAGTTTTTCCAGATGATTCCGGACCGTAAACCTCAATAATCCTGCCCCTGGGTACGCCACCCACTCCCAAAGCTAAATCCAATGCCAATGCTCCTGTTGATATTACCTCTACCTGCAAAGCCGAAGCCGCTTCACCCAGTTTCATAATCGACCCCTTGCCAAATTGTTTCTCTATTTGGGTTAGAGCCATTTCTAACGCTTTAGCTTTATCGTTCACTAACATCAACCTCCTATATAAAACATCTGTTCGAATAGGGTGATTATAGACTATTTCCTGGAAAATGTCAATTATTTTCCAAATTCAGCGGAAACCGCTGGACTACTGTATAACACGGACCTGTTTGGTGAAGCACGCTTTGCATCAGGTAAAAAGCATCAACCCGGCTGGTGCCGAAAACCTTATCAGCCGTTGAAGATAAAAAGCCACTGCAGTTAAGTCCCCCCGATGATTTTTTGACCCTTCCCAAAGTGAGATGGGGATAAAAATTCTTATCCAGGGTACAAAATTGCTTTTCCAGGAGCACCTGCTCAAGCCCGGCTTGTAAAGCAAGCAGCGATACGGGCCATGGCTGGGCAATTCCTGCCCAGATGATGCGGGCTCTCGCTAAAGTTGGAAAGGCTCCCATCCCTTTTACTTTGAGATCAAAAGGTTTGAATTTGCCTGCAGCCCCTTTAAACTTTGTAATTAAATATGGAAGGTTTTCTTTGGCTATTTCACCCAAAAATTTGATAGTTAAATGGATATTTTCCGGTTCAACCCATTTTACTCCAGTGATTTTACGTTTTAGTTCAGCTTGCTGCTCAGCCAGCACATTCTTCAGCTCAGGTGTAAGATGTATAGCGAGAAACAGGCGCAACTCACTACCTCCCAGTCCGGTTCAAATCAAATTGCTCTTCCAATTATTCGCTGTAAGCTGTTAAATTCCCTGCTCCCACATTGTTTTCCGTTTTATCTTCAAAATAAGGGACAAACACCCTGCGTTCCACAGAAAAACCACTCTTAAGGTTAAATACTTTAATAGTATCAGCGGCTACCAAAGTCCAAGCCGAATCCTTTTTAAAATGCAATAACGCCAAACTATAGGGGATTTCGTTAGTTTCGATTAAACCCCTAACGCCGGCAGCGCCTGTTGTTCCTGCATTTACTAACACCGATCCTTTTCCTTCATCAATAGAATAACGGTGATTATGTCCATAAAGTATAACCGGCACCTGACCTGCAAACTGTCTGGCCAGCCAAGGATTGTGCACCATCAGGATGTCGGGGCAAACCTCTGAAACCCTAATTAGACCTCTTAAGCGGTTCGCATATTCAGTTATTTTTTCTTCAGGTGGTGGGATTACCCGGGTGCTGACTGAGGCAGGATCGTTTATCCCGGCAAAATTGATACCCTTCACATTGAAAATCCGGTCATTGACGACCAAAACGTTATTAATATTTTGCAGGGCCTCAAGAATTGTGGGAGAATCATGGTTACCGGCCACAAAGAGATAGGGTACTTTCAATTCTTGCAATCTCTGCACCAGTTTAGCTTCCAAAGGTGTTCCGAAATCTGAAATATCCCCTGTGTCGACTATAACGTCCACCCCAAAACTGTCTGCTATCTGCGCAATAAAATCATAAGCCGCAGGATTGTTATGAATATCAGAGACATGCAAGATTTTTAGGCCGTGTATATCGTCTTCAATGGGTTCCACTTGTTCCAGACGCTCAAAAAGCTGGTAAAGGTTGGCGGCCATAACCTGCATGCGTTTCCCTAAAATATCCACCTTTACTAAAGCTTCTTGAAATAGATCAATCATCCAAGGTGCACCTTGCAATGCTCCTTCAAAATGGGGATTTTGAAATTTACTGAGATCATAACTGTAATAAGTACCGTAAAGTAAGCAGGCCATAATCAACAATCCAGCTAGCGCTCCTTTAAAATAGGACATGATCCGCTTGCGGTGGAGCGCTAAAATGCCGAGGGTTCCACCAAGCGTCCCCAAAGCCAGCATGCGCAATAAGAATATTTTTATAACCCGGTTTAGCTCGGTTACTACCTTATCAAGCAGTTCCTGCTGCTTCACCCCTTGCTCCAGGATATCTTTTAGCGCCTCCAAATCAATGCTGCGCAGGAGCAAACTTATCCTGACAGGAGTCCAATGGGTTTCGGCAAAAATAGTCCCTATGGGTGGAATAACTATTTCCGTAATGTTTTTTGTCAAAAAGTCTATACTTAACTGAAATTCAAAGGCAGTAATATTAAAGCGCATTTGAGCAAATAATCCTGCAACCACCAATGCTCCTATTACAGCCATGATTAAAGCCGTAAATCTCTGCCGGTTTATAAGTATCCCCCCATAAAATTAATCGGTGCTAGTATTAGTTTTCCTCCTAAGACCTATACCGCTTCCCAGGTGCGCTTCTACATTTACTGTGCTTTCGTAAATAATTAGTATTTAAACAGGGTAGACACCATGCTGCTATCGTAACACCAGCAGTACAATGAAAATTATTATATACGTTTATGCCCGTGGAAGCGACCTAGCAGCAGTAAGTCACCAGTCCCCAGTCCCTAGTCCCCAGTTGCGGCCTGCGACCGCGTCTTTAGTTGGTTAGTCCTTAGTTGCACGTTATTACCATAACCATTTATGTTTAACATTAACGACTAATGACTAACAACTAATGACGGCGTAGCCTGCTGGCGGCTGATGACTGGTGACTGGGGACTAAACGAGGCGCGTGCCGCTGGAAGTCCGTGGCGAGTAGTTGGTGCTCTTGGTTCAGACAGTGGGAGCGACAGGACATAGACGTTGCAGTTTATTATCAGGATAGGTAAAAAAATGAGAAAGCGGAAGACTAAGCCTCCGCTATGCACATCTGCTATACGTGGCGATTAATTCCCTCAACCGCTCACCGCTAATTTTTTCCTGCATTTTTAAATCTGCCGCCACCTGATACAAAAGCGGCAATTGGGCAGTCAAAATCCTCTTAACTTCTTCAACCTGGCCATACAGTATTTCTTTTATTTTGGTGTTGATCGCCTGGTCATCTTTTTCAGCATCAACTATGCCTAACTCTGACAGTCCGGTTACCACTATTTGCCTGGCCAATTTAACTGCTTCCTGGAAATCCCCGGCAGCACCTGTGCTGCGCTCACCCAAGATCATCTCCTCAGCCAGCGCGCCGGCCACAGCAATTTTAATCTGTTTTAAAAGATAACTTTTTGTATAAAGATAAGAGTCTCCTTCCGGTTTCTGACGCATATAACCTAAAGCCTGTCCCCGCGGTGTAACAGTTAGATGCACTACCGAGCCAGGCCTTACTGTTTCGCTGATGATTGCATGGCCGGCTTCGTGGATGGCGATTCTTTCCAATTCCGCAGTGGTAGGCCGCCTGTCCAGTTTTTCACCTAACATTACTTTATCTACCGCTTCTTTAAAATGATGACTTTTTATAGTAGTTTCATTGTCCCGTAAAGCATAAATAGCAGCCTCATTGGCCAGGCTTTCCAAGTGAGCACCCGAAAACCCGAAGGTCTCTTGCGCTATGCTTTCCAGGTCAACCTCCTGGTCCAAAGGTTTATTCCTGGTATGAATTTTTAAGATTTGCAGCCGGCCTTCTTTATCCGGCAAATCAACCTTAACTTGCCTGTCAAAGCGGCCCGGCCGTAAAAGGGCTGGATCCAACATATCAACCCGGTTTGTAGCTGCAATAACCAAAACCTTCACGTCGGAACTTGTTTTTAAGCCGTCCATTTCCACCAGTAGCTGGTTTAAAGTTTGGTCATATTCCAGGTGGCTGCTATGGCTGCCTCTTTTTACACCTAAAACTTCAATCTCGTCAATAAATATTACAGCTCTCGTCTTTTTTTCCTTTTTAGCCAATTCCTTGGCCTGTTTAAACAAATCTCTTACCCTTTGGGCACCAACACCGGCATACATCTCCACAAACTCAGAGCCTGCCGCTGATAAAAAAACTGCATCGGTGTAAGCGGCTGCAGCTTTAGCCAACAAAGTTTTCCCGGTACCAGGCGGTCCTGTTAACAGGATTCCTTTAAGAGGTCTTATCCCCAAACTTTGTAGTCTGTCGCCAGAGACGATGAAATTTAATGCTTCAATCAATTCTCGCTTAGCAGTATTCTGACCTCCGATATCATCAAAGCTGATCTTAACCCCAACATATCTGTTCCTACTTTGTAAGTTGAGCATGCCCTTTTGAACTACCATGAAATAAAATAGGGCACTTATACCCAGGATTAAGACAAAGGGAACTATATTATAGCCTAGCATTGCGAGGAATAAAAAAAGCGCTAACCCCGCACCTATTCCTGCTTCTAGCAGCAACATTCTACCTGTCACCTCCACCTGCCGGGGGAGCTTGCTCCCGCGGAACTATTTCATATAAATAGTTCGAGCCTTGGTGCATTTCCAGATAAATATTTTCTGCATCAATACTTATTCTCCAGCTGTCTGCACCGGAATTTTTCATTATATTTTCAATATTCCGGGACATGGCGGTAAAGTTCCCGTTAGCCAATGCCTCGTAAATGGCAAACTGGCTTTTATTCCAAAGCTGTGTTAGCGTGTCGTTGCGCTTGTCCACTAAGCGCAGTTGCAGCCTAGAACTATCTTGAACATTGGTTGAGTCTTTCAGCAAACGATAAGTTTTGGCCAAATCGTGGACTGCCCCCAGCTTAATTTCCAAGATTAAGCCTTGTTTTCCTTTAATGGCCTTAACATCCTGCACTCCTGGCACTTGGGTGACCCCTTCTACCAAAGGACGCCGGACCGAATACTCTTGAACAATCCACTGTCCCCCCAGCAAAATGCCAAAGGTCAAAATGGCTGCTAATAAGATCAAGGGTAGACGAAGTCCTTTTACCCGCATAGCACTCACTCCTCTCATGCTAAAAGCAATTATAACATAGACGGTAGCTGTAAACCTTATGAAAAGGGTGGCAATAAAAAAAGCGCATGCGCGCTTCAGACCGTAGACAAACTCTCATAGCCCGTATGTATTATGGAGCGGGACTGGTTTCCCTCAGCCGTCGGCGGCTCTGCCGCCGTTAACGGCGTGGGAGCTTGTCCAGAGCGAAATAATACATGCGGGCTTTTTCTACAATCTGAAGCGCATGCGCGCTTATTTTTCCTGTATTTCCAGTAAGCCTTTAGACTTATAAAAATAGTCAATTCCGGACAAGATGGTAACCACCACAGCAAAATACAACGATACCTGGCCTAAAAGTTCCAGGTAAGGTATTGGCAACCCTCTAATTAGCAGCACTACTACAGCAACTATCTGACTCACGGTCTTAACTTTGCCCAAAGGGCTGGCAGCAATGACAAATCCTTCTGCTGCAGCCACAGCCCGTAAACCGGTCACTGCAAACTCCCTGGCAATAATTACAAATGCTACCCAGGCTCTAACCAAATCCAGTTCCACCAGGGAAATCAGCGCCGATGAGATTAACAGCTTATCGGCCAGCGGATCCATAATTTTGCCTAAATTAGTAATTTGCTGGCGGCTTCTGGCAATATAACCGTCTAGCCCGTCGGTGCTGGCTGCTAAAATAAATATACCGGCAGCTATAAACTGCCCGTATGGAATCCTTACCAACAAAAAGGTCATAAATAAGGGCACTAATATAATTCTCACCAAGGTTAACTGGTTAGCTAAATTCATGCTTTGCTCTCCCCTAATAAGTCATAATCCTCCACACCTGTGACCGAAACAGGCACAAACTCTCCCGGGTTCAAATCGCATCCTTTGAAAAACACAACTCCATCAACTTCAGGGGCTTGATGCTGAGTTCGACCTTGATATATACCTTTGCCTTGTTCCTTTGCCGCTTTTTCTATCAGCACCGTCAGGGATTGTCCTAGCCAGCGCACGTTTCTCCGGGACGTAATCTCTCTCTGGAGCAGCATAGCCCGGTGATACCTTTCTTCTTTAATTTCTTCAGGAACCTGTTCTGGAAACTCGGCAGCAGGAGTTCCCTCTTCTGGAGAATAGGTAAATACCCCAGCCCAGTCAAACTCTACCTCCTTCATAAATTTCAGGAGAGTAGCAAAATGCTGTTCCCGTTCGCCGGGGAAACCAACAATAAAAGTTGTCCTTAAAGCCAAATCCGGAATCTTTTTGCGCAGCTTCTGGATAAGTTCAACAACTTTTTCAGTCTTCTGTTTCCGTCCCATTTTATTGAGAATCTCTTGATCCGCGTGCTGGAGGGGAATATCCAGATACTTGCAGATTTTTCGCTCCCGGGCAATTAAATCAATCAGTTCATCGGAAATATGGGTTGGATAACAGTACAGTAAGCGCACCCATTCCAAACCTTCAATTTTAACCAGTTCCTGCAAGAGCTTTGTCAAACTTTCCCGGCCATAGAGATCTTTGCCGTACAGAGTTATATCTTGGGCGACTAACGAAATCTCTTTAACGCCTTTTTCAACTAAGAAGGCAGCTTCTTTAAGCAAAACAGGTATGCTTCTGCTGGAGTAGTCTCCCCTCATCACTGGAATGGCGCAATAGGAGCACCTGTTATCACAGCCCTCGGCTATTTTTAAATAAGAATAGAAATGGGGGGTGGTACTGATCCTTGGAATATATAGATCTGGGTCTACCACACCATTTTCTAATCTGGTAACCCGGTCGCCGGATAAAACTTTGTCCAGTAAGGTCAATAAACCTGGCACATTGTTGCTTCCCAGAAAACCGTCAATTTCGGGAATTTCTGTTGCCAGCTCCTGACAGTATTTTTGCACCATACACCCGGCAGCAATAATTTTCAATTCCGGCTTAATTTTTTTTAACTGGGCTGCCTCTAAGATAGTGTTAATTGATTCTTCTTTAGCCGCCGCAATAAAACCGCAAGTATTGACAATGAGGGCATCTGCTTGATACGGCTCGTCCACAAGTTCATACCCATTTGCTTGCAATAGTCCTAGCATGCTCTCTGAATCTACTGTGTTTTTATCGCAACCTCGAGTGATTACTGCGACTTTTACCGGCATTAACGTATCCTCACTTTACCTTTATCTTATCTTGATTGTCCTGAATAAAAAGCACATGAAATTTGCCTGGTTCAGGCAAACATTTTCATTACTAAAGAAAATTCGGCTTGCGCCTAACCTTTACGGGGCTGGCGTAAGCCTAGCTGTTCTTAAGTAAATCAGAAAGTGGAGCGGTTTTACTCTTTGCCAAGCATATAACCATAGGTAGTTGTGATTAACCGATTAATTGAAATCTTCAATTTTGTATTCTTTATCCACAACATCGTCCATTTGCCCGATGATGCCTTGATCCTGACCGTTCACAGTAACCCTCACTGCACCAGCATTGCCAAACTTAATGGCAACCAGTTTATCGCCGTTAAATTCCCTCTTTTCCCCGGCCTGTAAAATGCCACTAAAGATTTGTTTACCGTCGGCAATGACCCTAATCCAGCTTTTAAGGCCTGCATCAGGCAAAACCTGCACCGTAACCTTTACCCCTTGACTTTGTCCTAGATCATCGCTGTTTGCATTGCCGGTTTCCGGGACATCTCCCGGCTCACTTCGTGTGGAAACGCTTGGCTCTGGTTCCGAATCAGGATCTTCATCCTTTTGCTCCGCAAGCACTGGAGGGGGCTGCATATTCTTTTCGCCTGCAACATCCTTGCGGTTGTGCTGGTAGATAAAATTGATGGTAAAAAGCAAGGCAACAATCAAAGCAAGCCCGGCCAATTTAAAAAGTTTTTTATTTTGCGGTGTCTCTCCCTGCCTCGGTAAGGCAGATTTCAGAGCTTGAGTTTGAGCAGTTTCTTCATTTCTATATGTTGCCTTATATTCTTCAACCAGTGCCTGGTCTTCCAGCTCGAGAAACTTAGCATAACTCTTTAAAAAACCAATAATATACACCCTGCCCGGGAGCTCGGAGAAATCCTCATTTTCCAGCGCCTCCAAATATTTAAGCCTAATCTTGGTTGCAGCTTCCGCGTCCCGTAAAGTCAAATTTTTAGACTCCCGTGCTTCTTTTAAAGTTTCACCTATCCGCCCCATATCATGAGCTAACCTCCTTTACCAAGGGATTTTAAGTGGATAAACCTTCTAATTTCCTCCGCTGCTTGTTCAACATTGCCACTATTCACGGACAAATCATATTCTGCAGAAGGCTGGTCGGGGTGTCGATAAAGCACGTCATAATAATTTACCAACAGATCCTTTACAACTTGCATATACTCTCCAGATCTTAGCTGCTCAGTCAACTTCTCCACCTTTACTTTACCTATTCGCCGCTGTAAAAAGCTTAGGGATTTTTCCAGCGCTAATAGATTTCGATCAGGCCCCTGCATGTATTCCTGACAAATTCGTTTGATTCGATTCTGCAGGCTATCGTAGACCAGGATGCGATAACCATTTTGCATAGCGTCAAAGAAAAGGGCCGGTATTGTTAACTTACCGATTTTCCTGCTTTCCCCTTCGACTACAATAGCCTGCTCGTTGCGGAAAGCTCGCAGAGCTGTGTATAATGCAGTTTCGAACTTCTTTTGACTAGGTTGATCTCCTAGTCCCACGCTACCAAACACAGAGCCACGATGGTTGGCTAATTTTTCCAAATCTATTGCTGCTACGTTTAACCTCTGCAGTCTTTGGATAATTTCACTTTTACCAACCCCGGTTAACCCATAAATAACAAAAAATTGTTGGCTTAGTTCAGTGCGGGAAAAAAATTCGTTTACATGTTTACGAAATGCTTTGTATCCCCCGATTAGGCGGTAACTTGGTATGCCTGCCAAATCCAGCAGTTCGCACATGGCTTTGCTGCGCATACCTCCACGCCAGCAATATAAAATAAGCTCTTTCCCTTGAGCAAGTTCTTTAATTTTCTTAATCTTTTCGGGAATTTGACCAGCAATTAATTCCATACCGAGTTGCCGGGCTTCTGTCGAACCTTGGTGTTTATACGTTATCCCTACCCTGGATCTTTGCTCGTCATCCAGAAGCGGTATATTATAGGCAAAAGGCAAAGAGTCCTCGGCAAATTCCTGTGGCGAGCGCACATCAATAAAAATTGCGTTATCTTTAGCTAAAGCTTCATCTATTGCGATATTTTTAATCATGCAAACCTACCTTTTTCTGCTTAAGTTTCCTTCGACAAACTTTAACCGATTTCCTTCCAAGTTAAACTGATTCAACTATTTTCCAAACCGCTATAACTATTTTCCCCAAAGTCAAAGACTGAATTTTACATTTCCCCGAACATTTTTTGATAATCATCCCAGTTAATTAACACAGCCCTAGGTTTGCTGCCTTCAAAACTCCCAACTATCCCGCGTTCCTCCATGATGTCGATAAGTCTGGCAGCTCTGGTATACCCTATGCGTAAACGGCGCTGCAGCATGGAAATTGAGGCCTGTCCGCTTTCAATGAGAAGCCTGGCTGCTTCCGGCAACAGCTCATCGTTTTCCAAATTCTCGGCGCTTTTCTCTTCGGAGTTTTCCAGAATGGCAGCTCCCTGCAAATACTCAGGAGCACCTTGGCTCTTTAAAAATTGTACAATCTCGTCTACTTCTTTATCAGATACATAGACTCCCTGCACGCGGATTGGTTTGCTCATCCCAACCGGGTAAAAAAGCATATCTCCCCTGCCTAAGAGCTTTTCTGCTCCTCCCATATCCAAAATAGTCCTGGAATCGGTTTGCGAGGAAACAGCAAAAGCTACACGGCTTGGTATATTTGCTTTGATCACACCGGTAATCACATCAACCGATGGACGCTGGGTTGCAACAACCAAATGAATGCCGGCGGCTCTGGCCATTTGTGCCAAACGGCAAATGGCGTCCTCCACATCAGCGGGGGCAACCATCATCAAATCTGCCAGTTCGTCAATCAATACTACGATGAATGGCAGGGCTGGTACGGGAGCTGCCGGATTCTCCTTTTGTTTTAATTTGTTGTAACGGTAAATATCTTTAACACCGCTGGCGGCAAATAAAGCATACCTGTTTTCCATTTCATTGACCATCCAGCGTAACGCGGTAGCCGATTTTTTGGCGTCAGTGACTACTGGCGCTATTAAATGAGGAATACCGTTATAGGTGGTCAATTCCACCATTTTAGGGTCAATCATCAAAAATTTCAGCTCATTTGGTTTAGCTTTAAATAACAAACTGCAGATCAGGGCATTCATACAAACGCTTTTCCCGGAACCAGTGGCTCCAGCAATCAGTAGATGGGGCATTTTTGCCAGATCGGCCACTATGGGATTACCGGCTATATCTTTTCCAAAGGCAACTGTCAAGAGCGAAGGGGCAGTGTTGAACTCTGCCGTTTCCAATACCTCCCTGAAGCGGACCAAAGCCACTTCTTTATTGGGCACTTCAATTCCAACCGCCGCTTTACCCGGAATAGGGGCCTCAATTCTCACATGAGGTGCAGCTAAACTTAACGCGATATCATCAGCTAAGCTCACAATTTTACTTACTTTAACTCCAGGTGCAGGTTGTGCTTCGTACCTGGTTATGGCTGGTCCGCAGCTGACCTGAGTTACCTTTACCTTAACCCCGAAACTCTCCAGAGTGTCTTCCAGCAGTTTTACTGTCTCCGTAATCTCCTTGTTTCCCCTGGCATTTTTGGAATGACTGGGGACCTGCAACAAATTTAACGGGGGCAGTATGTACTGACTGTTGTCTGCAGGATTGTTATCGTTCTTCTGAGGCTGAAAGTCGTCTCTCCCCAATTCATCATTTGCTGTTGCTTTTTTCAAATGTTGGCTCTTTTTTTTCGGTTCAGGCAAAATAATCAGCGGCGGCTCCTCACCGCAATGAGGTTGTACTTCATTTTTTTCCAGGATGCGCTGCGGTTCGGAACTAAAGTTCACAGGAATTTCCGTCTTTTTGTCTGTCCTTTTTTCTTCCTCTTCTGCTTCTATAGTTATAAACAGGAATTCCGTAATTTGCCGACGTAATTCCAGGTAAAATATTTTAAGCCTACCGCCTATGCTCCCTAACAGGGCCGAAAAGGATACACCCGTAATGAGCAAAACGCCGATTAAGCTAACGGTAATAAGCATAATATAGCTTCCTATTTTACCAAAGCCAGCATTTAAAATTATGGCCAGGACAGCTCCAGTTAATCCCCCACCCAAGCCATCCAGGGATGTCTTAATAATGGATTTTACATCCCCCAAAATCAAGTATTTTAAATGTAAAAATGTCAAAACAGCCCCAAACAGGAGCACAATACCCAGAGAGCGAACACTAAAAGGCACCGTGTTTTTTGCTTTGATCATTCTTACAGCATGCCATCCCAGCAGGGCAGCAAACAGATACTTGCCTTTCCCAAATAAACCATTCAAGATCCGAACCAGAAAATTTCCTATAGGCCCTATTGCTTGACTGCCTTGGGGCACAGCATTGCTTTCAACAGCGTAAATACTGACTATGCTCAATATGGCAAAAGCTAGTAGCAGAATCCCTGTTATTTCATACTTTAGTTCATGCTTTGTTTCCTTTATAGCCCTGGCCACTGTTGATCACCTCGTTGGAACAATTCTACACGCCTGGCTAAATTCCTTTGGTGTGTAGAAGAACCTAAAAAACATATTTATTTTTGCAGGAAGTTTGAGTTGAATTGGCAATTTTTACATACTGTCTAATTATAACATAAAAATCTCCAAGGGGCTAAACCAAATAAGGCTAAAAACAAGAGCCCCCTGAACTCTCCTTGTCCGGGTAAACCTGCACAGCTTTTTTTTAATATTCTTTCTGTACATGAAAAAACTACTGCTTGAGCAGTAGCTTATTGAAGAGAATTTGTTTGAATCTGCGGTACATCAAAAGAAACTATATTCCCTGGCTGGAATAAGGGGTTTAAAAAGTCCTTAGGGTTAGTACTCAAAATTCTGGTAATTTTTCCCCGACCTGACTCCAACTGCTCCACCTGAAGCTTCACGCCGGCAAATTCAATTTCCTTGTAGCACCTGTAATGATCGTAACCTTCTAGTACCAATTCCAGAGGCAAAGGAGTATAAAGCAGCATCTTAATGCACTCCCTTAGGTTTGACTTTGTGCTCCTCAATCAGGGCCTTGAGCTTCTTTACGGCTTGACCAATTCCGCCAACTTCGTTGATTAGTCCAATCTTCACCGCATCTCTTCCCACTAAAACTGTACCTATGTCCCTGGCTAACTCGCCTGTGCGAAACATCAACTCTCTAAATTTTTCCTCAGTAACGTTCGAATGCCTGGTGACAAAATTAATAACTCTATCCTGCATTTTATCAAGATATTCATAAGTTTGGGGAACTCCAATCACCAGTCCGGTTAAACGAATGGGATGAATAGTCATAGTGGCAGTCTCTGCAATAAATGAGTAATCGCTGGCTACAGCTATAGGCACACCTATACTGTGCCCACCTCCCAGCACTAAGGATACAGTTGGTTTTGTCATGCTGGTGAGCATTTCAGCAATTGCCAGTCCCGCTTCCACGTCTCCCCCTACTGTATTTAAAATTACCAGGATTCCTTCGATTTGCGGGCTTTGTTCCAAAGCAACAAGCTGAGGTATAATGTGCTCATATTTAGTTGTTTTATTCTGTGGAGGCATTGTTAAATGCCCTTCTATTTGCCCCACAATGGTTACGCAGTGGATGTTGCTCTGTACATCCGGTAAATCAAGCTGGCCAAACTCCTTAATCGACTCAGTTTTTTTTGAGGCTTTTTTAACAACTTTTTTCGGCGTATCAGGGTTTGGGGCAGTCTCCGGGGATTGAGGATCGAATGGAATTTTTTCCATCGGCAGCTATTCTCCTTTTGCAAAGTATTCTTGTTTAGTATTGCCGATCTGCAAAAAAATACACGCAAAAAAGCTGCTGAAAACTGCTAGCCAGTTTTCAGCAGCCTTATTAGAAAATCAAACTTCCATGATAATAGGCAAAATCATTGGCCTTCTGCGTGTCTTTTCATAAAGGAATTTACCTAAGGTGTCTCTTACATTTGACTTTATCGTTGACCACTCACTTACTTGTCTTTCAGCGCATTTATCCAGAGACTGGCGGACCTTCTCCTTTGCTTCTTCCATTAATTCCTCCGATTCCCGCACGTAAACAAAACCCCTGGAAACTATATCGGGACCGGCTACCACAGCACCTGTATCTTTATTTAAGGTAACAACCACAATCAGAATGCCGTCTTGAGAAAGCTGCTTGCGGTCCCTTAACACAATATTGCCTACGTCTCCTACCCCTAAACCATCCACTAAAACTCTGCCTGCGGTAACCCTGCCGGCAAAAGTGCCTTTATTCTTGGTAAATTCCAGCACCTGCCCGTTTTCAGCAACAAAAATATTGTTTTCCGGAATACCTACCTCCTGTGCTAAACGGGCATGTTTTACCAACATTCTATGTTCTCCGTGAACGGGGACAAAGAATTTCGGTTTAACGAGGTTAAGCATCATTTTTAAGTCTTCCTGGCTAGCGTGACCGGAAACATGAATTCCTGACACTGCTTCATGAATGACTTGAGCACCTTGTTTAAACAAGTGGTCCACAGTTCTGGCTACTAGTTTTTCGTTTCCTGGAATGGGCGTGGCGGAGATAATGACCGTATCGCCGGGAATAATCTCCAGTTTGCGATGGTCCGACATTGCCATTCTGGTTAAGGCTGACATAGGTTCCCCCTGGCTGCCGGTAGTAATAATCACCACTTTGTCTTTGGGTAGATTAAGTATCTCATCCACCTCAACCAGAATTCCTTTAGGGGCATGCAGGTATCCCAGTTCAGTAGCCACGTTCACCACATTTACCATGCTTCGGCCCACCACAGCTACTTTACGCCCGTATTTATGAGCAGCACTTATAATCTGCTGTAAGCGGTGCACATTTGAAGCAAAGCTGGCAATTATAATTCGTTCAGTAGCCTGATGAAAAGCTTCATCTAACGTTTGCCCCACCACTTTTTCTGACATGGTAAACCCGGGCCTCTCCACATTTGTACTATCCGAAAGAAGTACTAAAACCCCCTTCTCACCCAACTGGGCAAATTTGTAAAAGTCCATCACATCGCCGTCCACAGGTGTTTGATCTAATTTAAAATCCCCTGTATGTACAACTGTACCAATAGGGGTGTGAACAGCAATAGCAACTGCATCGGGAATACTGTGGCTTACTCTGATGAACTCGACCTCAAAAGGACCAATTTTTAAAGTATCCCTTGGTTTAACGCAATTCAGTTTGACACTGCTCAACAAATTATGTTCTTTCAATTTCCCTTGTAACAGTCCTAAAGTGAGTTTCGTGCCATAAACAGGTACATTGAGTTCTTTTAACACGTAAGGCAGTGCTCCAATATGGTCCTCATGTCCATGTGTTAAAAGAATAGCCTTGACCATTTGCCGATTTTCCAGCAGGTAACTGATATCAGGGATCACTATATCAATGCCTAACATTTCATCTTCCGGAAATATCAAGCCAGAGTCAATCACTAAGATATTATTACCGTACTTGACCAGCATCATATTTTTGCCGATTTCCCCCAGTCCTCCCAGGGGAATCAAAACCAACTTGTTGTTTTCCGCCATTTAAGCACCTCCAGTTTAACACCTAAAAACTAAAAAAGAAAAAATACACGAACAAAAAAGGACAAGAAAAATAAGCGCCTAGCGCTTCATCGCAAGCACCACAAGGCGCCCGTCAGCCGTTCAGTTATCCCTACCCATGATTATACTTGATAAGATTTGCCTGCACAAGTTATCTTCTACTAGTATTGCATGCCGTTGTTCATAAAATACAATATAAAGAAAACTGGGCTTACGCCAAGCTTATAAGCGCCGGCGGAAGCCCTAGTTGCACTTATGCAAATCAGAAAGTCAATAAACGTTCTGATTTGCTAAAAAAGAGCGTTTCTTTAAACGCTCTTCAGCAACCCGTATTTTTGTAAAGTAGCTGCAATGATTTTTTCTTCCTCCGCCGTTGCCCCAACCAAAGGCAATCTAAATCCCCCGACCTTGTGTCCCATTAATGCCATGGCAGTTTTAACTGGAATCGGATTAGTAGTAATAAACATGGTTTTAAACAGCGGAAATAATTCCAGATGTATTTGCAGTGCTTCTGCAGTATTGCCATTGATAAAAGCTTCAGTCATAGCTTTAATGCGGCTGCCTACCAAATGGGAAGCAACACTAACAACACCGTAACCTCCCAATGCTAGCATCGGCAAAGTCATAGTATCATCACCGCTATAGATTAAAAAGTCATCCGGCGTTAGTCTCCGCAGTTCTGTCATTTGCTCCATATCGCCGGTCGATTCTTTGATGGCTAAAATATTATCAAGCTCTGCTAGTTTAGCCACAGTAACAGGCAACATATTTCTGCCTGTGCGGGAAGGAATATTGTAAAGCATTATCGGTAAGGCGGTATTCTCGGCAATGCTTTTAAAATGCTGGTAAAGCCCGTCTTGAGTCGGCTTATTGTAATACGGAGCAACCACAAGTAATCCGTCCACTCCTGCTTGCTCTGCCGCTTGGGATTGCTTAATGCTGTCTTCAGTGCTGTAAGAACCTGTTCCTGCCAAAACCGGAATATTCGGCCCTACAGCTTCCTTTACAGCTTGAAACAATTCCAATTTTTCCTCTTTGCTCAGAGTAGGACTTTCACCCGTTGTTCCCGCAACCACTAAACCATCACTGCCATTGGCGACCAAGTAGCTGGCGAGTTTCCTTGCTCCTTCCAAATCCAGCTTGTCTTCGGGAGTAAAAGGGGTAACCATTGCGGTTAATACACGTCCGAAATTATTTTGCAAAATCATCCACCTCACTTATTTATTCGTTAAGTTTAAATTTATTATGGAGTGCACGAACTGCCTTTTCCATTGATTTTTGCTCGACCAAGCACCAAATTGTAGTATACGAATCTGCAGACTGCAGTATTTCAATTTTTTCCTCAGCCAAAGCTTCAACAATACTCGCCATCACGCCTGGCAATCCAGTCATCCCTGCTCCCACAACCGAAACTTTGGCGCAGCCCGGTCTCAGTTCCACATTAAATCCAAGTTTCGTTAAAATATTTTGTGCTTTTGCAGCCACACTTTCTTTCACCGTAAAGATCAGCTCTTTGGGATGAACATTAATAAAATCCACACTTATGCCGGCGTCTGCCAATGACCGGAAAACCTTTGCCGCACTTTGCATACCATCGGCCCCTGTAAGAATAACTTTTATCTGGGTGATGTTAGTAATTTGAGTAATGCCGGTGACCGGTCGATCATTTAGCAGGGGAGGGTCTTGTTCTAAAGTATGCCTGGCATTTGTCACCAAAGTGCCTGGTGCTTCATTAAAAGTACATTTCACTTTTAGAGGGATATTTTTTTGTGCTGCAATTTCAACCGCTCTGGGATGAATTACCTTGGCGCCCTCATAAGCAAGATGGCAGATTTCATTATAGGTCACTTGAGTTAGTGTCTTTGCCTCCGCAACTATCCTGGGATCCGCCGTTTTCACTCCGTCAACGTCTGTGTAAATCTCGATAGCTTCGGCATCTAGGGCCACACCCAAAGCAGAAGCAGTAGTATCGCTCCCGCCCCGTCCTAAAGTGGTGATTTCACCATCGGCAGTAACTCCTTGAAAGCCTGTTACAATCACTATGTAATCATCTTTCAGGGCGTTTACAATCCGCTTGGTGTCAATCTTAACAACCCTGGCATCCCCGTACTGATTATCGGTAATTATGCCCGCCTGTGCGCCCGTAAAACAAACAGACTTATAGCCCATACCCTGCAATGTTCCTGCCAAGATAACACCGGAAATAATCTCTCCGCAAGACATCACAAGATCCAATTCCCTTTGGCTTAATTCGGGGTTACTTTTGGTAGCCAGCGAGATCAAAGTATCTGTAGCGTAAGGGGCGCCTTGTCTGCCTATGGCAGAAACAACAACTACCAGGCTATACCCCTCTTGTTTGGCCGCAATAATTTTTGCAGCAACCTGCTGGCGCGCTTCTTCCGTTGCTACCGATGAGCCACCGTATTTCTGCACTAAAATTCTCATCGTTGGGAGCACCTCATTAAATTAATTCGTATTTGATTAACAATTCCGCAATCTGTACAGCGTTGGTTGCGGCGCCTTTGCGCAGTTGATCAGCCACAACAAACAAACATAGACCGTTGGAACAGGATATATCTTCCCTGATTCTTCCTACAAAAACTTCATCCCGGTTTGAAGAAAAAATTGGCATGGGATAAATTTTCTCAGCAGGATTATCATGTACAACCACCCCAGGAGCATGGCGTAAAATTTCCCTGGCCTCAGCAGCAGATAATTTTCGTTCTGTCTCAATATTGATAGCTTCGGAATGGCTGCGCATAATCGGCACCCTAACAGTAGTAGCTGAAATGGCTATCTCCTGATCATGAAACATTTTTCTGGTTTCATTGACCATTTTCATTTCTTCTTTGGTATAATCGTTTTCCAAAAATACGTCTATCTGCGGTATCAGGTTGTAAGCAATCTGGTAGGGGAACACTACCGGCTCAATTTTTTCAGAATTTAAAAACTGCTTAGTCTGTACCACTAATTCATCCATAGCTTCTTGTCCTGCCCCGGAAACAGCCTGGTAAGTAGATACAATTATTCTTTTAATTTTGGCTGCATCATGCAGCGGCTTTAAAGCCACCACCATCTGAATTGTAGAGCAGTTGGGATTAGCAATGATACCTTTGTGCCACTTTACATCTTCCGGGTTGACTTCCGGAACAACCAATGGCACTTCGGGATCTAAACGAAATGTGCTACTGTTATCAATTACTACGGCGCCCCGCTCTACAGCTGCGTGTGCAAACTTTTTGCTGGCTGCTCCTCCGGCAAAAAGGGCCAGATCAACCCCTTGAAAAGCATCTTCCGTGGTTTCAGCAATTGTATATTCCTTGCCAGCAAAGCTCACTTTCTTGCCAGCAGATCTTTGTGTGGCCAGCAATTTTAAATCCTTGATAGGAAAGTTTCTTTCTGCTAATACTTCAAGTAATGTTTGACCGACAGCGCCAGTACCGACAATAGCAACATTATATTGTTTCATATTAATACCTCCAAACTACGAATAATAAAATGACTTTGATTCTACTGGCAAGATTCAATGCTCCTCAAGCAGTAATTTGATCTATTATTATTCTAGGATTTGATCGGTTTCTTTTAAAGTCCCAAATAGTTCGTCAATTAAAATTTAGCTTTTCTCCCAGCCATATAACAGGGGTTGAATTTGCTTGCCTGCTAAAGCTCCTTCTACAGTATCAAGGATTTTATCCATTTTAGCTACCAGGGAACCTGGTTTTTTGACAGGATCATCCTGTCCAAAAGGAACAAAGTAAATATTTTTGCTGTTTAACAGTAAGCCAATATTTTTAGCATTAAAGCCTAACCCGTCATTTGTGGAAACTGCCAAAACGACAGGGCGCTGGTTACGCAGATGAGCTTTAGCAGCCATTAAAACTGTACCGTCAGTTATTCCGTTTGCTAATTTTGCTAGAGTGTTTCCCGTACAGGGAGCTATCAGCACCACATCCAATAGGCCCTTAGGGCCTATTGGCTCTGCCTCCGTAATGCTTGTAATTGGTTCTTTTTTAGTTATTTCAACCAACTTTTCAGTCCAAAGCCTTGCCTCGCCAAACCTGGTATCTGTTTGCTGCACATTTTCAGATAAAATTGGCGTAACTTCCGCTCCTTCTTCAACTAAACGTTTAACTTCAGACAATATTTTTTCCAAAGTACAGTGAGAACCTGTTACTGCAAAACCTATCTTTTTGTTCACCAGTCGCATTACCGCACCCCCTATTTTCTGTCCCTGTGGAGTTCTTGGAGGATTAGTCCCGGGTAAACATCAGCCAGTATTTTACCTGCAGTTTTAGGCGCTACTTTTCCCGGTAATCCGGGAGCTAAAATTGCCTTAATCCCTGCTTTTTGCGCTGCCGGAAAATCTGTCCCCCCCGGTGCGGCTGCTATATCCACAATTAAGCACTCTTTGCCCAGCAGGGCAATACGAGAGCTGTCTAAAACAAGATGTGGCACTGTATTAAAGATTACTTGGATTTCGGGGAGAACTTTGGGAAGTTCGGAATATTTGACCGGCTTATATCCACTTTCCACACATCTGGCCAAGTCGGCAGGTTTTCTTGCAGCCACAAATACGTCACTACCCAAAGCCTTTAATGTCCTGGCCAATGTAATCCCGCAGCGTCCAAAGCCAACAACCAATGCTTTGCTTCCATGAATGGTTATGGGAAGCTCTTCCATAGCAATTTGAATAGCGCCTTCAGCCGTAGGTATAGAATTCAGGATTGCTACATCATCCAGTTCGGCAATTTCAATTAGACGCAAGCTATGTTTTTTAATTAGTTCCCGTAAGTAAGGTTTAGCAACTCCGATGAAAAGCGGAGTACCTGGTTGCAGTCTGCTCAAAATACCCTCATTTAAAATCAACTGCTCCTGAGCATAAATTGCCCTTACTACCCCGTTGGCATCAGTTCCAGGCATTGGCAAGATTACGGCGTCAACACCGTCCAATGCCATGAGCAAACTGCTCACTATTCTGGCTCCGTTTAATTCCGGATGCGGTGGAAAACCGACAACTTTAACTTGTGCGCCACGCTTGATTAATTCGGAAACCAACACTAATTCCCGATCATCACCTCCAATTACTGCAAGAGTAATGCCAGCTAAATCCTCACTCATATATCTGGACCTCCTCCAGTTTCCATACACTACTATCCAATATATGAGTGTACAAATAGGTGGTGCTTGTTCACGCATGCGTAAATATTAACAATTTATATTAAACTATCTAAACCAATTATCACCTGACGGAGCTGCCTTACTTTTCTGACCGCCAAGAGTATGCCAGGTATAAAAGATTCTCTGCTAAGTGAGTCATGTCGGATAGTAAGAGTCTGTCCCAGTCCCCCGAAAAGCACTTCCTGATGAGCAACCAGCCCTGGCAGCCGGACACTATGTAAATGAATCCCTTGTACTTGTGCGCCTCTGGCACCAACAATTTTTTCTAACTCATGTGGATTGCCCTGTTTAAGCTCACCTCTTTCTTCCAGAATTGCCTGCGCGGTTCCCAGGGCAGTTCCAGATGGAGCATCCAATTTTTGTTCGTGGTGCAATTCAATGATTTCCACATGTGGGAAATATTTGGCTGCTTCTTTGGCAAAACGCATCATTAAAATTGCGCCTATTGCAAAATTGGGAGCAATCACAGCTCCGATTTGTTTTTTTTCACATAAGATATGAAGTTCATCCAGCTGATCGGTGGTTAAACCTGTGGTACCTATTACTGGCGATACGCCGTAATTGATAGCCATAACGCTGTTTTTCAGAACAGCCTCAGCTGTAGTAAAATCTATTAAAACTTCCGGATGCTTAGTTTGCAGTATGCCTTCCAGGTCATCAGTGATAGTAATTCCTTGCAAATCCAGACCAGCAACTAAACCAACATCAAGTCCTTGGCCTCTTAGATCCACAGCCCCTGCTAATTCTAAATCATCTGTGTTTAAAACTGCTCGCACTACCTCCCTTCCGACTCTGCCGTATGCTCCAGTTACTACCACTTTCGTTTTCTTCACCATAAACCCGACCTACTCCTCCCTATTTTCAACAAAATAAAAAGGCTGAAAGAGCATACTAATGCCCACAGCCTTTTAATCGCATGTAGCAATGCTCAATCTCTTCCTGATAGCGAGATAGTGCTCCACTTGAGGTCCAGGATTCCTCAAGTGACAGTCCTGCACCTCTTCGATGCAGGCCCAGCCCGCAAGCCTCGGGAAACATGCGAACTTCGGCGGAGGCCCCTTTCCTTTTCAATCATCTTCCCCTTTTCTTGAAAAGTACTCTTGACAGCTCCGCGCCTCTACCTCACCTCCGAGAGATGAGGTACGCTTTCAAATTTTTTTAAATAATAGCACACCTTATTACCTCAGTCAATACCTTTTAAAACAAATAGTGGCGCATGCGGACCGTATTCTGCTCTAATTCTACGACAATAACTTCACTGCCTATTTTTTTTACTGCTTGCCAGGGTATTACCAGTTGCGAACTACCGCGCCAAAATCCAAACAAACCGCCGTTGTTAGGGAGAATTATTGATTCCACATGCCCTGTTTCAATATTGATTACTAAGTCAGAATCTCCTACGGTCCCCAGTCTAGCTCCGTCGGCTATATTGATTATATCTTTGCCGATTAATTCACTTAACTTCATGCTCGTTTTCCTCACTTACCTATAAGAGTAATATAGTTTGCTTAGCCATGGCTGCAACAAAGCAATCAAAAGGGATATGAAGGCCAAGGGGTCCAGAGAAATACCTAAGATTTGAAATGATTCAGGAAACGCTATCCCCAGAAAAGAAGTCAGCATAATTAGGGAAAGATAAATGCCGCCAGCCACTCCTACCAAGTGGGCTAAGGCCTGTGATATAAGTCCGCCAACCGGTTCCTGGGGAAGTTCTTTAGCCTGGCTTTTATATCGCAATTTTATCTGTTCCCGCAAAGACAGCGTCAAAACAAATAACAGCAAAATAACCAGCAGGATTGGTTTCCACCACATACGCATCCCCCCTCACATTTATGTATATTTTAGTCATTGGGAAAATATGCGTTATAAGGCAAAATACGCCAACAGAACAGAGTTTACGACAGACACCTAGGCTGCCGTCGCAGCACCCTCAGAGAAATGAAAAATTGCAATCCATTATATCGTAACTGCTCCTTTTGACAAGCCATAGATCGCTCTGTAAAGCGTTTGACTGTAAGCGGCTGGGCAACATGGACTGAGAAGAGCGCTGGAGCGAGAGCACCCGCGTCAGTGTGTGCCGCTGGTAGTCAAACGTAAAGAAAACTTGACTTGTACCAAGCGTGAGTACGGCAGAAAGACTTTATAAGACTTGCAAAGAGACTGAATAGTTTAAGCGCTCTTGGCGAAGTCATCCAAAACAGCGGACATAAGTGCTTCATTTCATAATAGATAAAAAAAACGCCCCGGATTAACTACCCGGAGCCTCCTTGGTTAGCCTGGTATATTCTACAATTAAACAGTCTAGGTCCTGGTTAAGCTTGATGATTGCTGGATCAGGTGCTTCGTTAGGATCCCTGACCAAGTTATGTATTTGGCGGCGCAAATTTTCAATTTTTTCTGCCAGCTCTAACAACCGGTCCATAATTACCCCCCACCCTGCCAGAGTAAAGTTTAAAATGACTATTAACATTATATCTGGATTTTAGAAATACGGGTATTTCCAATGTTACTAAACATTTACATTAATTTGTACCTGTTGAGCCAAAGCCTTTTGCTCCCCTATCTGTGTGATGCAACTCCTCTACAACTTTAATTTGAGCAACGGCTAACGGCAAAAATAGTATTTGGGCAATTCTCTCGCCCGGTTTTATTGTGTAGGCTTCTGTACCCGAATTGTATACCGGACAAATTATTTCTCCTGTATAATCACTATCAATTATTCCTACGCCATTAATCAAATTTATGCCATGTTTGCTGGCTAAACCACTCCTTGCACAGACCAAACCAACCATAAACTTTGAAGGCATCTCAATCGCTAACCCAGTAGGGACCTTTGCGATTGCCCCGGGATAGAGCGTCAAGGGATGTTCCAGGCAAGCACGGAGGTCCAGTCCCGCCGAGCCGGGAGTTGCATAGCTAGGCAATGGCACCTTTTGACCCACGAGCGGAGACATTTTTTTTATTTTTAATTTAAATTCCAAAATCGCACACCTCATATACCAATTTGTTCTAATATATGGTAGAAGTCAAAATTTTCCTGAAAGGGGCCTATAGCAGTAAGAGAAAATTTTTCAGCTTTAAAAAGCATGTTGCAGAGATCATAAACTAGCTCGGCGGTGACTTCGCCGGTTTTTTGAACAATTTCTTCTGCAGAAATTATTCTCCCGTAGCACAATTCAGTCCTACCGAGTCTGCTCATGCGGTTGGAAACACTTTCCATGCTCAAAAGCAAGTTGCCTTTTATTTGCTCTTTAGTTCTATGCAGTTCCTCGGCAGTTATCCCGTTTTTTTTCAGTTTTGCTATTTCTTTCAGTGTAAGTTCAATAACTTCCCTTACTTTATTGGGACTAGTCCCCGCATAAATGGTAAAAAGACCGCTGTCAAAGTATGCCGTATGATAGGAGTAAATGGAATAAGCCAACCCCCGTTCTTCCCGTATTTCCTGGAAAAGCCTTGAGCTTAACCCTCCTCCGAGAATGTTGTTTAGCACGATTAAAGCATAGGAATTTTCATCACCCTGCGGCAAGCCTGGCGCCCCCAAACAGATTTGTACCTGTTCAGTATCTTTCGGATTAAGGACAACTGCTGATTGTGGTACCGGTCCATGTTGTTTTGAATCTCCAACTTTTTTATACCAATTAGCAAAAAAACCTTGAAGCTTGTCTACAACTTCTTCGTGCTTAATTTTGCCCGCTACAGCAACTACTACATTATGTGGGTTATATTTTTGCAAATAATAATCTATGATTTTGGGACGCGTTAAGTTGCTAATTGAGCTTGTTGTTCCCAGAATGGTCCTTCCCAGCGGATGGTTTTGCCATACTGTCTGAGCAAAGAGATCATGAATTAACTCATCAGGTGAGTCTTCATACATCTTTATTTCTTCTAATACAACATTTTTCTCTTTTTCGATGTCTTCCTCTAAAAAGGTAGAATTAAAAAACATGTCGCTTAACAGATCTATGGCTAAATCAAGGTGTTCAGCCAGTACTTTAGCGTAATAGCAGGTATATTCTTTAGTTGTAAATGCGTTCAGTGACCCACCAACAGTTTCCAACTCTTCAGCGATTTGTTTTGCGGTGCGTTTGCTGGTTCCTTTAAAAAGCAAATGCTCAATGAAGTGGGAAATGCCGTGGTTAGTTTCATCTTCGTTGCGGGAACCGGTTCTTACCCATATGCCTATTACAGCAGAATGTGCATAAGGAACTTCTTCAGTAACTACTCTTACGCCATTATCCAAGGTATCTTTTTTCCACATAGCCATCTCTCCTTGTTTTTCGACACACCAACTATATAATTCTTGTATTTTAACAAAAAACCTGCTGCAATAGATACTATTATCTTTTAATTTAAGAAGGGATGCAAGATTTTTCTAATTTTTTGTTCTCTCGGCATTGCCTCATCTTTGGCTATAAGAGGAATTCTGGCCAATTCTTGACCTTGGGACTTGACTAGCAAATAACCAACCGGGGAGCCTTTTTTTATTGTGCCGTATTCTCTTTTGTTTAAAATAACTACCCGCTCTAGCCGCGAACCTTTCGGCAAAGCATGAGCAAAAGTGTGCGCTGTTACTATTGGGATCCTATAGTTAAGAGCATTTGGCACATATATTGCTCCAAATTCTGTCCCTTTAGCGATGTTTTCAAAAGTTGTGGAAGAGAAACCATAGTCCAAAAGCGTTGCTGCGTCCCCGAACCGGTCCCTGCTTTTTAGCACAACTGCAATTAGCTGCCGGCCACCTCTTTTGGCCGAAGCAACCAAACAACTACCTGCTTCTTTGGTAGTCCCTGTCTTAACACCATTTGCTCCCGGGTATTTCCACAGAAGCTTATTTGTGTTTTGCAAATATCTTCCCCATTTTTTCCCATACCAGGGGATTGTAATTTGTTTAGTACTAACAATGCTTTGAAATACCCGGGACTGTAACCCGTAGCGGGCCATAAGCGCTAAATCGTAAGCTGTTGAATAGTGCTCCGGAGCAGGTAGGCCGTTTGGGTTTTTAAAATTAGAGTTAAAAGCGCCAAGCAATTTAGCTTTTCGGTTCATCAAAACCACGAACAATTCTTCAGAGCCGCTTAAGTATTCAGCTAAAGCAACTGTTGCATCATTCCCGGATTTTATTAAAGCCCCTCTAACCAAGTTTAATACAGTAATTTTTTCGCCAGGCTCAAGGTAAATTGAAGCTTCACCTACTGCAGCCGCTCTATGGCTTATACAGACCTCTTTATTCAACTCCCCTTGCTCTAACGCTAAAATTGCTGTCATAATTTTAGTTGTGCTAGCAGGTGGTCTTTTTTGTTCTGCATTTTTCGCTAGCAGGACCGTTCCTGTCTTTGCATCCATTAACACGTAAGCCTGAGCAGTAAGAGGCAACTCCGCTGCGTAACCGGGAAAAATGCTTGCCCAAAAGATTAAGCCTGCTAAATGAAGCGTTACCAAAATTTTAATCAATGACGACCCCCCTCAATGCCAATCATATTCAAAATTCTTTTTTAAAAAATCTTTTTTAGTATGCGAATGAAACTAGTGATATATAACTTGCTAAATTTTAGTAGCTTAATCGGCATTGAGGATTTTGCAATTATTTTGGCAGCACATCAGAAACTGTAGTTAACTCATAACCTTGTTCTTGAAGCGTCTTTAGCATTGTTTCCAAAGCTAAAGCTGTACGATCGGTTGGATGCATTAGAACTATGGCTCCGTTTTGTGCACTTTTGATTACCTTTTGGTAAATTTGTTCCGGACTTTTAGACTTATCCCAGTCGATAGTGTCAATTGTCCACATGATAGTTTTATATCCAACATTTTCAGCTGCTTCAACTACATGGGGCTGGTGCTCTCCATAGGGCGGTGCAAAAAGAACCGTTTGTTGGCCAGAGGCTTTTAAAATGGCTTCCTCAGTCTTTTTGATTTCATCCTGGTTCTCCCGTTTGCTGATCCTGTCCGGATGAGGATGGGAATAGCCGTGGTTGCCAAGCTCATGGCCTTGTTCTGCTATTTGCTTCACCAGTTCGGGAAATTTTACAGCAAACCGCCCGGTGATAAAAAAAGTTGATTTAACCTCATATTTTTTTAGAATATCCATGATTATGGGTAGATGTTCTTCGCCCCAATCAACATTAAAAGTCAATGCCATTTTCTGAGCGCTGTTATCTCCCTGATAAATAGGCTGTGCCTTCGTTGTGGTTACCACTAAATCGCTCCGCCAAAAATCATGCCCAACCATGCCAAAAACTACAGCCGTAAAAAGAACTAAAAGCCATTTCACTAACTGTTTTTTACTCCAATAAAAAATGCGCATGGGAGTAACCTCCTTAAGGTAATATTTTACCTTTAGATTATACTCCTGCCCATGTTGCCTTTATGACTGGATCAACAAAATAAAAGGACGGAACTGGAGGGTTTCGTCCTACTGCCTAATGCTTTTATTTGGAACAGCAAAAAGTAAAAGGCCATAACCTTTAAGCTATGGCTTTTTAGCTTTTATTTCCTTTTAAGGCTTCCTTTCTGGAAAGCTTCAACCTGCCTTGCTGATCAAAACCGGTTGCTTTGACCAGAATGTCATCCCCTTCTTTAACCACATCTTCCACTTTGGCCACCCGTTCTTCAGCTAACTGGGAAATATGGACCAGACCTTCTTTACCTGGCATCCCTAAAACCCCGGGTATAATTTCTACAAAAGCACCAAAATCAGTAGTCCTGGTCACTTTACCCACATAAACTTTTCCTACTTCCACTTCCTTGGTTATCGCTTCAATAATCCTGATAGCTTTTTCTCCCGCTTCTCCGTCACTCGCTGCTATATATACCCTTCCGTCATCTTCAATATCGATTTCTACTCCTGTCTCTTCAATAATCTTTTTGATAATTTTACCACCGGGTCCAATGATATCGCGGATTTTTTCAGGATCGACAGTTGTTCTTATAATGCGGGGAGCATACGGAGAAATAACCGGACGGGGCTCCTGTATAGCCTCCAGCATCTTTTCCAGAATATGCAAACGTCCTCTTTTGGCCTGTTCAAGTGCTCTCTGCAGTATCTCCCGGTTAATCCCAGAAATCTTAATATCCATTTGCAAAGCAGTAACGCCATCTTTGGTGCCTGCCACTTTAAAATCCATATCTCCTAGAGCATCTTCAACACCTTGAATATCCGTAAGCACAACTACATTGTCTTCTTCTTTCACCAAACCCATAGCAACCCCGGCCACAGGCGCTTTGATAGGCACGCCAGCATCCATTAACGACAAAGTACTGCCGCAAACACTCCCCATGGAAGTAGAACCGTTAGAACCAATCACTTCGGAAACCAGCCGGATTGTATAGGGGAAATCTTCTTCCGAAGGCAACATGGGTTCCAAAGCTCTTTCAGCCAAAGCGCCATGTCCGATTTCACGCCTTCCCGGACTGCGCAGCGGCCTGGCCTCTCCAACGCTGTATGGTGGAAAATTGTAATGGTGCATATACCGTTTAGACTCTTCAACACCTAAACCGTCAAGTATCTGCTCATCCCCTACAGGCCCAAGGGTTGTAACCGTTAATACTTGGGTTTCACCCCTGGTAAACAAACCGGAACCGTGGGTTCTAGGTAAGAGGCCCACTTCACAGCTTATCGGGCGCACTTCCTCCAAACCTCTTCCATCTACCCGTATTTGTTCTTTAAGAATTAAATTTCTTACTAACTCCTTTTCTGTCTTTGCCAATAAGTTCTTAAACCATTTTTCGCTCTCCGGATATTCTTCCAGAATCAAGGGGTGTTCTGCAAAAAAATGTTCAAACAAATCTTTTTTTAGGTTATCCATAATTTCTTCCCGCTCTTGTTTGCGTTTCCGTTCGCCAGCGCAGAGCCTGATAGTTTTGTCCAGCGGAGCAGTTATATATTCTTTTATTTTTTGTTCAATATCCGGGTTAATAATCTCTTCCGATACTTCAGTTTTTTCTTTAGCTAATCCCAACTCTACTGCTTCCTGCCTGAAGTTTTCAATAAATTCCACGATTTGAATAATCTCTTGATGTCCTTTCATAATTGCTTCCAGTAGAGTTTCTTCAGGCACCTCATGGGCTCCAGCTTCAACCATCATAATTGCCTCTTTAGTGCCGGCTACTACTAAATTTAACCTGCTCTTTTCAGCTTGCACAAGAGTTGGGTTAATAATCAGTTGACCATCCACCAAGCCTACCCTTACTGCTCCAATTGGGCCAAGAAATGGAATTTGGGAAATTGTCAATGCAGCCGAAGCTCCGATCATAGCCGCTACGTCGGGTGGATTATCCTGATCAACAGAAAGCACTGTAGTTATGATTTGAACATCGTTGCGATAGTTTTTGGGGAAAAGCGGTCTAATAGGCCTATCAATGAGTCTACCGGAAAGAATGGCTTTTTCACTGGGCCTTCCTTCTCTTTTGATAAACCCGCCGGGAATTTTACCTACAGCATAAAGCCGTTCTTCATAATCCACGGTTAGTGGGAAAAAGTCTATACCCTCTCTGGGCTCTGCAGAAGCAGTTGCAGTAGCCAGTACCATTGTATCGCCGTAACGAACCAAAACTGATCCGCTCGCTTGCCGTGCCAGCCTTCCTGTTTCTAATACCAATTCCCTACCTTGCAGCAGCAATGTTTTCCGCAAAACCGTTCCATATGGGTGCATCTTTACCAAAAACCTCCTAACATAGCTCAATGCCATCAAACTTTTACCAATTCGACATATAATATATTATTTCCTGCCGTAAACACAAAAAATACCATCTTCGTGGTCTGGACCACTTAAAAAACCGTTTGCCAACCAATATGGGAACCCAAAGGCGTATTTTAGAGTAAGATTTAAAAAAAGAAGAGCGCCACTGCGCTCTACCTTCTCAATCCTAACTGGTCTACTATCCGCCGGTACCTCTCAAAATGGTTATCCTTGAGGTAATTTAACAATCCCCTTCTTTGGCCGACCATTTTTAACAAACCTCTGCGGGAATGAAAATCTTTTTTGTGAACCTTGAGGTGTTCAGTCAAATGGTTGATCCTCTCTGTCAAAATCGCGATCTGCACTTCTGGAGATCCGGTATCTGTTTCATGCAGTTTGAATTTTTCTATGATTTCCTGTTTCTTAGCAGCAAACGCAGACATAAATATCACCTCCTTATTTCCCTGTATCCCCTTAAGCCAAGAAAAACGTCGAGGCCTTCGAATCTCCTAGCCTAAGGTTCATAAATAATTCTAGCATTTGTATTATACTAAATGAGCATGAGCTAAGCAAGCCATAGTTGAAATTTGTCACTTGCCGATAACAGTGATCACGAGCCGACCGGCAGGTATATCTTTTGCAACCAGATCAAACATCCTTCCGGTTTGAGAAAAAAAACCCCTAAAGCGCGTAGCTGTTGGGATTTGACCGGGAATCTTTTTTGCCGCTTCGGTAATATCAGCAAGCGTAATGTTCTCCTGCCTGAAATCTTTTAAACGCTTTTTCGCATGTTCAGTAATTAAAACTCGCATCGGGCCCACCCTCGCTGATTTCTTTAGCCCACACCATAAACTATCAGTTCTTGGTCCTCTTCAGCAATGATGGAATAGAAGGCCTCCTGAAATGCTCTCTGTTTGGCCCGTTCAAGGCCGTTACGGGAGTATATCCTTTCCAATTCTTTTTTCAGACTTAAGAAACGCTCGCTGAAAACAATATTGGCAACATAATGAGCGTAACGATCCATCTCACTATGACGGTCATCGATTACCGGCAACATTTGACCACTCCCTGGATTTATTGTGTATGAAATGTATATTAGGAATCCGTGGAGATATGCGTGGTAATATTCTCCAAGGAATGCAAAATTGCCGTTGATTTTTTATAATCCATGTCTAATTGAGCTTTTAAATCGTATAGCGAAGCAAATTTCTGTTCATCCCTTAACCTATGGCAAAAGCTGACCTCCAGTTCCTCACCGTAAATATCGCGGCTAAAGCCAAAAATGTTTATTTCGATTGTTATTGGCAGATCTTCTGCCAAAGTGGGCTTCTTTCCAATGTTAGTCATCCCATAATACCGCTTGTTACCTAATTTGACCAAACTTGCGTATACACCGTTTTTCGGTATCAGAATATTGTCATCCACCTGCAAATTAGCAGTGGGAAAACCTATAGTTCTACCTTTTTGTTGACCGGAAACCACACGACCGCTCAAAACAGGCCAATAACCTAACAGTTCCCTTGCCTTTTCCACTCTTCCCTTTTCTAAAGCTTCACGGATGCTGGTACTGCTAACTATCTCCCCTTTAACCTTTACAGGTGGTATTACCTGCAGTTCAAAACCCAGTTCCCTTCCTAATTTACTTAAAGTCTCGGTGGTACCTGATGCCTTCCTGCCGAAAGTATAATTGAAACCCACAAAAACACTTTTGACATTTAACCCTTGCACTAGAACCTGACGCACAAATTCTTCCGGGGATAATTGGGCCAATTTTAAATCAAAAGGCAGATAAACCAGTTTCCTAACACCTAGCTGAGCAATCAGCTCCGACTTTTTTTTATTAGAAAGCAGCAGCTTCAGCGGTCGTTCCGGAAAAAGCACTTGTTCGGGATGAGGGTCAAAAGTAAGTACCACAGAACTACAGTTCGTTTGTTTCGCTTTTTCCACCACTCCGGCAATTAATTTCCGATGTCCTAAGTGGATGCCGTCAAAATTGCCTAAAGCAACTACTGATTTTTCGCAAGACACAGGCAACTGATGCAATATGTCCATACCCATACCTCATTTAAACACTTTTTTAATGCGGATAAAACCGTTTTGCCCCGAACCTTGCTGGATGCCAATGGCAAGCAGTTTTTTGTCAGGGCTCCACAAAGTTACAAGCTCCTCGGTTTGTAGATTCTCGGGGAAATCTAATAAACTATTGTTTGAGATTTTCACCCCGTTTAACGCCAGCCTTACATCGCTTTCCTGAACGATGGCCTTTGGCAAATTGGTTATGCCGGTTTCGGGCGGCAATAAAAAACTAAAATCCTGTTTGGCGCAAGCTTTTGTAATTTCCTCCAATGTCCAGGCATCTTCAACTCGGAACGGTCCCGAAGCTGTACGCAGAAGATAAGACATGACCGCACCACAGCCTAATGCCTCACCTATATCGTGGCATAAAGTCCTGATATATGTCCCTTTGGAACATGTAACATCGAAAAGCAACCGATAAGGAGGCTCTTGAAAAAATTCCTCGACAATTTCCAATTTGTAGATATACACCTGACGCGGTTCACGTTCAACCTCAATACCTTCTCTGGCCAGTTCATATAATCTTCTGCCTTGAAAATGGACCGCAGAGACCATTGGGGGTATTTGACTAATTTGTCCGATATATCTGGAAAAAATATTCTTGAGATTTTGCAAATGCTCCTTTTGCACCTGCCGTGTGCATAATACTTCTCCTTCCATATCTTGGGTGTCAGTAGTAAGCCCCAACAACATTTCGCAGCGGTAGCTTTTATGGTGTTCCTGCACATATTCCACCAGCCTTGTGGCTTGCCCTACAGCCAATACCAATACACCAGGCACAGCAGGATCTAAAGTACCGGCATGTCCAATCTTTTTGATGGCTAAAAGTTTACGCATCCAGGCAACGACGTCATGGGAGGTCATACCCGGAGGCTTCAAAACGTTAATAAAACCATGCATTCTTAAACCCGCCTTTTCTCCTACAGCATTTCCTGCACAGCCATAACCATAGTATTTACTGCCTGTTCTAACGGTGCATAGATAGTGCAGCCTGCAGCGCGGCGATGACCGCCGCCGTCAAACTTCTGGGCCAGGGCATTAACATCTACGTATTGCTTGGAACGTAAAGAAACCTTAATCTTTTGCGGTTCCACTTCTTTAAAAAACATCCCAACTTCTACTCCTGCAATAGAGCGCGGGTAATTAACCAAACCTTCCAAATGTTCATTACTTGCGCCGATAGCAGCAATGCTTTTCATGTCTAATGCTACCCAAGCTAGTTTTCCGTCAGCGGCAGTTGTTAAAGAATTTAACGCGGCTTGTAGAGCCTTTATAGCCGGCAAAGGCTTATTCTCCCAAAGATATTGTCTTATGATATTTGTTTCCGCTCCGTTTTCCAACAATTCGGCTGCTATCCGCAGTGTTTCAGGTGAAGTGTTTTCGTATTGAAAGGACCCAGAATCCGTAACCAGAGAAGTATATAGAGCCGTTGCTATATCCGGTCCTATCTCTACATCGATTTCTTTTAATAAATTGTAAATGATTTCACCGGTGGCTGAAGCCTTAGGATTAACATAATTGTACGTGCCAAAACTTGTATTGCTGACGTGGTGGTCAATATTAATCAGCTGCGTCTCCCCCTGAGGCAGCTCAAACCCCAGCCTGCCCAAATCAGTACAGTCAACTATTATTGCCACTTCGAATTCCGTACTCAAAGAGGCAGGGAGCAGAACTTCCTGACTCCCTGCCAAAAATGTCAAAGTTTCCGGAACCGGATCTTTGTTAACTACACTGACCTTTAGACCTTTTTGCCGCAAAGCCAAGGCTAAAGCCAAAGCAGAACCTATACAATCGCCGTCGGGCGCTTCGTGGGTAGTTATTAAAACCGGTTGCCGCTTTGCAATCAGCTCATTTACTACCCTGACTAAAGTGTTTAATTTCATTCTTTGCTTACCCCTTCAGCTTGAACCTTATTCAAAAGCTCTGCAATTTTTGCACCATGTTCGATGGATTCATCAAACTTAAAGACAATTTCCGGAGTATAACGCAGTTGAATTCGTTTTCCTATTTCCCTTCTTACAAAACCACTGGCTTTATTCAGTGCTTCCAAAGTCTGCTTCTGCTCCTCCGATTTTCCATATACGCTGACATAAACTTTTGCGTAGCGTAAATCACCGCTTACTTCCACACTGGTGATTGTCACAAATCCTATCCGGGGATCCTTCAATTCGTTCCGCAGGATTTCAGCAACTTCCCTCTTCATCTCTTCGGCGACGCGTTGGGATCTTTGGAAAACCATACTTTCCACCCCGCTTTATTTAAGCTCTCTTTTTATCTCTTCAAAGGTATATGCTTCAATAATATCCCCTTCTTTGAGGTCATTGAAACGTGCTAAACCTATCCCGCATTCGAAACCTTGAGCTACTTCTTTTACGTCATCTTTAAACCTGCGCAGCGAATCTATTTCTCCTTCATGAATAACTATGCCGTCTCTAATAACCCTTACTTTAGCTTTATTGGTAATCTTGCCTTCAACAACGTAAGAACCTGCCACAACCCCTGCTTTTGGTACTTTAAAAATTGCCCTCACTTCAGCTCTACCCAGAATAGTTTCCTTCAATTCGGGTTCCAGTAAACCTGACATAGCCGCTTTAATACTGTCTATAGCTTCATAGATAATCCTGTAAATCCTAATATCCACTTGTTCGTTTTCAGCAGCTCTTCTGGCATTAGCATCAGGCCGAACATTAAAGCCGATAATTATGGCTTTTGAAGCGGAAGCCAGCATCACATCAGTTTCAGTGATTGCACCTACACCGCCGTGAATAATATTCACCTTGACTTCTTCATTGTTTAGCCGTTCCAGGGACTGTTTTAAGGCTTCAACTGACCCCTGCACGTCGGCTTTAACAATAATGTTAAGTTCTTTTAAATCGCCTGCATTAATATTTTTGAATAGATCATCCAGACTTATTTTATTGTTTTGTTGCAATTCTTCTTGGCGTTTAACAATTTGCCGCTGGTTAGTCACCTCTTTAGCCAGTTTTTCATCCTCCACAACTTGGAAGATTTCGCCAGCTTCAGGGACGGCAGACAAACCTAAAACCTCAACAGGAACAGAAGGGCCGGCTTCTTTAATTCGATGGCCTTTATCATCTACCATTGCCCGTACTTTGCCGTAAGTAGCGCCTGTGACAATAATATCCCCCACCCGCAGGGTTCCTTTTTGCACCAGTACGGTAGCGACCGGGCCTCTGCCTTTATCCAATTCAGCCTCAATCACCACTCCTGCTGCCAAACGGTTCGGGTTTGCTTTTAGTTCACTCATTTCCGCCACTAAAAGAATTACTTCCAGCAGTTCGTTAATCCCTTCTTTCTTAAGAGCGGAGACAGGAACAAATAAAGTATCTCCTCCCCACTCTTCGGGAACAAGACCGTATTCGGTAAGCTGCTGTTTTACCCTCTCGGGGTTAGCTTCAGGCTTATCAATCTTGTTTACGGCAACAATAATGGGCACATTGGCTGCTTTAGCATGGTTAATTGCCTCTACGGTCTGCGGCATTACGCCATCATCTGCCGCCACAACCAGGACCGCAATATCCGTTGCCTGCGCACCCCGGGCCCGCATAGCTGTAAAAGCTTCGTGCCCAGGTGTATCCAAAAAGGTAACCTTGCGTTTTTTTACTTCTACCTGGTAAGCTCCAATGTGCTGGGTGATGCCGCCGGCTTCAGTAGCGGTAACATTTGTCAAACGGATGGCATCCAAAAGCGAAGTCTTACCATGATCTACGTGGCCCATCACGGTAACAACAGGCGGTCTTTCTTTCAGGGTAGCCGGGTCATCTTCAATCTCAGCAATTTCCGTCAGAGGCTTATCTGTTTTAAAATCAACCTCTATACCATATTCAGCTGCTATAATTGCAGCAGTTTCAAAATCTATTTCTTGGTTAACTGTTGCCATGACACCTAAAGCAATTAATTTTTTGATCACATCTGAAGCTGTTTTTCCAATTTTTTTGGCAAAATCCTGGACAACGACCGATTCCCCCAGCACGATCTTCTTAATTGCCTGGATTTCCGGCTTCGGCGCAGGTTGGTTATTCTTTTTAAACTGTTTTTTCTTTTTATTCCTCGCATCAAAAAGTTTCTTTTCGTCGGCCGCTTTCTTCTTAATAGTTTGCTTTTTAGGCCCAAAATCATTATCCTCGTCACAATAATTTTTAACATGAGCCGCAAAAGCAATAGTTTTTTCGCTGTGATCCTTCTTCAGATCAGTTTGCCCCCCCTGCCGCAGGCCCTTTTTACCAGGTTGCTTGGCGTTTTGGCTGTTATCCCCGTGATTGACTTTATCGTTTGAGCCGCCCTGCTCCACCCCATTGTTAGTCTGTTTGGGCTTAGCATGGCTAGCAGGGTTATTTTTCTTATGGGAAACTGATTTACCTCCGCTGTTCTTATCAACATTCTTTTTATTTACGTTTATGCCACTGGCCTGGGATTCAGGATTTTTTCGCAGAGGATGAGTACGGTTTCCTTGTTCTTCTATTTTTGGCTTGGGCTGTAGATACTCTTCAAGTCTTTTAAGCTCTTCTGCGGTTATGGTACTCATATGGGATTTTACTTCTATGCCTAATTTATTAAAAATCCACATTAACTCTCTTGTACTTAAATTTTTTTCTTTGGCAAGTTCATAGACACGCAATTTGCTCATTAATTCACCCCCAAAATTTTAGCCTATTCTCTCTCTTCTCCCGTAATTAACTGTAAAATTTGACGGGCAAAGTTGACGTCGGTAATTCCTAGTACCGTCCTTGGGGATTTGCCAATGGCAGTACCTAACTCAACTCTGTTTCCCATGGTTAGAATAGGTTTTTTCTCTCTATGACATAGAGCCCGGTAATATTCATTTGTAGCTGGTGAACAATCGCTGGCTAAAACGATCAAATGAATTTTTTTAAATTTTGCTCTGCAGGTGTTATCACCGGAAACCAGCTTACCTGCTTTCTGGGCAAAACCCAACAATGCATTAATCTTTTCTAGGTTCTTCATTTTTTAACTGGTTTTCTAAATTGCTAATAATTTCAGGACTAACGTTTACTGCCAAAGCCCGTTCCAAAGCTTTACTTTTAACGGCCTTATTTAAACATTCTACCTCAGGACAAATGTAGGCACCTCGTCCAGCCTTCTTTCCCGTTGGATCAACAAGAATTTCCGCTTCCGGAGTCCTGACTATTCTTATTAAGTCTTTTTTCCCTTTTTTTTCCTTGCAACCCACGCACATTCTTTGAGGAATTTTTTTTATTTTCAATTCTATTCCTCCTCTACCACACCTGCATTCCCCGGTCCAGCCTGCGATTCACTTTTAATGTCGATTTTCCAGCCGGTCAGTTTAGCTGCGAGCCTGGCATTTTGACCTTCTTTGCCAATTGCCAAGGACAATTGATAGTCGGGGACAATAACCCTGGCTATTTTTTGCTCCTCATTGACGTCTACACTTATGACTTTGGCCGGGCTAAGCGCATTGGAAACGTATTCTGCCGGATCTTTGCTCCATTTTACAATATCGATCTTTTCTCCCTTTAACTCATTAACAATTGTTTGTACACGTATACCTTTTGGACCAACACAGGCGCCAACCGGATCCACATTTTCATCCTTGGAATACACTGCGATTTTCGATCTTGCACCGGCTTCTCTGGCTACCGATTTTATTTCCACCGTTCCATCGAAAATTTCCGGTACTTCAAGTTCAAAAAGCCTTTTGAGCAATCCAGGATGAGTCCTTGAGACCAAAATTTGCGGGCCTTTGGTAGTTTTTTTCACTTCAACTATGTAGGCCTTGATCCTATCGCCGTAATTATATTGTTCTCCGTTAATCTGTTCTGTTGGAGCAAGCAAAGCTTCCACTTTGCCCAGATCTATATATACGTTACCCAGTTCCTGGCGCTGTACTATGCCTGTAACAATGTCATCTTCCCTGCTAACAAATTCATCGTAAATTATGTTGCGCTCTGCTTCCCTGATCCTTTGCACAACTACCTGCTTTGCCGTTTGGGCGGCAATACGCCCGAATTCACGAGGGGTTACTTCTGTTTCATAAATATCTCCCAAATCATAATTAGGGTGAGCTTTGCGGGCGTCTTCCAGGGTGATTTCACTCTTAGGATCCACAACTTCTTCTACAATACTTTTACGAGCATAGACTTTGATTTCACCGGTTACACGGTCGATGCTGACCCGGACATTTTGCGAGCCGAAATTTTTTTTGTAAGCTGAAATTAGCGCTGCCTCAATAGCTTCCAGCAGTACATCAACCTCTATTCCCTTCTCCTTTTCAATTTCCTTTAAAGCTTCAATAAAATCCATATTCATTTTTTACCCCTCCCCTTATAGTCCTGAGGTCAAAACAGCAAAACAATCCTGATATTTGGATTCTTGCCATAATGTTGCAACTAAAAATCCACCGTTAAGTGAGCTTTGCTGATCAGCTTGCGAGGAATATGCATCTCTTTTTTCCCTACCAGCAAACTAACTTCTTCGGCAGTACTTCCTTTTAAAATTCCTTTAAACTGCTTTTTCCCTTCAACAGGAGCAAAAGTGGTAATGATGACCAGTTCACCCTGGTATTTTGCAAAATCTTCGTCATTTTTTAATGGGCGTTCAATACCCGGAGAAGAAACTTCAAGCACATAGCTGTCAGGAATAGGATCAGCTTTATCTAAGATTGCTTCAACTTTGCGGCTGATTAATTCGCAATCATCCAGGCCTATACCTTCTTGATGATCAATAAAAAACCGCAAATACCAATCCGGACCTTCTTTAACATATTGAATTGAAACCAGTTCATAGCCAGCCTCTTCAATAGCAGGTTTCACCAGTTGTTCTACTCTTTCTTCCACATTGTACTTTGCCATACAAAACCTCCATTATTAAGCTGTTCCTATTCTGCCGCACGAATTGCCAAAATATACTATTCTGAAACTACAGGAAGCAAATCGCTGAAGCAAAAGGCCTTATAAGCTAAAGCAAAGAGTGGGTAAAGACCCACTCTGTAATAAAAACACATTTACACACTTGACTCCGTAAAATAGTATACATTATTTACTAGGAAATGGCAAGTTTTTTAATGTCGCAACAAAATGGCCGGCACGCCGTTAGCATTCTACAGCTATTTTCAGAGCAGGAGCGCTAAAAAAGACTGAGCTGGTCAGTGTCTGTTAAACCATTAAGGCAGCCATGTTCTTTTAAAATCTCTATAATTGTCTTGCTAAGCCGGGCTCTCACCCTCAAATCTTCGATAGAGGTAAACAAACGCTCTTTGCGTGCAGCCACAATATTCATGGCAGCAGTTATTCCCACCCCTTGGAGCGCAGCAAAAGGAGGCAGCAGTTCCCCTTCAACAATGCGGAACTTGGTGGCTTCCGATTCCCACAAGTTCACTTTACGCATTTTGAAACCCCTTTGAAACATCTCCAGGGCAATTTCCAAAATAGTGAGCAGGTTCTTTTCTTTGGCACTGGCCTCATTGCCCTTTTGTTCGATGGTTTGTATTGCCTGTCGTACAGCTTTGACCCCCTGGGTAATTAACATGGCATCAAATTCATCAGCCCGCACGGTGAAAAAGCTGGCGTAAAAAGCCTGGGGATAATACACCTTAAAATAAGCAATTCTAAAGGCCATAGTTACATAAGCCACGGCATGGGCCTTAGGAAACATATATTTTATTTTTTTACAAGATTCAATATACCAAGCAGGTACCTTATGCTGCTTCATGGCTTCCTCGTATTCGGGTTTGACACCTTTACCTTTACGCACATCTTCCATAATTTTGAAGGCTATGAGAGGCTCCATCCCTTTGTAAATCAGATATAACATAATGTCATCCCGTGTGGAAATGGCTTCGGAAAGCTTAGCCATACCACTTTTAATCAAATCCTGGGCGTTATTTAGCCACACATCGGTACCGTGGGAAAAACCGCTAATCCTTACCAATTCCGAAAAGGTTTTTGGCTTTGTATCCTCAAGCATCTGCCGTACAAAACGAGTCCCGAATTCAGGAATGCCAAAAGTTCCCACGGAGGAATTAATATCTTCAGGCTTTAGTCCTAACGCCTCAACAGATGAAAACAGCGACATGGTCTTTGGCTCATCCAAAGGAATACTTTTGGCATCTATTCCTGTAAGATCTTCCAGCATTTTGATGACAGTCGGATCATCGTGCCCCAGAATATCCAATTTTACCAATCTACTGCTTATGGAATGATAATCAAAATGGGTAGTAATAGTTTCAGACTTCACATCGTCTGCCGGGCGCTGCAAAGGAGTAAATTTATGAATATCTGTATACTTAGGAACAACCATTAGACCACCGGGATGCTGCCCTGTTGTCCTTTTTACCCCCGTACAACCGGAAACCAGTCGGGCAATTTCCGCATTTCGAGGCTTTTGTCCTCTCTCTTCGAAAAAGTTTTTGACGAAGCCAAAAGCTGTTCTTTCGGCAATAGTTGCGATGGTACCCGCACGAAATACATAATCTTTACCGAACAATTCCTCAGTAAATTTGTGAGCCCGCGGTTGATATTCCCCTGAAAAGTTTAAATCAATATCGGGAACTTTATCACCATTGAAACCGAGGAATGTTTCAAAAGGAATATCATGTCCGTCTTTTTTATACGCTGTTCCACATCTGGGACACTTCTTATCCGGCATATCCGCCCCACAATTGTAGGAACCATCTTCAATAAATTCGCTGTTTTTACAGTTGGGGCACACATAATGAGGGGGTAGCGGGTTAACTTCTGTTATACCGGTCATGGTAGCCACAAATGAAGAGCCTACAGAACCCCGGGAGCCTACTAAATAGCCATCATCATTCGATTTTTTCACCAACTTATGTGCAATCAGGTATAAGACCGCAAAGCCGTTAGTAATGATGGAATTCAACTCTTTGTCCAGACGTTCTCGAACAACTTTTGGCAAATCTTCCCCATAGATCTGGGCGGCTTTAGACCTGCTCATGTTTATAATTTGTTCTTCAGCACCAGGTATCTCCGGAGCATACAGTTCTTCGGGGATAGGTAAAATTTCCTCTGTCATCCTCATTATTGACCGTGGATTGGCAATCACAACTTCGTAGGCCTTTTCCTGGGGAAGATACGTAAATTCCGCCAGCATTTCCTCGGTTGTGCGAAAATAGAGGGGGGCCTGCGGCTCATCCTGGTACCCTTGTCCGCACATTAAAATCCGCCGGTAAATGGAGTCTTCGGGATCTAAAAAGTGGACATCGCCGGTTGCTACAACCGGTTTGCCAAGCACTTCACCAAGTTCTACAATTTTTTTGTTGATATTTATTAAATCTTGCTCGCTTTCCACCATACCTTTGCGGATCATAAAATCATTGTTCCCAATGGGCTGAATCTCCAGGTAATCATAGAAAGCTGCAATTCTTTGCAATTCAGCTTCATTCTTATTTTGTAGAATAGCCTGGATCAATTCGCCCGCCTCGCATGCTGAACCTAAAATTAAGCCTTCCCGGTAGCGCTCCAATTCTTTTCTTGGTATTCTTGGCTTCCGGTAGAAATATTCTAAATGAGCCAAAGTAATTAAACGATAAAGGTTTTCCAGACCTTGCTGGTTTTTGACCAGAATAATTATATGATAAGTTCGTTCTTTCTCCGCCGGGTTGGAGGTGCTGTCAAAAAGGTACCCTTCCACGCCGTAAATAATCTTTACGCCATGTTTTTTTCCAGCTTCATATGCTTCAGGAAAGGCTTGGACCACGCCATGGTCAGTTATGGCCACCGCAGGATGTCCCCACAGGGCAGCTCTTTTGATAACTGCAGAAATATCGGTAAGCCCATCAAGGGCACTCATCTTGGTATGAAGATGTAATTCCACCCTTTTTTCTTCACTGGAATCCTGTCTAAGTTCCGGATCAGCAAGGGAAATATCGTAGGCCATGACGGTCAATTCCTGCGAGAAACGATCTTGCTGAACAGGACCCCGGACAAGCAGCCATTGCTCTTCCTTGAGCTGCGCTGCTACCCCTTTGTTCTTTTCCTCTTCGAAAAACTTAACAGTAATTGCGCTGGTATGATCTGCAATATCAAAAGTTACCAAGGTGCGACCGCTTTTTAATTCTTTAACCTCGAGATTAAAAACACGTCCCTTGACAGTAACTGATTTCTCCTCTTCAACGATGTCTTTAATTAAAACCGGTGGAGAAGTAATGGCTTTACCCAGCAATACCTCCGAAGTTGTTTTTCCACTACCCTCTTCTTTGTTAACCTTTTCAGCCGGTCGGCTAGACAGCAGGCTCCGTTGCAGTTCTTCTTTTTCCAATTCTTCCGGGGAGGGAAGTACTCCATTCTCTTCCGTGCATACCGTCGCTTCAACCTTGCAGGGAGTAAGGAGCATCCGGCCAAGCACATCCTGGATAAGTCTTGAACAATTCTTTTGTTCCAAATATTCCACCAGCATGGGCACTGGAAACTTGAGGACCAATTTGTTATCAAGTAGTTCCAGGTTGACGCAGCTTAACCAATTGCCGACTGCCGGCATTTTATCCCTGATAAAATTAGCAATAAGAGGCCAATAACTGCGGCAAAATAGATTAAGATTAATATTTTGTGTTTGAAAACGAGGAAAAAAAACCAGGTTATTCAACCCCGGCACATGGGCCTTAATTTGCTCCGCCAGCATAGTCAATTGCTCGTGGGGGACAAATTCGTTTATTTTCAAAAAAACTATCCATTCCTTCTTGTGGCGGTCTACCTTAACCTTTTCTACCCACGAGTGTTGCAGGATTTCCTTTACCCCGCCATCCAACTGTGCTTCCCTTAGCAGCTCTTGAAAGCAAAAACTCTCTGTGCGCTTGTCTGCCGGTGATTGCATTGGTTCCAATTTCACCTATTTTCTGTCTTTATTTGCTGTCTTCAAAATCGCAGGAGACAGATTTAGCAATTTCCCAGTACATCTTCATCCTAGCCATAAAGCCTTTGACCAATCCTAATTTCTCTTCTTTCATCACGTGCGTCAAATCCTGTAAGTAAACTTCTTCCACCCTCAAGCCGTGCTCGTGCACGTAACGGGTCAATGCTACTTCCACACCGAAGCGAGTCAAGTCCAGCCTGGCTATTGCTTCCATTATAAAGCGTTTCACGGCTCTTTGTCCTGAGAGGAAAGGAGCTACTATTTGGGCCAGCTCGGTTACGGCTCTCCCCCCCTCGAAAATACCTACAGCCATATCAGCCTGATCAAATAATACAGGTTCCAAAAGTTTGTAAACATGTTGCGCTTCTAAGCCAATTAGATCGGCATCTAAAAACAAAATGACATCATGCTTGCTTTCCCGCACCCCTACCATCATAGCTCCGCCTTTACCTATATTTTCTTGCAAAGCTATGACCTTGGCGCCGGCGGCTTGAGCCACAGCAGGCGTGTCGTCCCATGAACCGTCGCTCACCACGATAATCTCATCAATCAGTTCGATGGGCTTGATGGCCCGCACCACATCGCCTACTGTTTTTGCTTCGTTGTATGCAGGAATGACAGCAGAGACTTTCAACAGTCTACGCCTCCTTAAAAATACTACGATTACAACGGATCTGTTTAGGTCAGCATAAAAATTCCTGCAGTATTATTTTACCAGTCGTATAACATGTTCAACTACATTATCCAAGGATATTGTTTCTTCTTCCCCTGTAGCCCGGTGCTTAAGGTCAACAGTATGTTCGGACACCGTTTTTTTCCCGATGGTTATCCGGTAAGGGTAACCAATCAAATCAGCATCGGAAAATTTGACGCCTGCGCGCTCATCTCTGTCGTCTAGCACTACGTCCACGCCTGCCTGTTTTAGTTCTTGATAAACTTTATTGGCCAGTTCCATTTGAATTTCTTCCTTGGAACTTACCGGTACCACAACCACTTCAAATGGAGCAATTGCCAGCGGCCAAATAATGCCCTTTTCATCATGGTTTTGCTCTACCGCTGCAGCCATGGTTCTGCCAACTCCAATGCCGTAACAACCCATAACTATCGGCTGTTCCTGCCCTTTTTCATCAACAAAGTTAGCTCCTAGGGCTTTGCTGTATTTGGTCCCTAACTGGAATATCTGCCCCACTTCAATTCCACGGGCTGAATTCAGCGTTGCACCGCAGCGCGGGCATAAATCACCGGCCCGGACTACGCGAATATCCACTATATCCGTTGCTGAAAAATCACGCCCATAATTGACATTCAAGTAATGGTGATCGACTTTGTTTGCACCTGCTACGCCATTAACTACTGAGACAACCTCTTCGTCAACATATACAGACACTCCTTGCAGGCCTATGGGCCCTACGAAGCCGGGAGTGGATCCGGTGAGTTGTTCAATAGCATCATCGGAAGCCAGTTTTAATTCAAGGCAGCCAAGAAGGTTCTGTAGTTTTATTTCATTTACCTCCCTGTCGCCCCGAACCACGGCGCAAATTATTTTTCCATCAGCGTCATAGAAAAGTGTTTTTAGCAACCTTTCCGCCGGAAGGTTGACGAAATCTACCAATTGCTCAATGGTATGTACATCGGGAGTGTAGAGCAGTTCCAGGGACTGGAACTCCTCCGTTTCTTTTTCTGCCAGCATGTTTTTTGCTCGTTCCACATTTGCAGCGTAGTTGCACTCTTCACAATAAACGATTTCTGCCTCACCGGAATTAGCTAAAACCATGAACTCGTGGGTAGCGCTGCCTCCAATTGCTCCGGAATCGGCTTCCACGGGACGGAATGTTAAGCCGCACCTGGTAAACACATTCACATAGGCATCATACATTTTTTGGTAACTTCGCTTTAAACCTTCCTCATCCCGATCAAAAGAGTATAAATCTTTCATCATGAATTCCCTGCCCCGCATTAACCCAAAGCGCGGCCTGCGTTCATCCCTGAACTTACTTTGAATTTGGTAGAGCAAGAGAGGAAGTTGTTTATAAGAGCTCACCTCTCTCCTTACCAAGTCAGTAATTATTTCCTCGTGGGTCGGTCCTAAACAAAAGTCCCTTTGGTGTCGGTCCTTTAAACGAAACAGTTCAGCACCGTATACATTCCATCTGCCGCTTTCCAGCCATAACTCAGCCGGTTGAACAATAGGCAAAAGCAGTTCTTGGCCTCCCGCCCGATCCATCTCCTCCCTGATAATGGCTGCAATTTTTTGCATTACCCGCCAACCCAAAGGTAGGTAAGAATAAATACCGGCAGCTGATTTTCGAATCATCCCGGCCCTTACCAACAACTTATGACTTATGACTTCTGCCTCTGCCGGAACTTCTCGCAGCGTTGGCAACATTAGGGCTGACACCCGCATGATATTTACCTCCCTATAAGAAAGTTTTTGTTGCAATTGATACTAAATATTAACGCAAAACATAGTCATAACATCTTCTCTACTTCAGCTAGCAGTGCCTGAACAAGTTGCTCCTGCGGAACTTTAGCTATCATTTCTCCTTTTTTGAATAAAATGCCTACACCTTTTCCTCCTGCGATTCCAACATCCGCTTCCCGTGCCTCGCCCGGACCGTTGACAACGCAGCCCATCACTGCAATTTTCAAGGGCTTGTCTATATGAGCGAGTTTTTCTTCCACTTCATTGGCAATACTTATCAAATCAATTCCACACCTGCCGCAGGTTGGGCAGGAGATCAACTCCACTCCCTTTTTTCTTAACCCCAGCGTTTTTAGGATTTCATAACCAACGGCTACTTCCTCAACCGGGTCCCCTGTCAGTGAAACCCGGATCGTATCTCCAATGCCTTCAGCCAACAAAATTCCGATTCCCACGGCCGACTTCACAGTGCCGCTCTTTAAAGTGCCTGCTTCCGTAACTCCCAGATGCAAGGGATAAGGAACTTTGTCCGCCAGCAGGCGGTAAGCCTCTACCATCAACGGGATATCTGAGGCCTTAAGAGAAACCTTGATAGCGTTAAACTGCAGTTCTTCTAAAATAGTGATGTGCTCCAATGCGCTTTCCACCAAAGCCTCCGGAACCAGCCTGCCATATTTTGCCAACAATCTTTTATCAAGGGAGCCTGCATTTACTCCAATTCTTATTGGCACAGAGCGTTCCTTGGCCAGAGTGGTAATCAATTTGACCTTTTCTTTGGAACCAATGTTACCTGGGTTAAGTCTAAGGCCATCAACTCCGCTCTCGATAGCCTGCAGGGCCAGGCGGTAGTCGAAATGAATGTCAGCAATAAGCGGAATATTGATTCTCTCCCTGATTTTTTTGAGAGCAGCAGCCGCTTCGCTGTCCACCACAGCGACTCTCACTATTTCACAGCCGGCTTTTTCTAGCCGGTGGATTTGCTGTACAGTAGCCGCCACATCTCGTGTGTCAGTGTTAGTCATGGATTGTACAGAAATGGGAGCCTTGCCGCCAATTGCTACTTTTCCTACGTGAATTGTATTACTTATTCTGCGTTTGATCAATTAGACAGCACCATCCAATTTAATTCATTTTAGTATCAAGCGTACAATATCCTGATAAGTTATGAGCAGCATCAAGGCTATTAGGAGAAAAAAGCCAACAAAATGAATAAAGTTTTCCTTGTCCGGCTGCAGGGGTTGACCCCGTAGCTTTTCTAACCCCAAAAAGATTAAGCGGCTGCCATCCAAGGCAGGGATAGGGAATAAATTGATTAAGCCTAAATTAAGACTGAGAATGGCAGCAAAATTAAGCACGCTTGCTAACCCAAATTCCACTGCTTGCCCCACTAATTGCACCATCCCTACTGGCCCTGCCACATCCGCGGGAATTTTACCTATAATCATTTGCACCAGGCTTGTTACCAACAAAATGCTTACACCAACAGCCTGTTTTACACCTAACATAATTGAATTCAAAAAGCCTTGCTTTTCCCAAGCTCTCTCAATACCAATCAGTCCAACCTTGTGTTTAGGGTCCAGTCTGGGTGTTACAGCAAACGCCATTTTCTTATTTTCGCGCAGTACAGTGATTTCAATCTTTCTTTCCGGATTTTTATGGATGATGGCAGTAAGTTCATCCCAGGAAGCTGTCTTTTCACCGTTAATAGCAATTATCCGGTCACCGGCCTGCAGCCCTGCCAGTTCAGCCGCCCCGCCGGGGACAACCCTGCCAACGACGTTTTGGTTTGAAGGTATGCCAATTCCCATGAAAACTATTATAAACAGCGTTAATGCCAGGATGAAGTTCATTAAACTACCAGCAGCTATGACCAGGCTGCGTTGCCCTACACTTTTTGTATTAAAGCCTCGGACATCATCTTCATCCCCCGGCTCCATTCCGGCCATACGGTTAAAGCCCCCGATAGGAAAGGCCCTAAGAGAGTACAATGTTTCTTTAGCTTGATAACCGATTATTTTAGGCCCCATGCCGATGGCAAACTCGTGTACCTTTATGCCCACAGCTTTTGCAGCCAAGAGGTGACCAAGCTCGTGTGCTATAATTAAAACTCCCAAAATCAAAATGGTAATTAAAACTGACAAAACTTCACCCTCTTCCCTAAAATTTAAAGCACTTCAGCCCTACGCTCAACTATTTCCCTAACTTTTAAATCAGTGGTAAGTATTTCCTCAAGCTCAGGATTGCTGCTATGTTCTATTGTATCTAAGCTGTACTCAATCAGTTCACTTATCTGGGTAAAACCGATTCTCCCTGCCAGGAAAAGCTGAACTGCTTTCTCATTAGCGGCATTATAGATACAAGGAGCCGTTCCCCCTGCAAGTCCCGCCTGATATGCCAGTTTCAGGCCGGGGAAATTATCGTAATCAGGTTTTTCGAATGTAAGTTGTCCCACCATAGTCAGATCGAGCCTTTGCCATTTGTTCTCCCATCTGGCTGGCCAGGTCAAAGCATACTGAATTGGCAACCGCATATCCGGTAAACCAAGTTGAGCAAGCATCGATCCATCCCGGAACCTTACTAAGGAGTGAATAATGCTCTGGGGGTGTACCAGGACTTCTATTTTACTTAAAGGCATGGCAAAAAGCCAATGGGCTTCAATTACCTCCAACCCCTTGTTGACTAGGGTTGCTGAATCAACGGTTATCTTTGAACCCATAATCCAGTTTGGATGGCGAAGAGCCATTTGAGGTGTAACTTTAGATAATTCTTCTTTTTGCCAGCCGCGAAAAGGGCCGCCCGATGCCGTTAAAATAATGCTTTCAGCAAATTCAGCCTGGTTTTGCAGGCATTGAAAAATCGCGCTGTGTTCGCTGTCCACAGGCAAAATTGCAACCCCATTTTTACGAGCTTCTTCCATTACCAATTGGCCTGCAGCCACCAGGGTTTCTTTATTAGCAAGAGCTATGTTTTTGCCCAACCTGATTGCTTCTAAAGTAGGCCTTAATCCACAAACACCGCTAACGGCAGTAATTACAATATCAACCTCGGGTAAAGCCACAGCTTCCCTAATCCCTTCTTCTCCTGCCAGTATTTTCGTTTTGACGTTACCCAGCTTTTGTTGCAACGCCGGCAAGAGATGACGGTCTGCTATAACAGCAACCTGCGGTTTGTAGAATAGTATTTGCCGGCTTAACAGTTCAATATTGCTTCCTGCAACCAGTGCATGTATCTTCAATTGTTCCGGGAAAGCATCTACCACCTCTAAAGTCTGTCGTCCAATGGATCCGGTAGAACCTAGCAAAGCTATGCCTTTATTCATCAAATTTCTCCTTACTTCATTTTTGCCAGGCGCGCCATCCAGCCTTGATTACAATTAATAAAATAGGGCCAATTATGACTCCCAGCACCCCAAAAATTTTCAAGCCGCCATAAATGGCAATCAGCGCCTCCAAAGGATGCATTCCTACACTGTCGCCCACAATTTTCGGCTGCAAAAGTTGCCTGACAATAGTAACGAAAGCATATAAAACTAAAAGGGCCAAGGCCAAACGAACTTGGCCGTTAATAAATTCCCAAATCATCCATGGAATAAATACCGCACCCGGCCCCAATACAGGCAGTGCATCTACCAATCCCACAAAAATTGCGATTAATAAGGAATAGTCAACGCCCAGCAAGTACAAGCCAGCTAAAGTCTGCACAAAGGTAATTAACATCAGCACCACTTGTGCCCTGATAAATCCTACCATGGCGGTACCAACTTCTTGTCCAACAGAGTCAATTAATTTAGCTGTTCGCTCGGGCAAAAACCTGTAAATGCTGTTTCTGATTTTCTCTTTATCCCTACTAAAAAAGAAAGTAGCCATTAAAGTAAAGATTATGACTAACAGGCCGCTGGGAATCGAGGAAAAAAAAGCGATTGTGCCGGTTAAAAAGTCACCGGTTAATTCAGTCAAACGATTAGCCAATTTTTCAATATTCGTCGTGGCATTTTGGATTAACTGTTCCGGTATATCCAGGGAAAAATAAAAAGCAGTAGTTTTGTGGATAAGGTCCAAAACCAATTGAGTAAGTTCTCCCGATAATTCCGGCAGCATCCTGGAAAGCCTTATTAGTTCCGAAATCAAGCGGGCGATTAGCCATACTATGCCGGCGAGCAAGCCGCCAATAAGGCAAGTCAAAGTAATGAAAACGCTGGTAGTTCGGCCTATCTTCAGACGAAATTCTAAATAATCAACAACAGGATCAATCAACGCTGCCAGCGCCAGAGCCAATACAAAGGGCAGAACGATTGGAAGAAGGTAAATAATAAATCCCTTTAAAGCAGGAATAATATAGTAATACGCAAGAAACAAGATAATAAGAACACTAAGAGTTGTAACAGACTTTATGGCAAACTTTAATAACCTGGGTGAAATTTCCTTCATAGTGCACCTCAATCTATTATAAACCCTTGCAAATAATAGTATACTACCGGTATTGCAAAGAGTAAGCTGTCAAACCTATCAAGAATGCCGCCATGGCCAGGCAACAAAATTCCGGAATCCTTTATTCCCGCTTCCCGCTTTAAGGCAGACTCCCAAAGGTCCCCCACGATGCCTGTTATTGCTACCAGCACAGAAAGTATAATTCCATGTAATGCAGGCAGCAGCTGCCAAAAATAGTTTAGGAGCATTGCCGTCAAAGCAGTTGCTACTATACCACCTACCGCTCCTTCAACTGTTTTCTTAGGGCTCACCAAGTGGTGCAGTTTCCGTTTGCCGAATTTTTTTCCTACAAAATAAGCCCCGCTGTCGTTAACCCAGATCAAAATTAAAATCATTACCACCCATTGGAAGCCATCAGAAAATTGAAACCTGACTTGCAAGAGATAGCTGAAGAAACCGGCCACGTAAAAGACTCCCAAAAAAGTTAAGGCAAAATCCTTTACATTTCTTTTGCCAAAATTGCTAAGCAAAGATATGGCACCAAACAAAAAAAATGGCAATAGCAACTCAAGCCTGGTGTAAGGGGTTCCCAGATAAGTTGCCCCAAGTATTATCAAGGCGGCAAAATACCCTAAAAGACAAAAAGGTTTTGCGCCTAACCTGTAAACCATGCCGAAGTATTCCTTCAATCCTAATAAGCTTAAAATAGTAATGGTTAAGAAGAATGGCAGCTTGCCCCAATATACGACCAACAAAGCAAAGGGAATACCTAAAAGCGCCGTTAAAAACCTCTGCCACAACATATGCTCACTCCGTTATTTTTTAATGCCACCGAATCTGCGTTCCCTGCATATATAATCCTGTAAAGCTTGGTAAAGGTGCTCCCGCTTAAATTCGGGCCAAAAAACGTCTGTAAACCAAAACTCAGTATAAGCAGATTGCCAAAGTAAATAATTGCTGATTCTAAATTCACCCGACGGGCGGATGAGCAAATCAGGGTCCGGTAACGAACCGGTGTATAAATTGGCGGCAATGACTTCCTCGGTTATTTCTTGGGGGCTAATCTCGCCGGAAATGACTTTCTGCGCGATTGCCCGGGTTGCATCTACCAGTTCGGCCCTTCCCCCATAATTCAAGGCAATATTCAAAATCAGTCCTTTATTATCCTTTGTTAAATTTACTGCTCTAGCCAGTTCATGGCGTGCTGTCTCCGGTAAACTGGCGATTCTGCCGATAGGATTAATTCTAACATTTTTACGGTGCAATTCTGTAGATTCTTTCTGCAGGTATTCTGTCAGCAGGTTCATTAAAACATCAACTTCTTCTTGGGGACGTTTCCAATTTTCCGTAGAAAAAGCGTAAACGGTCAAAACTGCTATCCCCAGCTCAGCACAGGCCTCCACAATTTCCCGCAGAGATTCAACTCCGGCCCTATGCCCTGCAGCCCGCGGTAAACCCCTTTTTTGGGCCCAGCGCCCGTTTCCGTCCATAATTATGGCAATGTGCCGGGGCAGTTTGTTTGACTCTAACGTTAAAAAATTTTCTTTTTTCTTCCTGGTGATAAAGTTTGTTACCGTAGGCCACCTAAAGGGACCCATAAATTTGCATCTCCTTTATTTTATTAACAAACCCCCTCGGCAGAGGGGGTTTATTAATTATTCCTCGACAATCGCTTCGTTTGGGCAAACGCTTGCACAGCTACCACATTCGGTGCAAGTTTCAGGATCAATTACGAAATGATCAGCGCCCTCGGAAATAGACCCTGTTGGGCATTCATCCATGCAAATTCCGCATGATAAGCATGCATCAGTAATTTTATACACTTATTCCACCTCCTTTCGAAGGATCTTTTCATCCACGGGGGAATAAGCCACTACCAGATTAACTTTGCTCTCATCCGAAAAAGTTTGCCTTACCACCCTGCATATTTTCCCCGCTTGTTCTTGGGGTGCTTGTGTAACTGTGATAGTTTCAATCTCAAAGCCATGTTCTTCCAATATTTTTTGAGCCATCGCAACCTGATACGCCAACAACCCCGGGAATTCAACTTGGTTCTTAGATTTCAAGAATTTCAGCCTCTTTATTAGCTAAAATCTTATCAATTTGCTCTATATACTTGTCTGTAAGCTTCTGTACTTGTTCCTGGCCTTTCTTGCACTCGTCCTCAGTAATGGATCCTTCTTTTTCCAGCTTCTTAATACTGTCGTTGGCATCCCTGCGGAAATTCCTAACCTCAACCCTGTACTCTTCTGCTTTTTTCTTAACCACTTTTACCAGCTCGTTCCTGCGTTCTTGAGTCAGCTGAGGTATACTAATCCGGATTACTGTACCATCGTTAGAAGGTGTAAGCCCCAGATCCGATTTGAGAATAGCTTTTTCAACAGCAGCAATCACCGTTCTGTCCCAAGGCTGAATAACTAAAAGCCTCGGCTCTGGAGCTGAGATATTTGCCAATTGGTTAATAGGCGTAGGAGTACCATAGTATTCTACAGTAATCTTTTCCAGCAAAGCCGGATTAGCTCTGCCTGCCCTCAAAGAGCTATAATCCCGCTTAAGAGCTTCGGTTGCTTTTTTCATGCGCTCTTCAACATCTTTTAGCAACGTATCAAGCATTAGTCTCCCCTCCCAACAAAAGTTCCAATTTTTTCGCCTTTTACTGCTTTTAATATATTTCCTTTTTCATTTAAATTAAACACAATTAAAGGAATATTGTTATCCATACATAAAGAGGTGGCAGTCGAATCCATGACTCCCAGTCCTTTATTTAGCACATCTATGTACTGTAGATCGGTAAATCTTTTAGCTTTGGGATTTTTAACAGGATCCGAATCATAAACCCCATCTACTTTTTTTGCCATCAAGATTACTTCTGCTTCAATCTCCGCAGCCCGCAATGCTGCTGTAGTGTCAGTTGAAAAATAGGGGTTACCTGTGCCGGCAGCAAAAATAACCACCCTGTTTTTTTCCAAATGCCTTATGGCTCTGCGCCTGATATACGGCTCGGCAATTTGCCTCATTTCAATGGCCGTTTGAACCCTGGTTGAAACATTAACCTTTTCCAGGGCATCCTGCAGCGCTAAGGAATTCATCACAGTGGCCAACATCCCCATATAATCAGCTGTCGCTCGGTCCATGCCTTGGGCACTTCCGGCAACACCTCGCCAGATGTTGCCCCCGCCAACTACAATTGCCACTTCAACTCCCAAATCTTTAATTTCTTTAATTTGTTCAGCTATTGACTGCAGTGTTGCCTGATCTATGCCAAAGCCCTGGCCACCAGCTAGGGCTTCACCGCTCAATTTTAAAATTATTCTTTTATAGCGAAGGTTTGCCATAAATAAACTTTCCTCCAGTATACCAAATAATCTTTCTACAAACTCCTTAAAATTCCTTTTCTGAAGATTAAGTTTTCCCTAAAAAAAGAGAACACATTCGTGCTCTCTTACTTTGTTCCCGACGTCAAGGCTTGAACTTCGGCAGCAAAATCGTTCTGCTTTTTTACCAATCCCTCGCCGAGTTCATAACGTACAAACCGACGTACAGAAATATTTTCGCCTATTTTGGCTATTTTTTCAGTTATTAACTGCTGAACAGTTTTATCGGGATCTTTAATGAACGGCTGTTCCAAAAGACATACTTCTTTGAAGAATTTTTCAATTCTTCCTTCCACCATTTTTTCAACAATCTTTTCCGGTTTCCCTTCGTTTAAAGCTTGCGCTCTCAGGATGTTCTTTTCTTTTTCAATTTCCTCCTGAGGAACTTGCTCCCGGGAAACATATTCCGGCTTGGAAGCTGCAACCTGCATAGCAATATCCTTGGCTAATTCTTTAAATTCATCAGTCTTAGCCACAAAATCGGTCTCGCAGTTAAGCTCAAGTAGAACGCCGATACGTCCTCCTCCATGGATGTAAGCCTCAACTAAACCTTCGGTAGCAATCCGGCCAGCCCGCTTGGCAGCCGCAGCCAGACCTTTTTCACGAAGGTATTCAATGGCTTTCTCCATGTCGCCATTCGTCTCGCTAAGGGCCTTCTTGCAATCCATCATCCCGGCCCCGGTACGTTCCCTTAATTCTTTAACCTGATTAGCACTTATCATCTTACCTATCCCCTTATTACAAGACTACGCTATCGGGGTTCATTACGCTTCTTCCACTTCTTCAGGTTGACCCTGGGTACCCTCGATGACTGCGTCTGCTATCTTGCTGGTTAAAAGTTTCACCGCCCGAATAGCGTCGTCATTTCCTGGAATTACATAATCAACTTCGTCCGGATCGCAGTTAGTGTCTACTATAGCTACGATAGGGATTCCTAGCCGACGAGCTTCTGCAACTGCTATTCTTTCTTTACGAGGGTCAATAATAAATAAGACACCGGGAAGCTCGTTCATATTCTTGATGCCGCCTAAAAATCTTTGCAGTTTTTCTCTTTCCGCCAGAAGCTGAGTAACTTCTTTTTTGGGCAGAACTGCAAAAACGCCTTCTTCTTCCATGCGCTCAAGCTCATGCAAGCGGTTGATTCTCTGGCGAATAGTTTGAAAATTGGTCAGCATTCCGCCCAGCCATCTCTGGTTCACATAAAACATTCCGCATCTTTCTGCTTCTTCTTTTACAGAATCTTGGGCTTGTTTTTTTGTTCCAACAAATAGCACTGTTTTTCCTTCGCTGACCATATCACGAACAAAATTATAAGCTTCTTCGACTTTACGCACAGTTTTCTGCAAGTCGATTATGTAAATGCCGTTTCGTTCGGTAAAGATGTACGGCGCCATTTTGGGGTTCCAACGGCGGGTCTGATGACCGAAATGTACCCCAGCTTCCAGTAACTGCTTCATGGAAATCACAGCCATACTTACACCTCCTCCCATTGGTTTTTACCTCCGCCTGCCTTCATCCGCCACAGAGACTACCTGACGATAGCACCTCTCTGTTGACTCTGGTAGACGTGTGTATTTACACCAAAAAACAGTATAGCATAGGCCGACTGGCAAGGCAAGTTTTTATTTTGAAATCAGTCTTTAATTTGCCCTCTAAGCCCTAATTTATATGCAATGAAGTCAAAACAACGTTATGATAACGTTATGAAAAGAAAAAGACCGCAGCCGGTCTCAGCTTGAAGACAAAGCGCGCATGTATTACTTCGCTCTGGACAAGCTCCTACGCCTTTGACCTTTGGCAGAGCCGCCAGCCTTGAGGAAACCAGTCCCGCTCCATAATACATGCGGGCTAATAATAGTTTGTCGACAGACACCCATGCTGCTGTGCAGCACCATCAGAAGAATGAAAAATTGTAACCCATTGTGTGTAGCTGCGACATATGACAAGCCATAGAGCGCTCTGTGAAGAGTTTGACTGTAAGCGGCCGAGCAGCATGGACGCTGCGAGAGCGCTGGAGTGGCATGGACGCCGCGTCAGCGCGTGCCGCTGGAAGTCAAACGATGAGCAGAAGCAGCGCTCTTGGCGAAGTCATCCCGGAGCAGCAGATACAAGGGTTAACATTTTGAGGGTAGTCTGAAAGACCTTCAACCGGTCTTTTTCTTAAGCCATACAGCATGTAGTAATTACCTTCTCTACCTTTTTAGGCGCTGCAGTTCTTCTAAAAGATTATCGTTTAACACTCTGATGTAAGTGCCTTTCATCCCCAACGATTTCGATTCTATGACACCAGCGCTTTCAAACTTGCGCAGAGCGTTAACAATTACTGAACGGGTAATGCCGGCCCTATCTGCGATCTTACTGGCTACCAGCACTCCTTCATCCCCCTCCAGTTCTCCGAAAATATGTTCTACAGCTTCTAATTCGGAATAAGAAAGAGTGCCAAGGGCAATATGCACAGCAGCCCGTTTACGAGCCTCCTCTTCAATTTTTTCCGCTTTGGAACGCAAAATTTCCATACCTACCACTGTTGCGCCGTATTCGGCCAAAACTAAATCCTCGTCAGTAAATTCTACATTAAATCTTGATAAGAGCAAAGTGCCCAAACGCTGTCCACCGCCAATTACAGGCACAATAGTAGTCAACTTATTGCTGAAAATACATTTGTCTTCTTCGCTGAAAATGCAGCAGTTGGCTACTTGGGCAAAATTAGCTTTCGTTTCATTAACCCGCATTAATTCTTCATTGTAGTCATCGGGAAAACGCTCGGTTTCATAAACAATATTATCCATAATCTCGCAGGTAAAACCTTCAATAAAAGCGTATCCGAGGATTTTGCCGTATTTACCAACAATGTAACAATTTGCGTTAATTTGGTCCCTTAAGACTTGGGCCATCTCATCGAAGTCCACTGGGTTGCCGGCAGATTTTTGTAACAGTTTGTTGATATTTCTTGTTTTTTCTAATAGTGTCTTCATTGCTCTTCTCCTTTACCATCTATTTGCTGGTTTAAATTGTATATTTTTAAAGAATATAACGGCTTAAATCTTGATCTTTGACAATATCTTGCAGTGTATTTCTAACATACTCTGCGTCGATCACAATTTTTTGTGCGCCCATCTCCGGTGCTTCGTAAAACAATTCCTGCAAAAGCCTCTCCAGAATAGTATGCAGCCGTCTGGCGCCTATGTTTTCAGTTTGCGCATTAACGGTGTAAGCTATTTCCGCAATTTCCGAAATAGCATCTTTGCTAAATTGCACTTCCACACCTTCGGTAGCTAAAAGGGCAGTATATTGCTTAATTAAAGAATTCTTAGGTTCAGTTAAAATCTGTTCGAAATTTTCTTTACTTAGGCTGTCCAACTCAACCCTAATGGGGAAACGACCCTGAAGCTCCGGAATTAAATCAGAAGGTTTGGTAATATGAAAAGCCCCGGCAGCAATAAACAGAATATGGTCAGTTTTAACCGGACCATATTTGGTAACCACTGTTGAGCCCTCAACTATGGGCAGAATATCCCTTTGTACTCCCCCTCTGGATACATCGGGGCCGTGTCCGCCTTCTTTGCCTGCAATTTTATCAATTTCATCCAGGAAAATAATCCCATCCTGTTCCGCCCGGTAAATGGCTTGCGCCACAACCTCATCCATATCTATGAGCTTTTCTGCTTCTTCTTGCGTCAAAATTTTTCTAGCCTCAGCAACTGTCACTTTTCTTTTCTTTTTCTTTTTGGGGAACATGCCGCCTAACATATCCTGCAAATTTATCCCCATTTCCTCTATCCCAGAACCTGTAAACACTTCCAGCATCGGAGGTTTTTGATCCTCTATTTCAATTTCAATAAGCTCGTTTTCCAATTCTTGCCTGCGGAGTTTTTCTTTTAATATTGCCCTTTTTTCATCAATCTTTAACATTCTTTGCTGGTATGATTCTTCTTCTTGCGGCGATATATCGGCGGGACTTCTGCCCCCAAAAAGCAATTCAAAAGGATTTTTGGGAGATTTCTCCTGCTGGGGATAAGGGCAAAGTAAATCTAAAATTCTAGCTTCGGCTAAAGCTTCTGCTTTTTCTTTTACAACCGATGTCTTTTCCTGCCGAACCATTCTAATTGACGTCTCCACTAAATCCCTTACTATGGATTCTACGTCCCGCCCGACATAGCCAACTTCAGTAAATTTTGTAGCCTCCACTTTAATAAAAGGGGCCTTGACCAGCTTGGCGAGTCGCCTGGCAATTTCAGTCTTGCCTACGCCCGTTGGCCCAATCATAATTATATTTTTCGGCATGATCTCATCTTGCATTTCTGGGCTTAGCTTTTTACGACGGTATCTATTGCGGAGGGCTATAGCAACACTTTTTTTAGCTGCTGACTGACCTACTATATATCTATCCAACTCCTGCACAATTTGCTTGGGAGTCAAATTTTCCATTTCATCCACCTCCTCACATCTCTTCAACAGTTATATTGTCATTGGTATACACGCATATTGAAGAGGCTATTTGCAAAGCTTCTCGAGCAACTTCACCGGCGGCGAGCTGGGTATGTTTCATTAAGGCCCTTGCTGCAGCTAAAGCATACGCCCCGCCGGAACCTATAGCCGCCACATTATCATCCGGCTCAATTATCTCGCCATTACCGGATATAATCAATAAGGTTTGTTCATTTGCCACGATGAGCAACGCTTCCAGTTTGCGCAAGATTCGGTCCATTCGCCACTCTTTGGCCAATTCTACTGCCGCCCGTTGCAAATTACCCCTATACTCTTCCAGCTTTCCTTCGAATTTTTCAAAAAGAGTAAAAGCATCAGCCACAGAACCGGCAAAGCCGGCCACTACTTTACCACCATATAACCTGCGAACTTTTTTTGCCTGGTGCTTCATTATCGTGGCATTGCCAAAAGTGACTTGTCCGTCTCCGGCAACAGCAACCTTTCCGTCTTTTTTAACAGCTACTATTGTAGTAGCGTGAAACATCCTATTACCTCCCTGCTAAGCCCGAGGGTGGGTTTTATCATAAACTTCTTTCATCTTTGAGGTTGTAACGTGAGTATAAACCTGGGTTGTAGCCATGCTTACATGACCTAAAAGTTCCTGCACCACTCTTAAATCAGCACCTCTCTCCATTAAATGGGTGGCAAAGGTGTGGCGCAGAGAGTGAGGCGAAATTTTTAGGCTGTCAGCTAATCTTCTCACATATTTTTCTACAGTCAAACGTACACCTCTTACACTAATCCTAACTCCCTTGTAGTTTAAAAACAGAGCATCATTATTTTGGGTTGCCAGTAACACCGGCCTTCCCCTCCGAAGATAATTTTGCAGAGCTTCGATGGCAAAGCTGCCCAAAGGCACAACCCTTTCCTTGGCGCCTTTTCCATAGACCACCATATAGCCTAAATCAAGATTAATCTGAGGTAAATCAAGGCCTACCAGCTCACTCACCCGGATCCCGGAAGCATAAAAGGTTTCCAGCATGGCACGGTCCCGTAATCCTAACGGAGTTGAGCAGTCGGGTAAAGCAAGCAACTGTTCAATTTGCTTTTCTTCCAGATACCGAGGCAGTTTTTTATCCTTTTTCGGGCTGTTAATAAAGAACAGCGGGTTATTAGCAATCAATTTTTCCTTGTTTAAAAAGCGGTAAAACTTCCTCAGGGCTGCTAATTTTCTTGCCACCGAAGATTTGTTATAACCTGCCCGGTGTAAATAGGCTAAAAAAGAACGTATATCGTAGTGACTCAGCACTTCCAATTCTATTCCGTCGGCTTTTTTTCTATAGTGCTCCTGAAGAAAAATAAAAAACTGATTTAAATCATTTGCATAGGCGCTCACAGTGTTTTGGGAAGCATTCTTTTCAGCCCTTAAAGATTTTAAAAAAAGATCAACCAAACTATCATAGCTGCTGTTCATTATATCACCGCATTAGCAACTCGCCCTTATGTTAACATATTCACAAAGAGCTGACAAGTTAAATTTTAATAATATTTTAGCAATTCAAGGAATTGCCGCTTAGCTGAGCTTATTGTTTTCCATAAAATTCCACAACACCGTCAAGGCTCGTTCTGCCAAGGCACGGTTTTTTAATTTTTTATCCCTTTGTTTATGCTCCAAAGGTGGAATTAATCCAAAATTGATATTCATCGGTTGAAAGTTTTTTGTTTCGGCAGTAGTAATATAATGGCATAATGCCCCATGGGCTGTTTCCGGCGGAAAGACCAGAGGTTGCTGCCCGTTAATTATGCGGGCGGCATTAATCCCTGCAACCAGACCGTTGGCAGCACTTTCTACATATCCCTCCACTCCAGTGATTTGCCCGGCGAACAAAATTTCGGGTCGCTTTTTAAACTGCATTGTAGGGAGCAGCAAGTCGGGACTGGAGATATAGGTATTTTTATGCATTACGCCGTAACGTACTATTTCCGCCTTTTCTAATCCTGGGATCAGTTTTAATAGTTTTTGTTGTTCTCCCCATTTTAAACCAGTCTGAAAACCAACCAAGTTAAAAAGGGAACCCTCCTGGTTGTCTTTGCGCAATTGAACCACAGCATAGGGCATTTTCCCAGTACGCGGATCTACTAGGCCAACCGGCTTCATTGGACCAAACAGGAGAGTTTGCTTGCCTCCTTTAGCCAAAGCTTCAATAGGCATACATCCTTCAAAATGGATTTCTTTTTCAAATTCTTTCGGTTCATGTCTCTCGGCAGAAACTAAGAAGGAGTAAAAAGCATCATATTCCTCTTCGGTCATGGGACAATTCAAATAATCATCGCTGCCTTTTCCATACCTTGATGCCCAAAATGCCACACTGCAATCAATGCTTTCTTTAGTTACTATAGGTGCGGCAGCATCATAGAAATAAAAATAATCAGCGCTAGTCATTTCCTGTATTTGAGCTGCAAGAGCGGGGCTGGTTAACGGCCCGGAAGCAATGATAGTGATCTGACCGTTCGGTATGTCAGTAATCTCCTCCCGGATAATTTGCACATTGGGATGTTTTTCCAGGATTTCAGTCACTTCCGAACTGAAACCGTTACGGTCAACTGCCAGCGCTCCACCTGCAGGTACCGCGTGTTTATCAGCGCAGTGCATGATCAATGAATTTAAATTCCGCATTTCTTCCTTCAATAAACCAACAGCGTTTTCAATAGCGTTTGCCCTAAGGGAGTTGCTGCAAACAAGCTCCGCCAGGTATGAACTGTGGTGAGCAGGCGTCATTTGGTAGGGGCGCATTTCGTATAATTTTACTTTGACGCCCCGCTGGGCAGCTTGCCAAGCTGCTTCAGCACCTGCCAGACCACCTCCTATAATGACCAGTTCAGTACACAAGGTTGCCACCCCTCATAACATGCTTCGATACTTGCTATAATCCCACCGCTTGCTTCTATTGCTTTACTTCTTTTTCAAAGTGACATCCTTCTTTGGGACAAACTAACCGGCTGCCTTTTTTAATATTTTTAAGCACCAGTGTACTATGACATTCCGGGCAAAGTTCCGTAGTAGGTTTATCCCAGGACACATAGTCACATTCCGGGTAATTGCTGCAACCGAAAAATTTCCTGCCCTTTTTTGTTCTGCGCAATACTATTTTACCTTCGCACTTGGGGCAAGGTACTCCTATTTCTTCCAACAAAGGTTTGGTATTACGACATTCGGGAAAACCCGGACAAGCCAGGAATTTTCCATAGCGCCCCATTTTAATTACCATGTTTCTGCCGCAGCTTTCGCAGATTTCCTCGGAAACTTGATCAGCTATTTCAATAGAACCTATTTCTTTTTCAGCTTGCTCCAATTCTTTGGCAAATGGCCGGTAAAAAGTGTCCACCACCACCTGCCAGTCCATGGCGCCTTCTTCCACTTCATCCAGATTGCTTTCCATATTGGCAGTAAACTCAACATCGATAATATCAGGAAAATACTCCTTCAATAGTTCCACTACAACCATGCCCAATTCTGTGGGAGCAAATTGTTTTTGTTCACGTACAACGTACCCCCGCTGCAATATTGTTTCAATAGTGGGAGCATAAGTGCTAGGCCTACCTATTCCCAACTCTTCCAAGGTTTTTACCAGCGTAGCCTCAGAATAGCGGGGAGGTGGCTGGGTAAAATGCTGTTTTGGTTCAAGCTTTTGCAAAATGAGTATTGTCCCCTCTTGCAAATCAGGTAGGATACCCGCATCCTCTTCCGAATCACCTTCCCTGCTTTCCGTATAAACCTGCATAAACCCTGGGAATTTAATTATAGCGCCATTGGCGCGAAACAAATAGTCTGCTGCAGCAATATCTACAGTGGTAGTGTCTAAAATTGCGGAACTCATCTGGCTAGCCACAAATCTTTCCCAGATCAGTTTATAAAGTTTATACTGATCTTTGCTCAACACATCGGATAATGACTCCGGGGTTCTTAAAGTAGAAGTAGGCCTTATTGCTTCGTGGGCGTTCTGAGCCTGTTTTTTGCTGGTATATTCCCTAGGTATGGAAGGAACATATTCCTTACCGAACTTATCCAGAATGTAGCTCCTTGCCTCTTCTTGGGCAACCGCAGCAATTCTTGTAGAATCAGTCCTAAGATAAGTTATTAAACCCACTGTACCTTCCTTTTTGCCCAAGTCTATTCCTTCATATAGCTGCTGAGCAATCATCATTGTTTTGCGCGCGGTAAAATTCAGCTTACGATAAGCCTCTTGCTGCAGGCTACTGGTGGTAAATGGCGCAGCCGGATTACGCTTCTTTTCTTTCTTTTTAATCTCAACTACCCTATACTCCTGACCTTGTATTTCAGACAGTACCTGGTCCATTTCCGCCTGAGAAGAAATTTTAATTGGTTCGTTTGCTTTTTTTATTAACTTGGCTTCTATTTTTCCTGCCGGTTTGCTTTTTAACAGTGCGGTAAGACTCCAGTATTCCTCAGGAATAAATTGGTTTATTTCTTTTTCCCTGTCACAAATCAACCTGACCGCAACTGATTGAACCCTACCTGCGCTAAGCCCCTTCCGAACTTTTTTCCACAGCAGCGGGCTGAGCCCGTACCCAACTAAACGGTCTAAAATTCTCCTGGCTTGCTGAGCGTTAACACGATCAAAGTCAATGGTTCTCGGGTTTTGTACTGCTTGTTGGATAGCATTTTTGGTAATCTCGTTAAATTCTATCCTGCACTTTTCCAGTTGTTCTATACCCAAAACCTGTTGTAGGTGCCAAGCAATTGCTTCACCTTCCCGGTCGGGGTCAGTAGCGAGCAACACCATACTGCTTCTCTTGGCAGCAGCCTTCAATTCTTTGAGCAGTTCCCCCTTACCCCTGATGGTTATATATCTAGGCAGAAATCCCTCTTCAATATCTACGCCAAGTTGGCTTTTAGGTAAATCCCTGACATGACCCATAGAGTACTTCACTGTATATTTTTTGCCCAAAAAACGTCCTATTGTTTTTGCTTTCGCAGGCGATTCCACAATCACTAATATCTCAGACACTATTCTCACTCCAACCATTACCTACAAAATGTTTACAATTGCAACTGCTCGCTAGGCGATAATATATCTTTGTCCTGGCAGTTGTTTAATTATGCCCCTGATTTCCAGAACAGTGAGAGTGCTCAGCAAATTCTCCGGTGGGACAAGCAGTTTTGCCATTATTTCTTCAAAGCTAACCGGTTCCCAAGATAATAGTTCCACTATTTTAGCTTCCACAGCTGACAACTCTTGCCGGGTAGTTTTTCTTTCCGGAACGGGAGCATAACCATACTCCTCCAGGATATCATTTACATCCTCTACCAATTTAGCTCCCTGCTTAATAAGGTAATTGGTCCCTTTGCTAAAACGGCTGAAGACAGGACCTGGAACGGCAAAAACGTCCCGCCCCTGCTCCAAAGCGTAATCGGCGGTAATCAGCGAACCGCTTTTTTCTGCAGCTTCCACCACAACTACACCTAAAGTTAAACCGCTGATTAACCGGTTTCGTCTGGGGAAATTTTGCGCCTCAGGTTTTGTTCCCAAGGGAAATTCTGAAATTACCGCTCCGTGAGCAATTATTTCCTCCATCAGCCTTTTATTCTCCGGGGGATAGACTATATCCAAACCATTCCCTAAAACCGCTATCGTGCTACCAGCAGCACGGAGTACCCCCCAGTGGGCAAAACTATCAATTCCTCTGGCCATGCCACTTACTACACAAAAGCCTTGTTTTCCCAGATCATAGGCAATTTTTTCAGCCATTTTTTGTCCATAAGCAGTTGCTTTCCTCGATCCCACAATAGCTATGGCATTTTGAATAGCATTTTCCAAACTTCCTTTATAATACAATACTTGAGGCGCCCCGTAAATATAACGCAAATTTACGGGGTAAATTTTATCATTGAATGTGACGATCTTGATATCCTTTTTTAAAATTTTTTCCCATTCTGCTTCCACATTAAACTTGGCACGAAAAGATAAAAAGTTTTCGAACACATTCCTGCGAGACCCTAGTACTGATTCTAGCAAACTTGGCTCAGCATGCCAAACATTTTCCGGGTTTCCGAAAAACTCAATAAGCTTTTGAATAGTTTGCGGCCCGATTCCCGGTACAGAATTCAGAGCATTCCAATAAGCATTTTTTTGCATAGCCCATCCCCATTTTTGTTTTCTCACTCATTCGCGAAAGATAACATCTTTTCCTGCTACAGGGAAATACTTTTACCTTGCTTCTATTGGATATGGGATTGCATGAAAAGTTTTATTCTTGGCAAAGATACTTTTTTAAAGTATCTCACGAAAAAAGGGCGGATAAACCACCCTCGCATGCTGGCTATTGATTTACACTACTCACCAGTTGCTTTTCAGCCATGGTGATTAGCCTTTTTACCATAGTCCCTCCTACTCTTCCGCAGTTTTTTGCAGATATTTCGCCCTAGTAGTCTTCGCTGTCCTGATAAACAGGCAGGCCCAATTCCGTGCATTTTCGTATTTCATATTGTTCGGAGCTTGATGTGCAGCTATTTAAAACAAAAACCATTAATTCACTTGTCGGTCTAAAATTCTATACTGGATTGCTTCGGCTATATGGCTCTTGTTTATGATAGCTTCTCCACTTAAATCAGCAATAGTGCGGGCTATCTTTAAAAGCCTGTCATAGGCGCGCATACTCAAGCCGAGCTGTTGAAACGCTAAGCGTAAAAGGGACCGGGCCTCCTCTGACATCACACAAAATTGCTTAAGCAGTTTTGGTGTCATCTGCGCATTGCAATTTATGCCAAATTTTGCTAAGCGCTCTCTTTGGATTTGTCGTGCTTGTTCTACCCTGGATTTGATCCGTACAGAACTATCCCCTGTTTTGCCATTCTCTAAATCCTTGTATTTCAATCTAGGGACTTCTACTTGAATATCAATCCGGTCTAAAAGAGGCCCCGAAATTTTTCCTCTGTAACGCTGGATTTGGTATGGAGTGCATATACACTCTTTTTCGGAATCTCCATAATAGCCGCACGGACAAGGATTCATGGCCGCTACCAGCATAAAACTGGCAGGGTAAGTGATAGCTGCAGCAACCCGGGAAACGGTAACAACCCTGTCTTCCAGTGGTTGGCGTAGGGCTTCCAAAACATCACGGCGATATTCAGGCAATTCATCTAAAAAAAGAATACCTCCGCTGGCCAGGCTTACCTCTCCAGGCCGTGGAATTTTGCCTCCGCCAATCAGGCTGGCGGAAGAAGCGGTATGGTGGGGGGCACGAAAGGGCCTTTCGGTAATCAACGGTTTTGTTGGGTTTAACAGCCCGCTGCTGCTGTAAATCTTGCTAATTTCTAAAGCCTCTTCCAAAGTAAGTTTGGGCAAAATTGAGGTCAATCTCCTAGCCAACATCGTTTTGCCAGAACCCGGGGATCCCATAAGCAAAATATTATGTCCTCCGGCTGCGGCAACTTCCAGCGCTCTTTTAACGCCATCCTGTCCCTTTACTTCAGCAAAATCCGGTCCTTCGCTTGCCTTTTCAGCAAAAAATCGGTCAAGCTCTACTTCCACCGGCGCAAGAGCAATATTTCCCAGAAGCATTTCTACAAGTTGGCGTAAATTTTGGACCGCTAAAATCTTTGCTTTTCCTGCCAAAGCGGCTTCAAACCCGTTTTCCTCCGGTACCACCAAAAAGCTAGTTTCCCCTGCTGCACCGGAAAGTGCACAAGCCATCGGCAGAACGCCCGGGATGCGCCGCACCGTGCCTTCCAAAGACAGTTCACCTACAAAAAAATAAGGCTCTACTTTTTCGGGGTCCAGTTGACCTGTAGCAGTTAAAATTCCGACAGCTATTGGTAAATCAAAACCTGGCCCTTCTTTTTTTAAATCGGCCGGAGCTAAATTGACAGTAACTCTTTTAACGGGAAATTCAAAGCCGGAATTCTTGATGGCAGTCCTGACCCTTTCCCTTGCTTCCCGTACTGAGGCATCAGGCAATCCTACTATATCAAAACTCGGAAGCCCGGCAGAAACATCTACCTCCACTTGGATTAAACTGGCATCAAGACCGATTACAGCCAAAGATTTGATAATAGCTAGCATTGAATGTCCTCCTCTTGCTACTCTAATTCGGCAGAATTTTGCAGTTTTCCTGCCATTTTCTTCTCTACCCTTTATCTTTTGGTCAAATTTACCAAGCCAACTCAGAAATGTTTGTACTTTTGTCTTCTGCTAGGAAAGCAGGAATTTGCATAATTAGTTAAAATATATTAATTCAATTGTAACAATATTGTCAGGAGGGCTATCTGCATGCCATCTTTAGCAGAACAGCGGCTACTTAAGAGCAAATTAGCTAAAAACTTGCTAAAAAAAACGAAAATTTTAGCTGGGAAATGTGAAAAAATAATTGCAGAAAGCAACAGCATCGAAGCAGCCAGGGATAAATTGCGCGATTTGTTTAACTCCAATTTAGACCGTGGCGAGTCGTTAGTAATTGTCAATTATGACGGACTTGCCCTGGTGCACGTCAACAAATTAAGGGAAGGAATGCTATTAAACGATCCGGCGGGATTAAAGGCAGCCCAGTGTAAGAGTGAACTTTTGCAGATTTTAGAACAGAACACAGGTCAGCTTATGCTCGATGCTGCTGTTCCAATAAATGTGAATGGCAAAAGAACCGCCACTTTAAGAATCGGCAAAGAAATTACATCGGGGAAAATTCTTTACCACCTGCTTTTTGCAACCCTGCTGCCCATTTTAGTGTATATCTTGCTTGATTTATGCTTCAAAGATGACATAACCTCCTTATTCTTAGGTATTGTTCCCCTTTTTATTGCCGCTTTAAGTTCAATTTTCCTCTACCGCATGTTCCAAACTGTCGTACAAGATGTTAAAATCGCTTCTAAAACTATTGCCACAGGTGATTTAACTAGCGTAATAAAACCAAAAATCCACAATGAATTGGGTAATATGATCTGTGAAATGAATAAAGTCAGCTTAGGTTTGAAAACAATTTTGCAGGAATTGGAGCAAGTTGTTGCTGCAATTGGCAGCATCGGGCGAGACCAGATTTTAGCAACACAAGAGATGAGTAAAGCGATCAATGAAGTGTCCTCCTCGATAGAAAACATTGCCGGCGGTTCCGCTAACCAAGCTGCAGATATTGAACAAATTAAACAATTCGCGTCCATACTTACAAGTTCATTAAACAAGATGGCAAAAACCAGCAGTGAATCGGTTCAACTAGCTTTAACTGTAGAAAAGACAGCCCAGGAAAATACCTGGATTGTAGAAGAAACCATAAGACAAATGCAAGCAATCTACAATTCAGTAGTTTCCTCCTCACGGGCTTTAGGCGCTTTAGAAAGCAGTTCACAAGAAATTGGTGCAATTGTAAATACCATAACAGCTATTGCGGAACAAACTAATCTTCTGGCATTAAATGCTGCCATAGAGGCAGCACGGGCTGGCGAGCAGGGCCGGGGATTTGCCGTGGTAGCGGAGGAGGTTAGAAAACTGGCAGTACAATCTAACATAGCAGCAAAAAATATCATGTCCATCATTTCTAAAACACAAGCGACCAGCAGTGAAGCGGCAAATGCTATGCGCAGGGCCTCAGAGCAAGTCGAATCCGGCATGCAAGTTATCGAGACTCTTAACAGCTCCAATTTGAAAACCATGGATACTATCAAAGGGATTACTCTGGCCATTGAGTCTAACAACAGTCTAGCTGAACAAATTAAAAATAATTCATTGCATCTGGAAAAAGATATTAATAATATTGCTCTCATTGCCAGTGAAGCTGCACAAACCTCCCAATCGGTAGTAGCCATCGTCCAAGAACAAAATGCTATGAGCCAGGAAATAGCAGCCGGTGCAGAACATATCGGGAAAGAAATTGAAAAATTACTCGCAATTATCTCCCGTTTTAAATTAAAATAGTTATTCTTAACCGGAGTAACTAATGAAAATAGGTAACCGTTTAATAATATATAGAGTATTTTAACAGTAAGCAAAAAGCCCTGGCGCCATGACCAGGGTTTTTGTCTGTTTAAAGCTTTAGAAAGCATTTTTAATTATTTCTATACTTGCTACCTGTTCTGGCTCTTTGGAAAACGTTACAGCTACTACATCAAAACGGCACCTGCTATCCGTACATCCGTTTTTCTGTATAAAGTATGCTGCCACCTGACGCAACTTTAACTGCTTCTTTTGATGCACACTCTCCTGCGGCAAGCCGTAACTGTAGTTGCTTCTGGACTTAACCTCTACAAAGACCAGGTCCTTTCCTTCCCGGGCAATCAAATCAATTTCCCCTAGCTTACATCGAAAATTCTTGCACAGAATCTTATAACCCTGCTTTTGTAAATAATCAGCAACCAGCTGTTCGCCAAGCCGACCGATAAAACGCGTATTGATCATCAGTATTAGCTCCCTTACCGGATCCACAACCAGATTTACCTGACCAAAATTTAGATTATAAGCTTCCTGCTAAGACGTTAAATTTACAGTACGTACAACTGCAGGCATTCCGAGCAAAAGTTTTAAAAAGGAAACAACCGGGAGGTTGTTTCCTTGCCAAATTAAAAAGGTAAGAACGCTTTGGCAACTGCCAAGGCCACATTGGTCAACGGCGTAGGATAGATACCGAAAAATATGGTAACCAACATGGTAATCACCAGCGCAACTTGAGTTCCTCCTGATATTTTAATTGGTTCTGCTTCAACAGGAGGCTGGCCTAAATACATTGCTTTAGCCACAATCAGATAGTAGTATACAGAAACCATGCTCATGCCGATGCCGATAAAAGCCAGCCATACCATGCCTTTGTCAATAATCGCGGTAAAGAGGTAAAATTTGCCGACAAAACCGGCCAGAGGCGGAATGCCCGCCAACGAAAGCAGGCAAATTAACATTACTGCTGCCAAGAGCGGCGAACGCTGGGCCAAACCGCTGTAATCCCTGATCTCATCACTGCCCGTTGCTCTGGAAAAAGCGCCGGCAACGGCAAAAGCCCCAACATTGGCAAACACATACAAAATAGAGTGGAACAATATGGCTGCTATTCCTAAACTGGAAAAGGCAATTACCCCTAACAGCAGGTAACCTGCCTGAGCTATGCTGGAGTAAGCCAGCATTCTTTTGATATTAGTCTGAGGAATGGCAACTAGATTGCCGAGGACCATGGTCAGGATCGCTAAGACAACGGCTATAATGATCCAATAAGATTCTAGGCTTGGCAAAGCAACCATGAATACCCTCAAGAAAGCAGCCAAACCTGCTGCCTTGGAAGCCACCGCCAAAAACGCAGTTACAGGGGTCGGCGAGCCTTCGTAAATGTCGGGAGACCACATGTGGAACGGTACAGCAGAAATTTTGAAAGCAAATCCGGCCAGCAAGAAGATCATCCCTAAAATGAGCACGGGTGAAATCTGACCTGAAGTTAAGCTTTCGGCAATACCTGCTATTGCAGTAGTTCCGGTAATCCCGTAAACCAGACTCAAGCCGTAAAGCAACACACCGGATGACATGGCACCAAGGATAATATACTTTATACCTGCTTCCGCTGACTTAGCATCACCTTTCTTGTAACAGGCAAGAATGCAAAAGGTAATAGTCATCAGCTCCAAACCAATGTAGAGCGTAATTAGCTCTCCTGCTGACGCCATGATCATCATCCCGAGCAATGCGGCTACCAGTAAAGCGTAGAATTCGCCATGATTATAGCTAATTTGCTGCAAAAAATCTCTGGAAATCAAACCGGTCAAAATCGCAGCAATTAAAAACAGTTGTTTAAAAAAGGTGGCAAAGGGATCAACAATGTAAGTGCCGCCAAAAACTGTTTGGCTGCTGCCGGTGTTAAACAAAGTAAGCCCCAAAATTCCCAAGAGCGTTACCAGAGTGAAGTTGCCAATTCCCTTTTTCTGGTCTGGAGGAAGCAGTAAGCCAATCACCAACAGTGTTAAACACAGGGCGGCTGTAACCAGTTCCACCTTTAGGTAAGACAGTTCGGATAACATCTAGAAAATCCCCCCAATCTCTGCTGCAGCAGAAATCTTGTCAACTAAGGGTGTAACTCCAAGGTCGATTAAATCGACTAAAGGCGAGGGGAATAAACCAAAGAGAATCAATACCCCACATAAAACCACAATCGGTACCATTTCCACACCACGGGCGTCGGTTAAATGATTCCATTCCTCTTTGCGTGGCCCAAAAAACGTAAATTGCACCACTCTTAAAACGTAAACTGCAGTAATTACCACGCCTAAAATCGCCAGAATGGAAAGTACACGAAAATGCAGACCGCCAAACAGTACTGCTTCTTTGGTAAAGGAACCGACAAAAATCAAAAACTCAGCCACAAAATTATTTAACCCCGGTAACCCCAGCGATGCCAGACCACCAATCATAAAGCCGGCTGCAACGCGAGGCATTTGGTGCGCCAGGCCTCCGAATTTGGCAATTTCCCTGGTATGAGCCTTATGATAAATATTGCCTACCAAAGCAAAGAATAAAGCTGTCATAATACCGTGGGCAAACATCTGCGCCACTGCACCGTCAATACCCGCGGCATTCAAAGAGGCAATACCTAAAAGCACATAGCCCATGTGGCTAACACTGGAATAACCGATTACAAATTTCAAATCCTTCTGCACCATGGCAACCATAGCGCCGTATACCACGTTGACTATACAGAGCAAAGCAATTAATGGAGCCCAGTATTTTGCTCCTTCCGGGAACAAAAATACTCCTGCCCTAATTAAACCGTAGCCACCTAATTTCATTAAAACGCCCGCGTGGAGCATACTGACCGCAGTGGGAGCTGCCACGTGACCATCGGGAGACCAGGTGTGCAGCGGCCACATGGGGACAAGAAAACCGAAGCCGATCATCATCAGAAAGAAAGCAAACTTCTGGAATCCCCGATCGTAAGTAATAGTACCTAAAGTTTGAATATCAAAAGTATTGAACCCGAGCTGCCCGGCAGCATATAAGTACAGTGCGATTATGCCGATTAAGGCAAAAGCGCTTCCGACCAGGAGGTAAAGGGTAAGCTTCATGGCAGCATACTCTTTGCGAGTACTACCCCAAACGCCGATCAGGACATACATAGGGATAACAGCCACCTCAAAAAAGAGGTAGAAAAAGAACAGGTCCCGGGAGATAAATACCCCAAAAACTCCGGCCACCAAGAGCAAAAGGAAAATAAAAAATTCCTTAACCCTGGTATGCATGTCCCAGGAAGCAAAAACTCCCGTAAAGATGACAATGGCTGTTAAGAGCACCAACGGAAGGCTCATGCCATCAACGCCTACTGAGTAGTTTATGCCAAAACTGGGGACCCAGCTGTAATCCTCTAAAAACTGCAGCCCCGCAACCCCGCGGTCATAGGTCAGAAAAGCTATAACAGAAAGGACCAAGGCAATAAATGTGGCGATGGCAGCAGTAATTTTTATTAATCGTTCTTCATCCTGAGGAATAAAAAGGATAACCAGCACACCGAGCACAGGGGCCAACAAAATCGAAGTCAAGATCGGAAAAGCCATTTATATCCCTCCTAACACCGGCATAGCCATCCAGAGCACAATCAGAACCACTGCCATAAAAATCACCAGCGCATAATTCTGTAAGCTTCCGGTATGGATAAACCGCAGCCTTGCTCCAGCCATTCTGACCAGGTAGGCAAACCCATCGGCAATGCCGTCCACAACTTTGCGGTCATGCCAGTTAAAGGCTCTGGATATACTTAATACAACTTTGTCAAAGAACAGCTGGTACAATTCATCGATATAGTATTTGTTGTACAGCAGAGTATGGATAGGCTTAAATTGCGTCGCCAATTTTTCCGCGGATATGGCTTTTTTGCCATAGATGAGCCATCCCAGGAAAATTCCCGTCGTAGCCAATAATGTCGATACAACCATAATCATAACATTGGGTTCGGCATGATGGGGCTCATGGAAATAAATATTTTCAGCGAAAACCTTAGCCATGAAGCCACTGAAAATAGCAAATACTGCCAGGATAACTAAGGGTAAAGTCATGGTCCAGGGGGACTCATGGGCATGATGGCTGTGGCCGTGCTCGCTCTCTTGGCCAAAAAAGGCGGTAAATACCAAACGGGACATATAGAAAGCAGTCATAAATGCCACCGCCAAACCCAAGATAAACAAGAACGTGTATCCATTATCATAAGCAGCCAAGAGAATCTCGTCCTTACTGAAGAATCCGGCGAGAGGCGGTATGCCTGCCAAGGCTAAAGAGCCAATGATGAAAGTCCAGGTAGTGATTTTCATCTTTTTGTATAAACCGCCCATTTCAAAAATGTCCTGCGTATGAACAGCATGAATAACACTGCCTGCTCCCAAGAACAAGAGGGCTTTAAAAAAAGCATGGGTGGTCAGGTGGAACATTCCGGCTGTTAGACTGCCCACGCCCATAGCCATCACCATGTAACCCAATTGACTCATGGTGGAAAAAGCCAAAATTCGTTTAATATCTCGCTGCACGATGCCCATTGTAGCCGCAATAAGGGCAGTAAAGCCACCAATATAAGCAATTGTCAGAATAGCACCTGGTGAGGATGCAAATAAAATGTATCCACGGGCTAAAAGGTAAACACCCGCAGCAACCATGGTGGCCGCGTGGATTAGGGCGCTAACCGGAGTAGGGCCTTCCATGGCATCAGGCAGCCAAACATGCAGCGGAAACTGAGCGGATTTTGCTACAGGACCGGTGAATACCAAAAGGGCTGCCACAGTTAAGAGAGGAATGTTTTCGTAACCATGAATAGCCTCTGCCAATTCACCGAAATTAAAGGTCCCAAAAACCAGAAACAAGAAAAAGATACCCAACATGAAACCAAAGTCACCAACCCTGTTGGTAACGAATGCCTTCTTGTTGGCGTCAGCCGCAGAGTTTTTGTAAAAATAAAACCCGATCAGGAGGTAAGAACATAGGCCAACCAGTTCCCAGAAGAAAAACATTTGGAAATAGTTGTTGGCAATGACCAATCCCAGCATTGAGCTTCCGAACAACGATAAATAGGAAAAGAACCTGGAAAATCCGGGATCACCGTGCATATAGCCAATCGAATAAATTTCAACCAACAGCGCTACAAAGGTCACAACAAACAGCATCACTGCCGTCAATGGGTCAATCAGCACACCGGCCTCGATGTGTACTGGTACCGACAGCCAATCAACAGCATATTCCACAGGTGCTTCCATAGTGATTTTATTGGCCAAAACTTCCCAGAGAATGCCTACGGAGATCCCGAAGGAAACAAGCATAGCCGCTATAGCTACCAAGGCGCTGACTATTTTTAAACGTTTGGTAACGAACACAATCAGCGTGAAAGCCACTGCAGGCAATACAGGAATTAACCAAGCCAAGTCAATATACTGGTACTGCATTATACCTTCACCTACCTTTTTGCTCCTATTACCACTTCAAGATATCAAAATCGTCGACGCTGGTAGAAAGACGTTCACGGTAAATATTCAACACCAATGCCAACCCTACCGCAACTTCTGCGGCAGCTACGACGATTACAAAGATGGCAAAAACGTGACCCGTTACATTCTGCGGAGCCAGAAATTTATTAAATGCCACCAGATTGATATTTACTGCATTAAGCATTAGTTCAACGCCCATTAAAACAGCGACAGCATTTTTCTTAGCCAATGCGCCGTAGAGGCCAATGGAAAATAAGCAAGCTGCCAAGATCAGGTAATGCTCTAAAGAAACCATTAATGCCCTTTCACTCCTTTCGCCAGGATTATGGCTCCAACCATAGCCACTAACAAGAGGATGGCTGCGATTTCAAAAGGAATCACAAACTGGCCAAGCATGGCTTCTGCAATGGGGCCAACAGTATTTTGCGGGCCGGTAGTGTTTACCACAAAATCACTGGCCAAAATCAAGCGTTCGATCAGTAAAAACAGTCCCAAACAAAGCAAAGCACCAGCCCATTTGTAATTGTTAAAAAGGTTGCTTTGTTTCATGTCTCCTTTGCGGGTTAACATCACCGCAAAAACAAGCAGAATTGAAACAGCCCCGGCATAAACCAGAATTTGTACCAGAGCAAGAAAATCCGCTTCCAGGAACAAAAATACTATGGCAATACCCACAAAAGTTAAAATCAAATACAGCGCGCTGTGCACTATATTTTTTAAGGTTACCACCGCTAAGGCACAAGCCAGCACAGCTGCTGCCAAGAGCCAAAAAAGCGCAGGCGAAACCATTTTATCCTCCCCCCAACTCTTCAAGGTGCTTATTCGCTTTTTTTCTCCTCCACTGCCGGAGGGTTGTTAGCGAGCGTTAAAACCATTCCATCCCTGCTGTAGCAGCTTAGTTCAAAATCATCGGTAAACTTTAAGGCACTGCTCGGGCAGCTTTCCACACACAAACCGCAAAAGAGGCAATACATCAACTCCATCCGGAATCCTGATAAATGGCGTTTCTTATTTTCATCCCGGAAAGATTCCACGGAAATGACGTTGTTGGGACAGCTGAGGGCGCATGTACCGCAGGCACTGCATTTTTCTGTGTTTAATTTAAAAGAACCGTGAGATCTAGGAGGTAACTTGGGACGTCGCTCGGGATATTGTTCTGTAATCGCTTTACCAAAAAAATGCCTAAAAGTAACCCGCAAACCTTTCAACAAACCTTCTCCGTACATTTATTTTCACCCCCCTAAAACAATTCAAAAATTTTAATGCCAACACCTGTTACCAAAATGTTTAAGAGGGAAACAGGCAGCAGGAATTTCCAATTGAAGGCCATCATGTGATCGAGCCTTACCCGCGGAAAAGTCCAGCGCACCCACATATATAACAAAATCATGATATAGACCTTAATCACAAACCATAACCAGGAAGGCAGCCATGGTCCGCTGGCGCCGCCCAGGAACAAGGTAGCCGCCAGGGCGGAAACAGCAATCATATTGGCGTATTCAGCCAGGAAAAACAAGGCATACCGCATACCACTGTATTCCGTATAAGGGCCTGCAATAATCTCTTGCTCCCCTTCCGGCAAATCAAAAGGAGCCCGGTTTAATTCCGCTGTGGAAGCAATAAAATAGACTAGAAAAGCTACAGGCTGCAAAACTATGAACCAGACATCTTTCTGAGCAGCCATAATGTCCGACATTTTTAATGAACCGGTCAGCATCACTACCCCTAGCAAAGAAAAAACCATTGGGATTTCATAGCTTACCATTTGCGCCACAACACGCATGCCGCCTAATAAAGAATACTTGTTGTTAGAACCCCAGCCAGCCATTAAAAAAGCAAGGGTTGAAGTTGAAGCAATGGCAATAAAATAGAACACTCCCAGGTTTAAGTCAGCGGCAATCATGTTCTTGCCAAAAGGAATAACGGCATAAATCATCAAGGCAGGTACCATTACCACCAAAGAAGCAATCTTAAATACCCATTTGTCGGCCGCTAACGGGATAATATCTTCCTTCCCCAAAAGTTTAACCACGTCTGCTGTGGTTTGCAGAAGTCCCCGCGGGCCAAGCCGGTTTGGTCCCAAACGCTGCTGGACATAGCCGGAAAATTTTCGTTCAAGGTATACTAAATACAACACATTGAGCAAAACAAAGAGAACCACACCTACGAAATAAATCAAGCTCATGGCTAGATCGACTACAAAAGCCGGTATACCCAAAGAACTAATCCAGGCCTGGAGTCCCGCAGATATATTTATAAAAAATTTCTCCATATTTCTCTCCCCTAGACCTAAAGTTTTTACCTGTCAACTTCTCCCAACACTGGATCAAGAGAAGCTAAAATAGCTACTGCATCCTGCATGGTGCCTCCCCGTGCCATTTCAGGATAAGCACCGATGTTTACAAAAGAAGGGCCGTGAATATGCAGCCTATACGGCTTGTTGGAGCCATCGCTTACTAGGTAATAACCAAGAATCCCTTTGGAACCTTCAATTTGGTGGTAGATTTCACCAACAGGCGGACGCAGTACCTTAGGTACTTTAGCCATAACTGGACCATCCGGCAAATCGCGGGCAGCCTGCGCAATAATTTTTAAGCTTTCCTCAACTTCACCAATACGCATCATCCAGCGCTCAAAGCAGTCACCTTTAGTGCCAACCACCACTTTAAAATCAAAACGGTCATAGATACCATAGGGAGCATCTCGGCGCAAATCAAAATCAATGCCTGAAGCCCTTAAGTTAGGGCCTGTCAAACCATAAGCGAGAGCCCTTTCGCCGCTAATGATGCCCACATCTTTCGTTCTCGCCTGAAATATTTCATTGCCCGTCACTATTTGGTCATATTCCTCCATACTTCTAGGCATATCGGCTAAAAACTGCTGCAACTGAGGCAAAAATTCCTCCGGTATATCCTCGCTTACACCTCCAACCCGCATATAACTGGTTGTTAGCCTTGAACCACAAGTCATTTCAAATAAATCCAGGATCTTTTCCCGATCACGGAAAAAATACATCCATGGAGTGAAGCCGTTTAAATCAAGCGCCATGCTGCCCAAATATACCATGTGACTGGCTATGCGCTGCAGCTCTGCCATAATAATCCGTAAATACTCGGCTCTTTCCGGCACCTCAACACCCATCAGTGTTTCCACTGCCTGGACATAACCTAACTCATTCAGCATGCCTGACATATAGTCCATCCGGTCGGTATACGGGATAAACTGAGTGTAGGTACGGGACTCAGCGATTTTCTCCATGCCACGGTGTAAGTAGCCGATTACATTTTCGACGTTCACTACATGTTCGCCATCCAATGTTAAAACAGCCCTGTAAACTCCGTGAGTACTGGGATGCTGTGGTCCCATGTTAATGGTCAATTCTTCCGTATGCAAATTCTTTTCCTGTAAAGACACTAAATGCACCCCCTCTTGCCGGAATCTATTTGCGTCTTGTTTCCAGTTTAAAATCTTTGCGCAACGGATGTCCTTCGAACTCATCAGGACATAAAATGCGCTGCAAATTGGGGTGTCCTACAAATTTAACCCCCATTAAATCATACGCTTCCCTTTCCTGCACATTGGCCGCCGGCCAAAGATCAACCAGGGACGGAATTTCAGGATTTAGTTTGTCTAATTCAACTTTAATCCGTAGCAGGCCGAAATGCTCCAAAGACATCAAGTGGTAAACAACGCAGATGGAATCTTGCTCTTCGACTGCAGTCAGATCGGCTAAATAAGCAAATCCGCTTTCTTTCAACATATTGATAATCGCAAGAAAATCTTTTACTTTGACTTTTATCGCCGGTTGGGACCCTTCTAAAACTTCAACCGAGTCCGGATATGCAAATTGCAGCGCGGCAACCGCTTCTTGGATATCTTCAAACCTTTTAGCCATGGATTTTCACCACTTTCGGGTTGATAACCTTTTTCTTTAAGGTCAATAAACCATGCAGCAACGCCTCGGGACGGGGCGGACAGCCTGGAACATAGACATCAACCGGCAAAAAGGCATCTGCTCCCGGGACAACATTGTATGAATCGACAAAAGGTCCCCCGCTTATAGCGCAACTACCCATAGCAATCACCCATTTAGGCTCCGCCATTTGATCGTAGATTCTTTTTACCAAGGGAGCCATTTTATCAGTAATTGTGCCAGCAACGATCATTAAATCGGCCTGGCGGGGCGAGGGCCGAAAAACCTCATAGCCAAAACGGGAGATATCATACCGCGCCCCTCCGGCTGCCATCATCTCAATCGCACAACAAGCCAAACCGAAAGTGACCGGCCAAAAAGAATGGGCTCTACAATAATCAAGCAGTTGATCCAACTTGGCTAAGATGATATTTTTTTCTACAAGGGCCTCTAATGCCTTATCTTCAGATTTTGCCTTATTTACTTCCACTCTAAGGCTCCCTCCTTCCATGCATACCATAAACCAATAACCAGGATCCCAATGAAAATAATCATTTCTACAAAGGCAAACCATTCTAACACCCGGAACTTAACTGCCCATGGATACAAAAACACGGTTTCCACATCAAACACCAGGAATACCAAAGCATACATGAAATAACTGATTTTAAATCTGATCCAGGTCGGCCCGCTGGTTTCCAGGCCGCACTCATAAGTGGCCAGCTTTTCAGGACTTGGGCGCTTTGGCCTTACAATCCAGGCGGTAGCTAAGACTATTATTCCGAATAGGAAGGCAACGATCATAAAAACACCTACTGTAGAAAACTCCTTGAGCATTCTCACACCCCCTTTAGTTAGTGAAATAACATGCAAGCCAATGACTTGCACCCGCTTAAATTAAGTTAACCAGTTATTCTATTCGCCATAATATCGAAATCACCTGCAAAAATAACAAGAATTGGAATTTTCCAAATTTAATAAACTTATAATCCCTATTAATTTTATCAATACTCTTTTTTTGTCGACAAGAGTAATCGTTTAAGATGACTTAACAAACAATTCAAACTTAAAAGCAAAAAGCCGCCCCTTGCTAGGGCAGCTTCTGTTCGTAAACTTCATTGCAGCAAATCCGGGGGCTTGAATGGTCATCTTAACTTCTAAGTTGTGCTGTCAACCTCTTCACCTGCAGGCAAAATGCTTCCAATTTGGCAAGAGCAAGCTGTGTAAATTGGTTGCCGTCGCTCTCCAGCGCCAAAAAAGGTAGAGAGGTCATTTGTTCCATGCGCTCTCCCACTGCGCCTCTATTGGTAATAATTTCCTTTTTCAGCCTGGTCAACCCTTTATTTAAAATTGCTTCCGCTATTCTGTTGGGCATACACCCAAAAGGACCTATTGCGATTACCCCTTCCACTTCATCCAGTAGTTCCGTTACCGCTCCACCCACTGTTAAAATTGCTTCCCCTGTCAGGGTCGGTGCAATAGCTCCTTGAACATTAGCAATGCTCTTTTCCACATTTACAGGATGAGGAGAGCAGAGCCCGCTTCTGGCCAGGATATTTTTGATTCTTTTTTCTTCATACCGCTGGATCTGGTTTTTGCAGTTAATTTTAGCCTTAGTTACCCAATCGGTCCGTTGTGTCAAGCCCTTTTTCAACAGGTAATCACAGTAATACAACCATTCGCTGATCGGAGCGATTCTCAAAATAATGTCTTTTTCCGCCAGCTTATGTTCCAAATACTGTCGTGAAAAAGCATCTTTGCGCACATAGATCTCGCCTACCAGCAAGACCTGGCTTGTTTGTTCCAGCTTGCCCCGTAGAGGCAGCATTGCCAAAACCGTGGCAGCTCTTTCCAGCACCTTAATAACTTGATGCCAGGGCTCCCTTTCCAGGCTGTTTAAAATCATCTCCTTTACCTGCCGAAAACATTCCAGAGCTTCGCTGCGGTTAAGCGCTAATACTAAAAGGGAGTTACGAATCTCATCCAGCACATCACCAATGACCGCCGCCCGCCATGCCCTTAAAACAAAACTGGTGGGCAAACCGGCGTAGCCGTTGGCCGAGGATAAAGAGATAAGGGCTACATTCTCAATCCCTACTTTAACCAACAGTTTTTCGATGGCAACGTTGTATTGCCCGAAACGGCAAGGCCCGGAAGTTGTCGGCATAAAAAAAGCTGTTATTTCCTGCTTGTCTTTTTTTGCAGCCAAATACCTTTTTAAACTTCCCAACGTGAGTAATAAAGGCAGGCATTCCTTACAAGAAGTATATTTTTTCCCCTCTTTCAAGTCAGCTTCCCCCGGGGGAGCCAAACTTAAGGCCTGAATGCCGAAGCAGCGAAATGTGGCGGCTAAAGCTTCCGAGCTATATTCACCCATAGAGGGGATTACAACCTTCACCCTGGGATCGCGCAAGCTAAAAATTTGCCCGTGAGATGCCTGAATGCTAAATTTACCATCGTGCAAGCAGCTTTTTGCGAGTATAGCTGCCGGTGACGTTCCTTTTTGCTCCGCTGGTCGCTTGGAACTTTCCCTGTAACTCCGGATCACATCTAAAAAGGCCTCTATTCTGGTATCAATACCTGCATCAGCCGTATGATTATCCAGTTCCAAGGTTAAGGAAGGTTTCTTGCCAAAAATCTCTCGGACGTAACCTGTTAAAAAAGAATCTGGACCGCAGCTGAAGTTGGTAATATACGCAGCAAATAGTTGAGGGTGTTTGTCCACCAGCCGGGCACTTTTTAACAGCATCTGCCCAACAGACCAGTACATCCGCTCTTCCACCGGCTCCCTTTCCCAGGGCAGAAAATCATAAGGTATCACCTTGTAACCCCGGGAAGCAAATTTAGCCGGAATACCCAAGTTAGCGGTTTGGGTAAAAGCGTTGTAAGGCCGTCCGAAAATGACAATGGCAATCTGGTCGGGATCCCGTTCCAATTCCTGCATAAAACGGGAACCTATACTTTTTATTTCGGCAAAAAAGGCCTGCTGGGCTTCCCACGCCCGTTGAAAAGCTTCCAAACTCTTCTGTTTGTTAAATCCCAGATTTTTTCCCACCTTGACAAATTCATGGCTGACAGCCTGCATCCCTCTGCTGAAATCTAAAACCGGACTGATCATGTTTCCCGCAATTTCCGGAAAAGTGGTTTTTAAGTAATAAGGTTCCCCTTGCGCAAAAGGACAGGTAACGCTGTCAGCAGCCCCATTTTCCACAGCCAGCCCTTTGACCTGAGGAAAAAAATAATAGTCCACGCCAGCATCAATTAAGCTTTTACAAAACCCATGGGCTAATTCTGCAGGGTAACAAAAAGCTGCCCCTTTCTGTTCCTGCCCCTCTGGGGAACAAAATTGGGCCAAAACAGGGCTGCATCCTAGGTTTTTAAAAAAATGATAATACAATGGGTAATAAGTATGGCTGAAAAATGATTTACTGATGCCAATTCTAATACCTTTTAATTTAGGAACATCAATTTCTGACTGCTGTTCGAAGACAAGCTTTTCCCTTCTGGCCACCAGATTTAATTCTTTAATATTATAAGAAATGTTCCTCTGTAGATTATTGTACTTGTTGCAAGCTCCGCCGAAGGGATATTTTCTGCCTGCAATCTCAATCAGGTTGATGCTGCATTTGCGGTCGCAGCTTTCCTTTTGGCCCCGGCAAATAAAAGGTTGATGGTAAATTACATCCCTGGATGCCAGCTCCAGCAGGTTAAAAATCTTTTCTTTTATAATACCTGATTCCAGCCTGCTTTTAACTTCCAGCGCCACCCCGAAAGCACCCATCAGCCCTGGCTCAGGGGGCACAATAATTTCTTTGTCTAGCAGCGCTGCCATAGCCAAGGGCACAGCTTTGTTATAACATACACCGCCTTGCATAAAAATTTTTTTGCCCGTTAACCTGGTACCTTTTACCCTGTTAATGTAGTTTTGACAAATGGAATAAACCAGGCCGGCAGCAATGTCATTGCCGGAAATCCCTTCATGAATGGCATTTTTAATGTCACTGGAAATAAAAGCTGCACATTGGTCACTGAAATTAGGGGGGGTGGCAGCTTGTAATGCCGCATCCGCTATTTCCGCTGTTTCAATTTGCAGAGATTCTTTGGCAGCTTCTTCCAAAAAAGAACCTGTTCCTGCGGAACAAGCTTCATTCATCGCATAATCACATGGCACTTGGTTCTCCAGATAAGTATATTTGGCATCTTGTCCGCCGATTTCTAAAATTGTGTCGACATTTGGATCGAAATAAACTGCAGCCCTGGCATGGGCAATGATCTCATTAATAACGCAGTCGGTTAAAGCGTGCAACCCAGCAATCTGCCTTCCTGAACCGGTTACCCCTAATCCGATTATTTTGATATCTTCAGGCACCTGTTCCGACAAAGCGGCATAACACTTTTTGGAAGCGCCCACTGGATCTCCGTTGGTCCTCAAATATACTTTGGCTGCAATTAACCCATCGGATTCTCTGAGCAAAACAGCTTTAGTAGTTGTAGAACCCACATCCAAGCCTAACAGGCAGCGCTCGCCTCTCTTAAGAGTCACCTCCGCCATCTGCTTAAAGGAGACCATATTGCTAAAACTTGACAAGGGAGGGAGGAAAGCAAAGGAATGCCGTTCCATTTTGAATAGCTGGCGCTTACTTAAAGGCAGTGTAGGATGGTCCCGGGCGTAGAGAGCAGCGCCTAACGCTTCAAAACAAGTGGCTTCAGTGGGAATATAGACCTCATCCAGCTCCTGCCTCAGGAATTGGACCATGGCGCTATTTTGCGCACAGCCCCCAACCAAAACAATCCGGCGTGCTTTTGCCAGATTAGCCAGTTCAGTGATTTTGGCGCTCATCATTTTGCACAGCCCGGCCACAACTTTCTCTTTTGCTTCCCCTTTATTTAAGGCATGGGTGCAATCACTTTTGCAAAATACCGAGCAGCGGCCTGCTACTTTATAGGGCTCTGCTCCATGAGCCAGTTTAATTGCCTCTTCCAGCCCCATGCCCATTCTTTTGACCTGTTGAATAAAAAATTCTCCCGTACCGGAAGCACATTTATTTCCGCTCAAAACATTGTTTATCACGCCATTTTGGAGCTGATAAATCAGAAATGTTTCACCACCCGCACTGACAATAGCATCATAATCGCCAGAAAGATTTAAGTACGAATAAGCAAGTTCTGTAGCTTCCGGCTCAGAAATTGTGCTTAAATTTAAATAATCCTTAAATCTCCTTCCAGTTACGGCAATCCCCTGCATTTCCTCAGGACAGTGCTCCAGCACCGCTTCTACTGTTTTACGCGGGTTTCCTTCATGAGGTCGGATTATGACCTTCCTAATTTTACATTCAGGCTCATGCTCCGCTAAGACAAAGCTTACATTAGAAGCTCCAATACATAAACCGACTGTAAGCATCCTTCTCTTCTCCTTTTCTGCCCTGCAAATATTTTATTGACCTCTTATGTCCTGGACAAATGCTAATGCCAAAGCTCATAAAAGTTGTTCCATACTCTCTTCCAAGTAGAAAAGGCTTCATTTTGAGAAGCCTTTCTACAATGCATTTGTTAAGAAGGCCGTGCGATGCAGCGGACACGGGCCAAATTCCCGTAAGGCTTGGTAGTGTTCTTTTGTGCCATAGCCTTTGTTGTGATCAAACCCATAAAAAGGATAGGTTTTGCTGACACTTTGCATCACTTTATCCCTTTCGACCTTGGCTAAAATCGAAGCAGCAGCAATGCAAGCACACTTTGCATCTCCCCCTACAACCGTAGTCACCTGGAATTTACTTTCTGGAAAGCTTGTCCCATCAACAAGAACGTGGTCGGGTCTGACCGGCAAGTTTTGTAATGCCCTCAACATCGCCAAATGAGAGGCCCTTAGAATATTCAAATTATTGATTTCCTCAACGGAAGCAGAAGCAACACACCAAGCAATCGCCTTCTGCCTAATCTCCGCAGCCAGTTCTCCCCTGACACCAGGTGACAGCTTTTTGGAATCATTTAATCCCTTTAAATATAATCTGAAAGGCAAAATTACCGCAGCCGCATATACTGGGCCTGCTAAGGGGCCACGCCCTACTTCATCTACCCCCGCGACCAACTTTTGCTCAAAATCAGGACTTGTTTCCAATGCATATAACTCTTGAACCCTGAGTCGCTCTTTATTTTCTTTTTCCCTCTTCTGTAAATACCTGCGGTAAAGATTTTGCACGCTAGCGCGGGAGTCTTCAGCCAACTGTCGGAGAAATTCTGCAGAGATTTCCTGTTCACATTTTAACAGTCTCTCAATTTCGGTAACATTAAGCTTGCTATACAAAATCGAACACCTACTAACTAGAGAATTTGCCAGCTTATGAAAAATTATACGGCAGTTTGCAAGAATTGTAAATTTACTCAAATGCACCTGTCTCCCTGGAAAATATATGTTGCATAAAGAAAATATTAACTATAATGTAAAATCTGCCTGCGTAAATCTACACAACGTGGCCCTCTTTAAAACCAACTTTGCGGAAGTTAAAAAAGCTTTAGCTGCTGCTAAAGAAGCTCTAAAATAAACACCTAAAGAATTGAGGTCAGGAATAATCCTGACCTCAATTCTTGCCTTCACTAACTTTTTCTAAAGTAATTCGTCCTAGCTTCCCCTGACGAAAATCCTGAAGCAACATCAACGCAGTCTTCTCAACTTCCACGATCCCTCCTGGCCCTAAAAGGCCGCGCCTTACTCCCAGTTCTTCCAGCAGCTTATGATTATCCTCCTTCAGCTCAGTTAGCTTATATCTATCTATTAGAGCGGCTGCATATTCCCTTTTCAACACCGCCAGCAATTTCACTGCAGCCTCAACTAAATCATAAACCTGATCGCTGATAGCACCAGTTATGGCCAGGTGGAAACCTACCTCCGGCTCCTCGAATTTTGGCCAAAGCAATCCGGGAGTGTCCAGCAACTCCAAGTTGGTCAAAACGCGGATCCATTGCTTGCCTTTAGTAATACCTGGCTTATCCCCGGTCCTGGCACTGCTTTTTTTTACTAAGCCATTGATCAAGGAAGATTTTCCCACGTTGGGAATACCAACCACGATTGCTCTCACTGGTCTCTTTAGCAGATATTTCCTTCTGCCCTGCATGAGTTTATCTTCTGCTAAAAGCTCGGCAGCTTTAACCACGTCTGCCATACCTTCTCTGCGGTTGGAATTAACAGCAAGGGCTTTAATCCCCAGGTTTGCAAAATAGGAAATCCATTCTCTGCTGGCCTTAGGATCAGCCAGATCCGCCTTATTTAGCACTGACAGGCGCGGTTTGGCCCCGATTAAATTATTTAGATCAGGATTGGCTGAACTCCTTGGAATGCGGGCATCCAGCACTTCAATCACAAGATCGATCAGCTTTAATTGTTCTGCGAGCATCCGTTTTGCCTTGGCCATATGGCCAGGATACCACTGCACCTGCACTTGCTTCACCTGCTACTTTATTGTCCCAAAACGGTTCAAGGGCCAGAAGATCAAAACAGCCTTGCCAATTATATAGTCACGCTGCAAAGTTCCCCAAAAGCGCGAGTCCTGGCTGTTGCTTCTATTATCCCCCATCATAAAATACGCATTCTTGGGGATTGTAATCGGCCCGTAGTCGGCAAGCGGTACATTAGGGGGCAAATACTCTTCCGGCGTAGGCCTGTCGTTGATATAAAGGGTACCATCCTTTATTTCCAAAGTCTCTCCGGGAAGACCAACAACCCTCTTAATATAATCCCGTTTTGGCTCCAAAGGGTATTTGAAAACAATAACATCACCGCGCTTAGGTTCGGAAAAACGGTAAGTTATTTTATTTACGATAATGCGATCGCCAATCATCAAAGTCGGTTCCATTGAACCTGATGGAATATAAAAAGGCTGAAAAAGAAAAATTCTAATTACAAAAGCTAAAATGACTGCAATCGCTATTGATTCTAACAATTCCGCAAATGTTGAACCCCTGTTTTTTCCCTCAAACATCTTTCGCCTCCGGCAACAATAGAGATTAAAAAAATAAGTTAAAAGCTTAACACTACTATATAAGCCAACAAAGGACTAGCATAGCCAGTCCTTCAACAACAATAAACTACATTCTGTCTTTAATTCTTGCAGCTTTACCGGTTCTTTCTCTTAGGTAATAAAGTTTTGCTCTTCTAACCTTACCTCTACGCAATACCTCAATTTTATCGATCCGTGGTGAATGCAGTGGAAAGGTTCTTTCCACTCCAACTCCATAGGATACCCTGCGTACAGTAAAGTTTTCCGTTAAGCCCCCGCCTTTTTTAGCAATAACTATTCCCTCAAAAGCCTGGATTCTTTCCTTATCACCTTCTACCACTTTAACATGTACACGGACAGTATCGCCCGGCTGGAAATCGGGAATATCGCTTTTTAACTGTTCCCGTTCAATGGCTTTGATTATTTCCATATCAGGTATTCCTCCTTCCGCTTATAATCTATGTAATTGCACACTCTTCCAAAAACACTAACACTGATTATAGCATACCAGACTTTTAAAAACAAGTTTTGGCAAGAAAAATCAATTGTAGCATTAACTGCCGTAGAATGTTATTCTGTTTTGTTGAGCAGTTCAAGGTCTTCAGCGCTTAATTGGGCTGACTTGAGCAAATCGGGCCTTCTTTTTTTAGTCCGCAGCAAAGACTGCTGCCTACGCCAAATCGAAATTTGACGATGATTTCCGGAGAGCAGTACCTCCGGCACTTGCCAACCGCGAAATTCCCTTGGCCTGGTATACTGGGGATATTCCAGGAGTCCATCTGAAAAAGAATCCTGTTCAGCTGAAGAATAGGTTCCCAACACTCCCGGCAAAAGCCTTGCCACAGCATCAATGACTACCATTGCAGGCAATTCTCCGCCGGTCAGTATATAGTCTCCAATGGAAAGCTCTTCATCCACCAGATGGTCCCGTACCCTTTCATCAACCCCCTCATAATGTCCGCAGATTAAAATCAAATGATCTAGCTCTGCCAGTTCTTCGGCTTTACGTTGGCTGAAAACCTCCCCCTGGGGGCAGAGCAAAATTGTTCTGGTTTTAGCTGACGGCACGCTCCCATGAACAGCTTCCCAGGCAGCAAAAATTGGCTCCGGTTTCATCACCATTCCCACACCGCCTCCGAAAGGATAATCATCGACTCTTTTATGTTTATCCTCGGAAAAAGAGCGGATGTCAACCGTATTAACAGTGATAATTCCTTTTTCCTGAGCTTTTTTTAAGATGCTTTCCTGCAGCGGTCCCTGAAACATGTTAGGGAAAATGGTCAGTACATCAATGCGCATACCGCTTCTCCTAATCATTTAGCCCGGGTGGAATTTCTACAATTATTCTGCCTTCCTCCAGGTTGATTTCTTTCACAAATTGTTTTAGGGCAGGTATAAGTGTTTCCTGACCATTTTCAGGGTGCCGCACATAGTAAACATCGTTGCTTCCTGTTGGTTTGATATCCTGAACGACTCCCAAAAACTCGTTGTCTACTGTTAACACGGTGAGGCCCAGCAATTGAAAAATGTAATAATGTCCTTCCGGCAAAGGCATCAGGTCCTGGGCTTTAATTTGCAACAACCCGCCTTTTAGCCGCTCGGCCTGGTTCATATTGGCAATTTCCTTAAAGCGCAAGATAATGAATTCTTTGTGGTAACGAACGTTTTCAATTGTTAGCCAGTAAAACTCATCATTCACTTGGCAGCCGACTGTCTCCAGCCGTTCAAAACGTTCAGGAAAATCTGTCAAAGGGTAGACCCTTACCTCTCCCAAATGGCCTTGAGTTGTAGTTATTTTACCAACAGTAATGAGTTGTTCAGCCAAGATTTAAAACCTCCACCACGAGGAGTTGGGTCAATCAATAAGGGGCTAGGATAGCCCCTTACTGGATAATTTCCACTGAAACGCGTTTACCTTCTTTAATAGCTGCTGCTTTAACAACAGCACGGATAGCGCGGGCAATACGACCTTGTTTACCAATTACCTTACCCATATCTTCGGGAGCAACTTTTAATTCCAGTACAGCGGATTTTTCCCCCTCAACAAGCTTAACTTCCACTTGGTCAGGATTATCCACCAGAGCCCTGGCAATAGTTTCTACCAGTTCCCTCATGCTAAAACCCCCTCTAAGGCTTAAGAACTTTTACTTGACGTTCTTGTTTTCAGCAAACTTTTGCCATACGCCAGCTTTCTTCAGTAAAGCCTTTACTGTATCAGAAGGCTGTGCACCGCTCCCTAACCATTTTATGGCTTTTTCTTCATTAATCTCAATAACTTCTGGCTCCTGAACAGGGTTGTAGTATCCAATTTCTTCAATAAAACGACCATCCCGAGGTGAACGGGAATCCGCCACAACCAGTCTATAAAAAGGAGCTTTTTTGGCACCCATTCTGCGTAATCTGATTTTAGTAGCCATTTACTTCACCTCCTTAAATTAATTGCCAACAATATGCATATTTATTCCCCTTATTTGAAAAAGGGAAAATTAAATCCACCTTTTTTGCTCTTTTTCTTTTGCTTTTTGACTTGGCTAGCCATGCCGCCAAACTGCCGCATTAATTTTTGGGCCTCGCTGAATTGTTTTAAAAGCCTGTTGACGCTTTGGACGCTTGTACCGCTTCCCGCGGCAATCCGGCGCTTTCTGCTGCCGTTTATTATATCGGGTTTGCGCCTTTCTTCCGGAGTCATAGATTTAATTATAGCTTCGGTATGAACTAGCTCTTTTTCATCTACCTGCAAATTCTTGAGCTGTTTGGCGCTTCCCAACCCCGGGAGCATGCTTAACAAATCTTCCAATGGCCCCATGGATTTCATTTGTTGTAATTGTTCCAGGAAATCTTCCAGGGTAAATTGCTGCTGCAGCAGCTTTTTTTCCATCTCCCGGGCCTTTTCTGCATCGAAACTTGCTTGCGCCTTTTCAATTAAAGTCAGGACATCACCCATGCCTAAAATTCTTGAAGCCATACGCTCCGGGTGAAATGGTTCCAGAGCATCCATTTTTTCTCCCATACCGGCAAACTTAATGGGGCATCCTGTCACCGCTTTAACAGAAAGCGCGGCTCCACCCCGGGTATCGCCGTCAAGCTTAGTCAGGATGACTCCGTCCAAACCTAACTGCACATTGAATGTTTCAGCTACATTTACTGCGTCTTGTCCTGTCATGGCATCAACTACCAGCAGGATTTCGTGGGGATGTACTTCTGACTTAATTGCTTGCAACTCAGCCATAAGCTCTTCGTTGATATGCAGCCGTCCGGCAGTATCTATAATTACTGTGTCGTTGCCGTAGCTTTTAGCATGTTCGACTGCGGCTTTTGCAATATCAACAGGGCTTTGCTTATCCCCCATGGTAAATACAGGTATGTTTAATTGCTGACCAAGTACCTGTAATTGTTTGATAGCCGCAGGACGGTAAATGTCTCCTGCAACCAGCAGCGGTCTTTTGCCCTGCTTGCGCAGCAAATTAGCCAACTTACCGCAGGTGGTAGTTTTCCCGGCACCTTGCAAGCCAACAAGCATGATGACGGTAGGAGGCCTGCCGGCAACAGTCAGCCTGCTTTGAGTTCCTCCCATTAACTGCGTTAGCTCATCATTGACAATTTTGATCACTTGCTGCGCCGGCGTTAAACTTTGCAGCACCTCTTGGCCCACAGCCCTTTCTTTAACTCGGGCTATGAAATCCTTGACCACCTTAAAATTAACATCAGCCTCCAAAAGAGCTAATCGTACTTCACGCATTGCCTCGTTGACGTCATTTTCGGAAAGTTTTCCTTTACCTTTTAGTTTTTTAAAAGTATCCTGGAGTTTTTCCGCTAAGCTGGAAAAGGCGGACATTCTAACCCTCCTAGTTTGTTACTCCTCAGCAAATGATAAGAGCTGTTGCATTAGTTCTTTTGCTTCTGTAATTTTACATGGATCTTTTCCGGCTGCTTCCAAAAGCACTATTGCCTTTTGAATAATTTCTTTTTCCTGTAGGTGCTTTTTTAAAATCCCCAACCTCTGTTCATATTCCTCGAGGGTGGTTTCTGCCCGCCGGATAATATCATGTACAGCCTGCCTGCTTATGCCGTACTCTTCTGCTATTTCCCCCAGGGATAAATCCTGATTGTAATATAATTCAATTATTTTTTGCTGCTTGGGAGTTAAGAGTTTACCGTAAAAATCATACAACCATGCCACACGGGCAATCTTTGGCAGCATAAATTTCTGCTCCTTGTAAAGTAATTTTCCTTTACAAGATTAAATATTACCTTATAAGGTATCCCGTGTCAAGAACGCATTGCTGCAGTTATAGTTATTCTCAGAAAAAAAAACAGCCTTCCGGCTGTCCAGACCGTCGACAAACTATTATTAGCACTCTAAAAATTGTAACCCTCTTGTACCGCTGCTCCGGGCTGACTTTGCCAAGAGCGCTGCCCTGCTCAGAGTTTAACTTCCAGCGGCACGCGGTGACGCGACGTACTATAGCTTCACCGCTCTCGCGGCGTCCGTGCCGCTCGTCCGCTTCCAGTCAAACTCTCCGCAGAGCGCTCTATGGCTTGTCATATGTCGCAGCTACAGACAAAGAGTTACAATTTTTGCATTTTTCTACAAGCTGAACAGCCTATCGGCTGCCGTCTTACGCTCCGCTGATTCTCTCTGCCCGCTCTTGTACTTGTTTGCAGATTTCCCTTACATCAAATCCTACCGGCTTACCGGAACGCACCAAAATATTGCCATCAACTATCACCGTATCTATGTCGGAGGACTGGGCCGAATATACTAGATGTGCTAATACATCATGCCGCGGGTAGAGATGAGGTTTGTCGAAATTGAATAAAATCACATCTGCCAGCATCCCCGGTTTTAGCATTCCTACTTTATCCTGCATGCCTAGAGCAGCAGCGCCGTTCTTTGTTGCCATTTCCAATGCTTGGTAGGAAGTAACCGTCGTGGGATCCATGGTATGGACTTTATGGAGCAGAGCAGCCGCACGCATTTCTTCCAGCATATCCAGGTTATTATTGCTCGAGGCACCATCGGTTCCCAGGGCTACCGGTATACCCGCGCAAAGCATGGCAGGCACGGGAGCTATGCCGCTGGCAAGTTTCATATTGCTTTCGGGGTTGTGGGCAACGCCCACACCTTTGTTTTTAAGAATTGCAATGTCACCCTCTGTGACATGAACACAATGAGCAGCCAAAGTGGGAAAACCGAAAATCCCCACCTCATCCAAGAGCTGCACAGGACTCTTACCGTATTGTTTATTAATCTGGGCAACTTCTACCGCTGTTTCTGCCACGTGAATATGAATTCCCACATCGTATTTTTCCGCCAGAGCCATAACCTTTTCCAAATAAGTCGGAGGACAAGTGTAGGGCGCATGAGGTCCTAACATCGTAGTAATCCTTCCGTTGGCTCTGTCTTGCCAGCTTTCCACAAATCTCTGGCTTTCTTCCAGAGCAAGTTCCGCATTTTCACCTATGCCGATCATTCCCCGGGATAAACAGGCACGGATACCGCTTTCCTCCACCGCTTTGGCCACATCATCCATAAAAAAATACATATCAGCAAAAGTTGTAGTCCCGGATAAAAGCATTTCCAAGATGCAGAGTTTGCTGCCCCAGTATACGTCTTCGCCTGTTAGTTTGGCTTCCAGCGGCCAAATTTTATCCTGGAGCCACTGCATAAGTGGCAAATCGTCAGCAAAGCTTCTGAGCAACGTCATGGCAGCATGGGTGTGGGCATTGATAAACCCCGGCAGAGCAACCATATTGCTGCCATCGATAATTACCTCAGCCGGCCAGTTTGGGTCGACACTGCCAACAGGCCCCACCGTTTTCAATAGATTACCTTCAATGGCAATTTCCCCTGTATAGTACAAATCACCGGGTTCATCCAAGCTTTTCACCATTGGTACTAGTGTGCAATTTTTAATCAGGATCCTGCTCATTTTTCTTCCCCCTGTTCAAAATTTTAAATATGCTTGTTAGCTCCGCTCCAGTTTTTCTGCCGGTCTCCTATCCTTCGCTTGCTCAGTACTTTTCACGCGAAAAGCGCTTCCACAAACTCGTGGGAATTGAAATCTTTTAAGTCATCAATTTTCTCACCTATGCCCACTAATTTTACCGGGATATCCAACTGCGAGGAAACCGCAATAATGACGCCACCCTTAGCCGTACCGTCAAGTTTTGTTAAAGCGATAGCTGTAACCCCTGTGGCTTCTCCAAATAATTTTGCCTGGGCTACAGCATTTTGACCAGTGGTTGCATCCAGTACCAACAGAACTTCGTGAGGCGCTCCAGGTAATTCCCTTTCTATAACTCTTCGAACCTTGCGAACTTCTTCCATTAAGTTCACTTTGTTATGCAGCCTGCCGGCCGTATCAATTAATACCACATCCACCTGTCGTGATTTGGCAGCTTGTATTCCATCAAAAGCCACAGCTGCTGGATCCGCCCCTTCTTGATGTTTAATCAACTCCGCGCCGACGCGGTTAGCCCATATTTCCAGCTGATCAATGGCTGCAGCTCGGAAAGTGTCACCCGCTACCAGCAGTACCTTTTTACCTTCCTGCTTCAGTTTATACGCTAATTTTCCAATAGTAGTTGTTTTGCCAACCCCATTTACCCCAACTACCATAATGACTGCCGGGCCTGGAGCGGGTAAGTTTAATGGCTCGCTATTCGAACCAAGCATGGCAGCAATTTCTTCTTTTAAAATCGCCTTCACTGCATCGGGAGTTTCAGCCTTATGTATTCTAGCTTTTTCCCGCAAATTATCCACTAATTTTATGGCTCCTTGGACGCCTACATCAGCTTGGATCAGCAGGGCTTCAAGCTCTTCATAAAAATCCTCATCCAACTTTTTATAGCCTGTTACCAGTTCGGTAACTTTATCAACAAGCCCTTGCCTGGTTTTAGCCAGTCCTTCTTTCAAACGGTCAATAAGTCCCATTAAACATACCTCCCATACAACAGCAAAGGTTAAGGATAGAACCTTAACCCCATGCAATATTTTACCACAGCTGTTATCTTATCTCAATTGTTTTGCATAAACCTGTATAATCCTGAGCAATACCAAATTTTCTATTGCGGATCTGCGCCTCTTCTTCAGGGGTCTTGGCAGTAAAAAACTGGAGATTCAAAATTTCGTCCTCGTCTGCCAGTTCAAAAAGTTGATCAGTAACTTCTATTACGGTGGCTCCCTGGATAGAGCCATCCTTATCATGCCCGATAGCAATGATTGGCCTGCCCCATGTGCCGGGACCGGCATGGGCATCCCCAATGTGCATCACACCGGTGCCACCCGGGTGAGTGTGAACTATCACTGCATTCTCCGGGACAAACTCGCTATAAATAGTTTTTAATGATTTCCCACTGATGTCTACACCGCTTGAGGCCAGCAATCTTGCAGGAACATAGCCAATGCCCCCATGAACTATTTTCCCATGAGGCAAAACTGTGCCATCCTCGGTGAGCAGCCCCAGCATTGCCACTTCCCTACCTTGACCGATTTCCATCGATTCAGCCACCAATGCATCAGCCAATTCTTTGCTGAGGGATTGAACTTTTAAGCGAGGCAAAGTCCAATCTTTTTTTGCCAAATTGCCGTTCACCGGAGGAGCCTCCGGTAAATCAACCACCTCCAGCGAGCGCCCCACTTCCAGGTAGCGCAACCCCAGCTCATTATTCTGGCGCAGGATTTCTTTTTCCTCTTCCATGGTTCTGGTCGTAAGGGTAGCTAAATTTAATTCTTCCGCATGGGTAGCTAAATTAAAATACCCTGCTTCCGGAAAGATAATGCCTACTCCCGCCAGGCCTTGGTTTTTGACCCCAATATTGACAATAGGCATGTTAAAAAAGTCTACCCCGGACACCTCGGTAATTAATCCGGTTTTTCCTGGTCGTGTACTTATAAACACAGTGTTTGCCGGAAGCTGCTCCAGGCATTCCAGCAAGGAATTGTGTTTAATATCCACCAGTTTGGAGAGTAAAATCCTTAACGGAATACCGCTTAAGCCGCCGTCAACCATTTCAGAGCAAGCGGAAATATATCCCTGTTCATCGACAAAGCCAAAGCAGCCTACATTTCGCCCTTGGCTGAGCTCGCTTGTCCGTTTTACCATGGAGTCTACAATATACCTGGCTATACCCTTAATCCGCATCTTTTCTCCTCCTGCAACACGTTTAACATATTTTGCCCTGGTACTGTGCTACCTATGCGCTTTGCGCCTGCTTTGGTGGGCTTTCCGTCAAACGAACGGAAAGCAATTTGGATACGCCCGATTCTTCCATGGTAACTCCGTATAATGCATCGGCCGCTTCTATAGTACCCTGTCTGTGGGAAATTACGATAAATTGGGTTTTTTGACTAAAAACCTTGAGAAATTCTGCAAACCTGTCTACGTTTGCCTCGTCCAAAGAGGCTTCAATTTCATCCAGAACACAGAAGGGGCTTGGTTTTACCCTTAAAATAGCAAACAATAATGCTATAGCCGTTAAAGCTCTTTCTCCTCCCGAAAGCAACGTCAAGTTTTGCAGTTTTTTCCCAGGCGGTTGGGCAATGATTTCTATACCTGTTTCCAGCAAGTTCTCGGGCTCGGTTAGCTCCAACTTAGCGTTACCGCCCCCAAACAACTCCCTGAATACCTGGCTAAAAGCTTGCCCCAGCTTCTGGTAAGTATCCGCAAACCTTTTTACCATAATTGCATCAATTTCTTCAATAACCTTATCCAGAGCTATTTTAGCCTCCTTTAGATCTTGCTCTTGCTTGCACAAAAAATCGTGTCGTTCCCTTAAGCGCTGATACTCTTCCATAGCTGAGAGATTAACGCTGCCCAGGCTGTTTAAATCACGGCGCAATTTACGTACCCTGTTATTAATTTCTGCTAAATCATCAATATCGGTTTTTCGGGCCAAAGCTTGCTCATAAGTAAGCTGAAATCTTTCTTCAATCCGTTTTAGGCCATTATTTTTTTCGCTCTCCAGCCTGGCATGATCGAGCTCCAACTCATGCAATTCTTCTTTAGCCATGCCTAGTTCTTTAAACTTTGCTTTGGCCTGTTGCTCCAGTTCATTTAATGTGCATTTTAATTCTTCCCGGGCACGAGTTTTCATTTGCATCAGTTCATTAAGGCGACTTTTTTCCTGCAATACTTGGACAATTAGTTTTTTCTTGCCCGCAATCAGTCGTTCCAACTCATTCTTTTTGACCTCGAGCTCAGCTATTTCTTTCTTTCTTGCTGCTATCAAATTCTGCAGCTCTTGACCCATTGTATAAAAATCAGCCAATTCGGTTTGATAACTTTTTTCCTTTTGCAGCAACGCCGCCAATTCCACTTTGCGTAACGTTAATTCCTCAAGCTGTACTCTATTTTTCTCTTTCTTATCTTGTAAAAGCTGACGCTTGGAGTCGGCTGAAGCTGTACGGGAAGCATTCTCCGCCTCAAGCACCTCAATTCGCATTTGCAAACTCAGTTGTTCCTTTTTGTTCCTTTCCAGCTCTTTTTCCAGTTCTTTGTTTTCCAACTGCAAAAATTCCAGTTCTTTTTGTAATTTTAGACTCTCCTCTTCTAAATTCTGAAGTTCCTGTTTTTTACCCAAAATATGTAAGTTTAATCCTTGAGTTTCTTGTTCTATATCATTGAGTTCATGCACTAACGCTTCTACTCTTTCTGCCAGCTCTTTGATTTGCCTTGAGACAGCTTCCGCTTGCTGGCGCTTAGCAGTAATAGCGTGTTCCAACTCCCTAATTTCCCTGGGTCTAGTAAGTAAACCCGTACTCTTTTTTCCTGCACTTCCCCCTGTTATGGAACCTCCAGGGCTAATAATGTCCCCTTCCAGAGTAACAATCTTCACATTATAGCTGCTCTGTTTTGCCAAAGTGACAGCACAGTTCAAATCCTTAACTACTAAAATATTACCAAGTAAATGGTGTACTACTTTTTGGTAAGCAGGAGCTATTTCAACCAGTTGCGCAGCAATGCCGATAACCCCTGCAGCAGAAAGCAACTTTTTCCCCTCTTCATTTAATTCCCTGATTTTAATTGCATTTAAAGGCAGAAAAGTGGCCCTTCCCCCATGATTAGCTTTTAAGTAAGCAATTGCAGTTTCTGCATCCCGGGTAGTCTCAGCCACCAGGTTTTGCAAACTGCCACCCAGCGCCACCTCGATGGCTTTTTCGTACTCAGGACGCACAATTATGAGTTCACCCACAACGCCACAAATTCCTTGGCAATTCTTATTACCCTGAGCCTTAGCCTGCAAAACCGACTTGACCCCCTGAAAATACCCCTCGTGCTCTTTTTCCATGTCTTTAAGCACTTGCTGGCGGGAAAGCAAACCGCTTAAGCTTTGCTGCAGCTTCCCTAACTGCTGTTGATACTCCTGGATTTTTAGTTCCGCCTCTTTTTTCCTGGCCTGTATTGCTGCTTTGGCTTGCAGTTGTTCGTGCAGTTTCTTTTCAGCAAGAGCTAAACCGGAACTTAACCCTTCCTTTTCGCATGTCAGCCGTCCCGTCTTAGCTAAAATCTCTTGCAGCCGGGCTTGATTTTTGCCAAACCTTTGTTCCGCATGGGCATGCTCAAAAGTGAGCTGATTATAACTGTTCTTAGTATTGGCAATTTCCTGCAAGCAGTTGATGATCTCGTTTTTAATGCCTTCCAGCATTTTTTCTACTTCCAGACATTCCTGATTGGCACTGGCTAGTTGTTTCTCCTCATACCTGATTTCTTGTTCTTTTAGCATTAAATCCTGTTTTAGCTTCTGGTGTTCCTCGGCTTGTACCTTGAATCTGTTTTGCAGTTGCGCTTCTTTGGTGCAATATTCCTCTAAATCCTTTTGGGCCCTTTCCATTTGCTGTATAATTGCTTTTAAACGTTCTTCCGAAACCCCCACCAAATTCTCTGTTTGGCTTAATTTGTTGGTCATTTGACCCAGATCGTTTCGGATTTGGGATAATTCTTCATCCAGGCGGCTCAACTCCAGCTTTTCCCGCTCCAGCTGTGAATCCAACGATTGATATCCTGCTTCCAGCTGATAAATCAACAAGCGTTTCTCATCCAAATCCCTTGTAATTTTCTCCAGCTGCGTGAAGACCTTTTCCAAATCTGCTACAGCTAAGTTTAATTCCAAAGTATCCAACTCGTTTTTAATTTCCTGATATTGTTCTGCTTTCTCGGCTTCCGCCTTAAGCGGTTCTAGGTTGACGCCTAATTCTGCTATAATGTCTAAAATCCGGGCTAAGCTTTGTTCGGTTTCCTCCAGTTTTTTTAAGGCTTCCCGCTTACGGTTGCGATACTTGATTATCCCAGCAGCTTCCTCCACAAGTGCACGCCGGTCCTCCGCCCTGGAGTTGAGAACTTCCTCTACCCGGCCTTGCCCAATGATGGCAAAAGATTCCCTGCCCAGGCCGGTATCGTTGAACAAATCATGCACATCTTTTAAACGGCAAGGGCTTTTATTGATCAAATATTCTCCTTCCCCTGAACGGAAAACTCTCCTGGTCACTGTTACTTCGGCGTATGGTAATGGCAAAAGACCGGTACTGTTATCCAGTGTTAAGGACACTTCGGCCATACCAACGGCACGTCGCTCTGCACTCCCGGCAAAAATTACGTCCTCCATTTTTGCCCCTCTTAAAGTCCTGGCGCTTTGCTCCCCCAGCACCCAGCGTATTCCATCACTGATATTGCTTTTTCCGCTGCCGTTTGGACCTATAACTGCGGTTATTCCGGGTTGAAACTCCAGTTTAACTTTATCTGCGAAAGATTTGAATCCTTGCATTTCAAGGCTTTTTAAATACAAGTCAGTTTCCTCCTGTACTGGGAGTAGGTGGACAGCCCTATTAATTTTACCATAAAAAAGCAGTAAAAAAACCCGGTTATATTGCCGGGCTAATAAAATTACCTAAAATAGATAATGACATGGTACCGCTTCCTAATACAAGCTATGATCTACTTTCCACGATAAATTTAATAGCTGTTCTGCTTGCTCCGTCAATCTCTATTTCCGCAAAAGCAGGGATCATCACCAGATCTATACCATTAGGCGCGATAAAACCCCTGGCAATGGCAATAGCTTTGACTGCCTGATTGACAGCACCTGCACCTATAGCCTGAATTTCCGCTCGACCCGATTGCCTGATTACTGCTGCCAGCGCACCAGCTATTGCTTTTGGATTAGTCTGTGCAGAAACTTTTAGTACCTCCAAGGTTCTCCCTCCCCATCAATCTTTTATTCTGCTACTCATAGCTTGAGTATTATCATATTCAACGGGGCGGAAATTAGAACCTGCCAGTCGGAGAAAAACTTTCAACTGCCGAAAATCTCTATGGCAGCTTTAGCTGCTTTCTGCTCTGCTTCTTTTTTGCTTCTGCCTGTACCTTTTGCTACCACCTGACCTTGCCAAATAACGCCTGCCACAAACCTCTTGTCATGGTCAGGACCGGTTTCCTGTAAAATAGCATAGCTTACGTTCTCTTCGTGATTTTTTTGAACGACTTCCTGTAACATGGTTTTATAATCCCTGTATGCGCCCTTTGCCACTTCTGCAATTTTTGTCTCTAACTGACGGATTACAAAGTCCCGGACTTGACCAAGCCCCGCTTCCAAATAAACTGCGCCAAGAATAGCCTCAAAAGCATCGGCCAAAATAGAACTGCGTTCCCTTCCTCCCGTAATTTCCTCGCCTCGCCCCAGTAAAAGATTTTGCCCAATTCCCAGTTGAGCTGCAACCTGGGCTAAAGTTGTTTCGCACACTACGGCCGCCCGCATCTTGGTCAATTCACCTTCCGGCTTTTCGGGATAATTGAGGTAAAGATATTCACCTACCACCAGCCCAAGAATGGCATCTCCCAAAAATTCCAAACGCTGGTTATGCTCATGGTTTAAGCCTTTGTTTTCAAAAACATAGGTTGGGTGGGTCAAGGCAATATTCAGGGCGTCCAATTTGCTCAATTGAAAACCGCACCGGTCGGCAAGCTTGCGCAGTTCAGCAGCTCTTTTAGCATCCATGTTAACCAACCTTTTATCCTTAATCCGAAAATTGTTTTAAAATAATTGTGGCGTTATGTCCTCCAAAACCAAAGGAATTGGATAAAGCAGCTTCTACTTTCATTTTCCTTGCCTGATTCGGGACATAATCCAAATCACATTCCGGATCGGGATTTTCGTAATTTATCGTTGGCGGTACGACACTATGCACAATAGCTAAAGCGGAAGCTATTGCTTCGATGGCTCCGGCTGCTCCCAAGAGATGACCTGTCATGGATTTGGTGGAACTTATAGCAATCTTGCCGGTGTAAGAGCCAAATACCTCTTTGATAGCAGCAGTTTCATATTTATCGTTTAAGTCTGTTGACGTCCCATGGGCATTAATATACGAGATATCCTGGGGTTGTAAATTGGCATCTTTTAGCGCTAACCGCATGGCTTTGGCAGCCCCGGATCCTCCCGGGGCAGGAGCGGTAATATGGTGAGCATCATCGGTGCAGCCATACCCCACTATCTCCGCATAAATCGTTGCCCCCCGCTTTCGGGCATGTTCCAAATCTTCCAAAACAAGCACCCCTGCCCCTTCTCCCAGGACAAAACCATCCCGCTGGCTGTCGAAAGGACGGCATGCTTTTGTAGGTTCATCATTGCGGGTAGACATGGCTTTCATGGCGCAAAAACCAGCCACGGACATCGGGGTAACTGAAGCTTCAGCTCCCCCGGTCAAAACCAAATCGGCGTCTCCCCGCTGGATTAATTTAAATGCCTCACCAATGGAGTTGGTGGAAGACGCACAGGCATTGACTATCGTATAGTTGGGGCCTCTTAGGCCCAGATTAATGGAAATTTGGCCTGCAGCCATGTTGCCGATCATCATCGGAACGAAAAAAGGGCTGACTCGTCCAGGACCTTTTTCTATTAGAACCGCATGCTGCTCTTCAAAGGTCTGCGTTCCACCAATTCCTGTGCCAAATACCACACCGCACCTATCTAAATCAACTTCTTGCAGGCTTAGCGCAGCATCTTCAACGGCCATCCTGGCTGCACTTACAGCGAACTGCGTAAACCTGTCCATTCTTTTGGCCTCTTTACGGTCCAAAAAATCGGCGGGCTCAAAGCCTTTAACCTCCCCCGCAATCCTGGTTGCGTAGTCTGTAGCATCAAACCTGGTAATGGGTCCAATCCCCGATTCCCCATTAATTAAAGCCTTCCAAAAGCTGTCCTTACCTATTCCGACCGGGGAAATAACTCCCATTCCTGTAATCACAACTCTTTTTGCCAACTTCATATAACCTCCCTTAAACTGACAAGGAATCAATCTCGGCGAGGAGATTTTTAAAAATGGTTCTTACAGGTAAAATTTCTTTAATCCTGGAAACACACTGTCCGGCAAAAACCAGCCCCTCCTGCAGCATACCTTTTTGCGCTTTATTTAGCGCTGCTAGAATACAGAACTTCTTGGTGCATTTTTTTAAACACGAGACGCAAGTCTGCGGCGCACAGTCATCATTATTCATAAGTTTTTCAACAAATAGGTTACGAATAGCTCTCCCCGGCAATCCAACAGGACTATTGATCAACGTAACGTCATTTTCGTTTGCAGCAACATAAAGGGCTTTGAATTCCGGGGAAGCGTTGGATTCTTCAGAAGCAGCAAAGCGGGTACCCATCTGCACGCCATTTGCCCCCAGGGCAAGCACCTGGGCAATATCTTTTCCGTCTACAATCCCGCCGGCGCCAATAACCGGCAGATCTACCGCTTCTCTAACTTCTGGCAAAATCTCTTTCATTGGCTGCAGAGTGCCCAAATGGCCACCTGCTTCTCCTCCCTCTACGATTACGGCAGCAGCTCCCAATTTTTCGGCCAACCTGGCCAGCTTAGCCGAAGATACTATTGGTACTACCGGAATATTGAAAGATTTGCCCCAGCTAAACATATCCCGGGAAAAACCTGCCCCGGAAACCACCAGGTCAATCCGCTCTTCCATAGCTGTTTTCACTAATTTTGCAAATTCGCTAACTGCAAATAACACATTAACTCCAATAATGCCGCCAGAGAGTTTACGTGCTTTCTTGATTTCCCCGCGCAACTCCTCTACATTCATCCCAGTGGCTGCTATTAACCCCACTCCACCCTGGTTAGCTACAGCAGCTGCCAGGGGAGCTGTAGAAATCCTAACGGCCATACCACCTTGAATAATAGGTACTTTGGCAACCAGGTTACCGATTTTTAATTCTGGAAGCTGCAACTTAATTCCCCCAAATTCTTGCGTATTTTAAGAAAATCCCGTAGTTGAAGCTACGGGACCTCCTAACTGCTACTTATTTAACTTATCCTTTACATAGTTTACTGCTGCTCCTACAGTAGTCAGCTTTTCAGCATCTTCATCAGGGATTTCCAACCCAAATTCTTCTTCTAACGCCATAATCAGCTCTACTACGTCCAAAGAATCAGCATTTAAATCTTCAAAAGAAGTATCCATACTTACTTCATCTTCCTCAACGCCAAGTTGATCTACAACAATACCTTTAATCTTCTCAAAAATATCCACCCAATGTCACCTCCTCTCCAAACAGTACCATAAACAATTTACTGTATAACCATGCCCCCGTCAACTATTATCGTTTGACCGGTTATGAAACTGGCCGCAGGCGAAGCTAAAAAAACTACAACCTGGGCAATATCTTCAGGGTGCCCAAACCGGCCTAAAGGTATTTTCTGCAGCATTTCCGTTTTAAGGGCGTCTGGCAAATCTTCCGTCATATCGGTAACAATAAAGCCAGGGGCAATTGCATTTACCAGAATCTGTCGCTGTCCAACTTCTTTGGCTACTGACTTAGTAAATCCCAAAATAGCCGCTTTTGCGGCTGCGTAGTTGGCCTGCCCCGCATTGCCCGTCAACCCGATAATTGAGGCAATATTTATAATCCGCCCCGAACGCTGCTTCATCATTGGCTTTAAAGCGGCCTTTGTACAATGGAACATGCCCTTTAAATTAACATCAAAAACTGCATCCCAATCCTCTTCCTTCATCCGCACTAGTAGGTTATCCCGGGTAATACCGGCATTATTCACCAGAATATCTAACCTGCCAAAATGTTCAAGGGCTGCCTTAACAAGCCTTTCGGCAGTTTCCGGCTTTGCTACGTTTCCCTGAACACTAAGCGCAGCACCGCCAAACCCGGCAATGGATTTCATCACTTCTTCGGCGGCCCGGCTGCTGCCGTTATAATTTAACACCACTTTGACCCCCGCTTGGGCTAATGCCAGGCAAATAGCTTTACCTATTCCTCTTGATCCCCCTGTAACAATTGCCACTTGATCCTGTAGAGGTTTTTGCACTAGCAATTACCTCCTTTCAACGCCGTCAATGTTTTCTGCAGACTCTCCCGGTCCTGCACATTGGCAATAAGCACATCTTTTACAATTTTCTTCACTAAGCCGCTAAGTACTTTTTCAGGGCCAACTTCAACAAAAATACGGACTCCCAGATCATAAAGTTTCTGAACTGTTTCCTCCCAACGCACCGGGTTGGAAAGCTGTTTCACCAGAGAGTTCCGAACTTCCTGTCCTGTTCTGAGGGGTTCAGCATTGACGTTGGCTATAACCGGCAAAAAGGGGTCCCGCACCTCAATCTCGCTTAAAATAGCGGCCAGCTTATCTCCCGCTTTTTCCATCAATTTCGAATGGAAGGGCCCGCTGACAGCTAATTCTACAACTCTTTTAGCGCCGGCTTCTTTAGCCAAAATAACTGCTTGCTTGAGGGCAGCATTTTCTCCGGCAATCACAACCTGGCCGGGACAATTGTAATTAGCCGGTTGTACCAGACCGTAAGAAGTGGCGGCTTTACATACCTTTTCCACCTGAAGTGCCGATAAGCCTAGAACAGCAGCCATTCCACCCTGTCCCGAAGGGTAAGCCTCCTCCATTAGCTGACCCCGTTTTTGAACTAAAGAGACGGCATCAGGAAATGAAATGCTACCTGCTGCCACCAAAGCAGAATACTCGCCTAGACTATGCCCGGCCAAATAATCCGGTTGAATGCCCTCGCCTTTTAAAACCTCATAACAGGCGATACTGGTGGTCAAAAGGGCAGGCTGGGTATTGGAAGTTTGCTTTAAAACATCTTCGGGCCCCTCGAAACAAAGCTTCGCTAGACTAAACCCCAGCTGCTGTTCCGCCTGGGCAAAAACGGCGGCAGCCGCCGGGTGATGCTCTGCAAAGTCCTTGCCCATGCCAACATATTGTGATCCTTGCCCCGGAAAGATAAAAGCTATTTTAGGCATATTTACCTCCTAATAAAGTGCTCCTAACCTTTTTAATACTTCATCGGCTTCAGTCATAATCTCCAAAATTATCTCCGCCGCCGGCTGTACCTTGCTAACCATTGCAGCCACTTGCCCGGCCATGACCGAACCGTTTTCTACGTCTCCTTCCACAGCAGCCAACCTTAACTTGCCGGCTCCCAAAGCTTCAAACTCCTCCGGACTTGCACCGGTTTGCGCCAATTCCAAAAATTTGCGGGTTAATTTATTTTTGAGAACCCTTACTTCATGCCCCTGTATACCGGTTAAAATAGTATCCCTGTCTTTGGCCTGTAGAACTGCCTGCTTATAGTTGGGATGGACGGTGCACTCCTCTGCGCAGATAAATCGGGTCCCAATTTGCACCCCACAAGCTCCCAAAGCCAAGGCTGCAACCAGCCCCCTCCCGTCAGCGATTCCACCAGCGGCAATTACCGGAAGGTCAGTGGCATCCACGATTTGAGGTACCAAGGCCATGGTGGTCAAATCCCCAACGTGGCCGCCACATTCCATGCCCTCAGCAATAAAAGCATCTACTCCAAGTCTGGCCAACCGTTTTGCTAAAGCTACGGAAGATATCACCGGCAATACTTTAGTTCCGATTTCCTTAAAGCGCGCTATATGTTTTCCCGGGTTACCCGCTCCTGTAGTCACAACAGGAACTTGCAGTTCAATTACCAAATCTACCAGTTCTTCAATAAAAGGTGACATATAATAGATATTGACTCCAAAAGGCTTATCTGTGATAGCCCTGACTTTGGCAATCTCATTTCTGACCACTTCTGGGGGAGCGTTGCCCGCACCAATAATTCCCAATCCCCCGGCAGCAGAAACTGCGGCCGCTAATTCTCCGGTTGCTACCCAAGCCATTCCCCCTTGAATAATTGGATACTGGATTTGCAGTAATTCACAAAGTCTTGTTTTAAACACTGTACCAACCCCCAGGCAATAGTTTTGCTAAAAAGCTTCCAAGCGCATTATCCCTCTAGCCTTTGCTCCACTCGATCACACTGGCCCCCCAGGTTAAACCTGCGCCAAAGGCCACCAGGAGTACAACATCGCCCTTTTTCACCTTGCCGGCTTTGACGGCTTCATCCAGGGCTACTGGCACGGAAGCAGCCGAGGTATTGCCGTAACGGTCCAAATTAATATAGACCTTGTCCGGAGATAAGTTTAGCCTTTTAACAGCTGCCTCAATGATGCGGATGTTTGCCTGGTGAGGAATCAAGAAGTCTATATCTTCCTTTGTTTTATTACACTTTTCCAGAGCCTTCAGGGAGGCTTCCCCCATGACTTTAACGGCAAATTTAAAAACTTCATTCCCGCTCATGTGGATGTAATGCTCCCGCTTTGCAACTGTTTCAGCCGTTGTAGGCCTCCTTGAACCTCCTGCAGGCAGTGTTAAAAGATCACCACCGGAGCCCGCCGCACCTAAATGCACAGATAATACACCTGCGCCAGCAGGTGCGCTTTGCAACACCACTGCGCCGGCGCCATCGCCAAATAACACACAGGTACTGCGATCTTCCCAGTCCGTAATTTTGCTTAAAGTTTCGGCACCTATAACCAACACTTTTTCATATAATCCAGCTGCTATAAACTGACTGCCGGTCGCCAATCCGTATAGGAAACCGCTGCAACCCGCTGAAAGATCAAAAGCACCGGCCTTGGTTGCACCAATCCGGTCTTGAACCAGGCAAGCTGTTGCCGGAAACATCATATCCGGTGTAACAGTGGCAACAATAATCAGGTCCAATTCCCCAGGACTAATCCCCGCATCGGCTATAGCCCGCTTTGCAGCCAACACACAGAGATCAGAGGTGGCGGTATTTGCATCAGCAATCCTGCGCTCGCAAATACCGGTTCTGGTACGGATCCATTCATCATTAGTATCTACCATCTTAGCCAGATCATCATTAGTTAAAACCCTTTCGGGCACAGCTGAGCCAGTTCCAACAATCGCTACTCCCCGTACACTACTCATCGGTTTCTTCCTTTCCTGTCTTAAAGGCTATAGCCTCGCGTAATTTACTGACAAATTGATTTTCTATACATTTTTGGGCAACATGAATAGCATTTTTAATGGCACGGGCCTTTGAACTGCCATGGCAAATTATACTTACACCCTCAATTCCCAAAAGCGGAGCGCCTCCGTATTCCGCATAATCCATGGTTTTCTTAATGTCCTTAAAAGCCGACCGGACAAGCATACCTCCGATTTTGCGGACAAAATCCTTCTCTACCTCCTGCTTGATTAAAGTAAAAAGTGCCCCAGCCAAGCCTTCGGCAAGTTTTAGGATGGTATTGCCCACAAAGCCGTCACAGACAACAACGTCTGCCTCCCCATAAGGAATATACCGCGCTTCAATATTCCCAATAAAATTCAAATCTTCCCCGGTAAGCAGCCGGAAAGTTTCCTGAGCCAGTTCGTTGCCTTTGGTTTCTTCCGACCCTATATTTAATAACCCAACTTTAGGCCTTTGTATACCCATTACTTTTTCCGCGTAAATAGCGCCCATCCTGGCAAACTGTACTAAATTTGCCGGTTTACAATCAGCGTTGGCGCCAACATCAAGTATCAACTTGCCCCCTTGGAGGGTTGGAAAAACGGTAGCAATCGCAGGACGTAAAATTCCTTTAATTCTACCCAGACCTAAGAGAGAACTTGCCATTTGCGCCCCTGTGCTGCCCGCGGAAACTACAGCATCAGCGTAACCGTCCTTGACCAGCTTTGTTGCGACTACAATGGATGCATCCTTTTTTTTTCGCAACGCTAACGCAGGCTCCTCATCCATGGCAATAACTTCACTGGCATGATAAACCGAAATATTTGCGCAAGAAGGATATTTTTTCAGCTCCCGGGATATAACTTGTTCTTCTCCTACTAAGACTATCTCCAGCCTACTTTCCTTGGCAGCCTGAATGGCCCCGGCCACTATTTCCTGTGGAGCATAGTCTCCTCCCATGGCGTCAAGGGCAATACGCATCAACTTCCGGCCTCCTTTTTTGGGGTTAAAGCTGTAACAATGAACTGTCCCTTAAAAACCACCTCGTCTTCGACGGTGGATACTACAGATACCAAAAATTTATTGGAACGCTTTACCTGAACGGTGGCTTTAGCCACCACTCTTTCTCCAAAAAAGACGGGTCTTTTGTACCGTACCCTGGCGCTGCCCGTCAGCACCACATCCGCATCAATCACGGCCACAGCCAACGTATTGGCTTGAGCAAACAAATAATGACCCCTGGCAATTTGTACATGTTCTAAAACCATGGCATCAGTTATATCAAGGATGGAAATGCCGCTTTCCCCAAGCCGTACGTCAATCAAATCTCCCACCAGCTCAGTCTGTGTAAGGGACCGTAAAGGATTATAAGCTTCTTGCGCCACGGTTTTAACTCTCTCCCGTACTTGGGGAATACCTAAAGCTAACCGATCAAGCCTTATTGTTTGGACACTTACCTGAAAACGTTCTGCCAACTCTTCATCGGTAGCAAAAGGTTTGGTTTTCAGGTAATCTGCCAAGCGTTGTTGCCTTTCCTTTTTACCGTTTGAAGGCCGCATTTTGTTTCCCTTTCCTTAGTAGTAAGTATTAGTACCTGCTTACAAATGATAGTATACGCTAGGTGCCAATTTTATGCAAGAACCTGTTAATGAACCAACTTCTGAAAAAAAAAAATAAGTTAAGGATAACCTTAACTTATTTTATAAACTTATTCGGCAGCTGCCTTAACAACTACTCTGTTTTTGTAATACCCACATGAAGGGCAAACCCTGTGGGGTTGTTTTAATTCATGGCATTGCGGGCATTCAATTAAGCCCGGAGCTTCCATTTGTCTCCAGATGGAACGTCGCATATTCTTCCTTGATTTGGATTGTTTTCTTTTCGGTACACCCATCGTCTTAAACCTCCTTTCCAGAGCTTTGCTGCAGCATTTTTTGTAGAACTGCCAAGCGCGGATCTATTTCCTCAGTTAGGCAGACGCATTGTTGCTCGTTCAAATTTACTCCACACTTGGGGCATAACCCGCGGCAGCTTTCGCTACAGACCGCTTTCATTGGGATTTCTAAAAAAATGCCTTCCAGAATCACATCTTTCAAATCAATAGTGTCGCCCAAGTAATAACGCACAGTATCTTCCTTTGATGACGGAACAGCATTTTTGATTTGAGGAAAAAATTCCTCTTGAAATTCAATCTCAGTTTTATAGCTAACCGGCTGCAAACAACGTCCGCACCTGAGAGAAATATCGGTATTTGCCTTTCCCCTTACCAGGATGGATTTACCTGTGTTAGTGGCAATTGCTTCTACTTTTACAGGACTAGAAAAACTAAGCAGCTCCCCGGCCCATGGTATTGATTCCCATGTTTCTACAAGCTTGTATTCCTTGCTTGTTCCAGGCTGCATGCGCAGCTTTGCTACATCAATTAACATTATTTTTCACCTGCACTGTCTTAACCGGTGAAGATCTATTGGATATTATACCGAAAGTTTGAGTTTCCTGTCAAGGCACTTCCCTTTACTGCTCCACTATTTGTTTAGTATCCCGGGCAATTACCAGCTCTTCGTTGGTCGGAATAACCATTATGCGCACCTTTGAATCGTCGGCAGACACATCTGCTTCCTGCCCGCGAATTTTATTTTTTGTGCCATCCAGTTTTATGCCAAAAAATTCCATATCCTTGCATATTTTTTCCCGCATTTCCGGCGAATTCTCACCTAATCCCGCAGTAAACACAATAACATCCAGACCGTTTAAAGCTGCCGCATAAGCTCCAATATATTTTTTAACATCATGGGCAAAAACATCCAAAGCCAGTTGAGCCCGTTTATTGCCCTGTGCCGCTGCTTCTTCAATATCGCGGAAATCGCTGGAAACACCGGAAATACCCAAGACACCGCTTTTCTTATTCAGCAGGTTGTTTACTTCGCTGCAAGAAAGGCCTTCTTGTTCCTCCAGGAATGTTACAATGGCCGGATCCAGGTCGCCGCATCTGGTTCCCATGGTTAGTCCTTCCAGAGGGGTGAAACCCATACTGGTATCAATGGATTTGCCGCCATCAATAGCAGTGATGCTGGCACCGTTACCTAAATGGCAGGTAATGATTTTTAGTTCCTCGATGGGTCGATTTAAAAGCGCAGCGGCCCTATATGCCACATATTTATGAGATGTTCCATGAAAACCATATTTTCTCAGCCCATATTTTTCGTATAATTCGTATGGCAAGCTGTACATATAAGCTGCAGGCGGCATTGTTTGATGGAATGAAGTATCAAACACGGCCACCATCGGTACTCCTGGCAATGCTTTTTCAACAGCCTCAATTCCCAAATAAGCCGGGGGATTATGTAGCGGCGCGATGTTAAAAAGTGATTTGATGCTTTCTTTGGCTTGAGCATCAATTAAAGCAGATTTTGGAAAAATACTTCCCCCATGGGCAACCCTGTGTCCAACTGCATCGATTTCCTCCATCTTAGTAAGCACACCGTGTTCCGGATGGACCATGGCCTCCAAAACCATCTTGATCCCTACACTGTGGTCTGGAATATCGGCTGCGATCACTTTCTTTTCCTTTCCGCTGGGCCTATGTGTCAGCACCGCTCCCTGCAGTCCAATTCTCTCCACCAAACCTTTGGCAAGTACACTTTCATCTTCCATGTTAAAAAGTTGATACTTGATTGATGAACTGCCGCAATTAAGTACTAATACTTTCACCTGGAAATACCTCCTAAATTATTTGGAATTATTTTTTGGGAAAAGCACCTTCATACAAGTTACAAGCCGGTGCCGAGTGTAATGACAGCAGTTCCCTTATTTTGGGCAGAGCTGCTTCCGCTTCCATTTCTCCTAAAGCAATACATTCTTCAGCCCTATGAAAATCTGCATGGCCAATATGGGCTACTTTCGGCTCAAGCAAAATATCTGCCTGCTGCTTGTAATCTTGCCTGTTTGAGTTTTCCAGCAACTCTATTGAAGTGAAAATCACATCAAATATGTTTTTAACCGGTTTACTTTTTCCTGTTTCCCCCCCGAATTTTAAATCAACGGCAACTACTACCTGGGCGCCTTTTTGCCGGGCTAAATTCACCGGAACCCGATTTAAAACAGCACCATCCACCAGCAACTTTCCTTCCAAACATTTGGGTTGAAAAATTCCAGGAATTGAAATACTGGCTCTGACTGCCTCGGCTACTGATCCCCTTTCCAAGATTACTTCTTCGCGGCGCTCTATGTCAACCGCAACTACGTAAAGAGGGACCTTTAATTGTTCAAAATTTAAATTTTTGGTTAGCACTTTCAATAGGGCTTCAATGCGTTCCCCTTTAATTAAGCCTAGTCGGGGTACAACCAGATCGATTAATTGTTTTTGTTGTAAAGTGCAGCAGATCTTCTCCAAGATTTGTAAATCAGCCCCCGAGGCATAAAGAGCTCCCATTACACTGCCAATACTGGAACCGGTAATCAAATTGATGGGTATTTTTTCCCGTACCAGGACTTTAAGCACGCCCAAATGGGCTAAACCTTTTGCCGCCCCTGCTCCTAAAGCTAGACCTATCACTGGAAAGCAACTCACTGGCATCACCTCTATTTGACTATATGCAACAAAATCCTTTCTCAGTAAGATTGCTAAAGTTGATGGTCTTAGAATAACTTTTAGGCGATATATTTCTAATAAGCAAATTTTTGCCACTATCTATACGTAGATTAGGAGGAATCATGTTGAATATATTCTCTGCAAAATATCGGGATCTTACTTTGGCAATAATTAAAATAGTCGCAGTGCTTTTTTTTGCTTTCTCAATGATAACCTTCCCGGAAGTGGTTTTTAAAGCGGCCCTCCGTGGTTTGGAAACATGGTGGAAAATAGTATTTCCAGCCCTCCTGCCTTTTTTCGTTGTATCCGAAATATTAATGGGACTGGGAGTTGTACATTTTCTCGGAGTATTGCTAGAACCTGTAATGCGCCCTCTGTTCAACCTTCCCGGCGCTGCTGCTTTCGCAGTAGCTGTTGGCTACACTTCGGGAGCCCCAATCGGCGCCACCTTAACAGGTCAGCTCCGCAGGCAAAAACTTTGTACCAAAACAGAGGCCGAGCGACTAATCGCTTTTACTAACAATGCCTCCCCTCTTTTCATGTTTGGCGCTGTTGCTGTAGGTATGTTTAACAATCCCGGAGTAGGAAGCCAAATCGCCGGAGCCCACTACCTGGCAAACCTGTGCCTAGGGATAGCTTTTCGCTTTTATGGCTTTCAAAACCGGGACCGCGGGCAGCCTCCTCAATTTCACGGACGTCTCCTGCGCAACGCAGCCAAAGCGTTGCTGCAAGCCCAGATAGCAGATGGACGCCCCTTTGGAAAATTATTAGGAGATGCAGTACGCAATTCGGTTCAAACTCTATTAACAATTGGAGGCTTTATTATTATTTTCTCTGTGGTAATTGAAGTTTTAACCGTAGCCCGAGTTATCAATTGCTTAGCCGGTATATTCGCCTCCGCACTGGGTGGGCTGAAACTCGCACCGGGGCTTTATTACGCTTTAGCCAGCGGAACCGTGGAGATGACCATTGGTGCAAAACTGGCCAGCGAAGTTGAGGCCCCTTTAACACAACAACTGCTAATTGTCAGCGCAATTCTAGGCTGGCTAGGCCTTTCAGTACATGCTCAGGCTATTAGTATGATAGCCGATACTGACATAGACATCAAACCCTATTTATTTGCTAGAATAGGGCATGGCATCCTGGCAGCTTTCTGGATGTCACTTTTGTTACGAGCAAAGTTCAGCCTAGCTGCATTTGCTCCTCATCTTTCAGCGCTTACTGTTTCACCCTGGCTTTTTAGTTACCATCTCCTACAAATAAGTTTCAAAATACTGGCAGTCCTACTTATACTATCGCTGGCAATCACTGTTCTCAACAAACTCTTACGGCTGCAAGCAAATACTTTTTTTCACAAATAATAGCATATCCTACTTTTGGAATTCTTGCTTGGTAAAGAACATGAAGTTGCCACTAGGAAGCATTTTGCTGTTTAAAATGTTGCAACTCGTCTCGGCTTTGCCGGATGATTTCTAGAGATTTGGAGATGTTTTCCTCTAATTTGCTCAAAACCTCATCAGCATATGCCTCAGAACCTGTTTTAATCTCAGCACCAATTTGCCTAGCCCTATTGATTAGCTCTTCCGCCCTTTCCTTAGCTTTTTTTACTACTTCTGTTTCTTCTGCCAGTTTGTTAATCTGGGATCTGGCTTCTTCCACAATTCTTGAAGCCTCGTGTTGCGCTTCTAACAGTAACCTTTCCCTCTCTTTAGCAATCCAGCGGGCCTGCCTGATTTCTTCAGGCAAAATTGAACGAATCTGGTCCAGATATTCCAGTAGCTCTTCCGCATTTACAATCGCCTTGCTCGTTAAAGGGATCTTAGGACAGGTCTCCACCATCTCCTCTAAACTATCAAGCATTTCAAAAACGTCCATGTCATTTTTCCTCCTCTTTGGCTAAATGGTAAAACCAAAGCAAAGTGTCGCCATAGCGTACCTGTCGAACACAACGCAGCTCGCCTATTTGTTCAGGCAAATTTTCCGCTTTCCCAGTCTCCGCAACGGCTATTCCATCTGGTTTTAATATGGCATTTTGGGCAACAATTTGCAGAGCCTGCTCTGCTAAATTCTGTTGATAGGGAGGATCAATAAAAATTAAATCATAAGCCAGTGCGCATTTATTTAAAAAAGAAAGAGCATCGCCGTAAATTACCCGTGCAAAGGTTTGAAGTTTAGTTTTAGCCAAATTATGTTTAATACATTTAAATGCAGGCAAGCATCGTTCGACGAAATCAGCGCGTGCTGCCCCCCGGCTCAAAGCTTCAATGCCAAGAGCTCCGGTACCTGCAAACAAATCCAATACCTCAGCGTCAAGCACCCTGGAATATAAAATATTAAACAACGCTTCTCTAATCCTGTCAGTTGTCGGCCTGGTTATGAAACCTTTCGGAGCTTTTAAAAGATGTCCTTTGGCAATACCGGCAATAATACGCATAGTAACACCTCACCATATTATAACATAATTCTAGGGAATTTTTAGTGCTTAAATAACATCTTGCTATTTTAGCCAAAAAAATTCATCTGACTATGTATATTTTTCAACAACGCTACTCATAATATCTACTGGTAAAGCAACTTTACTGAAGAGCTTAGAGGTTATTTGAACAAAATAACCCTCCCCCATAAGCTCTTCCTCCGGTTTCTCCTCTCCCAGCCCCTATAGATAAACGGTAGTAATATCGTTGCCTATAGGGGCAAAAATTTAACTGCGGTTTTTTTAGCAAATCAGAAAGTTTATCGACTTTCTGATTTGCATAAGTGCAACTGGGGCTTCCGCCGGCGCTTATAAGCTTGGCGTAAGCCCAGTTTTCTTTATGTCGGTTTTGAAAAATTCTTTTACCTTGCATTGTTTGGCAGCCCATCGAATAATATACTACTATAGACCCTGGAGTTAGGAAGTGATGTGCATGAATGTGGAACACATCCAAAGACGCAAAATAACGAAACTTTTAAGAGAAGCGGCTTTTACCGGTGAAAAGATCGAAATACTGGATGAAGAAACAGGAGATATTTACGACGCTGAAGTAATCAATATTCGAGATAACGAGGTAGAATTAATTTTACACCTTCCCGTCACATGGAACCTAGATAAATTTTTAGGGAGCAAAGAGCAGTAAGAGAAACTTTATTTTTCACGCAAAAAGGGAAGCGAAACCGCTTCCCTATCCCGCTTGATGCCATTAAATATTCCCAAGAAGGCTCAGCAGCAGTTGTCCACCTTGTAATGCTGCCAACGGCTTTTTTACTTGGGCACAAGCATAAGCCATGCTTTCCAGTTTTCCCGGTTGCATCATAATGTTCTTAAAAACAGTAGCAAACTGCTCCATATTGTTTGCAACCTCAGCAGCACCTGCATTTAACAAATACTCAGCATTGCCCTCTTCCTGTCCGGGAATGGGTCGGTAAATCAGCATCGGCAATTCGCTGGCTAATGCTTCGCTGGTAGTTAATCCCCCTGCCTTGGAAATCAACAGGTCTGCTAAAGCCATCAACTCAAATACATTGGTCACGTACCCGAAAATATGCAAGGTATTTTTCGCGCCTTTAGTAAGCATACTTATTTTCCGCCTTAGTTTTTCGTCCTTTCCGGCGACTACTATAACTTGAATTTTCTGTTCATAGTTTGCCAAATAACGGCAAATACCTTTGATATCCCCCATGCCATAAGCCCCGCTCATCACTAATATCGTAGGCAGATCGGGATCTAAACCTAGCTTATGGCGCAAGGGTCTTTTGGCATACTGCCTGTTAAATTTAACATCAATGGGAATACCGGTCACCATAATTTTATGCTGAGCAATGCCATGCTGCATTAAACTAGCTCTTAACCGTCCGTTAGCAACAAGATACAAATCAACAGCCGGATTCAGCCACAGCGCATGAAGAATATTGTCCGTTATTACTGTTGCTAACGGAACGTCAATCAATCCGAGCTTTTTCATTTCACCAACCACAGCTGTAGTCAAAAAATGGGTTGAGACAATCAGTTTAGGCTGCTTATAAAGAATGTAGTTATAAAGCCTTTGAAAGCCCAGGCGCCGCGTCAAACTATATTTAGCAAAGAAAGGACGATCGGTAAAATCATACAACAAGTGCCAAAGAGTTGGAACTTTGCTGGTAACTTTTACATAAGCTAACCTAGTTAAATAATCTAAAGTTGCATTTAGCCAACGTACATAATCTAAAATTTCTACCGCTAGTTTGGGTTGCAGCGCTTGCAAACCCAGAGTTAAAGCATTGGCAGCTTGCACGTGACCACCGCCGTAGCTTACTGTCAACATTAGTACATCAACGTTGTTTTTATTTTCATTACCCACCGCTTTTGCCTCCATTTATTAAGCTGTTTTTTAAAAAGTTATAATCCAGGATTAATCTTGCGGATGAGCTGAATTATTAAAATCTGCATACAACTTTTCGGCCACCTTGCGATCTGTAGGAGCAAGATCGAAAGCTAACAGTTCCGAAGGATGTACCCAACAGCAATCGTTACAATCCAAAGGCTGAGGTTTACTAAAACCACAAGGAGCCGCCAAGTAGTATATAAGTAAAAGTTGGCGTTCCCCTTCCACCACCGAATGTACAGCATAAACTTGGTCCGGTATAATCTCCATCCCAAGTTCCTCTAAAATTTCCCTTTGTATTCCCGCCTCCGGATGCTCTCCCCATTCCAGTTTTCCTCCGGGGAATTCCCACTTTAATGCCAGTTTCCCACCAGGCTTGCGCTGCGCCAGCAAAATTCGTCCGTTGCTTTCAATTATAGCAGCTGTTACAATTAATCTTTCCATTGGTTAAAACTTCCTAACTCATTCCTTGCGCAAAATTAAGATATTTTGATGAGTGATATTGGGGACAAAACTTGTCATAATGGCATATGGCTTTAACGGTCGCTGAGTTGCCTTATTGCACCAAATCCTTAAGCCTTTAAATTTAAAGCCTACTTCCTGCATTACCTGGCTAACCAAATATCCTAACGGTATATATTCCCCATCACGGTAACGGTCACCAAGAATCATAACAAAATATCTTTTACTCTTTAACACACGCCATACTTCCTGCCCCACTTTTTTCATCAATTCCAAAAAGGCTGGAAAGTCAGCAGCGTTAGCTAAGTCTTTGCTTTCCTGCAGATTAAACATATTAAAATTTGTTTCCGATTTAAATCCACTTATTTTGTGCTGACAACCATAAGGGGGATCCGTTATCACTGCGTCCAAAGATCCATCAGCTAGGGTAGGAAAAATTTCGAAGCAATCCCCTAGCACCATTTCCGGAAAAATATCTGGCGGACTTTGGTCGAAGTCACCGCGCCTTTCAAGGATTCCTTCCCGAACCTTAAAAGTACGGCAGATTTCCTGATAAACTTTGACCCACTCTGGATTCAGTTCAATACCCAAAGCCTTTCTGTCAGTCAAAGCTGCACCCAGTAGAGTTCCCCCCACACCTGCAAAAGGATCTAAAACTGTTTCACCCTTCTTAGTAAAAAATTTGATAATATCCGCCATTAATTCCGGTGGTTTCATGGCTCCATGGGCTTTTCGTAAATAATGAGTTGCATCGGGAGGATAATTAGTAATATAAAGCGTATCTGTCCAGTACAGCCATTCTGAACTGGTTAAATCATTCAGCCGATTTGTTAATTTTTTACCCATGACCCTCCCCCTAAGGCTTAAAACATTCCTCCACCGAAAAAATATGCAGCTAAAACTATTATATACCCCTACCTAATTTTAAATTATAACATAACCTGGCAGAAGCTTAAAAGTTAAAGCTCCCCATCCTTTTTAGATAGGGAGCTACTTCTTTATCAAGCTTGAAACTGAGCAATTATTAACTTTTTGATTTCCTCAATACTTTTCAAGTGAAACACTTGCTCTTGATGTTCCCCCAAATCTTTTTCCAGGCCAATTTCATGCAATATTCTGTCAATTAATTGCCACATGGCCTTCCTCCTTCGGGCTAAAGATCCGCTCTTCCCATTTCCCTAAAAACCTTGATACCCGGTTCTGTACTAAGCAAACCGGTGATATTGTCCCATGCTTTTTGTAAAACAACATAATCGCTGTCTGTTAAAAAATTGTAGGAGCGCGATTGGAGCGCTTGCTCAATGGATAAAATTTTAAATTTTAATTTCCTATGTTCATAATAGCGCTGCGTATATATAGGTACATAATTAACTCCGCTGACAGTAACTTTCCCAGTAGACATATCCTTTCCCAAAACAATATTGTAAATGGCTCCGCTTTGACGTTCAATGCCTTTTTGAGAAGAGATAAAATTGCCTAACGAGTAAATAACCAGTTTATTTCCCCACTCCGGCAAAAGCTGAGCCGGTTGCAAAACATGGGGATGACTACCCAAAACAATGTCAACCCCGGTGGAAAATAAATAATCAACCACCTCCTTTTGAAAATCATTTGGTCCTACCCGATACTCAGTACCAAAGTGTACTGCACAAATTATAACCTCTGCTCCAGCCTCTTTTGCTTTAGCTATATCATTACCGATAACTTCTTTATCCAAAAGATTGACCAGGTAAGTTTGGTTTTTTGGCATATTAAAACCATTAAGGCCATAGGTGTAAGCCAAAAACGCTATTTTAATTCCCTTTATATCTTTAAGCAGGATCTTTTCCCGCTCTTCCTGAGAGCGGCTGGTGCCAACATGCTCCAGTCCATAAGCACGCAAATTGTTGATAGTACGAATTACTCCCGTAGCTTTACGATCGAAAGCATGGTTATTGGCTGTAACTAAAACATCGAAACCAACGTCTTTTAAAGCCTCAGCCAAACTTTCGGGGGCATTAAAACGCGGATATCCGGTATACTTCAGATCTTTTCCAGCCAGCGTAGTTTCTAAATTGCCTATTGTCAAATCTGCAGCTGTCAAATACTTTTTTACTTCCTGAAAAGACTCAGTAAAATTATATGAGTCATCTTCTATATTATGCGCGCTGGCAATTTGTGTGTCATGAACCATTATGTCCCCTACAGCAGCAATGGTGACAGTTTGCACTTCAGGTGGTTTAATATTGTCCCGGGGCATAATCGGTGCGGGTAAGGTTACAGCTGAGCCGCATCCTGATAAAATAAAAACCGCAGTGATTATTAAAACGAGCATTTTAGGCACCTTGCTCACTCCATTCAACCTGCTTTAGCAACCAACAATAACAAGTTTGTTTTACTTGCCAAGCAAACTTCTTCTTTTTGTGCTTTGCAAACGGTATAAAAAGTGTACTTAACTAGAACCTTAGTTCTGGTTGAACTCCCGGCTTTCTTTGACTGCCCGCGCTATCTGCTTTAAAACAGCCGGATTGTCGTATACTACATTTCCAACCACAACTGTGTCTGCAAAGGCAGCAAATGCTTTGGCCTGCTCCGGCGTTCGGATGCCACCACCGTAGAAAACAGGGGTATCCTTGGCAATTTTTTTAACTTGGGCAACAACCTGCACTTCACCAAGTTTGCCACTATATTCTAGATAAATAAGCGGCAAGCCTAAAATAAACTTTGCTACTCTGGCAAAACTTATTATTTCCTCCATGGTTAGTTCAGCTTTTGCATTAACCTTCCGGGCCGCCGCGCAAGCCGGATTTAATATTAGATACCCCTCCGCTACCAGCAATTCCTCTAAAGGGAAGACGTTTAAAATACTGCCAACCCTGAGAAACATTTCCTGGTGAGAGCCAACCAACCACTCCACCTGACTAGTATTTAAGACAACTGGAATAAAATATTTGTCTGCACCCGCAACAACTGCCTCAGGAGCACTTACTTCTACATTTACCGGTAGCTCATGTCCGGCAATTCTTTTGACTTTTTCCAGCAATTCTTCTACTTTACTTCTTTTTATTCCTTGAGTTCCTCCAATTAAGATAGCGTCTGTTCCGCTGGAACAAACTAGTTCGATAAGCTCCAATGAATTTTCTTTATCCGGATCTAATTTAGTCACATGTCGCCATTTTTTCCAGTCGTTTGTCATTAGGCAGTTCCTCATCATTGCTTAATCCTTAGTATTGATATTAATAACCAGATACTGTCAGCGTGATATATTAATTTACTTCGCCAGGCAGAAAATATTTTCCTGCGGCTTGCCGAGTAAAAAATAAGCCTGCACGAACACCGAATTAAATAACCCTGTGCCATTGTGCACAGGGTAAAATTTAATTAACTAATTTTTTTGACTTCAATTTTGCCTGCAGCAAGATCTTCTGTTATTGCCTTAATCTTATCTTTAACTTCTTGTGGAATTTTATCTTCAAACCCGTGATAGGGGGACAAGTATACAGCGCCCTCGTTAAAGCCTAAATTGTAAAACTTTGCTTCAAAATCATTGTTTTGAATCTTTTGCACAACAAAAGTAATCAGTACTGGAACTGATTTAATACCGCTAACAACAACCGTGTCCGGAGCAATATCATTTTGATCTTGGTTGCTGCCAATTGCATAAACGCCTTTTATTTTAGCTGCTTCGATAGCACCCAACCCAGCTTGGTTAGCATTGGCCATAATAACATCGGCTCCCTGGGAGATCATTGCCAGGGCAGTTTCTTTAGCTTTAGCAACATCATCAAAACTACCTGTCATAGTAGAAAGTATCGTGGCATTAGGATTTACATATTTTACTCCTTGTTCGAATCCGGCTAATGAGCCTTTTATCGGGGGAATTTCCTGGCCTCCGATAGAGCCAACAATATTTGATTTAGTCATAAGTCCAGCTACCACACCCATCAGGAATCCTTGCTGTTCATTATCAATATTGACTGAAGCCAAATTTGGCTCCTGGGAGATGTTGCTACTGGTTACGATAAATTTTGAATTTGGAAACTCGGCGGCAACTTTTTTAGCTGCATCGCCAAATTGAAAACCATGGCCGATAATCACATCATACCCTTGCTCCGCATAGCCGCGAAAAACGCCTTCCATATCGCTCTGCTGCACATTTTCCTGGTATGCTATCTCGACATTAAACTTTTCCTCAGCCTGCTTCAATCCTTCGTACGCCGAAGCATTCCAACCCATGTCATTAATAGGTCCGGGTAAAAGCAGTGCTACCTTTAACTTCTTTACTTCACCATTATCCCCAGCAGTTCCAGATGAATCCGCAGAATTATTTTGACCCCCACACCCGGCCACAAGTGCCGCCAGCATCATGACAATTACCAGGATGCTAATCCATCGTTTCATGCCGCTATTCCTCCTTCATTGTTTTGAGTGGATGCATTGCTTTTGAATCGTCCTTCTAATAGCCTCTTCCTAGCCTCCTTTACCCAAAATTAAAAATTTTGCTTATATTAAAATTTAACAATAACTTCGACAACTTTTTTCACAACCCTGCCTAACGAATTATTAGTTATTCTAATAAGTTACTTTACCTAATTTTATAAATCACCTGACGCCTGACAAAAAAAGCAGTCCAGAAAAGACTGCTCCCTTTTAGGAACGGAAATTCACAAATTGTAAATCGATGCCAAAATCTTTTGTTTTTAAGGCCTGAATAACAGCCTGTAAGTCATCTTTATTTTTTCCGGTGACCCTTACCTGATCCTCCAGCACTTGTGCCTGCACCTTCAATTTTAGTTCCTTGACGGCGCTTACAATTTGTTTTCCTTTTTCCTTATCGATACCTTTTTGTATTTTTAAAGCCTGCCTGACAGTACCCCCTGAAGCAGGCTCAACTTTGCCATAAGTCAGCGCTTTTAAAGAAACTTTACGTTTGATCATTTTACTTTGTAAGATATCAATTACTGCTTTAAGCTTATACTCGTTGTCAGCAATAATCTTGATTTCTGTCCCCTCCAACTCTATTGCAGATTTTGAACCTTTAAAATCATAGCGCTGTGCTATTTCTTTTTTTGTTTGGTTCACAGCATTGTCAAGCTCTTGTAAATCAACTTCCGATACTACGTCAAAAGAACAATCCTTGGCCATTTTTCAACCTCGCTTCGTATAATTCCTTCAGCATATTTTATCCTTTTTGTCTAACAATGACAAGCCTAAGTCAAATTTTCCCGACAGACACTTACCGGGGGATAGTAATAACAAACTTGCTACCCCTTCCGGGATAACTTTCAGCCTCTATATCCCACCCGTGGGCTTGAACTATTTGTTGCACCAGCGCCAATCCCAAACCGGCTCCTTGTTCTTTGGAAGTATAAAAAGGTTCAAATATTTTATGCAGACTATCTGGAGGAATTCCCACCCCGTTATCCGTTATTTCGATTTGCAGCCCTTTCGGCAGTTCAAAGGTACTTATCGTAATAATACCGCCTTGTGGCATGGCCTCCAGAGCATTACAGTATAAGTTCTTTAAAACCTGCAACACCTGTGCGGGATCAGCAAAAATCATTGGGTTTTGAGCTTTATATTCTTTTTTCACATCTATTTTATGAACGGGATTTTTGCTTACGGCCACAAAACAAGCTGTGTCCAGCAATTCATGTAAATTGACCGTTTTTTTCTTTATGGCCGTGGGCTTGGTAAGCAGAATGAAATCCCGTGCTAATTTTTCTATTCGTTCCAGTTCCTGGTAGATTGTTTCCTGGTAGTTGCTCCAATGTCCTTGGTGTCTCATTAACTGGAAATAACCTTTTAGAACTGTAAGCGGGTTATAAATCTCATTGGCAAATCCCGAGGCCAATTGACCTACCAAAGCCAACTTTTCAGCCCGGCGCTGCTTTTCGTCTTTGGCAGCCTTTTTAGCTCTTTTTGCCTTGTCCAACTCTTTAAAAAGGTTAGTCTGTAATTCCTGTCCTGTTTTACCATCACCGGGATACTTAACAGACGCAAAAGTAAAAGAAATAGCCTTATTAAGTCTTAATTCAACGCTCAAGGCCTCAGTTTGACGCTGAAAGGATGCCAAATAAGTTTTGACGGAATTTATACTTTCCCCTAGCAAAAGCAAAACAAAAACTCCTCCACCGAAAGAAAAAACCGAAACCTTTCCCTCCTCAAAACTTTTAATCACCAGGGCCAGACGTATCAGCAAATCATTCGTTCCCTGGTACCCCAAAAAAATATTAAAGTCATTTACATCATCTAGATCTATTATCACAATCGAAAATCCGGATTCAGAAGTTATAAGATTATTAAGTGTATCCTGAAACGCTTGAAAATTTTTTAAGCCAGTAAGCGGATCCTTATATGCCAAGCTTTTTACCTTTTCGAATAAAAGTGCGTTGCTCAAAGCCTTGGCCAAATCACCAGCTAGAGCTTCGTACAAACGAACTTCGTTAGAGGAAAAAGTACGCTGAAAATGGGGCTGGAAAAATACAATGGTCCCCAACACTTTTTTATCATCAATCAGAGGTAATCCTAGAGCTGAGCAAACGCCCACCTCGTTACTCACTTCTTCGGGAAACACGGGAGAAGAAAGAGCGTTTTCTATGTAGACGGCCTGCTTTTTATGAACTACTTGGGCTGCCAGGAGGGACGAATCTGTAACTTTATACTTTTTTTCCAGTTGGGGAGCTATACTGCTGGCAAACAGTACCAAATCCTTTTCGGATTCCTGCAGATAAATAGCAACAGCTAAGCCAAATTTGTCCTGTATGGTAGATTTTAGATTTGCAGTTAACTCTTCTAAATCTATACTGGAACTAAGACGGGTGTGTATTTCAAACAGTAAACCAAGATAATCCAGTTCGCTACAAACCGTATTTTTTTTCTCCAAACCAGTCATGTGTACTCCCACTTTCTTATAAATGGACATCGTTCTGGTTTATCTGCATATTTTCTCCTTTTTCTCGCATAACCCTCCCTATCTAGCTAAAATTATTTATAAAAAAATTTTTTAGGTTCACTGTTCTGCAGTTTAAAAAACTTTGAAGGAAAAACCCTGAGCCTGAAAATACTCAATTATTGCCGGCAAAGCCTCTACCGTGCTGGCATGTCCGGGACCGTCATGAAAAAGGATTACCATCTCGTCCCATAATAATTGGTTGTTTGCCTGGCGCTTAACATTAGCCACAATTTGATTCGCATTTGGTATAGGCTTCCTGGAGTCGTAAGAGTCAACATTCCAACCTTTAAGTTCATAACCGGCCTTAGCAATGAATGCCTGTTTGTCGGTTTTGCCCAAGAATCTACCCCCGGGTTCCCGGATAATCCGAGGCCTTTTACCAATTAATTGGAAAAGCAACTCTTCATTTTTATATATCTCTTTGAGAAAAGCTTCCTCGCTGGCGTAAACCGACTGGTACTTATGGCTGTAAGTATGATTGGCCACCAGGCTGCCTTGCGCCTCGATTTGTTGAACTATTTCTGGATATTTTTCTACATTAGTTCCCACGACAAAAAAGGTTGCTTTAATTCCATATAAATCTAAAATTGCTAATATTCGGGGTGTGTTGACAGCATCTGGCCCGTCGTCAAAAGTCAAATAAATATTCTTCCCAGAGGGATTGTTTTTTCCTCGAGGAGGTGAAAGCTTTTCGGAAAACATTTCATTTTCCAGGTTCTTTTCTGTCTGAAGTTCTTTCCCTGCCATGTTAGGAACTGTTGATTTCTGGCTGTTTTCACCATCAGGAAAAGAGGCAGGCTCCGTTTTTTGCTCCTCTGCTGTGGATTTAGAAGGGGCGGGCAGCTCGTTGCCACTGACTTTAATTGGTGCTGCGGAAATATGCTTTGGCGCAGGCAAACTGATTTCGTCTTGTGGCTCGTAAATTGTACCTAAAACCAAATTAACAGAATCAGGTACAAGAGAACGACAGCCCGCGATGGCCAGCAAGATGAACACGAACATTAGCATAACTTTTTTTAACACAAAATTATCCCCCAAATTCCGATTTTCTCTCCAAACATATAAACGAAAAAATCGACATTTAGTTGCACTTTTTTTAAAAAATATTTATGGAAATTTATACCTATCTGCCCAACAAAAATGGCTCTCTGCAAGCAGAGAGCCTGGTGCAACATTATTCGGACCAGTTATGGAGCTAAAACTTGAATTTAATAATTAGGGGGTAATGATCAAAGAATTGACTTCTCCTTAGCACCCAGTCGTCACCAGAAAAATGTGCTACGGCACCAGAAATTAATCCCGGAACTTAGTCTTTCTGCGCACATGTTTCTTTATATTTCATATCTTAAATATAAGACTATAACTTCAAGCGCTAAGGAGGTCATTTTATGGGTCCGATTTATGACTGGCTTTACCGGAGAGCTTGCCGTAACCGTGCTTTCGGCATTCAGGAACACTATGAATTTATCTATGCCCATCCCTTCTCTCCACCGTTACCAAATCATCACTGGTGGTATATAAGTAATGAAGAAGTGGTTGGTATAGCTACAGACGAAAATAAAAAATTGTTACACGTTATACATGGTATCCTGGGAAAATATCGGGTTGAAGATCAACCTTACCAAGGGAAAACAGGTTATAAATATTTCCGGCCATTAAAAAACACAGAGGAGTTAACAGAAAATACCCTGGGGTTCTGGGAAATACATATCGATCCCGAAACCGGCCTACCCCTAGATTCAGAGTAGACTCATTATGATTCTACGTCACCAGAAAAGAATAAACTGATTCTGGAGGTTAATGTACACAGAAACGACCTAGGGTTACCAGTCCCCAGCAGGCTAACGCCGTCGTTAGTCGATAGTCGATAGTACTAAAACACCCGAACAAGTGAGAATAACATGTAACGAAGGACTAACGACCAAGGACTAAGGACGAGGCATTTAGCCGATCCTTGTGACTGGGGACTAAAAAAAGACCTAAACCTAAGGTCTTTTTCAATCAATTTCTTCCAATAATTCTTCCACTAAGCCTATAACTTTCTCTTCTTTTGCCCGCCTGCGCAAATAAGGTAAGTCAATAAAATCATAATAAGTCAATAAAATAGCCAGAGCTTGTTCTTGGCTATTTAACTCTCCCCGGTGCATGGCCTTATGCAAACAGTCTATGATTAAATCTTCATAACCAATTACAGCTACGGACCGCTCCCCTATTTCAAACTCTACAACTTTATTTAAATCACCATGGAGCTCGTGGTCTACTACTTCCAAAGTGATTTTTAAATCTTCATGATGCCACCGGCGGCCTGACTCTTTGTAAAAACCGATTTGTTGAAAACAAGTGCGCGCCTTATCTGAACCCAGAAAAACGATTTCGATATTTTGTTCCAAATGTCCTCCAAAAGTATAGATAGCAACAGCACTAGTACCCACTACTACAATCTTGGACCCTTTGCTTTCGACGTAAGCACTGATAACAGCTAGAATTTGCAAAATTTTTTCTATGGAAGCAGCCTCCTGGGCCAATTGTTGCAGACTATTCCTTGTTTCCAAGCACATTTACCCGAAACCTCCTAGGCCCTAACATTTCCAGCTGCTTGTTTTGCACTGCTTTAGCTACTCGTAAACAATCCAGTTTAGCTAATGAACTTCTGCCCACAGTCACTCTGTCATTTACACTCGTATAACGTGCTACAAGATCTATTTTCTCTGAGGCCAACAATAAATTTCTGGCTGCATCTGATCGCAATTGAGCCCTTTCTGTAGCGCTGACTTTTCTCATCATCGCCCTCTCCCTGTTAACATATACCAGCAATGTAATTATATACCTCTTGCGAAGAATTAACAACAGCGGCAATATTAATTTATGCATAACTATGAAAAGTATGACTTAATTTTAACTAAAAAGGTTCTCAAAAAGCAGAAAAAAAGACTAGTTTCCTAGTCTCTAAAATTCACTATATTGACTCGTCACGCCTGACTTTTTATACAGTTTAATAAAATTGAGGATAAAAGTCATTTCCTTTTCTGTACAGTCACAAACCAACCGTAACACAGCTTGCACATTTTCATTAGTCAATATTTCCCTTACCTCGGGGCTCATAGCCCTCAACATATCTTCTATTCCGGCATCCTCTAAAATGAAATAACAGGGCGAATACCCTAAGACCTGGGCAATTTTCTCTATCGTGTGTAAAGAAGGCTGCACTTTACCATGCTCTATTTGGCCAATAAGGCCAGGTGAAACACCGGCAGCTTTAGCCAACTCCACTTGGGTTAGTCCCTGTTCTTCCCTGGCAATCCTCAGTTTACTGCCAAGGGGCCCGGCTTTACCTACCAGCGTGCTTACCGATACCCCTAGCTTTTCGGCCAAAACCCGCAGTGTATTGGTAGCAGGATAGGTATTATTCCGTTCAATTTCGCTAAGATAAGAAACTGAGAGCCCTACCTCGGATGCCAGCTCCGTTAAACTTAGACCCTTACTTTCCCTCAGAATCCTAAGTTTATCTCCCAAACTGATCCCTGCCGAGTCTTGATCAACTTCGACTAAAAGGGATTTATTGACATTTAAAGTTTGAGCCAACTTGTCGATGATCTTTAAAGACGGTTTTTTGGCGCCCCTCTCTATCTCGCTCAAATAGGACACAGAAATTCCCGCTTTTTCTGCCAAATCTGCTAAAGCGTACCCTCTTTCTTCCCTAAGTTCCCTGATCTTTTCTCCTTTAATCAGCACTTAACTCTCTCCTTTGTTCCAGTTAGCGCCTATTTCGCTGAAAATCAATTCAGTATAATCAATTTACTACTTTATGCTATGCATGTCAATGAAAAAAGACAACTGGCTCCTTTCCAGAGATAAAGAAAACTTGGCTTGCGCCAAGCCTTAGGGCGCCAGAATTTCTAGCGTTGTGTTTACACAATGCGTAGAAATTCCAGTCCTTTAGGGCGCCAGAATTTCTAGCGTTGTGTTTACACAATGCGTAGAAATTCCAGTCCTTTAGGGCGCCAGAATTTCTAGCGTTGTGTTTGCACAATGCGTAGAAATTCCAGTCCTTTAGGGCGCCAGAATTTCTAGCGTTGTGTTGGCACAATGCGTAGAAATTCCAGTCCTTTAGGGCGCCAGAATTTCTAGCGTTGTGTTTACTCAATGCGTAGAAATTCCAGTCCTTTAGGACACTGGCGGAAGTCCAGTTGCCCTTATGCGCCGTGAAATTTATACTTTCTGAATAGCTAAAAACCCGGGGTTACTTCCCCGGGACCCATCAGGTAACTACCTGATTTTAACCCGCTCATGTAAAGCGGCTACTGCCGCTTGCCGAGCTGCAAGCGGAACTGCCTGTTTTAAAAAAGTTGAAACCGGTAAACAACTGCTTTATGTTACTACTGGCGCAGTTCGTGCATTTAACCCTGTCCTTATCTTTAATCGCTACAAAGGCAGTGAAAACGTGACCGCATTCGGCACACTTATAATCATAGGATGGCATCTTTGCCCTGCTCCCTCCTTAATTTTGTTTTTTATTCTAGTGTATTTTATTTTCGCTGTCAATCCATAATGCGAAATCCATCCCACTTAGAAAATAATCATCTTTGATTAAATCCCGGTATACGGCAAGAATTTCTGGGTTATCAATAATGGAATAGTTGTTAATCTTTCTTCCAGCCGGCGCATTCAGGAGATTATTCACATCAAAATAGTAAATAGCCTTTACCCTGGGATACTTTTTTAAGTTGGCGTACATTCGGGAAATTTTCTTTTTGGCAAATTCCACATAATATTTATTATCTGTAACAGTATAATGGGTTGCTCCGTATTCGGAAATAGCAATTGGCTTCCGCCAACCAAACAACCTGTAAACATATTCCAGAAGCATTAAGGGGTCTTCAAAATCGGCCCTCTCTTTAACATTATTGTTATGGTAAATAACGTTATAAATATTTACCCCAACCCAATCTACATACTCATCCCCTGGGTAATACACGGGTATTGTCCGCTCGGGATGAGTAAACACCGACCAAAGCATTGCCACGTTGGGTGCCTCCTCTTGCATCACCCGATGTACCAATCTCCATTTCTCTTTGTAAAGCTCTGGATCCCCCGAATATTTTACCCAGGTTCCGTTCATTTCGGAGGCGAAGCGTAAAAGAATGGGCACTTTGCTTGCGCCGGCATCTTTAGCCCACTTTCTTAAATAAGCGTCATCCTTTACTTCCGCCAGCCCATTGTTTGGTTCAAAGGCGATGTGTGGAAAGGCCCCTTGCTTTTTCACTTGCTCTACCCACTCTTTAGGAAAAGGTTCTCCATAGCCTACGTATTTAAAAAAAGTCGCGTGCTTTTTCCCGGTCATCCTGTTAAAGGTGGACATGTCCCCTTTAATGACTTCATCCTGCAAAATATAGGCTCCAAGGTAAATTCCGGTTCTTGGTTCAAATTTAGCATTGGTAGAGGTATCAGGAAGTTCTGGCGGTAAAAAGTCGATTTTTATATTTCCCTCCGTTTTGTCTACCCTGGCATCATAGAACTTTACTACTTTTTCTATCGGCACATAAGCCGTGCCTTTTTTAAGAATAACTTCTCTTTCGCTCCAAAAAGGAGTGAGCACTTGCAAGTCTAAATCCAGGTTTCTTTTCTTGAAAGTGAGCTTTGTCTTGGAAGAATTCCACTCAACTGTTGCCAAAATCCTAGGAGCCAGCTCTGTGGCCGGAACATATACCACCCCGTTTTTCTGCATCACCGGTTTGGAGAAAGTCACTGCTTCATCTTGTATATAAATTTTCCCTGGAAATAGTTGCGAATTTGTATTAGCAAAAAATAAGAAAAGTAAAGAAAAAAATATTGAGCCCAAGATGAAAACAATTTTAAACTGTCGCTGCATCATTTACTCCTTTCACTAACCACTGTGACCTGTGCCTGTAAGTGCTTCACCAGCAAAGTTGCTGTTATATTGTTTTCCTGCAGCGGTGCTAAATGGGTTTTTTTGGTTTGCTGCCTTCCAATGTTTGATAACGGACCCGGTTTTCGCAGTTTTTACATATAAAAGGGCTTTTTGGATCCCTTGCCAACCGCAAATAATCTTTGTGAATTTTGGTAATTTCATATTTTCTACCACAAATAGCACAATATATCTCCATCCGCTCACCCCGCAAATTTGTACTGCAAAGTACATTTTTCCATAGTATAACATAAAGAGCCTGCCCATAAAATAAAGCTGCTGGCCAACAAACACTAAGTAATAGACGATTGGCGAAGCACAAAAGTTTCGTAAAACGAATATTTCCTTTGCAGAAGGAAAAAATAGTTTATTAAGTGAAGATATTAAGCAAGGAGGTAAAAAATTTTGAATTGGATGAAACTACTTCAGCGCCTGGGAATTAACCTCGATTTGGCATTGGAAGCTACTGAAGCTTTAAGGGGACAAGCCCAGAGAGAAATTCCCGGAGTAGCCGAAGAGAAAGAACAATTCCCTCAAGCCACAGTAACTACAATTAAAATCCTGGACCAGGTCGGGGAACAGCTCATGGGTAAACCAGTAGGGTCCTACATTACCATTGAAGCCCCGGGACTGCGCCTTAACAATAAAGAAATTCATCAGAACATTAGCACTGTCTTAGCCCAAAAAATCAATGATATGTTGAAAGAGCTGCACTTAAGCCCGGAAGCCAGTATATTGCTGGTTGGTTTAGGTAACTGGAATGCTACTCCCGATGCGCTTGGACCCCGGGTTATCAATAAAAGTCTTGTAACTAGACATCTCTATCAGTATGCACCAGCAGAGCTAAGAGGCGACTTACGGGAAGTAAGCGCGTTGGCACCAGGGGTTCTGGGCACAACCGGCATTGAAACTGCAGAAATAATAAAAGGGGTAGTTGACCGCTTAAAGCCTGGAGCGGTAATTGCTATCGATGCTTTAGCCGCTTCTAATTTACAGCGCATCGGTACCACTATCCAGTTAACTAATACAGGAATCAACCCAGGTTCAGGGATAGGCAACAAAAGAACTGGTTTAAATGCGAACACTTTGGGTGTTCCAGTAATAGCTATCGGTGTACCTACGGTAGTTCACGCAGCAGTCATTGCATTTGAGGTATTCGGCCAGTTAACTGCCGGAAATCCATATTTAACCCAGCAAATAAACGAAGAAAAAATGCACCAAATCGTGGGGCAGGTATTAGAACCCTTTGGCGGGCAGTTAACTGTAACCCCGAAGGAAATCGATGAACTCATTGACAATACTGCCCGGGTTATTGCAGAGAGTATCAACCAAGGACTGCACCCGGGAATTGATGCGGAAAATGCTTCCGTTTATTTACAATAAACACACCCAGGTAAATGCCTGGGTTTTTTACCGGAGTAGATTTTCATGCTGCAGATTGTAATTAGGACTTTACTTATTTATTTCATAGTATTAATAGTACTGAGAATTATGGGCAAGCGGGAAATAGGGCAACTCTCTTCCTTCGATCTTGTAGTTGCTATTATTATTGCGGAAACAGCTGCTATACCTATGGAAAATAAAGCAATACCGATTTTAGAAGCTGTACTTCCTATGTTGGTTGTGATGGCAGCACAAATAACCATGTCCTACATTTGCTTGAAATATGATTTGATCCGGGACCTTGTCTATGGCAGGCCCACCACTCTGATTAAAAACGGAAAAATATTAGAGCAGGAAATGTTAAAAGCCCGGTATAATATTGAGGATTTGCTGACCCAGCTCCGCGAAAAAAATATTTTTAACATTGCCGATGTGGAATTTGCTGTTCTGGAAAGTTCAGGGAAACTGAGCGTCTTGCCCAAATCCCAAAAGCATCCTGTTACGGCTGAAGATATGGGTATTCCTACAAAATATGAGGGTTTATGTTTACCTCTGATCATTGATGGTCGGATCCAAAAAGAAAACTTGACCAAAGCAGATTTAGATGAAAACTGGCTCAGAGAGGAGTTGCGCCGAGAAGGGGTTACTGATGTTAGGCAAATCTTTTTTGCCAGCCTGGATACTCAAGGCAATCTTTACATCGATCGCCGCTCCGATTAAAAAATGAGAAAATATGTATAAAAGTAATGGATCCTTTAAACAATATAAGTAAGCTGCCGGTGGTTATTAAAACCAGAAGCGGGCTTAACGCCCGCTATTTCAAAGTTATCTTCCTCCGCCACCGGTAGTGCCGCCACCAAGGGTTCCACCACCGCCAGCTGCTGAAGATTCGTAAGCTTGGATCATCTTACGAACCATATTGCCACCTACAGCGCCGTTCAGACGGGAAGGAACGTCACCCAGATAACCTTGATAGTTCGGAAGACCGATTTCAGCTGCGGTCTCATACTTCAATTGGTCCAAAGCCTGACGGGCTTGCGGAACTACCAGTTGGTTGGTTCTTTGGCCAGTTGCCATGCATTTTCACCTCCTTTACTTGGTATCTCTATTCAATCACTTACTAACTTTGCGTAGCCCTTGATTGTTCGTATGCTTGAATCATTTTACGTACCATGTTACCACCTACAGCACCGTTCAGACGGGAAGGAACATCACCCAGATAGCCTTGATAGTTTGGAAGACCGATTTCAGCTGCGGTCTCATACTTCAATTGGTCTATAGCTTGACGAGCTTGTGAAACTACTAAGGTATTTCTTCTTTGTCCTGCTGCCATAATGTCACCTCCTTTGCTGTGGTAGTTTTAGTATAACTCGTTAGCCAATCTTTATGCCTGACTCTACCTAGAAGTATTTGCCTTGGTTTTTTCATGAAAGGCATCTTGGAGATGGAAAAGCTCCCTTAAACAAGGAAGCTTTAGCGTTTCTTTTCTTTATCATCTTTTTTGTTTCTATTGCTCCTGAGAGAAAGTCCCATTTCCTGAGCTACCTCATACATATATTTTTCCAGCGGGCTGAACTGCTTGCCTGTCTTTTTATCCGTAACATTCACCTCGTTTTTATAGTTTCCTCTTTAACTTTTTCTTTACCAAGTGCCTCCCTGCCATCTAACATTGTCAACGCTTCTTCATAACTTTCCACGTAGCCTGAATTAAAAAGTCCGACCTGAGTTTCATTTAAAACCGGCTGCTTGGTTGCTTCTTGTACGAGATTCAGTTCATCAACAATCCGTTCGTTATTTGATTTCTCATGTTGTTCGTTGTCAATCCCCAATCTGGTTACACCTCGCCACCCTGTTCTTTTATTATTTTTAACGCCTGGTTAAGCTGGCTGGTATTAACTACTACGGTAAGCATAAACGCGTGATTTCCCGGGACCCCGTAATCCCTTAAGCCATAACCGCTTACTGATGGATCACTGGATAGCAAAATCCTGGAAGAACTGTTGATAATTTGGTCAACATCAGCTGAATGTAAAGTTAAACCGGTTTGTGTATCAGCTTGGCCGGCTATTGGGTTGTTATACTGTGTATCCGCGTTAACGCCATACCGGCTAATTCTGTCCAATTGAACTTCGGCAATGCCCGCAGTGAGCAATGCTTCTTTGGCAGCCTCAGCTTTGGCGCTGTTCGGGAAAGTTGCCAAAATTGAATGCTCTCCCCGCTCCAATTTCAAATCTAACACCACCTTAAGCTTCAACTTTCTCAATTAGTTTATCCACAGCATAGAGTCATATACTTCTGTTGAGCAATTTTTCTAAAAAAGTGGGGTAAACTAAATTAAGACCTTTACAGCATTAAGATCTTTACAGCGAGGTAACAATGATCAATGAGCAAAGGTTAGTCGATAATTTTTTAGCCCTCCTTGCTATCAATAGCCCCTCTAAAAATGAAAGAGCATTGGCTGATTTTATAATCAAACAGCTTAACCAGCTTGGCCTAAAAATACAGGAAGATAATTCAGCCACCAAAATAGGAGGCAATACCGGAAACCTGCTATGCTTTGTTCCAGCTACAAATGCAGGGTTAAGTCCGCTTTTATTTAGCGCCCACCTGGACACCGTTAAACCTACCAAGGGCATTAAACTCCAAAATCAAGATGGCTGGCTTTCCACAGATGGCAAGACCATTTTGGGAGCCGATGACAAAGCAGGCATCGCAGTGATTTTAGAGATGCTGGCTAGCGTTACAGAACGCCAGCTACCTCATGGAGGGCTGGAAATCGTGCTAACTGTAGCCGAAGAAACAGGGTTAGAGGGCGCTAAACATTTAAACCGGGAAATGCTGAATGCAAAGGTAGGTTTTGTTCTGGACAGTGGCGATACAGTGGATAGCTATGTAGTGCAAGCCCCTACGGAATACGATTTCTATGTAGCCTTACAGGGTAAATCGGCTCATGCAGGAGTAGAACCGGAAAAAGGCATCAACGCTATTCACTGTGCTGCCAAGGCTCTGGCTAATTTACCGATAGGAAGGGTTGATGAAGCCACTACATGTAACATAGGAAAAATAATAGGAGGTGAAACTACAAATATTGTACCCGAACTGGTCGAACTGTGGGGCGAAGTTCGAAGCCTTCAGGACACCCACGCCAAACGTATTCTCAAGACTGTCCGACTGGCTTTTCTACAGGCTGCGAACAGCATGGGAGCAAAACTGATTTTTAAAGAACAACTAGCGTACCAAGGATTTGATTTGGCCGACAAGCGAGTATTAAAGGAACTTCTGGCGGCGGCTGCCCAAAACGTCAATTTGCAAGTGCGCCCAGTCACCCGGGGAGGAGGCAGCGATGCTAATGTCCTTAATGCATACGGAATTTGCACAACCAATTTAGGGTTGGGAATAAAAGCTGAACATTCTGTTCACGAAAAGATTTCTTTAGCCGATCTGATTTCTGCAGCAAATTTGGTCACTTCAATTGTTGAGGTTTTGCCTGGGCTGTCAAAGCACCTTTATTCAATTTGAAAAGGAAAGGAGATATACAATGCGTTTAAAAGTGACTGAACCATTTGAAATTCCAAACCGTACTGAACACCCTGAAATCGCTCCTCCGGAGATACCATTTGAAAATCAACCTTTAAAACTACCTAGCAAACAAGATTCCGCAGGCTATAGGTAGAAACAAGACGCCTATACTATTCTGAGGCTGCTGACGAACGGTCAGCAGCCTAATCTGTTAAGGATATTATATTTAATTAACGCAGGGTTGCTCGGTACTGCTAGACAAGCTACAATAAGTTAAAAGCAAGGTGTTTGAAAAAGGGAATGTTGGTAAAGTTTATTTGTTGGGAGGCGCAAGTTTGAACAGCAAGCAAGAATATATTCACCACTTTATCAAAGCCAAAAATCCTCAATTAGAGGTTATTGCCCAGGAAGAAAAAACACGTAATGATGTTTGCCCGTCTATAGGTCTGGATATTGGCAATTTCTTATACCTATTGATTAAAATTCTTCAGGCACGAAAGGTGTTGGAGTTCGGGACATGCCTTGGCTATTCTACAATCTGGTTGGCCCAAGCGCTGGAAACTACTAACGGTAATTTAACAGCTATCGAAGTTTCAAGCCGCTTAGCGGCCGAAACTGCCGAAAATGTTAGAAAGGCTGGTTTAAGCCATAGGGTTGAAATTATTTGCGGACGAGCCGATGAACTAATTGACAAAATGCCTGGCCCCTTTGACATTATCCTGCAGGATGCCGCCAAAGACATTTACTTGCCAATGCTTGATAAGTGTGTAGAAAAATTACGACCCGGCGGTTTATTAATTTCCGACGACGTGCTTTTCCCTATCCTAAAAGTGCGCAAAAAGCAACAGGAACTGCTAGAAGCTTATAATAGAGCGCTGTTTCAACATCCTCAATTAGAGAGCACCATTTTACCATTGGGCGACGGACTGGCAATAAGTAGAAAAAAAACCTAAATATAAATGCAAAAAATACAAAAACCCTTCCCGAAAAGAAGGGTTTAACTGTATTATTTTGAGGGAAATTTTTTTTCGAAATCAATACCAGGACCGCCAATGGTTCTTGTTTTACCGGCCGGGGAACCGCCGCTTTGCTTTTGCCTGCCGGTAATGCGTTTGCTTGCTTTGTCGATTTCTTTGGCAACCACTTTTATTCCTCCTGCGGTAATAAATTTGAACAATAAATTATTTTTAGTATGTCAACATCATTAGTTTTAATACACTAAATCCTCAGGCTTTGTGCTTGCCCCCAATCTAATCTGGTTGCGGCATAGTATCAGGGTATTATCTTTTAAGCGCGAGAAAATCCAATTTAAAAATCTTAAATTATTCCGGTCATTTACAATCTCTTCCGGGAGATAAGCCGCATAGATATCAATGAAATTCTGAAAAGCCTGGAAATCCGATTTTTGTAAAATTTTTTGCAGTTTTTTCTCAATAAACTCTGGTAAAGGTTCCCCTGCATTGTGGCCTTTAGCCTCCAATATGGTGTGCTGCAACGTTTCAAGCACACTTTCCCATTCCCGTGGGGTATACAGTTCCCGTGGTTTGCTTAATTTAATGTAGCCATTGTAATCCATCCTGGCTATTTCCGCCAAAAGTTCACTTAACTTGGTCTGCAAATTATTATTTATAATTATACTCTCAACTTCTTTCAGCGTCAGTTTACAAGGATCCAAAAACAGCAAACCCACTCTTCAACCGGCCCCTTCCATTTTTAACTTGTTTAGCCTACTTAATTATTTTTGTATCACAATTTTATAACATCGTAACCGAAAGTTTTGTCGATTATTGTATTATTAAAAAATTTTTTTAATTTGCGTGAGCAGTTACCATCCGGGCCGCAGGAGAATAGTATGTAGTAGGTTAAAACCTCAACCAATTACTTATACAAAGGAGGCTAATACTATGGCAGACGGCTTTGTTTGGAACAACTGGGCATTTGCAGTATTTTTAATTCTGGTTCTTCTTATTTTCTCTAACTAATAACCAAAACATTAATTAGCCACATTAGAAGCCTCAAGCGCTGAACTTGGGGCTTTTTCCTTTGATCAGCTAAAACGTACAGATGTTACAGCGGGTATGTGACAATTTAGCTAAAAGCTCGTTCGAGAGTACCGCATTGATTAAAAAATACTTGTCGCTTTACATAGGATTTAAGTATTATTAAAATATTATTGGTATCTAAGTGGCAAAAATTAGTTGAGTTGCAGTTAAGGGTGGTATAATGAAAAATTTATTTAGACCGCTGAAAGAGTATCTACCCCTGATAAAAACCTTTGCCAGCGCTGCAGCAGTTTTTCTTTTGGCCAAATTTGTTGCGCCATATTTTATTTTTCCAGGTTCCAGTTATTTAGAGATACATACAACTTTAGAATTATTCAGCGTTTTTGTAGCTCTGGCTACCTTTGCCGTTTCCTGGTTTTCCTATCCGGAATCAAAGGACAACAATGTGCTAATTTTGGGAATAGGGTTTTTAAGTTTTGGCTTAATTGACTATTTTCACACAATGACTTATAAAGGGATGCCTTCGCTGCTTTTATTGCCCAGTTCTCCGGAAAAAGCAACTTTATTCTGGATTATTGGCAGGTTAACGGAAGCATGCACATTCCTTTTAACAGCAATTTCAGAAAAATTAAAGCCAATTAAAATTAACCGTGTGCTCGCTTTGGCCTGTTCTGTTGTCTGGTCGACAGCTGTTTTGTTGACGGTTTCCTATTATCCCCACTTGTTACCTCCCATGTATATCAGCGGTGTCGGACTAACCGCAACTAAAATTACTTTGGAATATGTCGTTATTGCCCTAAACCTCATAACTTTGTTTTTGCTGATCAGACGCCAAACAAGCAATGATCTGCTTTTCGTCAAAGCATTGCTGGTAAGTATTTTTAGCGAATTATCATTTACCCTTTACATCAGCGTTTATGACAGCTATAATTTTTTGGGCCATATCTACCGAATTATTACATACAGCTTGTTTTTTCAGTCTGTTTTTATTACCAGCGTCAAGGGACCTTACCTTGAGATGCAGTACATTTTAAAAAGCCTGCCCCTTCCCGTGCTTACTTTCAGTCGAACTGGTCATGTGCAATTTAGCAATCAAGCATTTAGTGACTTTTCCGGGTACAATGCCAGAGAATTAGAAGGGCTGCATTTTACAGCTTTAGCCGGAAAACTCTTTAGCAAGGAAGACTTACCGTTGCTCCGTGCGGGAAATGCCTTGTCCAGCAAAAAAATCACTGTAGACCATCGCCTCCATTTACAACATAAAAACGGTGAAACCAAACCTATAATGGTGGAACATTATCCCCTGCTTCGCAGTGGTAAACGCCAGGATGGGATTCTGTCTATTTTTTATGATTTGCAGGACAAAATCAAGTTACACACATTCCAACAGCGTTTTAATTTCATTGTAGATGCTATGCAATCGGGGCTGCTGGCCGTAGATAACAGCCTGACCATTACCGCATTTAATAAAGCGGCGGAAAGAATTTTAGGGTTAAAGGCTGAGCAGGTTTTGGAACGTAACTTTAAAGATATCTTCCCGCCTCAAAGTGCTTTATATATTTTAGCAGATACATTTGCTACAGGAACCGAGTACAAAAATTATCCTGTTGGCATTGCCGAAGCCAATTTGGAACTGGATGTTGAAACTTCCCTGGTTAAAGATGACATTGGAAACACCATTGGTGCCATGATTATTTTTAATGACGTTACTGCCTTGCGCCGGTTGCAGGGAAAAATGCATCGCCTGGAAAAGTTAAAGCTGATTGGAGAAATGGCTGCCTGCACGGCCCATGAAATAAAAAATCCCCTCACCACTATTAAGGGATTTACACAGGTTTTACAAAAAAAATGCGATGAACTTGCATTACATGCTGAAAAAGAATTCGCCAGTATTATTCTCTCAGAGGTGGATCGACTGAATAAATTGCTTCAAGATTACTTGCTGTTGGCTAAACAACCTCAGGAAGAACTCTCCGAAGTATCACTACCTGAACTGCTTGAGGTCATATACAAAATGATTAAAGCAGAAGCTGTTCAGCATAATGTTAAGGTTATAAAGAAGGTTAGCGATGTTTTGCCACCTGTATCAGGCAATCCTGAACAATTGAAACAAGTGTTTTTAAACCTGGGTTTTAATGGGTTGCAGTCAATGCTTAAAGAAGGTGGAACGCTAACCATCAGCGCTAACCTAACAGGTGATTTTATTGAAATTGCTTTTCATGACACCGGCTGTGGCATACCCTGCCAAAACATCCCAAAGCTCTTCGAACCTTTTTACACTACCAAAGAAAATGGTACCGGTTTAGGGCTTCCAATCTCCCTTAAAATTGTGCAGGAACATGGGGGTGAAATTAAAGTAGAGAGCGAGGTAGGCAAGGGCTCATCTTTCAAAGTGCTTTTACCTGTTACATACCCTAAAGCAGAAAGGTTAGTTAATTAACCTGAGCAACCTTTCTCCAGCGCCTTGCTTTCATGTTGAATCCATTTATTAAGTGTTGGAAATAATATTTGCTGGTTTTTTGCTGTTTACTCAGGTAACATTAAAAAACAAATGGCAATTATAAATTATTAAATAAGGGTGATGATTTTGATTACCAAAGAACTCATCGAACGTATCAATTATTTGTCCAGAAAACAGCGCGCAGAAGGGTTAACAAAAGAAGAGTCGGCAGAACAAGCTCAGTTACGCCGCACTTATATCGAGGCTATAAAGAGCCAGGTACGCTCCAGCCTGGAAGCCGTTAAAAACGCTCACCAGGAACACACCCATGAGCCACTGCATGATCATAAATCAAGCAAGTGTTCTTGTTCTTCAAACTGCAACTGCCATTAAAGAAAACAAGGATTGCAGAGCAAAACTAGTATTCCCATAAAAATAACCCGGAAAGTTCCGGGTTCAAACTCCGGACTTTCCGGGCTGAGATTGTAAAAAAGTTTCTAAAAAAGTTAAAGTTTATCGACGAAAACTATTTTGCGGTTGTCAATTTGATATTGGCAAACTGTAATCTCTTACACAAAACAAAACTCAAATAAGCGGCAACGAATCCCTTAACTAAATCAGGAATTATAAAAGGCAACATGCCAAGCTTAACAACTGTTGGAAAATCAATAGGCTTACCCAAGTAAAAATTGAACAAGAACCAGAAGTAAAACAAACCCACTGCGTAAATTATAACAAGACCCAGCATATTGGCTACAGCATGAGTAAGTAGACTTGCAGATTTAAGCTCAACGATTTTACCGATTACATAGGCGGCAACTATAAAACCTAACAAAAACCCAAAACTAGGCTGCAACACATAGCTTAAGCCCCCAAAGGGCGCTTGCGCAAATACCGGCAGTCCCAATAACCCCATTAAAACATACAAGCCCATGCTGGTAGCAGCCAGCCGGCTGCCTAAAACCCCTCCGGCCAACATCACCATGAAAGGCAATAAACTAAACGGGATTATACCGCTGGTGAAGCGGAAAAACACAGCAGTGGCAACTGTCAAAGCGGTAAAAAGGGCTACATGTGTAATATCTTGTACCGAAAAACGCACTATCAGAATACCTCCTCACATTATCATTAGGTAATTTAATAGGTAATTAATATTTCAGACCTAAAGCATTTAACATAGCTAAATCTTTAGCAGTTTCATCTCCCGGTATTGTTAAGTATCCACCTACTATTAAAGCATTTAATCCGGCCAAAAATCCTAAAGGCTGCAAATCACCTAAATTAAGTTCTCTTCCGCCAGCAAATCTGATAATCTTCCCAGGCAAAACAAAGCGAAAAAGAGCAAAAGTTTTTAGAATCTCTAGAGGAGCCAGTCTCTCCTGCCCTGCCAATTTTGTACCCGGGTGGGGATATAAAATATTAATAGGCACTGAATCAACCTGAAGGTCCCTAAGTGCAAAAGCTAACTCCAACCGCTGCTGTGGGCTTTCGCCCAGCCCAATTATACCACCGCAACAAACTTCCATTCCTGCTTCTTTGGCAATCTTTACAGTAGCAACCCTATCTTCATATGAATGAGTAGTTACCACCTTAGGGAAAAAGGACTTACTGGTTTCCAGGTTATGATTGTAACGAGTAACCCCCGCATTTTTTAGAGCTTTTGCAGCCTCCCGGGTCAAAGTTCCCAAACAAGCGCACAACTTTAAATTAGTTTCGTTGCGAAGCCTCTCGTAAATTTGTATGATTTTTTTAAAATGAGGGTCGTTATGACTGATTCCATAACCCTGTATTACCAAATCAAAGTGGTGAGCGCCAGTTGCTTCCATGGCCTTCGCCTTATTTAAAATTACTTCTTCATCCAACAAGTCGTAAGTCAAAATGTCAGCATGATGAAAAGCTGATTGAGCGCAAAATGCGCAGTCTTCAGAACATCCTCCCGATTTAGCATTAATAATGCTGCAAACTTCTACTCTATCCCCCGTAAACTTTTCTCTAATTTGATTGGCATAAGCTAAAAGAAAGTAAACATCGCTACCATTGATTTTTTCTAACTTTAGAGCCTCTTCAAAAGTAATCTTTCCCCCCTGTAATATCTTTTCTCCCAAATCAAATATTAGTGGATTCATCCCAAAACCCCTTTTGTTAACCAATTTCATACTTCAGGTTAACATTTCATGTAAATTTATTGACTGTTTTATTATATGGTATTATTATGCATACGTCAACTAGCAGAAATTTAAAGGTTAACATTTAGACCGCAATCAGGGTAGAAATTTATTCTACCCTATGCACTGGCCGTATAATCAATTCAATGCATCTTTAAATCGCTGTACAAAATCTCGTACTGCCTTCTCCATTCCATGGCGTTATGATTATTCCCCTGCTGCCCTCACTTTCTTTATAAATTGCTGAATTAAAACCGGATCCTTGACCCCGTTAGTTTCTACCCCCGAAGACACGTCCACTCCATATGGCCTTACAACTTGAACGGCCTGTTCTACGTTGCCTGGGTGAAGTCCCCCGGCCAAAATAACTTTATACCCTTGTTGCACCGCCATTTTAGCCAAAGTCCAGTCACAGGTCTTACCAGTACCCCCATAACTTCCAGGGCTGGAAGCATCAAGCAGGTAAGCGTCAACAGCAAAATCTTGAAGCTGCAGCAAATCTTCTCCGCTTTGGATCCTGAACCCTTTCCAAACAGGAACTCTCCAAATGGCGCAGTATTCAGGGGGTTCATCGCCGTGAAACTGCAAAGCTGTCAATCCGGCATAAGTTAAAATGCTCTTGACTTCATCCCGGGGACAATTGACAAACACTCCCACTTTGTAAACTGTTTCCGGTAATAAGCTGCAAATCTTCCTTGCCAGATCGGGGGTAATCTGCCGTTTGCTTAAAGCAAAAACGAACCCAAGAGCATTAGCTCCACAGCTCACAGCTGTTTGAGCGTGTTCCAAGCTGGCAATGCCGCAAATTTTTAAAAAAGTCATTATTCCCACCCTTAACCCGCCAATAGGGTTTGAATGCCGCTTTGAATATCCGGGCAACACATCAGATATTCCCCTACCAGCATGGCATTTACATGGCTTTTAATCAGCAGCCGGACATCTGCCGGCGTAGAAATACCACTTTCACTGACCACAGCTACCCCTTCAGGGATATAAGGCCTGAGAGCAAAAGTAACCTCCAGTCTCGTTTCAAATGTTTTCAGGTTGCGGTTGTTAATTCCGATTATTTGGGCGCCGGCTTTTAATGCTGTCTCCAGTTCTTTCCTGTCGTGCACTTCTACCAGTGCCGACATGCCCAAATGTTTAGATACGGCTAAAAAATAGTGCAATTCCGCCGGACTCAAGATACTTGCAATTAAAAGAACCGCATCAGCGCCATAAAACCGAGCTTCGTACAATTGGTAAACATCAATTATGAAATCCTTCCTGAGAATTGGAAGATTAACTTGGCTTTTGATCAAGGGCAGATAATCCAGACTGCCCTGGAAAAACTCCCGCTCAGTTATTACAGAAATAGCATTGACCAAACCTGAATTCTCGTAAGTCCTGGCAATAGACAAGGGATCAAAGTCGGGTTTCAGCAAACCTTTAACAGGAGAAGCTTTTTTTATTTCCGCAATAAGTGCTATTTTCCCTTGGCAGTTCACTAAGGCTTGTTTAAAATCCAAGGGAGCGGGCAGACCCCGTAACCCGGCCAATAACTCCTGCAAGGGAAATGCTTTTTTGCATTGCTCGACCTCTTGCTTTTTACATTCAACTATTTTTTTTAAGAGCATGGCAGGCACCTCCGGGTAAAAGCAATAAAATGCTCTAAAACTCTCTTGGCCTCGCCGCTGTCGATAGCCATTTGTGCTAGCTTCAAAGCTTCACCCATATTTTTTGCCCGGCCTGCCACCAGAATAGCCGCTGCTCCGTTAAGTACCGTTACGTCCCTTTTTGGTCCCGGCGTCCCCTCCAAAATACCTCGTAAAATTGCTGCATTTTCCAGAGGAGTTCCTCCCTGGAGGTCTGACAGCTTTCCTTTTTCGAGACCCAGTTGCACAGGGTCTAATTCATATTCCCTGATCATCCCCTCCCGCAATTCACAAACATAGGTGGGTCCGGTAATGGTGAACTCATCCAAACCGTCGGAACCGTGGACAATCAAAGCCCTTTTGGTGCCAAGCCGCGCTAAAGTTTCAGCCATCAAGGGCGCTACATGATAAGAATACACTCCCAAAACCTGCGCTTCAGCTGAGGCAGGATTGGTTAAAGGTCCCAGTAAATTAAAAACGGTCCGCACCCCGATTTCTTTCCTGGGTGCCAGCACATTTTTCATAGCCAAATGGTGATTAGGGGCAAACAAAAAACCTATACCAACTTGAGCGATACATTCTTCCACTTGCCCAGGAGTAAGCGATAAATTTACACCTAACGCTTCTAGCACATCGGCACTGCCGCAGCTGCTGGAAGCAAACCTGTTGCCGTGCTTAGCCACTTTTACTCCCGCACCCGCAGCTATAAAAGCGGCTGTAGTCGAAATATTAAAAGTATTTCTGGCATCACCGCCTGTGCCGCAGGTATCTACCAGAGACATCCCACGGGAGCTTACTCGTACAGCCTGTTCTCGCATCTGCCGTGCAAAGCCTGTTATTTCCGAAGCTGCTTCCCCTTTCATTTTGAGAGCCACCAGAAAAGAACCTATCTGAGCCTGAGTTGCCTCGCCTCTGAAAATTTGTCCCATCACGTTATAAGCCTGTTCTTCCGATAAGTCATGCTTCTCCACCACCAATTGGATAGCTTTCTTAATATCCATCTCTACTCATCTCCTCTCCTCTCCGCTTGAAAACTACTGTTCAAGAAAATTCTTCACCAATTCGGTCCCATACTCCGATAGGATCGATTCGGGATGAAACTGCACACCAGCAATTGGATATGCTTTGTGCTTTATTGCCATAATTTCACCACTTGGGGTTTCCGCTGTTATCTCCAGACAATCAGGCAAGCTTTCCCTTTCTAACACTAGAGAATGGTACCGAGTTGCCTTAAAGGGTACCGGCAAATTCCGGAATATACCTTTGCCGTTGTGAATAATATCTGAGGTCTTCCCATGAACTATCTTTTCTGCCCTGACTACTTTTCCGCCAAAATAATGTCCGATAGCTTGATGACCCAAGCAAATACCCAGGATTGGGACCATTTCTGCCATCTCTCCGATAACTTCGAGAGAGATGCCTGCTTGCAAGGGAGTACATGGGCCTGGCGAGATAATTAAAAAACTGGGCTTTAAAGCTTTTAATTCCTTAACAGTTATTGCATCGTTACGGATAACCTTAGACCTAATGCCAATTTGCCCCACTAATTGATAGATGTTATAGGTAAAAGAATCATAGTTATCAATTATAATCAACATGCCAGTTCTTCCTCCGCCTTGGCAATAGCCTTCAGCAGCGCTTGGGCTTTATGACATGTCTCCAGGTACTCGCTTTCGGGATCAGAGTCAGCCACTATTCCCGCCCCAGCCTGCATATACGCCGTATTTCCTTTATTGATAATAGTACGTATAGCAATACAGGAATCCAATGTGTTATTTAAGCCCAAGTAACAAACGGCTCCGGCATATATTCCCCTGGCCTGCGGCTCCAGTTCTGAGATTATCTGCATTGCCCGGACCTTGGGGGCTCCGGACACGGTCCCCGCAGGGAAACAGGCCAGCAATGCATCTAACGGGCTTAATTCCGGACTTAATTCACCTTGAACTGTGCTTACCAAATGCATCACATGGGAAAATTTTTCTACTCCCATTAGTTCCGTAACTTTAACTGTTCCAAGACGGCACACTTTACCTAAATCATTTCTGCCAAGGTCAACCAGCATAATATGCTCCGCCCGTTCTTTAGGGTGAGCCAGCAGCTCAGCCGCTTTGGCACGGTCCTCTGCCAAAGTGCTTCCTCTTGGCCTGGTCCCGGCAATAGGCCGTGTCTCTACAATTCCCTGTTCGACCCTTACCAGCATTTCCGGAGAAGAGCCAATAAGCTGATATTCCCCTTGGTTTAAATAGTACAGGTATGGTGAAGGGTTGACACTTCGTAAGGCACGGTAAATGTCAAAAGGTTGACTATTGTGAAGCATTTCCAGTCTTTGGGACAGAACTACCTGTAAGATATCTCCCGCTGCAATGTATTCTTTCGCTCGTCTTACAGCCGCCATGAACTCATTTTGCGAAAAATTAGCGCAGACTCTTGATTTAAAATTCGTTCTTTTAGCTGCAGGAATCCCTAATCCAGGTTTTAACAAAGCAGTTTTTAGATGATGTAATAGTTCGGTTGCCCGCTTGTAACCGGCTTCCGCCTTCTTTCCTTCGACTAAAATCACTAGGTACATTTTTTTAAATACATGGTCAAAATTACCAATTTTTCTGCCAGGGTAAAACAAATTTGGGGGAAAACGGGACTTTGCGCGCGAACAGGTATTTTTTCCAAATATTGCACAGCTTCATACCCTACATACCCCACCAATCCACCATAAAATCTAGGCAACCCCGGGAGTTCGGGTCCTTGTAAGAAAGAGTGTAGCTTTTTCAATACAGCAAAAGGATCTGTTCCTAAAACTTCTTTAGTTTCTATACCATGATGGATGAGCACTACACCCTCTTGCTCGACCTTTAAGGTAAAAATGGGATCTAAACCTAAAAAGGAGAACCTGCCTATATGCTCGCCGCCCTCCACGCTTTCCAGAAGGTAAACTACACTCTCTGTGGCAACCCTTTGTACCACGGATACTGGAGTTAAAGAGTCTTCAAAAAACTCCGTCCAAACAGGTACGTATGCATATTGGGTGGCAAGCTTTAAAAATTCCGCTAGATTAGGCCAAATCTGCATATGTTTCCTCCTCTCTAAAAGGGTACAAAAAAACCAGCACTAAAATGAGTGCCGGTTAAAAAGACTTAACCCCACCTCATCTTTAGCTCACCTCTACTTTTTCTCCACTCAGCTCAACTCAGCATTATGCAGTTTGTAGCTTGTTATGATTATAGAGCTAAAGCTTACTTATAGTCAAGTAAAAAAGAAGTTATAAAAAGCTGTTTTTGGTTAAAAAAACTGGAACTAGTTATTACCTGCCATGATTTAAATATCTCTGTGGACACTTTAGTGCAGACAATTAACACGTACGCAGAAACTTACAACAAGATATAAGCAAGTTAATCCCAAAACCTTACAAACTCTCTTTTATCGGCATGGCATAAAGCGATTGAAAAAATAAAAGAACAGTTTCACTGTCCCGTTGTTTTACAGCACCTAAATATCAAAATTAACTTTAATGCCCGAGAATTCGGGCGTTTTTTATGTCAATCTTTATGCATAATTATGTTGTGTATTGTCGTGTATTGCAATATAATGGGATTAGAGGTGAATTTATGTATCTAAAGATAAGCATGAGTAATGGTAAACCCTATTTGTCTTTTGTCCAAGGTTACAGACAGAATGGAAAGGTAAAACAAAAAACTGTTGAGAAACTTGGCTATCTAGAAGATCTGGAAAAGAAATATTCTGATCCTATCGCTCATTTCAAGCAGGTCGCAAAGGAACGTTCCAAGAGTGAAACTTGTCAGAAAACATTAGAACTTAACCTGTCAGCCAAGCTGCCGGATCAAGCAGCATTGCGCAAAAATCTTGGTTATGTTGTGCCAAAGTCAGTGTACTCCCTACTTGGTCTTAGGGAATATTTTCAGAAAAAGCAAAGGTTTTTGAACGTGGATTACAACCTAAACAGTATATTCAGCCTGCTTATTTTTAATCGCTTTTTATTTCCTTCATCAAAAAAGAACGCCTTTGAAACCAAAAATTTCTTCTTTGAATCCTTTGACTTTTCATTGGCTGACATTTACCGCGCCCTGGATTACTTTGCCGCATATTCAAACGAAATCCAACGGCATCTTCATAGCCGGGTATGCGACCTTATAGGAAGAAATAACCAACTTGGATACTATGATGTCACCAATTACTACTTTGAGATCCCCTATGAGGATGAAGATGAATACGATGAAGACGGGAACATGATTAAAAAGGGGCAAAAAAAGCGTGGTCCATCCAAAGAGCACCGTAAAGATCCAATTATTCAGATGGGACTCCTTATGGATTCAAATGGAATCCCCATAGCCTTCAATACTTTTTCCGGTGGTGAAAGTGAAAAGCTCTCTCTCCTTCCAACAATTCGCCGTGTAAAGAAAGATTTTGCCTTGGAACGTATTATCGTTGTGGCAGACAGGGGACTCAACACTAGTGATAATACTGCATTTCTTTCTGGAAAGAACCATGATGACATGGCAGGGAATGACGGTTATGTTTATGGACAGAGTGTTCTCGGTGCTGACAAACAATTCAAAGAATGGGTATTAAATCAGGAAGATTACTTAATTGACACAGAAGAAGATAAGGATGGAAATACCGTCTCTTTTAAGCACAAATCCCGGATTTATGCAAAAAAAAATCTTATTAAAGCGGATGGATGGTAAACGTGACCGAACAATGGAAATATATCAGAAACAGATGGTTTACTATTCCGAAAAATACGCCTTAAAACAGAAAAAAGATAGGGATAAGGCTATTGCCAAGGCAAAAGAGCTGATTGCCAATCCCGGCAAATATACAAGAGCTACCAGCATTGGAGCCGCCGGCTATGTAAACAATATCAAATTTTCAAAAGAAACAGGCGAAATACCTGACGGACTCATTCTTTCCCTGAACGAAGCAAAGATTAAGGAAGAAGAAAAATATGACGGATACTATTCCATTGTTACTAGTGAAAAACATTTATCTGATACAGAAATTCGGGATATTTACAAGGGGCTTTGGGAAATCGAGGAATCCTTCAAAATAATCAAGAGTGAATTCAAGGCAAGACCTGTGTATGTTAAAAAAGATGAACATGTAGAAGCACATTTTCTGGTATGTTTTGTAGCACTTGTAATCATGAGGGTTCTTGAACAGATGTTAGAGAAAAAACATACTGTGAAGCAGATTCGTAATTCCTTGATTAGCTATTCCTGCTCCTATTTGGAACAAAATTATTATCTGTTTGATTATCGAGATGATGTAATAAAATCCATTGAGTCTGTCTTTGGTTTTGACTTAAGTAAAAAAATTATGTCTCAAGCCGAGATCAAAAAAATTTTGCAATACAAAAAATAAGCGTAAATACACTACAATTTTATGACAAAACACAAAACCCGCTAACCCATGAAAACACTGGGCTAACGGGTTTTTTTAATCATTTTTCCTGTAAAACTCAGGATAGAGCTAAAGCTTACTTATAGTCAAGTAAAAAAGAAGTTATAAAAAGCTGTTTTTGGTTAAAAAAACTGGAACTAGTTATTACCTGCCATGATTTAAATATCTCTGTGGACACTTTAGTGCAGACAATTAACACGTACGCAGAAACTTACAACAAGATATAAGCAAGTTAATCCCAAAACCTTACAAACTCTCTTTTATCGGCATGGCATAAAGCGATTGAAAAAATAAAAGAACAGTTTCACTGTCCTTTACAGGGTATCCCGCAGAGCCGCTTGCCGCAAGTTTCTAAACCTGCCCTCGCAGGTGGGTGCCCTACCATTAGCTTTTGCCTTCCGTCTGGATACGGCCTGACAGCCACTAACGGACCCGAACTCCCTAAGAAACATTGTAGGTTTAAAACTAACGCGGCCTTAACGCCAACACTGCAGGATATTGACTTGTTTTGTACTTTTATTTTACCATCGCCCGGGCAATTAGTCACTAGGTTTTTTATGGTTCATTATTACTGTATTGAGTTTCCAATTATTCAGCTATATATTATGATACCTGCCATTCCACTGGCCAACAGTAAAATGATAGGATCCATTTTCCAAACATATAATCCCAAAAGCACACCTCCGAAGAGCAGCCAATTGCTTAAAGCCGTAAAAGAACTGGGAAGCAAAAGCCATGCCGCTGAAAGTATTAGCGCCACCACCACCGGTCTTATCCCTTTAAAAATACCTTCTACCAATCCGCTTTGCGTGAAACGCTTAAGCAGCGCTGCAATCCCCAGAATAAAAATAAAGGAGGGCAACACAACTCCGCTGGTTGCGGCAATAGCTCCCGCCAAGCCGCCTACTTTGTAGCCAACGTAAGTAGCAGAGTTAACAGCAATTGGCCCTGGCGTCATCTGCGAAATCGCCAAAATATCGATTAGCTGGCCGTTAGATAACCATTGGTGTTTCTCCACTACCTCTTTTTGAATGAGAGCGACCATAGCGTAACCCCCGCCAAAACTGAAAGCACCGATTTTCAAGAAAGACATAAACATTTTAAGAAGCATTTTTTTCAACCTCTCTCAGCTTTGTATATAAATAATATACAATTCCTGCCAAAGCCCCCAATATAATTACAAAAATAGGATGCATGTTAAAAACTATTAAAGCTAAAAAAGCAACTATGGTAAGTCCTATGCTTGCAGCGCTTTTGAGCACCGTTTTGCCTACGGAATAAGCTGCTGCAAGGATTAATGCAACAATGGCAGGCCGAACCCCTTTAAAAAAGGCAATCACAGCAGGCTGGTTTTCAAACCGGGCAAAAAACGCCGCCACCAGCAATAATATGACGAAAGAAGGCAATGTTGCCGCCAAGGCAGCCACCAAAGCTCCGCCGCTGCCCGCCACTTTGTAGCCCGAGTAGGTGGCAGCATTTATAGCGATAGCGCCGGGTGCAGCTTGGGCAATAGCCATGATATCAACAAATTCTTCTAGGGAAAGCCACTTTTTGTTATCAACTATCTCCTTTTGAATGAGCGGTATCATAGCATAACCGCCGCCAAAGGTAAAAGTACCAATCTTTAAAAAAATCCAAAATAATTGTCCCAGCTTAGACATATTTTACCGCCTTCCACAGTATAAAGGTTCTCATTAACCATTATAAACCTGTTTGCTGTTTTATGATAAAAAAATTCCTGCAATTGGAACTTATAGATGAAATAAAAAAACGGCTTAAAAGCCGCTTTTGTTCCCAATTTCACTAACATACTTCAAAAACTATTCTTCCTCAACGCTGAATCCGGGAATATGATATTTCTTATGAAATTCCATTTGCAACCTTACTAAGGGCTCTCCACACAATTTTTCACAAGCAAAACATTTTTCCAAGTTTTCAGTGTTTCTGATTTCGCCATAGTTAGGACAACAAAAGACCATATTCCGCACCCCCATATATTTGTGAAAGTAATCACTTTCCCTAGTTGTATCTTAACCTATTATGTAGCTTTTGGCAAGAGGTAATCTTTTCATAGCATAGCCCGAGAACTTTCGCCATATGCATTATAGAGGAAAACGGGTGATAAAGAATGGAACTATTTTACCAAAAACTTATTCTAATCTTTTTTACCGCTTTAGGAGTACTGCTGGGTGCCTCCTTAGTCGGTTCTTTGGGAGCCATTCTGGTAGGATATCCTCCGGTGGAAATTATGCTTAAGTTAGCCCGGGAAATTAAAATCTGGGCTATTGTAGCTGCTATTGGAGGCACTTTTACCACTATTGAAATTTTGCAGTTAGGAATTCTAGAAGGGGAAATCCGAGCCCTGATTAAACAATTATTCTATTTAATAAGCGCCTTTGCCGGGGCACACCTTGGATACCTAATAGTTATTTACTTGGTAGGTAATGGACAATGAAAGTTTTTATAGTGAAAAAGGCAGCTGTTTTAATCTCTTACTTTCTACTGGGTGCGCTATGCGGGGCTATTTGGTGTACGGTTAAAATCGGGAATAAGGTTGATGAACTTTACTACGCCAATCGGGAACTGGAATTAAAGTTGGAAAATGCCAATGCAGAACTGGCCGAAGTTAAATCCAGCCTCACTAAGTCCAGGGACGTAATAGTAACTAAGATTAAACCTGAAGTTAAACTACCTCCGGAGCGTTTTACTACCCATGAGGCTAATAAGTTGGAATTAGCTATTAATCAAGAAATTATCAATCACTATAAACCTCTAGTAGGATTGCCTGTAAAATCGCTGGAACCGGCCCTGCTGCCCAAAATTATAGACGGCAGAATTTTAGAAATAGAGCAAAAGCGTTACAAAATATTAGTTAAAACCATGGTCATCAGTGAAACCCTATATGTTGAGGCGGAAATTAAAAAATAAGCTTTCTTTGTATCTACCAGTCAGATTTTTTTTTGACAACGATTTCCCATTCCTGTTCTTGAGTTTGATTAACGGATAATATTTCTTCGCCGTAAAGTTTCAAGCTTTTGCTAATATTTTTGACCGCAGGGGGATAATCAACTATTATTGTAAGTATTTGTCCTTGAACCATTTCCTCCAGCTGTAGTTTTGTTTTCACAAAAGTGTAAGGACAAACTTCACCCCTTAAATCTATTACTCTGTCACTCATCCTCTACACCCCTCCATGTGCGAGAAGAAAAACTCTTGTCATTATTTTAATCGCTATCTAGTTTAAACTATCTCAAGAAAAAAATAAATACGGGAGGAAATTGCCTGAATTGCGCGAATTTATTTAATGAGGTGATCTCAATGGGTGAAATATTTGACGCCGTTGCAGCGAGGTATGATTCTTGGTACCAAACAGAAATGGGCAGTTTGGTACACCACTTAGAAAAAACAATAGTTTATGAGTTGCTGGCTCCCAAACCAGGAGAAAAAGTGCTGGACATAGGTTGCGGTACCGGAAATTACGCTTTAGAATTGGCTCAGTTGGGCCTACAGGTTACCGGAATAGATATATCAAGGGGAATGCTCTCTGTTGCCCAAAGAAAGGCTGCGCTTTTAAAGTTACTCATCAACTTTGTAGCGGCTGACATTATGGAAATGGAACTGGAACCCGAATCCTTTGATAAGGTGGTATCTGTGACTGCCCTGGAATTTTTCCCTCGGCCTTCCCAAATCCTGGCCAAGGCCTTTCAAGCCCTCAAACCTGGCGGGAAAATGGCAATCGGAGTCATAGCCGGCCAAAGTTTATGGAGTTCCTATTACCTGAAGCGAGCCGAGGAAGACCCTCAATCAGTATTTAGTAAGGCTACTTTTTATACTGGTGAGGAACTACTAAACCTTTTTCCTTGCGGGGATAGGACTTTTAAGGGGTGCCTTTATTTTCCTCCTGATTTGCACGATTTTTCCAAAGATAAGGCCTTGGCTATAGAAAATGATCCCGGCATAAAAAAACAATGCAATCCAGGATTTGTGTGTGGACTGTGGGTGAAAAAAGGCAACTAGTCGGTCTACGGTTTAAAGCGGTAAAGCGCGGCAATCAACATCCTTTCCATTAATTCCGTATCTACGTGACAAACTTGGCTGAGGTTAGTGACAAAATCCTCGTGACTCCTGCCCTTGCGGTATGCAGGCTCTTTGCTCGGGTGATTTAAATATCTGCCGATGAGCCGTAGATCAGCGTCCACCAAAAGACTCCCTTGATAAAGAAGAGCGCCACGACCCAGATATAAGCTGGAACCTAAAATCTTTTTCTCGCCGAGACATAGATCGCCCATTCCCCTCAAATTGATTACACAACCGGTGAGTTGCTGTAGGGTTGACGCTATTTCCAGGGCGATCCGTTCTAAAGTGTTTGGAATATTGATTTCCTTGTTTTCTTTTTTATAGCAAGCTGTAATTACCCACACCCCCGGCATGAGTACCACTGCTCCTCCCCCGCCCAGCCTGCGCCGCACAGGAATATTATCGGCTCCGCAATTTGCCAGGTTAATGTCCGGATCTAAACGTGTTCCCCTGCCCAGGATTACGTCTGTGCCGCGCCATTCGTATACTTGTATATGGCTGTCCAAGCCTAGTCTTATGCTCTCCAGAGCAGGTCTATCCCCGGGAAATTCGGGCAGCTGTTCCAAAACCATTTTTAACCCTCACTTCTGTACATCTAAAATTTGCTACCTCATTTTATTACTATACTCCTTGTTTTATCATGCTGCAATCCATATTCTGGCTTATAGCCGTTTTGAGTGCTAAATTTCCGGCAACTGATAATTGTGACTGAGGAATTAAAAAAGGGGCATAACTGACCCCTTCAAAAGTTATTCCTTAATGCTTATTGTGTAATCCGAGCCCACCGAATGGCAATTTCTACAGCTTCCCCCGAACTCGGTGATAAAAAGATTATTCTCCCCCTGGTAATGGGATTTATGCATTATTTTCCCAAGGGCAAGTTCCCCATCCTGATGGCAAACCCGGCATTGGTTAACTGTTGCCCCGCTTCCAACAGGGGGATGGCTGCCAAGTTTATCAAGTGCAGTTTCTAATGTACCAAGAGCTTTATTACCATTTCCATCCCGATGGCAATCGCCGCAACCATGCGGCGCAACATCTTTGGCGGAAGCCTTGACAGCTATAAAAGCAGTTTCTGCCGGCTCCATGTTCAGAGCTACAAAATCTCCCTTTTCATTAAGTTTATGACACTGGACACAACCGTCCAAATAATGAGTGGCATGCAGCTTACTCCCCAGAGGCAAGGCCCCGCTGGTTTGATGACAAAGCAGGCATTGATCAGGTGCTTCGGGGTGTCTTCCCTGCTGCTCCAAGTTGGCCATTATAGTCGGCAGTGAAAGATCCGCATTCTCGTTAAACTTTTTATGACAGCTTAAACACCCTGCGGGGAGATCCTCTGAAGAACACAGGATAAAATCAGAAGTAAGCTCCCCTTCAACCTGACTTCCTGTTTGCTCGCCTGCTGGCGGCGTTACTTCCCCGGTTTGCCCACAAGCTGCAACCCCCAGCAAACCTACGCAAAAGAGCATCACCATTCCCCAAATTTTTAACTGAACTTTCACTATACTCCTCCTTCCTGAAAACTGTGCCTTGGTTTAACAATAAAGCGTGCTATAAATAAGCTGGCTTCAAATAAGACAATGACCGGTAAAGCCAAAAACATTTGAGAAATTACGTCGGGTGGTGTCATGATTGCGGCTGCTACAAAAATGATAAAATATACATACTTTCGTTTAGCACTTAGGCTATCGGGACCGATTATGCCTACTTTGGTTAAACCCAGTACTATTAAAGGCAGCTGAAAAACAAAACCAAATGGCAAGAGCAGCGAAAACAGGAAATCCACGTAGCGCCCAACCGTTACTAAAGGCTGCAGTCCTATGGCAGAGCCGAGCAGAAATATCAGTGCATAGCGTACTACTACTTGATAGGCAAACACAATTCCAATTAAAAACAAAAGGTAGGAACTGATCACTAGCAAGACTGCCGTTCTGCGCCAACCGGCTTTGATTGCAGGAAAGATAAAACTACTGACCTGCCAAAAGAGCACCGGCAAGGAAAGGACAATTCCAAAAAATATGCATATTTTAATTTTTGTTATAAATGCTTCCGGAACACTGATAAAGACGAGAGGCAGCTCCAGCTGGCGCATGGTGGCAGTCAAATACTGAAAGAGCATCTCTCTGCAGCTCAGGTAAATCACGGTACTGCTGGTCAGAAAAGCTGTCAAGGAAACAATAAGGACCCGACGCAATTCCGCCAGGTGGCCCTCAAGGGGCATCAGCTTGGGATCGTCCATGGTAACCAGCCTCTCTTTCTCGACCGTTAGTTTTTAATCATTACCAACAGTCCTAGCTGGGAACAATTCATTGTCGTGGTTTTCTACTTTAGTATGCGGTGCTTCGACCGCCCGTCTAAATTCCATCATGCTTTTACCTAAGGCACGTCCCGCTTCCGGCAATTTCCCCGGCCCAAAGATTAATAATACTAAGACTAAAATCAAAATTAACTCTCCAAAGCCGATACTTGGGATAAAGCCCATAAAGAATCCTCCTCAAGCCAAACTAAATTCGCTTAAAACACGCCCATTCTACCAACCAACAGAAAAACCAGAAAACCTAATGCAACTAATCCGGTTAACAAGAATACAGCGCTTACAACGCCCGCATACACACCGCCCAACAAATTGCCTAAGAGTTGTTTCATCGTTATTCCCTCCTTTTGCTTTAATCTTAGCAAGCAATGTTTGTTAAACCATTGACAACTCATGTATAATTACTGCAAAAATCCTTGCAAAAATATGACATTTGAAAAGCAACAAAAAAAATAGCTTGCCATAAATAGCAAGCTTAAATTACATTTTTTTACTTACCTGTTCACGCCTCTTTGCCAAATTTATAACCAACCCCCCAGACTGTCTTAATGTATTCCGGGTTATTGGGGTCCGATTCAATTTTTTCCCGCAGCCGGCTAATCAGAGAAGTAACATTATTGGCATCACCGGGGTAATCGCTTTCCCAAACTTGCTCTACCAGTTGCTCCCTGCTAAAAACGTGGTTGGGATGGGAGGCCATGACCCAAAGACATTCAAATTCTTTTGCTGTTAAATTAATCGGCCTGTCACCGATCTTTACTATCCTTCTTCCCCGGTCAATATATAGATTGCCGGCTACCAACTCTTCCCTGGTACCTGGTCGCTGCAATTGTTTATGTTCGTTTAAGCGTCGCAAAACTGCCTGAATACGTAAAGCCAGTTCGGCCGGGCTGAATGGTTTGGTTTGATAATCATCTACGCCCATTCTAAAACCGATGAGCTTATCCAGCTCATCACCCCGGGCAGAAAGAATGATAATTGGCACATTGGAACGCTGCCGGATAATCCTGCATACCTCAAAGCCGTCCAACTTAGGCAGCATCAAATCCAAAACTATTAAATCAGGAGCTTCTTCATCAAATTTGAGCAGCGCTTCCTCACCATCGGTTGCAGTGACTATTTTGTACCCTTCCTTACAGAGACGATGAGACAGGATTTTTAAAATGTCGGGCTCATCATCAACTATGAGTATTTTAGCTCCATCCATGTTAACCCTCCCCTTGCCGTGGAATCTTGCCGGCAGCCGGAATAGTAAATCTGAAGGTACTTCCCCGGCCATATTCGCTTTCCACCCAGATTTTACAACCATGTAATTCAACCAGTTTTTTTGCTAAGGCTAACCCTAAACCAGAGCCGCCGTGAGTACGAGTATTTGAACCGTTGACCTGCCTGAATGCCTCAAAAATTATTCCCTGTTCTTCTTTCTTAATACCCGGGCCGGTATCGTTGACCGCAACTTCCAGCTTGCCGTTCTTGCTGTCCTTTACAGCGTGAATGCTAATTTTCCCACCCATAGGTGTGAATTTATTGGCATTGTTCAATAGGTTTGTTAAGATTTGCTCAACTTTAGCGCGGTCAGCCTCCACATAAGGTAAATCATCTTCCAAGTCGATGATTAGCTGTTGTTCTTTTTTAATTAATAAAGGCATTACTTTTTTGACAACATCTTCTACCAAAGCAGGCAGAGGAAACACCGTAATCTCCAGTTCCTTTCTTCCTGCCTGCAATTTGGCCATATCAAGTATATCATTTATTAAAGCCAGCAATTGATGGCTGTTGCGTTCGATATCGTACAGGTACTCTTTTTGCTGCGCAGTCAGTTCCCCGGCAATTCCTTCCAACAGCAATTCGTTAAAAGCCATTATAGATGTCAAAGGAGTTTTTAATTCGTGACTGACGCTGGCCAAAAACTCGGACTTGACTTCATTGGCCTTTTGTAATTGGATATTTGCTTCTTTTAATCTTTGCTTCTGCTTGCTAAGGTTTTCATTGGCTTTAATCAAATCCCTGGTTCGGGCTTCTACCTTATTTTCCAACTCCTGATAGTATTCCTTTAATTTTTTTGCCATTGATTCAAATTCCCGGGCCAACAGCTTTATTTCCCCCGGAGCATTAATTTCGGGGAAATTATTATCTAAATTACCCTGGCCAATTTCAGTGGCGATGGCGGTAAGCTGGTAAAGAGGCCTGGCCACCATTTTATGCATTACCGCAAAAACACAGCCCAAAGTCAAAATAATTAATAAGGCGGTAACCAGCAGGTGTGCAAGAATATCTGTACGCAGGTTCTCTTGAAAAGCGTGCATGGGAATATTTAAACTGATAGCGCCTGCCAGTTCCCCCAAGGTATGTTTTTGGAGGTTGCTTAACCCTAAATCGGCTAAACCTTCGTTATGGCAATTTAAACAACCTTCCTCAATATAGATGGGAACCGTATAAGTAAAAATCCTATTGCCGTTTATACCCCGAGTACCCCAGGCTTCATTCAGGCCTTTGTCCTTCTTTAGCTGTTCGATTAGGTTACGTTCAAATTCATCCGCCATATTACAATCTTTAGTAGCAGTCAACCATATTTCTTTAAATGAAACCTTGATATCCTTGCCAAAGGCGTCGTTAATATTTTTTTCAACTGCTACCGGATCAAGGTGTTTATATTCCAAAGCGAGGCTCTGCTGGTCCTCTGCCCTCTTTTCAGCAATAAAACTCCTGATAGCCAGAAACTGGGTGGAAATAACACGGGCTTTATCGCGCAGCTCTTGCTCCGCCCTTTCCTTGGCTCGCTCCATATTCCAAATGAAATCAGTAGCCATAATTACCAGGGTAATAAGCGAAATTATGAGCATCAACCGGGTACTAAGTTTGTTTTTCACGGGGTACATTTTGTTACCACCTTCACAAAAATAACTTTATACCAGCGCTCCCGGTGCTTGACCTCTGGCATACCAATCTGTATGGGTATTGCATTGTAAGAAATAATTTATTTCCCTGCAACAATATTATAATACTTAAGCTCACCTAAGTTGAAGGGGGAAAAAAAAAGAACCGGGTCGAAAAAACCCGATTCCTTTTGTCTGCAGCTGTCTTTGAAATATTCAAGCGCCTGCCTTATCACCGTGGTCTTCAAAAACCGGGAAGTTCTCTGTAATCCAGATATAAGCCATGACCCCAAAGGATACAAGGGCAAGTGTAATGCTAAATTCAGTCCAGGCAGGGACATAACCTTGACCGGCAGAACGGCTCATCCCTATCAGACATACATTTATCCGGTTTAAAACAACTCCGCAGACTACCATTAAACAGGACAAAAACTGCCATACAGTCTGCTGTCGTAAATTTCTAAAGCTCAATATGCTAGCCGGAACAATTACCCCGATGGCCAGTTCAGCCAGAAAAGATATACTTTCATAGCTGCCGTTAAACAGTAAACTTAAGGAACCGCGAGCAGCCAGATCGGCTATTTTTATTACAAAATAAAAAACTAAAATAAAAGGTAAAGCTTTAGTCAAATCAGCCAATAGCGGTGTTTCTAAACCTCTTTTGAATGCTAGACTCGATAGAGTTGATTCTACCACGATCATGGCTAAGCCCACCGCAACCGCGGAAGTAAAGAAAAAAACGGGCAGAAAAGGTGAATACCAAAGGGGATAAAGTTTACCCGGCACAATTAAAAACAGGGAACCTAACGATGACTGGTGCAAAGTTGAAAGAATTATGCCCATTATCACTAAGGGTATTGTGCAGGCGTGAATCACCCTGAGCGCCCCTTCCAACCGGAACCGCTCGAAAATTACCGGGCAAAATTCTAAGAACAATACGGTAAGGTAAAGCATGACGCACCAGGCCACTTCAAACATCACCGAGTGATGCTGCCACATGATTATCGGATGCCAAATAAACCACGGCCTTCCTAAATCATAAAGCAAACCCACAGCTACTAAAAAATATCCAATGAAGCCGGTTAAAACTGCCGGACGAACAATAGCGTGATATTTTTTTAAGTTAAAGATATAGACAGTAGCCGCAGCCGTAAAACCTCCGGCAGCCAGCGCCACTCCACACAGCACATCGAAAGCAATCCATAAACCCCAAGGGTAACTGTCGCTCAGGTTGGTCGAGGCACCAAGTCCCTGAGAATACCTTAAAAAAGTTGCTATTGCCCCTACGGCCATAATCAAAAGCAAAATTACCCTAGACCATGTCCAGTGAAATTTAAAACCCATTTTCATGCCCCCTTGCCTTCAATCTTCTTTTTGCTTTCACCCTCATTTTTATGAGTCAAAAGATAAGTTGAGGTTAAAAGAATTCCGCCACCGGCGATGATGCCGGGAATCTTGGACATTACCTCCCAAGTGTAGTCGGGCAGGGGAGTGTTAGGAATATTGGTGGGAAAGCCCAAGTCTTTAAAAGGCACATCGGATAGAAACAGGAAAGAAGTACCTCCCCCTTCTTTTAATCCGTAAATATAGTTGACATATTTATTGGGATTGTTGTTAATTCTTCGTTCTGCTTCAACCAAAAGCTCATCTCTGTTTCCAAAAAGTGTGGCTTTAGTTGGACAGGCGGCCGCGCAAGCGGGCTGCTGCCCTTCTTTTAAACGGCTGGAGCAGAACAGGCATTTGGTGACCAGCGGTGCAGTTTTTTCCCATTCATATTTGGGAATCCCGAAGGGGCAAGCCACCATACAGTAACGGCAACCAATACATTTCCAGGCATCATACACCACCGGCCCTTCTGGAGTTTTATGCAATGCTTTGACTGGACAAGCTGAAGCGCAGGCTGGCTCAAGACAATGAAAACACTGGGAACGGACGAAACGCTTCACCTTTTCACTGCCCTTCTCAACTTCTACGGTCTTGACCACAGTCCAGGCATTGCTTGACAGTTCTTCAGCATAGGCACCGCCCTGCAGCTGATTTTGTTTTTGGCAAGCTGCCTGGCAATTTTTACAACCTATGCATTGGGTAAGGTCCATTAACATCCCTTTAGGCTTAGTCACAAAGTTGGTTTTTCCCCCTTGGTCACTATTGGCCCAAACGCTTCCGCCAAAAGCCAAACAGCTTGTAGCAAATCCAACCAGTTTTAAGAAACCTAACCTAGTTAGTTCCATTGCTCCTTCCTCCTTAAAATAATTTTCCGTTACAAATCAGTTTTTGGTTCAAACTTATAACCCACCCCCCATACAGTGGTAATGTAGCGAGGATCCTGTGCGTTAGACTCAATCTTATCCCGCAGCCTGCTGATCATAACTGTCACCTCATCCAAATCAACCAGTTCATCTGTGCCCCACACTTGATTTAAAATTTCCTTCCTGCTGAAAACCTTTCCGGGGTTGCTGGCTAAAAACCAGAGGAGATTTAGCTCCTTTTTGGTCAGGTTTATGTTTCCCCTGGGTGTCTTTACTTGGTGGGAAAACTTGTCGATAATTAAGCCTGGAAAACGCATGACCATGCTGCTTTCTTGCAATGAATTGCCTTCCACCCTACGCATTACTGCTTTAATCCGTGCGAGAAGTTCCCGATTGCTGCATGGCTTGGGAAGGTAATCATCTGCCCCTGCCTTGAAACTGGATATTCTGTCTATTTCCGCCGCTTTTTGAGACAGCACAATTATTGCTATCCTCGAAGATTTTCTAATTGTACGGCAAACAGTTAAACCATCTATACCTGGCAAATCCAGTTCTAAAACCATTAGATTAGGGTTATAAAGTTTAAACTTGCAAAGCGCGTCCTGTCCATCCGACGCTGTAAGTACCCCGTACCCTTCTTTGCGCAGACACTGGCCAATATTTTTCAATAAATCTGTATCGGGATCCGCCAATAACACTGTAGCCTGTTCCAAGGAGTCCACCTCCTTCAGTCTAAACTTGGTTTCACCATAATTTTAAAATCCAACTGTTGTAGTAAAATTACAAAAGGCTGTTCATCTTCTATTAAAACTGTTGCAAAAGTCTTACAGGCGAACAAACGGCAATAAAAAATAACCGGGGATTTTCCCCGGTTAACCAGCGACCGCTGCCTGTTTAAAGCTGTACATTATCTTTTTTCGTTTTAGCAAACCACATTCGGGCAGCATGTGCGCCCTCCAAAGCGGCAGTAAAAACGGCTAAAATTGCAAAAGCAAGTGGAAGCTTGATTAGAAAGTCTGGGAAAGTACGCAAGAGTTGGAAAAAAGCAGCGCACAGCAAAAAAGTTATTGCTAACCTTATCCTATGACTTTCCAAGATCCTGTAGGACGGTTGTTTTTTAGCCGGTTTGCGCTTTTTCCGCCTGTTCGGATCAAATTTAATGACGGTCATGGCTGTTCCCTCCAAGATAGCAATCTCTGCGTACTATACATATTAAGCAAGCTTAGGAGTAATTCCTGCAGTTATTCAGGGGTATTATTAAAAGGTAGCATTTTTTCCTGGGCATACCGCATGGTTTAAATAGCATTTTGATCAAATTCAACAGACGTCCATGCTGCTGTCGCAGCACCATCATAAGTATGAAAAATTGTAACCCATTGTGCGTAGCTGCGACATATGACAAGCCATAGAGTGCTCTGTGAAGAGTTTGACTGAAAGCGGACGAGCAGCATGGACGCTGCGAGAGCGCTGGAGCGGCATGGACGCCGCGTCAGCGCGTGCCGCTGAAAGTCAAACGCTGAGCAGGGCAGCGCTCTTGGCGAAGTCATCCCGGAGCAGCGGACACAAGGGTTAACTTTTTAAGGGTAGCACTGACTACCACAATCCTCCCTTTTTTAACTTTTTCCATGTTTGACGAATATTGTAATTTTTTGTTTTTACAAAAAACCATCCCTACGGATGGCTTTTTCATTGCTTTTGCTGTATTTACAAGTAAAAATACATGTAGGTATTGACAAACAAGCAGAAATGTACCTGGCAAACAACCATATAAATATTTTTTCTCGTAGCAAAATAAATATACGAGTGAGGTGATGAACTTGCAAAAAACAAAGCAACAGAACTTCAAAAATGTCTATTTTTTAAACGAAGAGGCGAAACATCACTACCTTGATACCATAGCTGCAGAAAAGCTGAATGAAATTGAAATCTCAACCTCCCATGATTTTAGCGAGCAGTTTGATGACTGGGTAAAGGACCGCACAAACAACGAATTGTTATTAATTTGGGCAGTTTTAAATGAGATTGAAGCCGACGCAGACCACGTACCATATATCGTTCACCAGCAGTGTATCAGTTACGCAATACCTGAGTGGTTAGCACTCAGTGGCACTCTGGCTTTCTTTTCGGTTCATTACCTGAACAAGTTCCTGATTGAAGCTGAATTGAGGCGCAGGGGAATAGAATTTGGTTGCTACTCAACCACTTATGAGACAGCCATTATTACCCAAAACCAGTCATTTACCTTTGAGCGCAGCTTGCTGCAAGAATTAAAACAAAACATTTACGAAGATCAGTTAAATAAAGAATATTTTACTGAATTGGCCGATACAATCACAACAATGACCCTGCAGTAACAGCAGCAAAAATGACATCCCAAAAAACAGATTTTTGGAAAGGCGACATTGGTGCCATTTTGTATAAGCAAGGTAATAATACCTTGCTTTTTCTAAACTTAAAAAAACTCATATCTTGAAAAAACCTTGCATACCGGCTTATTCCGATTTATAATTGTCGTAACAGGTGTCTTGTCAGATGATATGTCTATGAGGAGGTGAATTATATGAAGACCCGGGAGCTAGTTCTGGGTGGCTTGTTAACATCTTTGGCATTGCTTATTCCATTAGCTTTTGGAGGTTTTTTAGGGGTTTTAATACCCCCTTTCAGCGCGACGCTGGCCTCTCACGTTCCTTTAATGCTGGCCATGACAATAAGTCCGGCAGTTGCAATTATTGTTGCTTTAGGCTCAACTCTTGGTTTTCTTATCAAGTTGGGGCCAATCATAGCGGCCAGAGCATTTATGCACGTTTTTGTAGGTTACACCGGCGCCACCTTAATCAAGCAAGGTAAACCTTTATATTTGGTGTTGCTGCTGGTACTGCCAATCCACGCCTTGGGAGAAGCTTTGATTGTAATTCCTTTCGGTTTTTCCCTTTATAACGCGGGGGTTGTTGTAGGTTTGGGAACAGCATTTCACCATTTAGCAGACAGCTTTATTACTTTAGCTGTGGTCAAACAATTAGGGCTGCTAAGAAAATCATTACCTGCTTTTAGCAAGAAAATTTCTTAGAATCAAAAAGCATACAAAAACCACCTGCTGACAGGTGGCTCCAGACCGTCGACAAACTATTATTAGCCCGCATATATTATGGAGCGGGACTGGTTTCCCCCGTCGACAGCTTGCTGCCGGTAACGGCGTAGGAGCTTACCGCTGCTCGAAATAATACATGCGGGCTTTGTCTAAAAGCTAAAGCCACCTTCAGTCAGGTGGCTTTAAACATTGCTCAGCCTTTGCAATTGCTTTGTCAAGCGGTAGAACTCTTCCCGGTCACGCCGGTCTAAGGCAGCATCAATTAAGAGCATGAGTTTCTGGTACGCTATTTTCTTTTTCTTGCCGGCTCTTTTAACCTTCCAGACTCTTTTTTTAGAGACTACCCCTTGGTAGTAATCTTTGCTGTAAGACAGCTTTACATAAAGTTTATAAAAATTAGCGGAAGCTAAAGCTTGCAGAGCTTCCTCCACGTCGTGGATATACTTCCCGTCTAAACGCAGCACAAAAGGAAAAGTAACTGTACCCCTACCTGAAACCATTAAGGCATTCCGGTAAAACCTTATATCGTCTACTAACTCGACCTTTTCTAATATGCTCTCGTTTTTGAGTATATATTCTAACACTTTAGCAGTGTTAGGCCACTTTAACCTTTGGGTATCGAGAAACCAGTACAAAAAATCTCTTATTAAAATAAGTTTTCTCATCCTCCGCAACTCCCCCTTTTGACTATTGTAAAGCTTCCGGCAAATGAAAGCTACTGTAAATTACTGCAAATAATCGTTTAGAAAATCAACTTTAGCAATATTGGCTTACTTTTTTAACCGGCTTGGGCATCCTCGCCTCCCTGTTTTTGCATCGTTCCGAAGGCCGGGAATATTTGGAAGCAATTTTACCTTTAAAGGTTGGTATTTCGCTCAGCATTTTTCTGTTTATGTTTATTATTGGAGCAACGCTGCTAAAATCCAGGACCGGTAGACTGAGGCCGATTCTCATAGCAATGCTGTTGGGGACCTTTACCCTCTCTATTCTTTATATACCTAACCTCTTTTTTTATTCGCATCCATCGGCTGATGAAATTGTCAAGTTTTGGGTTGTACATATTTGGGAAGAAATGAGTTTTGAACTGTATTTGGCTTTTTGGTGCTTGGCCTCTGCTTCTGGATACTGACGGCCCACTTGAAGCCTGAAAAAAGATTTCTTATCCAATCCTATTGGGCCTTGCTCCTCTTAAATGTTGGGCTGCTTATCATGGGTGGAGCCCTTGCTTTGGCCGGATTAGTCCAGGCGTATCTCTGGCGGGTTGCCGGAATGGATTTTATGGAAGTAATTAATTTACTTAGACCCTACATGGTTGTCCGGGCAACTGGGGGAATGATATTTACAGCAGGGGATTTGCTGTTGGTCTGGAACGTCCTTAAGTTGGTCTGGAAAGAAAGAAGGTATTTCTTTCTGGTGCCCAATTTTTTTTTAAAAAACACTAAAAAGATAGCGCTATGACTCGCCAAACAAGAGCAGGTTGGCACAGTGGGGGCGATAGGGCATAAAAGTTAATACTATTTTCTAGATAGTCTGAAAGGAGGATTGCGCTCCAATCCTCCTGCTATTCCTCCTGTAACAACCTTGTACAGTACGGCGACTTTCAGCCGTGCCCTTGTTTGGCAAGAAAATTGATTATATCCCGTCTTACGTTGGTATAATTATTAACGCAGTAAAGCCGTCCTCCCAAAGCCAGGCAAATATGGCCAGTTTCCTCGGAAACGGTTACGACGATAGCATCGGTTAGTTCACTTAAACCCAAGGCCGCCCGGTGCCTGGTACCTAAATAGTGGTCTGCACTTATTGCTTGTTTGGAAAGAGGCAAAACACACCCGGCAGCCAAAATCTTTATGTCCCGCACTATCACTGCCCCATCATGCAATGGGTTGCCGGGGTAAAAAATACATTCCAAAAGCCGGCTGGATAGCTCTGCTTGAAGTTTTAAACCGGCCTTTTTACCTTCCTCAATAAATTCATCCAGTTTCATCTGCCGCTCCAAAGCGATTATTGCCCCATGCCGGCGCTTTGCCAAGCGCTCCGCAGCCTTAACAACTTCGTTGAAGCCGGGTATTTCAGGTAAAAGGCCTGTTTCCAACTCCAAAACGGTCAGTAGGCCTTCCAATTCAATAGTTTGCCTCCTTACTTTGGCAAAAAGCTCCAGCAGTTCAGTGTGATTGGGACATTTGTCTATAACATCACAAGCTTCTTTTACTGTTTGCTGTAAACCGCAAAGACCCGATTTTAAGCTTTCACCGACTTTTTTGGCAAAAAGTCTGCACGGTGTGATTTGATGGTAATCAGGCATCAGGGTTGTACCGCCTGTCTGGCTAAATCCCTGGCCCGGCTGGCTAAATCCAGGGATTTACCTAGAGTATTCATGGCTTTTTGCGGATTGTGGAAACCCATGCTGTTTTCTGCGCTAACCCAATCCCAATACCATTGGCTTTCTCTGTGTAAAGCCCTGGCTTCAGCCAGTTTATTTTTATTAACCCGGGGATTTTTGGCAGCCTCCGCAATTGCATTAATAGCCTCCACGTTAGCTTTTCCGGCCCGGTCCAAAAGGTCTTTGGTCCTGTCCTGAGTGTACAATACTCTCTGACGCAGTTCCTCCATACTGCCCCGGTGACAGACACCGCAAGAACTTTCCATATGTTTCAAGGGGCTGGTCCACCAGTGAGATGATATTTTAGTATTTCCTTGTACTATATAGGGCATATGACAATCAGCGCAGGCCACTCCCCTGGACTGGTGCGGGCCGTCCAAAAACATCTCATAATCAGGATGCTGACCTTTTAAAACTTCTGTACCGGAATCAGGATGAGTAAAATCCGTATGCTTGATCTCCTGGTAGTAATTATAAACCTGCTCGGGGTCTTTGCCTTTCTCCCATGGGAAATGCAGCTTATAGGTATCTTTTTCAAAGTAATATTCCACGTGGCATTGGGCGCATACATAAGTACGCATTTCCTGACGGTTTGCTTTGGTTACGTCTTTCCCTTCCCGTTCCATTGCCTCAATAAATGCGGGGCGAGTAATTCGGAGCTGCATAGTCTTTGGGTCATGACAGTCGCTGCAACCAACAGGCGTTTTAAACCTGCCGGCCGCCTCTTTAAAAGGAGTGGAATAGTAAGCATCGCCCATTTCCCGGATCGCTTTAGGCACCTCGGTACTCTTACATGTCCAGCAAACGGCTTTGGGAGGATTGCGTTTTGTCTTTTTTACATCTTCTATGGCATACACATGGCCCCGGTCCTCGTTGTATTCTTCGGCAAAACCATAGCCTTTCCACAGTGTTTTCATGTAAGGGTAAGCTTCAAGGTTGCTCCTTTCCTGGGAACCTCCGTAAACGCTCGGGCCTTTGCTCATATCGTAGTTTTTTTTGTAACTTTCATATTCCCGCGGGTAGTATCGACCAAACACCTCATTATCAGTTTCCTCTACGCTTATTTCAGCCCTGGGCGGAGGCAGTTCCGGTTCTTTGGCCCGCATACCTGCGAAATAGGCACTCACTCCTACAATACCTAAAATTAAGAGTGCTGCTGCTACAGCTGCTATTCTTCTCACTGTACCTTCCTCCAATAACTTAATAAACTAGATTGCGCACATCGCCATGGGGTGTATAGCTGTGGCAATGATAGCAGTTTGCCCCGTTGCCCTTGCCAATCATCCGCACTAAGGTGGCATGGCAGTTCACACAATTTTTTTGCACTATTTTCTCACTGTCTTTTTTAAGGTGTATACCCTCAGGAGAACCTGCAATAAAAAATACATAAGCATCGATTAAGCCGGATTTAGCTTTATACAACGGCTTGCTGACCAGCCCTTTGGGTACATGGCAGGTATTGCAATTGGCTGTTTCTCGATGGGCTGAATGGTACCAGGTTTGATAAGCCGCATTCATAATATGGCATGATGAACAAAATTCCGCGTCCTCAGTAAAACGCACTGCCAAAGCTGAACCTAAAATGGCAGTTATGGCTAAAATACCTAACAGCAGTACAATCCTTTTCAAGCGGCCACCTCCCGGATTGCGACTAACTACAAAAGATATTATCACCAAAAATTAATTAAATAAGCATAATTTAAGCAGTGAGGAAAATCACACCGGTATGTGATCCATATCCAAGCTTAATACAGCTAAATTGAATATCATAATGTTAAAATCGAGCTTGCTAGCCAAAGTTATACGCTCCGAGGGAAATTTTTAACGCAGCTTGTCCCAGCAATTTTTACAGACAACAAAAATGAGGGCCTGGTTTAGACCCCCCTTTGACTTACCTTTTCGGTGCAAAAGTGGCGCAGTCAGTATGCTGGGTATCGGTTGCGTTAGGTCCTTGGATTTCGATTTCACTGGCATTGCAGTGATTGCCACTGTCCCAATACTGGCATGTATTGACCACGCATTTGACTCTGCTGATGGAACTTCCTGTTCTTTCCACTCTTCCTTGCATTTCCAATCCCCTTTCAAGATAAATTTGGTGGTTGATAACCAGTAATTATTGTATCCTTCTGAACCACGGTTTATCCCGGTTAGTACTCTTCATTCGGCACGAATTTACATGTGGAAACTTCCCCTGACCCTAAAGGTACTTTATATGACAAGGCGCCAGTATCGTTTTGCCCATCGGTTTTTAATTGCCCTGCCATTTTCTTCCGTTTCTTTATTCCCTTTTAGTTTGGGGCAGGTACAACAATAATATTCTTCCCTGTCTAAATGTAAAGATAAAAAAACAGGCGGTGCACCTGTTTAGACTGAGCCGATCGTTTTTATATCCATAGTTTAAATTTCTTGCTCTTCCACCAGACGGTCAATTTCAGGCAAAATCTGCTCCGCAGGCAGATGGAGAACGACATCAGCTTCCCTGTCAAAAGGCGTTTCATCTTTATTCAAAATAATGAGCTTTTGCAACGAAGGGTTGAAGTAATTAAGCAGACCTGCCACCGGATAGACGCGCAGGGAAGTACCTATAACCAAAAGCACATCGGCTTTAAGCGTAAAATTTCTGGCTAACTGGAGCAATTTTTGGTCCAGTGGCTCTTCATATAAAACTACATCGGGCTTAATAATCCCGCCGCATTTTGTACATAAGGGAACGGGAGTGCCCTTTTCAATAACGTAGTTTAGGTCGTAAAGCCCATTGCATTTCAAGCAATGATTCCTTGTAACCGTACCATGAAGTTGCAAAACTGTTTTAAGCCCCGCCAATAATTCCAGTCCGTCTATATTTTGCGTCAAGCAAGCCCGCAAGCGCCCCTTAGCCTCCCACTTGGCCAAGGTGTAATGAATGGCGTTAGGACGGGCTTGCGGGTACAACATGCTCTTTTTATAAAAGGCATAAAATTTTTCCGGGTATAGGCTAAAATAAGACGCGGAGAGGATCTCTTCAGCTGCCACATTTTGGCTGTACAGCCCCGTACTGCTCCGGAAATCAGGAATCCCCGAAGGTACTGAAGCACCTGCCCCTAGAAGGCAGACAAGGAATTTCGCATGCCGGAGAATATCCGCTGCTTTACTTAACATATTAGGTCACCTCAACACTAGGATAGCATACTTTTAGAGCTACCTCTACCGCTATTATTATTTTATACCCGCATTGCAAGCCGCGGGAAACATCAAGTTTTGGCTTCAGCGCTCTTTTTGTGAGTTTGATCACTGCGTACAACTTTGTTTTACAGTAGAATAAAGGATATGATAAGCGAGGTGTTAGCATTGTTTAGTAAATTAACAATCGAAGAATTTCTGCAGCAAGCTTCCAGCACCACTTTTCCCTCTCCGAAAGGGGGCAGTCTGGCGGCTTTGGCGGCTGCTTGTGCCGCTGCGCTGGTACAAATGTGTGCAAGAGTCGCTGCTAAAAAGCAGCAAGGGACAACAAACGCTCAGGGTTTAACAGAAATTGAACGACAAGCGGAACAACTTAAACAGGAGTTGAACAGCCTGATTAGCGAAGATGCGCTGGCCTATTTGGAAGTCATCCGGGCTTACAACTTGCCCAATAAAACCTGCGAAGAACACAAAAACCGTGCCAAAATTATTTCACAAAAATTCCTGATGGCAACCCTTACTTTAATCATTATTGGTAAAAATTCCCAAAAATTACTCAAAGTAATAGAAAAAATGCAACCCCAATGTCCTGCCAGTTGTGTAGGCGATTTACATGTTGCCAGGACTTTTGCCAAAGCGGCGTTAGACAGTGCTCTATGGGGAATCGAAGCCAATCAGCCCAAAATAGCCATTCCCCAAGATAAACAGGAACTGCAGGTTCAGTTAGCTGCATTGGGTGTTGATTATTTTACTTACTTTGACAACAGATTTTTTTAAAATCCGCCATACCATGCTCTGCCAGCAGCACGCTCAAACGTTCCGTTTTGCCGTTCAATTTAGATTTCATGTACCCGTGCAAATTGTCCAGCAGTCCCAAAAGCTCCTCAAAACTGGCAAAAGGATATATTTCTTCTGCAAGTTTGGGGTGTCGCCCTAATTTCCCACCGGCAACTACTTTCAGGCCGGTTGCTCCAACCTGCCAAGCTCCCGCTTGGCACGCCCTAGTACATTCCCCGCAGCCTAGACACTTGCTCTCCAACAATACAGGAGCCCCGCCGGCTTCAAGCAAAGCGCCTTCTTTGCAAATCTGTATACAAGCCCCGCATTTTATGCACAGTTCGGGCTGAAAATTGAGCCGTACCTTACCGCTGATGCCTATATCCTTAATTTGCGGCTGAGAACATCCATTGGGGCAGCCAGCGATTGCTATCCGGGAAATTCGGTGGTAGAGCAACATTTCATTCGCCCCCAAAAGACAGTCGAATTTATTCAGCAGCTGCTTAACTTTTTCAGCCAATTCCCCCGTATCAAGCAATGCATTGGGACAAGAGCCCTTCCCACGGCATTTCTCTACTATAAAAACGCCGCCTGTGTTGCTTTCTTTCATTTTCCCGCCTCCTCTAAGTTGTCGTATCCGGAATGTATTAAATGTATTATTTCTACAACCTATTTCAACTTTCCTATTTCATACTCCAGAATATATTAATTGCACTAGTTTATCTATCCGCTTTAAAATTTTGCACGTGCCCGGTGGAACTTTTTTATATGTAATAAGGGCTTCGATTGAAGCCCTATCAGATTAAGCTAAAAAATAGCCGAAATTAAAATCTTCTTTAAATAAGAACTCTTTGTTCCGGGAAATATCTATTTTATTTTTAATCAGCGTATTATAAACACCTGCTTGGCGGATATCTCCCACCAAGATCATCCCTACCAACCTGTTATCCTTCATAACCAGCTTCTTATATTTATTTTGGGCCTGATTTTCAATTACAATTTCCTCTAAGCCTTCACCTGCTTCCGTCAGACCTGCGGCAATTGCAGGAATTTCCCGGAACTCCACTGCATTCTGCATGCCTACTAAAGCAGTATAGGGTTTTTGAATACCGGCCATATTCAAGCCGGCAATCCTGCCCTGGACTACTGCGTTGGGCCAAATGGGCGTCAGCTTACGTTGACCGGTTACAGCATCTATGGTTTCCACCACATCTCCGGCAGCATAAATATCGGGTTCATCAGTCTGCATAAACTCATCAACGACTATACCCCGATTAACCTTAATTGCCGTTCCCTGAACCAATTCAGTATTAGCCTTTGTTCCGGTAGCTACAATAATCAGTTCGCATTTTAACGTCTCACCGTCTTCCAACCGTACACCTTTGCCTTTTTTACCGAACATTTTTTGCCATATACCAGGATTGATAATTTCTTTGATGCCATTGCCGGTAATTATCCTTATACCTTCGCATAACATATCTTTTTCCAGAATTTTGGCAGCTTTGGCGTCAAATTGACTGGGCAGGATCTGGGGCAGTTTTTCAACTACAGTCAACTCCACTCCTCTGCTGTAAAGGGCGTATGCGGCCTCAAGCCCTACAAACCCTCCGCCAATAACCACAGCCCGCCGCACCCCTGGCAAGGCCTGAAGAATCTTTTTAGCATCATCCAGGTTCCGTAATCCAAAGATATTTTCCCCTTCAATCCCCGGAATAGGGGGAATAAAACTTCTGCTTCCGGTTGCAATTAAAAGTTTATCATAGGGTATGGTTTTACCGTTTTCCAGCGCCACTATTTTTTGGGCCGGATTGATCTTCTGTGCTTTAACGCCGAAATAGGTTGTAATCCGGTTTTGAGAATAAAAATCTAAATTCCGGATCCTGATGGTATCCTCATCCCTGTCGCCGGACAAGTAGTCGGGTAAAAGACATTTGGAGTAAGCATGGTAGGCTTCATCAGTAATAATTGTAATATTTCCTTGTCGGTCAACTTCCCTGATCGTTTCCGCGCATTTTACACCGGCAGCGCTGTTGCCAATGATTACATAGTTCATTTTATCCCTCCTAAAGCTTTTACACGGCTTTAGACATGGCTAGTTGTGCAGCGTTATGCCGCCTAAGTTCAGCAACAACTTTAGCTTCATCATAAATCAACGCCCCCTGTGGGCACGAGGCTACACAGGCCGGAACCTCCTTGCCACCGCAGCGATCGCATTTTAGAGCCAGTCTGGTCTCACCTTCTACAGGGGTGATTACGCCGTAAGGACAGGCCATAATACACATCCAACAGCCTACACATTTTTGTTCATGGCCTTCGTTGGTAACAATGCCTGTGACTTTATCTTTCTGCATAGCGCCGGTCATGCAAGCATCCACACAAGCCGGCTCTTCACAATGGCGGCACATTAAAGGCACCGGCTTGCCTCCAACTGATTCAACAGCAATTCTGGACCTGACTTTTTCCAGCATGGCGCCCACGATATCTTTGGAATTTGAATGTTCAGCCGCACAAGCTAAAGTGCAAGTCAGACATCCAACACATTTATCCAAATCAACAAAAATTTCTTTCATCAGCCTATCCTCCTAATACTGTATAGATTTGGGAATAATCCTGTATTAAGTTACTGGTGAAGCCTATTAGGCTTCACCAGTTGTACAGGTAAACTAGACAGCTTCTTTATATCCCCAGAGCAGCGCGTTTCTGATTGATATGCTCAAGCATTTTTCTGGCAGCTTCTACAGGATTTTCTTCAACCAGTACCTTACCGCCGGTTAAGCTTTCCACATCTTCCGTCAAGATCTTGGTAACCAGAGCGCTGCCTGTTACAGGAGGTACAGGACCAATATGGGTCAAGAGGCCAAAGGCTACTGCAAATACTCCGTCTGCTACCGCTTTTTGCTCCAGGTATTCAGGCGCGGAAGCCACCACGGGCAATTGGCTGGGATCTACACCTAAAGCATTAGCAATTGCTGTAACAGCTACCCCGATCCGGCCGATATCTACACAAGAACCGAAGTTCAATACCGGCGGGATGCCAAGCATCTTGCATACTGCTTTGAGTCCTTCACCTGCTTCTTCAGCCGCTTCCGGTGTTTGCAGCCTTTCAATCTGAGAAGCGCTGCTCATACAGCCGGCTGCAATAACCAGTACGTCATTTTTGATGAGTTCTCGCATAATGGTAAGACCTTGGCTGTCATGTCCGTTTCTGTTATTAGTACAACCAACTACAGCGGCTATACCTTTAATAGCTCCCTGTTTTACGGCATCAAGCAGCGGATCTAAACTTCCGCCTAAAGCGCCCAGAATTGTTTCTACAGAAAAACCGGCTACGGCAGGAGCCTTACCTTTGGGGATAACCACGCTGGATTTATCCCGTTGCTTGTATTGTTTGATAGCCATTTTAATAAGTTCTTTGGCCTGTTCGGAAACTTTTTCCGGTTCATAGTCCACATGGTCTTCCACGCCGGCCATTCTTAAAATCCGGTCCACGGAAACCAGCTTGGTATGGAACTTGTCTGCAACTGCTTTCATGCCCGGAATAGAGCAATTCATATCCATCATCACCAGGTCTACAGCACCGGTAGCAATCATAAATTCCTGCGTAATCCAGTTACCTAGTTGACCGGCATAACCCTTGGCAGAAGTAGCGCTACGCTGCATTAGCTCTTGGCCGGTGCACATCGACCCGTAAACTTTAATGCCTTTAGCACCGGCTTTTTTAGCCAATTCTTGCATTTCTTTGGACTCTGCCGCCTTAATTACTGCAGTGGCTACCAAAGGCACGTGACCGTGGGCAACGATGTTTACATTCTCTTCATCAATAATCCCCAAGTCGGCTTCACTCTTTGTCAGGCTGGGAGTTCCTAACAGGATGTCCTGCATAGTAATAGTACCTACTAAGCCCATATAACCTGTTGAAATAGCAAGTCTTAAGGCGGTTAACAGCAAATCCACAGGATCAGTGTCAATATTGGACATGGTCTTGGTCATGGCGTCCCTTAATTCTGACAGAGGACCCCCGGGAATTATGCCCAGTTTCTCCCAAGCCTCCAGCCTGGTCTTGGGGGCAAACAATTTCACCAGGGCCAAGGGTTCATCAGAACCTTTGCGCAGTTCGTGCAGCATCACGTCTGCCAGCTCTTCTGCCAAAGCGTTGGTCGGTTTTGTAGTATCCAAACCTACCACACCTGCAATCTCACGCAGTTTCTGCTCATCACCGATGGTGTATGGTGTTTTGCCTTGCGCAGTAGCTTTAATAGTTTTTAATATTTCTTCCAAATGGTGCGTATAGGCTGCGATACCATGGGATTCAAGACGCACCAGGTTCCTCGCTACTATTGTATCAGCAGTGGCGCCGCAAATCCCTTGCGGAGCTTTCGGTGTAATTCTACAAGGCCCATGGCTGCAAAGCTGACAGCAGATACCCTGCATCCCGAAACCACACTGGGGCTGCTGTTGCTGGTAACGGTCAAATACGGTAGTTACACCTAATTCTTTGGTTCTTTCGTGCATTTGGTTCACGCTGGCGTGGGCTGATACGCCGCACTGAGCCGCACTGGAACAAGTTTGGCAATTACTCATTTTATCTCCTCCTTGAAGCAATCTTACAACCCTAATTATAAAAAAGCAGGACCCGCCATGCTGTGACGTAGTCCTGTCTCCCGGTGTGACATTTATCACAATTGCTCTTTTACTTCCTAGCTACTACAACTAAAGCCTGAGTGTCTAATGTAAAGGGCTCACGCCGAAAACCTCCGAAAGTTTCAATTTGCTTAAAGCCTGCCTCCTGATGCATAGCTATCATTTCATCCTTTAATAGCGGCAAGAGAGTTACCGAATTGGTTACAGGTTTTTCCCCTTCTACTTCCAGTGTTCCGGAGAAAATAATCCTCCTATGTTCCTCATTGTATTTATATTTGCGGATGAATCTTACCCCTGCCTGCCGGTTATGTATCACAGGCAGTTCGGTGATGCCATAATGCAAGACCCGATCGTAGTTGACAATCTGGGAAATAAAAACCCCTCCTTCTTCCAGCAAATCAAAAACGTTTTTGACCAATGTGCCGAGATGCTCTTTGCTTGGTAAATGCACCAGCGAATTGCCGATACAAAATATACCCCCGAAGCTTTTCGGAGAAAATAGCTCTGCACAATCTCTCATATCAGCCACTAAAAAGTCAACGTCAACCTTTGCTCTTTCCTTGGCAGCTTTACTTCTGGCTTCTGCCACCATGCTGGCATCCAAATCCAACCCATAGACCTGAAATCCTTTAGCCCCTAGCGCCAATGCATAGGTTCCCGTCCCGCAGGCCAGATCCAGGATCTTGTTTTTACCTGCAAATTCTTCTGACAACAACTTAAGTTGGGCTTCACCCAGAGGAAAAATCGCATCATAATGTTTACTGATTGCTTGGTAAAATTCCACAATTCTTATCTCCTTTCTAAAAATAGTTGCTTTATTTTAACAAGTACATTCTATATAATGTGTGATAAGAGTCACTTTCAAAAAAGAATTTTAAATATCAAGTTCGCCTGGAGGAGGTTGCTTAGTGGGCTCAGCAGAAATCAATCTACAAGCCTTAAAACGCATCCCCATTTTTTCTGATCTTTCAGAGGAACACCTGGAGGAATTAAACAAAGTCATCTTGGTTCGTAGATACAAAAAAGGAATGTTAGTATTTGTCGAGGGAGAACCGGGTGATGCCCTTTACTTTGTGCGCAAAGGCGTAATTAAGCTCTCCAAAACCATGGAAGACGGTCGCGAACAGATCCTCCACTTTGTCAAAGACGGCGATATTTTTGCCGAAGTGCTGCTATTTGACGGAGGTCCTTTTCCGGCTACGGCAGAAGTGATGGAGGAGGCAGAAGTAGGCATTATCCGAAATAAAGACATAGACAATTATTTACGGCAGCATCCTGATATTGCCTTACAAATCCTGAAAATTATGAGCAAACGCCTCCGGCGGGCCCAAGCTCAAATCAGGGATCTGGCATTGAATAATACCTATGGTCGCCTAGTTAATACCCTCTTAAAACTGGCTAACGAATACGGGGAAAAAACCCCGGAAGGCACCAAAATCAACCTCGTCCTAGGTCAGCAGGATCTGGCTAATATGATTGGCTCATCGCGGGAAACAGTAGCCCGCTTTATCAGTGATCTGAAAAAATCCAAGGTTATTGCTGTCCACAGGCAGTATATTACAATTCTGAATGAGGATAAATTGAAACAATGGGTTTAAACAGTTAGGGAAAGGGTTTTGCCCCTTTTTTTATGGATGTTGTAAAAAATTTAAATTTAAAATTAGCTGGGCGTAATCCCCCATACTTAAGCTAGTCTGCCAGTATCCGGCCAATTTAGCAACAGCTGTACCACCAAAGAAAAGCAGTACCACTCCCAGGCCGAAAACCAAAGGCTGTAGTTTATGCCCCAAAAACTTCAGTTTTAAAGCATCTTTTTGAGGACAAGCCTCTAAACAGCGCAAACAACCAGTACATTCCGGAGAGGCAACTCTTTCCGATTTAGCCACCTGGAGCTTACTAGGGCAAGCCTTTGTACAGGCTGCACAATCTATGCAAAGTTCTTTGTCCCTAGCCACTGCTGTAGGGCTAAAAAAACTGATGACTCCCAACAAAGCTCCGTAAGGACACAAATAGCGGCACCAAAAGTTTCTAATAAACAATGATAAGACTGCTAGTATGAGCAGAACTATTGCGGTGGTTGTGCTCATTTCCGTAAAGAATTTCAACATTTTCACATCGGCAATCCGGTTGTACGGACTGTTCAAAAAGCCTGCTATGGCAAAAGCGGACATATCCACAACTATAATTTTTACAAAAAATGCCAAGATCAAATACTTGATAAGCATCAGCCCACGATCTATTATTGTAGGCAGCTCAACTTGAATTAAAAATTTTGCTCCTAATAAACCCAACCCCTCGGAAATGGTGCCTATGGGGCAAATCCAACTGCAAAAAGCTTTGCGGAAAAAAAATGAGAGCAATAAGGCCAGCAAAAATATGGTCAAACCGGCTGGATGAATCCGGTCAAACATCCCTGTTATAAGGAACAGCTTTAAAGACATGAAAGCGCTAATCGGTAGAAAAGCCTCCACTACCGGCGGCCGGTGCGTGAACACAGTAGCACCCATTGATTCAAAATATGCCACAAAGCGATAGAATTTGAATCCTGCCCAGAGCAGCAATAACGCGACCAGGATTTGTACGGAGTTTCGTACCAACTGTAAAGTCGTCTTTTTTGGTAACCCCAGCATAACTTCCTCCTGTATCTTTGTCTTTTGTACATAGTTTACCAAATTTGCACAACAAAAGTTGTGATATTTATCACAACCGGGCTAGAAACTCCAAATAAAAATACCGGAATGTGCTATCCCGGCTTTATCTTAACTTATTTTTGTTAATACTAGTCCGGAAAGCTCCGACGAATTCAGCCAGGGGGTGGGCTTCGCCTTTTTTTGCGCTTCCCGCATTAACTATTTTTACAATTTGCTTGCCACTCAAACTTTCCCGATTTTCCTGCTTCTGCTGCCCGCCGCTTAACAACTGCTGCTCTTTAATAGCTATAAATGCAACAATAGCTGCAGTAGCCGCCAAAATACTTCCACTTAAAAACATTGCTGTTTTGCTGTAATTTAACAGTAAACTAAAGGCCGGTGGCCCTGCGGCTACACCGAAAAAACGCACGCTTCCATACAGAGCTGTAATACCACCCCGCTCCTCCAGCTTACAAGAACTGGTAACCAAAGTATTGACTGCCGGTAAAACCAAACCGGTGCCGAGACCCATTAAAGATACTCCAATAAAGAATACAATGTTTGATTTCAGCAAAGAAATTGCCGCCAACGAAACAGCCACCACAACAAGCCCGAATAAGATAAACAGTTTCATCTTTTTTTGATGTTTTTGCAAATACCTGCCGGAAATAAATGAAGTAGCAGCCATAACCAGTACCGGCACAGCCAAGACAAGGCCTTTTACAACTCCTTTTAAGCCGTGGGCTTCTTCAAGTACATCGGATAAATAAGACAAAACACCGAAGAGCAACAGCAAAACCACACTGCCTGCCAAGTAACAGCCGGCTAAAGATTCCCCCTTCTCGGTAAAAATTCTTTTGATATTAGTGAAATATTTACTTATTGATTGATTTTTGGTAGCCAAAGGTGGTTCTTTAATGAGCAGCCAAACAGCCACAGCAATAGGCACAGCCAGCATTGCATAGACAAAGAACAATGCGTACCAGACAATTAAAGCTATTATTGAGCCTAAAATCGGGCTTACCACTTTTCCTAAACCATTGGCGGCTTCAATGGTTCCTAAAGCTTTACTCCGCTCGCTGCTGGTAAAAATGTCGCTCACGAGCGCCATGGCAATGGGAGCGGTGCCTGCGGCTCCAATACCCTGGATAATGCGCCCTGTCAAAAGGACAGCTAAAGAATTGTTAAATAAGGTAGGAGCCAGGCCGGATATAACTCCTCCCAAACCATAAACTAACAAAGAGGGGACAATGATCTTTTTTCGCCCAACTTTGTCGCAAAGGAAACCCATAATAGGTATGGCTAATCCCGCAGGTAAGGAAAATAAAGTAATAGTAAGCCCTACTTGCAGTTTGCTTATATCCATGGCCCGCTGCATTTCCGGAAACACTGGAATGAGCATGGAGTTTCCTAACACCATGATCAAAGGAACACCGCATAGTGCCGCCAATTTGGCTATGCTTTCTTTTTTCATGCATCTACACCCTTTGCTGATTTTTAACGACAAAATATATTTTCCCTTGTCTTGCCCTACAATATGCTCTAAATTTGCTCATACTTTTTTGGACAGTGGGAATGCTACATGTGATTTCTTAAAAAGACAGGAGGTGATAAAATGGTTAGACTCACAGCGGCGGAATCACTATTTCTTCAGGAACATATGCGTTCTTGCAATGCCATGACAAAGTTCTTACAATTTGGCGCCATCAACTGTTCTGACCCTAAATGCAAAAACTTATGCGAAACCATGGCCAGGGAGCATCAGATGCAGTCCCAAAGATTGGCCAGCCTTTTAGGAACAACAATGAGCTAAAGGAGGGAACTGAAATGCAAGGCCAAATGATATCTGATAAGGATGTTATGCAGCTTCTTTTAGACCAACATAAATACGCTGCTTGCAGTTTGACTCAATTTGCTTTGGAATGTACGAACATGTCCTTAAGAAACGAAGTTTTGCGCGCTTTGGATATGACTTTTGCGCACCAGCACCATATTTTCGAATTAATGAGGCAGCAAGGCTGGTATGAACCGGCAATGGCTACCCCTACTGATCTAGCCATGGTGCAAAACATGTTTGGACAAATGAATGTAACCAATGTCTGACCAGGAGAAAAAATGAAATTGGAGAGAGCCGGTAGCAAACAAGGCAGGTCAAGACCGGCTGTAACCGTTGAAAGCGCAAATGCCGGTTTAATGCGTAAAACCAAAAACGGAGAAACTAAACCTTACAGCTTCGGGTGCGAAGAAAAAGAAGAATAACAAGAAGAAATAAAAGGAAATAAAAATCAGCCCAACCCTGGGCTGATTTTTATTTCCTTATAAGCTGCTGTCGTACTGACCTAATTTATAGGCACCTGTGCTATAGCTACTGGCCATTCCTGCAGTCATACCCATTTGACCTGCGGAAGTGCCTATCCCATAACTTGAAGTACCATAATCAGGTCTGCCGGTTGGTGAAGAATTTACTTCTGAAGTTCCAGCAGTAGGCGATCCGCCACCGAAACCTGCCCCACTAAAACCGGAAATTTGCCCTGTGTAGGAGCTCATACCATAACCTGAAGTTCCCCAGTCAGGTCTCCCGGTCGGTGACGTTTGTACCTCTGAAGTTCCTGCGGTAGGGCTCCCACCACCAAAGCCGGAAGTAACACCTGCTAAACCTGTAGTGCCATATCCGCTCACGCCGTAGCCACTAGTGCCATAGCCACCCGCTCCATATCCGCTGGTGCCATAGCCACCGGTGCTGTAGCCGGAAATACCGGTTTGTCCACCAAAGCCGCCGGTCGTTGCAATCCCTGCACCGCTAAATCCCCCTGCACTAACTTGCGACATTTGCCTGGCTAAACTTGAAAGCTGCTGCATTTCTTGGGCGGCACTTTGGCACATTTGCTGGATCTGGGATAGCTGCCGCGAGGCATTTTGTTCTGCTTGACTTAGGCGCTGCAGTTGACTGGCCACATTGCTTTCATTTTGCTGCATTTGCTGCAGTTGTCTTTGGTTTGACTGCTCACTGGCCGCCAGTTGCTGGGCCATGCGCGAAATGTTGTTCAATTCGCTTTGAAATTGGCTAATCCTTGCCTGCAACTGTTGAAGCTGTTGATGATACAACATTGACACCCCTTTTTCAAAAATAATTAATATGGAACTATATGTATTATGAGATTTTATGTGGTTAAATATGCACAAAAATATAGTTTCGCCAAGCTTTGTGAGTGAGAAAAACCTTAGTTCCACCCGTATTATGCAACAAAGCCAAACTTTAAATGCGTAAAGTCTGGCTTTGATTAACAAGTGTCGGATATTTTTTCAGCATTGTAAAGGCATCTTGCCGTGCTCGTTCCAAAATGGGGGCGTCTTTTATCAGGTCAGCTATTTTTAGCTCCGGCAGCCCGTGTTGTCTGGTACCAAAAAATTCACCGGGACCTCTTAAATTTAAATCTTCTTCAGCAATCACAAAGCCATCGCTGCAAGAAACTAAAATTTTCACCCTGGCTTTAGCTTCATCGCTTTTTAAATTGCCCATTAAAAAGCAGTAAGATTTATGTTCACCCCTGCCAATTCTTCCGCGCAGCTGGTGTAATTGAGCCAGCCCAAATCTTTCCACCCCTTCAATCAGCATAATTGTAGCGTTGGGCACATTCACCCCGACTTCGATTACCGTTGTTGCCACCAGGATTTTGATGCTGTTGTCCCGGAAGTCGTTCATTACGTCTTCTTTTTCCTGACTGGACATTCTTCCGTGCAACAAGCCGACTCTGTATTCCGGGAAAATTTTTTCCTGCAAATAAGCAGCTAACTTAGTGGCCGCTTCTGCTTCTATGGCTTCCGACTCATCCACCAAGGGGCAAACTATGTATGCTTGCCTTCCTCTCTCGATTTCTTCTTTGATAAAAAGATAGGCATCATTTCGTTTGCTTTCAGGTATATACCTGGTCAATACCGGCTTTCGGCCAGGGGGCAGTTCATCGATTACTGATAAGTCCAAATCTCCGTAAAGGGTTAAGGCTAATGTCCGGGGTATTGGGGTTGCCGTCATCACTAGAACATCGGGATTCAAACCTTTTTCCTGGAGCACGGAGCGCTGCATCACTCCAAACCGGTGTTGCTCATCGGTAACAGCTAGACTGAGAGTTTTAAATCTTACATTTTCTTGAAGTAAAGCATGAGTACCTACTACTATGTCCACCTGACCTGCTGCAATCCGAGTTAGTAATTCCTCTTTTGCCTTTTTGGGAAGACTGCCGGTCAGCAAAGCAACGCGCACATCTAAGGGCGTAAGCAACTGGCGCAAGTTGAGATAATGCTGCTCCGCCAAAATCTCCGTAGGGGCCATGAGCGCCCCTTGAAAACCGGAATCCACTGCCTTTAAAAGCGCCACCATCGCTACTACTGTCTTGCCGGACCCCACATCACCTTGCACTAACCTGGACATTGGTTGGCTGCTTTCCATATCCAGCAATATCTCATTAATTACTTTTTTTTGGGCCCCTGTCAACGGATAAGGTAACCGGCGACAAAACTCTTCAACCCTGGGGTTGGGACCCTGATGGGCTATCCCCGGTTTTTTTTGTTCCACAACTTTTTTATTGGCTATGAGTTTTAACTGTAAAAAAAACAGTTCCTCGTAAACCAACCTTCTCCTGGCCTCGTTTAAGGTTTTCCAGTCAGGTGGGAAATGAATGGCTCTTAAAGCCTCAGAACGGGAAAGAAATTTGTATTTTTCAAGTAGTTCCACGGGCAGTTGTTCAGGGAAAACTGCCAGATAGTCCTCCAGGGCCCGGTAAATAATTTGCCGAATTGTTTTTTGAGGCAAACGTTCAGTGGCAGGGTATACGGGAACAATCCTTCCCGCATGGATTAAATCGGATCCATCTAAAACCTCAAAATCATGAACTGCCACTTCACTCTGAAAAAATTTCCTTTCAACCTTGCCAGTTACAAGAACATTGACTCCTTTGGAAAGCTGCCTTTTTAAATAGGGCTGGTTAAACCAGACTGCCTGGGCTTGTCCGGTAGCATCGCCAATTGTTGCCTTGATAATAGTAAGCCGGCGGCGGGGCTTTAGTTCCTCAACATTTAACACGCTGCCGCAAAAAGTTTCAATTTCACCGGGCTGGAGTTCGGCTATTTTTTTTATTTTGCTGCGGTCTTCGTATCTCCGGGGGAAATGATAAATTAACTCACCGAGAGTCTTGATGCCTAGACGGGCTAAAATCTTTGCGCGATTAGGCCCAACCTGTTTAAGAGCATGAACCGCTGCCTGCGGCCCGATTTTACCTACCGGCAGCGGTGGTGTTTTAGCTTTTTTGTTTGTACAAACTAAGGCACCGGCCTCTCCGCCCAGTTGACTTAGAGAATCCAGTGCCGCTGAAATTTTATGTAACGTTTCCCTTCTTTCAGGCATGAGCAGTTTCGGGTATTCGGATATTAAAGCAGCTAAATATTTTAAGATAACCAAAGCATCGGCTTTATCCAGGCTAAAATTTTCAAGTTCTGCCAAGCAGGAAAGAAAATGGGAGCTAAATCCGCCGAAGCAGGCTGCATTTGTGTAGCCCAGGCGTTCTTCCCGTTGCAGGAGCTGTTTAAGGTTCTCGATTGCCTCCCGGATTTCTGCCATGGAGCAACACCTACTCTAAAGCAATAATATAATAATATAATGGCTGTCCGCCTGAATGAATTTCTATTTCCAACTCGGGATAATCCTTGGCGAGTTCTGCTCGCAAAAATTCAGCTTCTTTTGGTTCAACTTCGCTGCCGTAAAATAGGCTTAAGAGTTCTCCCCCTTCTTTTGCCATCTCACTGATCAATTCCCTGGCTACCTCGATGAGGCTATCGCCTTTCGCCACCAAGTTGCCTTCCGACATTCCCAAGAATTCCCCTGCACGGATTTCCCAGCCGTTGTATTGGGAATCCCTTACCGCGTATGTAAGTTCGCCGGAGCGCACATTTTGCAGCGCAGCATTCATTTTAGCCTGGTTATCTTCTTTAGTTCCTTCCGGGTCAAAAGCAAGTAACGCAGCCATTCCCTGGGGAAAGGTTTTGCTGGGAATGACAACAACCTCTATGTCTTCCAGCAATTCGGCGGCTTGTTCCGCAGCAAGTATAATGTTCTTATTATTGGGCAAAACATACACCTGCTTGGCGTTGACCTCTTTGATTCCCGCCACCAGGTCTTCCGTGCTGGGGTTCATAGTTTGTCCCCCAGAGACAACTACATCAGCGCCTAAGCTTTTTAAAATATCGATTAAACCCTGTCCGACACTCACTGCGACGATACCGGCAGCTTTAGATGGTTTAATCTCCTCAGCATTTAATGGTATCTCGTCCCCATGCAGCAGCTTTTCCTGATGCTGTTCCTCCATATTGTCAATCTTGATATCATGTAAAGTACCCAAGCTTACCGCATATTCCAAGACTTTGCCGGGGTTGTTGGTATGAATGTGGATTTTGGTAATATTATCGTTTCCAACAACCAGCAGACTGTCACCCCAGCCCTCCAATGCCCGGCGAATTAACTCCTGGGATAAACCGTTCCCTTTAATAATAAGTTCAGTGCAATAGCGGAATGCCAATTCCTTGACTTCGGCCTCGAAAACAGCTTTTTTTTCAATTTTTCCTGGCAGAGTAATCAAAGTATCGCCCGCTAAATCCGGGGAAGCTAGATTTTCATCCAGCAGACCGTTTAAAGCTCCCTCAATGATCAAGCATAAACCTTTCCCGCCTGCATCAACTACACCTGCCTGGGCCAAGGCGGGAAGCATTTGCGGTGTTCTCTCCAAAGCTGCTTGTGCAAACCTGAGGGCTTCAGAGATTACCTTGGCACAATCGCCACCGGCAGAGGCTGCTTCTTTTGCTCCTTTCGCAGCGGCTTTAGCCACAGTCAGAATTGTCCCTTCCACCGGCTTGATCACTGCTTTGTAGGCTACCTCAACTGCACTTTGAGCAGCGGCAGCCAATGCTTTGGAATCTACCTGTTCAGTTCCTTCCAATACCTGACTGAATCCCCGGAAAAGTTGGGACAAAATTACGCCCGAATTGCCCCTTGCTCCCATCAGCGCCCCGGTAGCCATAGCCTGCGACAAAGATTTGATGTTTAGATTCTGAATTCTTTCAACTTCCCGTACAGCTGCCAAAAGAGTCAAACTCATATTAGTCCCCGTGTCGCCATCGGGCACGGGGAAAACATTTAAGGCATCAACTATATCTTTATTGGCTGCCAGGTTTTGTGACCCGGCCAAAAACATTTTCTGCAGCCGGAGGGCGTCCAGATACTTATATTGCAATCCCAGAAACCTCCTCAATCTATAACTTTGACCCCTTGTACAATTATATTTACCTTTTCAATGGGTATACCCGTTAGCCTTTGTACGGTATAATGCACTTTTTCCATAACGTTATGGGCTACCTCATTGATTTTAGTGCCGTACCCCACCACAATATAGACATCAATGCTTACCCGGTTATCTACTATGTTAACCTGGATACCTTTTCCCGTCGCTTCTCTGCCTAGAAGTTCAAATAACCCGTCTTGTAATTTCTGGGAAGCCATGCCCACCAGCCCATAGCACTCTGCAGCAGCGTACCCTGCAAGAGTTGCTATTACTTCCTTGGAAATCGAAACTTTACCATACTGGGTTTCTAAAGTGTTAGCCAAACCATTATGCCTCCTCTCTACGGGTTAATGATCGGATAAAGACAACAAAACAAACTTTGCAGCAACTTTAAACAGGAGGAAAAACTGTTGCTTTTCTAGTGTACCCTTATACAAGTCGGAAAGTCGATCTACTGCCTGATTTGCCAAAAAAGCAGGGACTCATCCCTGCATGGTAAAATCAGTTCTTTTGCACTAATTTGTTTAAATCGGCCAGTAATGCCTCTACATTGATGCCATGCATACGGGCGCCGTTTTCAATCGTTTCGTCAGCAGCACCCATGCAGCGGAGGCACGCCATACCATGCTTTTCCAAAATTTCCCTGGACTGGGGATAGGCCTGTAGCAGTTCAAGGAGCGACATTTCCTTGCTAATCATCGCTAACCCCCCGTTATTAAATTTTGCAGCTTAGATAAAAAGTATATGCCTATTTTCGCTTAAATTCAACATAAACTGTTTTAATCCCTGCTATGCCGGAAACTTTTTTCCCTTTTTTAAAATTTCTTGCTAAAGATTTTGCTTTTTGCTAAAATTAGTAAAGGTTTTGATTTAGGATTAATAGCCTTTGGCTTTTTATAAGGAGGTGGAAAAATGGCTAAGTGCAATATTTGTGGCAAAGGAGTAGTTACGGGAAACCAGGCCAGCCACTCCAACATTAAAACAAAAAGGACATGGTCTCCCAACCTGCAAAAGGTAAAAGCCATAGTTGACGGTAGCCCGAAAAGAATTGTTGTTTGTACCCGTTGCTTGCGTTCCGGCAAAGTAGAGCGCGCAATTTAACAAGTTTCTGACAAACCGGGAACACTTGGCGATTTGCTTGCAGGCCAGCCAAAGGCTTGCGCAACTTAAAGCTATATTGCTTGTAGGTTACCCATTCAAGGAACGCTCTAACCAAGTAGTAAAAAGCGTAAATCTTTAACGTAATATAGCATATTCAGCAACAACATAAAAAGACTTGGGAGTTAAATACATCGCCCAAGTCTTTTAGTTTATACTATTACAAAGGATGTTCGTCCAAAACCCTGCCGGTATCGCTACAGATAAGCAGCAGCCTGTCGTTGTCCCAGAGACCCACGCTGGGTACACCTGCGCCTTTGGGCAATGAGCAACTGCCGGGATTGAAATAAACAGTGCCATTCTTTTTTTCAATCGCGGCAACATGAGTATGACCGGAAATACATAGGTCAATGTCCCAACGCCGGGTAAGCTCTTCCATTTCATCATTTTGCAGGGAATGACCATGATGTACCAATACTCTCTTACCATTCAACACCGTAAAAAGATAAGGGGCTGCGAGGGGTATGTTTAACAACATCTGATCCACTTCGGCATCGCAATTTCCCCTGGCAATCAGCACTGGCACGGGACACTCATTCAGCGCTATCGCCAGCTCCTGGGGAGCATACCCTTCCAAGACCGGATTACGGGGACCGTGATAGAGCACATCGCCTGCATGTAGAATAACTTCCACATCACGGAAAATTTGACCCAATACCCGTTTCCAAGGCAATACGACACCATGGGTATCGCTGATTATACCGACTTTCATAGTTTACAACTCCTGTTCCTTTTCCTTATGTTTGGCTAAACGGGCTACCGGTACTTCCAACCAATAGTGTACCCTTTTGTAAATTACAAATGTAGCTAACGAACTAAAAAGCGCTTTAACCAGGTTAAAAGGTATAATAGCCGAAGTTATTAACGGCAGCACTTCATTGGACGGTACGCCCCACAGCGGCAGGAGCACAAAGTAGTTAGCCACTGTCATAACCAAAGTCATCGCCAGCGAACCGGCCAGCAGTGAAACAACGGCTCCCGTTTTAGTTTTCATTCGTTCGTAGATGGAACCAGCCACCAGCACAAAACTTCCTCCGGCTATGAAAGCGGCCCCCACCCCAATAATACCTGCAGTCGATTTACCGGAAACAAAAAACAAAAATGTCTTCAAAAATTCCACCAACACACCGGTCCAGGGACCCCAGGCAAAAGCCGCAATTAATCCTGGAACTTCACTGGGATCGTATTTTAAATACGGCGGAAAAAACGGCAAAGGAAATTCAATGCTAAACATTAGCAGAAAGCCGATAAGAGCAAGCAATGACACGCGTACTAGCTTTTTTGTTGACACAGCTTTCACCTCTGATATATTAGGATAAAGAAAAATTAAAAAACCCGCCGGTAATCCAACGGGTAGTTCAATACAAGCAAACTGCATCTTCTCATCACCTTCTCCCATCCAGACTTTAACTGTCGGCTCCGGAATTACACCGGATCAACCATTTGGCTCGCGGGCTTTAACCGCCGGTAAGGAATTACACCTCTCCCCGAAGGATCACCTATTAAATTCAAGCATATTTTAGCACTGGGACTTTTCCTAAGTCAAGTAGCAAATTGCTAAATGCCAGCTATGCTGTCCCGCAGTGTCTTAGCGGCCAGAGACACATCCGGCTGACCGAAAATAGCAGAACCCGCCACCAGAATATTAGCTCCAGCCTGGACAGCCAGAGGTGCGGTTTCCGCATTAATTCCTCCGTCAACCTCGATATCTACGGATAAACCTTTGCTGTCAATGATTTTACGCAATTCCGCAATTTTGGGCAGCACGGCTTTAATAAACTGCTGACCGCCGAAACCGGGGTTAACTGTCATCAGCAACACCATTTCCACTTCAGATAAAACGTATTCGATTGTGGAAAGAGGCGTTGCCGGATTTAAAGCCACAGCTGCTTTCACGCCCTGCTCCCGAATATTTTGTAAGGTCCGGTGCAAATGCAGGCATGTTTCCACATGCACGGAGATAAAATCCGCTCCTGCTCTGGCGAAAGCGGGGATATAGCGATCGGGTTCGGCGATCATCAAATGCACATCAAAAAGCAGCTTGCTTTTCGAGCGCAAGACTTTGACCAAGTCCGGACCGAAAGTAATGTTAGGCACAAAATGACCATCCATAATATCAAGATGCAACAGTTCCACCCCTGCCTGCTCGGCCTTAGAAACCTCTGTGCCTAAAGAGCTAAAGTCGGCAGCCAAAAGCGACGGTGCAAGCCGAATCACGGTTAAAAACTCCTCTCTTTAGCAATTACTTCTTGTAAAAAAGCTATATAATGCTCATACCGCCTGGGGTCAATTAAACCTTTATCCAATGCCGCCCTGACGGCGCACTGAGGTTCGCTGTGATGCAAACATGTATTAAACTTACACATATTCCGGAAGCAGGCAAAGTCAGGAAAATAAAAAGCAAGTTCTTCCCGTTTTAATTCCGGCAAGTACAGGCGGCTAAAGCCCGGTGCATCAGCAACAAAGCCGCCGTTTTCCATGGGCATAAGCGCCACATGCCGGGTGGTATGTTTACCGCGCCGGCTCTTCTCCCCTACTTCGCCCGTCTTTAATTGCAGTCCAGGCTGTACGGCATTTAGCAAGCTCGATTTGCCAGCCCCGGAAGGCCCTGCAAATACAGTAACTTCCCCCTGCAATTCCTGCTTTAATTCTATAATGCCTATTCCCTTTTTAGCGCTGGTTAAAATAACTTTATAACCTAACCCGGTATACAGGTTGTTTAAATCTGCTACAACTTCCTCCGGAGCCAGATCCAGTTTGTTAAAGCTAATTACCGGGCGAATCCCTGCTTCTTGAGCTAAAATTAAAAGCCTGTCCAATAAAACCAAATCCGGGTCAGGGCTCTGTAAAGCCATCACAATTACAACCTGGGTGACGTTGGCTACGGGTGGGCGCACAAGTTCAGTCTGCCTGGGCAGCACTTCTTCAATTACTCCTTTATTTTGCCCTTCAACCAGTAAAATTTTTACTCTGTCTCCGGGCAAAAAATCCTGCATTTTTAGACGGTAACGACCCCGTAGGGAACATTCGTAAGTGACGTCCTCAGCCCAAACATAATAAAAACCGCTGTAACCCCGTAAAATTATGCCTTCAAGCAGCAAACCTTCATCCCCCTTGCTCTATGGCACTGCTTCTCTATGAATTTCTTTATCGTCTTGTAAAACTTTAAGAATCCCCTTACCGTAAAATTCTATCGGGACGATGACAAAATCACCGGGATTATGCCAGGCGTTATATTCTTCGTGGGTACCTGTCACATCGGAAACTATCACCTGGATATGATGCTCTTTGCCATCATCAGCTACAAGTATCTCCACATTGCGCGTTTCCGGAGCTAAGCCCGGGCCTTTGCTCACTTTTACATCAACTTTCTGCCCCTGCAAAATATTTTGTCCTTCCGGAACGCTTTGCCACATAACCTGGCCACTGAAAAATTCGTAGCTGATCTCGTTGGTAACATTCCCTAATTCCAAGCGGTTTTCTTCCAGTATCCGGCGGGCATCCTCCAGCCTTTCACCCACTAGTTTAGGCATAGGTATATTTTTCGGCTCAGGTCCAAGGCTGACTGTCAAGGTAACTTCCGTGCCCAAAGGTTTTTTAACCTCAGGTTCAGGGTTTTGCGCCACCACGCGTCCAGCCTCAATTTCCTCATCATAAACTTCCTCCACCTGCTCAGCCACGTTAAACCCGGCGTTCGTAAGTGTAATCCGGGCCGTTCTTTCGGGCTCGCCCAGCACACCCGGTACGGGCTTTAATTCCGGCCCCAGGCTAAGAACTAAAATTACAGGCCGTGTTCTTTTAACCGGTTTACCTGCTTCGGGGGACTGTTTGACCACGTAACCTGCAGGCAAGCTGGGATGATAGACCTTCTCCTCGACTTGGTATTTCAGCTTAGCTTGACTTAGGATCGCTTCTGCATCAGCCAGGGATTTCCCCACTACGTTTGGCACTTCCGACTCCCCTACCTCAAAGAAACGTTCCATGCCCAGCCAAAAACCCGCCAAGGCTACTAGCAGAAAAACGGGCAGCAAAAACCAAAAAACAGGCTTGGGCCTCTTTTTGCCGGACTTGGACTTTTTCGTGCCTGGGGCATCTTCTATGGCAGGAAGCACTTGGGTAGGCAATTCCCCTGCAAGGGAAAACCTAACTTTCTCCAGCGCCGCCCTCATTTCCCGTGCAGACTGGTAACGCATTTCCGGCTCTTTGGCCATGGCTTTGAGAACTATGCGTTCCAATGCCGGAGGTATTCCCGTAACCAGTTCACTTGGCGGAACAAAATCAGACTGAATATGCTTTAAGGCAATCCCAATGGCTGTATCGCCTTCAAAAGGCAGCCGACCGGTCAAAAGTTCATAGAGCACTACTCCAGCGGAGTAAATATCCGCCTGAACGCCGGTAACCTCCCCTTTAGCCTGTTCCGGGGAAATATACTGCACCGAACCAACCATGGTACCTGTATATGTGACAGTAGCTGAAGATATTGCTTGCGCTATGCCAAAATCAGTGACCTTGACCTTGCCGCCCTTGGTTACCAGGATATTGTGCGGTTTGATATCCCTGTGTACTACCTTGTTATCATGGGCATGTTCCAGGGCATCCATAATCTGAATTAAATAATCAATTGCTTCCAACGGCTCCACGGGCGCCCGCTTTTGAATGATTTCCTTTAAATTTTGCCCTTCCACATATTCCATTACAAGGTAATGAAAATCCTCTTCATGTCCTACATCGTAAATACTGACTATATTGGGATGGGATAAACTGGCTACCGCCTGGGCTTCACGCCGGAAGCGCTTAATAAAGTCCTCCTCGCTTACAAATTGCTCGCGTAAAACCTTGATGGTAACCGCGCGATTTAAGAGTTTATCTTTGCCTTTATACACTACGGCCATTCCGCCCCCGCCGATTTTCTCCGCAATTTCGTAGCGGTTGCCCAGTGTTTTCCCGATCATATACTCACCTCTTTATTCCCAGTGCTAACTCAAACAAATTGCGCGCAATAGGTGCTGCCTGGTCTCCCCCGGCACCTTCATTTTCCAAAATAATTGCCACAGCTATTTTAGGATTGTCAGCCGGCGCAAAACCTACAAACCAAGCATGACTTATACCCTGCGGGTTTTGGGCCGAACCGGTTTTCCCCGCCACTTTAATCCCGGGTATGGTTGCTTTAGTACCCGTACCCCAGTCTACAACCGCCACCATTCCTTCTGCAACCAATTTTGCCTCTTGTGGACCAATTGGTTTGGCCAACACTTCCGGCTTGCTGCGTTTAACTACTGTTCCGGCTGAAGTTGTAACCCGCTCCAACAGGTACGGCGCCATCATCGTGCCCTGATTGGCAATAGCAGCTGTGATCATGGCCATTTGCAGCGGTGTTACCAAAATTTTGCCCTGTCCTATGCCGATTTCGGCCAAAGCATTTGGTGTTAATTCCTCCGGATTGGCCACTTTGCCCTTTTGCACAGCTAAGTCAAAGGGGATATCCCGGTTAAAGTAGAAGTCCTGAAAAATTCGGTAAAGGTCTTTTGCCCCTAATTCCAATGCCAACCTTGCGAAGACAACATTGGAGGACAAAGCCAGTCCTTCCAAAAGGCTGACTTGGGGGTTGGTAGCAATGCTGTCGCGAATACGCCTGCCGTTAACTTCAATATAACCGGGGTTTTCAAAGATCTTATCCCAATAACCGGCGTCCCTGGCTAAGGCTCCTGCCGCGACCGCTATCTTAATAGCCGACCCCGGCGGGTAGCGCCCCTGCACGGCCCTGTTCAACAGCGGGCTGTTTTCATCCTGCGTTAAACCGGGCCACAATTCATTCAGCCTGTTAGGATCAAAGCCGGGCGAACTGGCTAACGCCAACACCGCACCTGTCTGCGGTTCTAAAGCCACCACTGCTCCCCTTCTTCCCCGGAGCAGCCTGAAAGCCTCCTTCTGTAATCCAGTCTCAATAGTCAGGTAAATATCATACCCTGCAGCCGGCTTTCCCGCTAATCGGCGGTAAAAGTTTACATATTTTTGGAATCCTGTTATTCCCAACAGGTAATTATCGTATCGGTCTTCCAACCCGGCTTTGCCATAACGGGGAGAAGAATAGCCGACTAAATGGGAAGCAGCGTCCTTTAACGGGTAACTCCTGTTCCCAGGTATATCCGCTGCTGTTTTTGCTAGTGTTTCTCCATTGCGGGCAAAAATTCCTCCCCTGACTGTCTGTTCTTCCACTTTCCAAACTCTCCGGTTTTTGGAATGGGTTGCCAGCATCTCACCTTGAACCTGGACGATATAAGTTAAATAAACCATTAAGAGGACAAAGCTTAAGAGAAAGAACATAGCTACCTTCCTGATCTGTTGTCTCACCTCTCGGCCCCCTTATGGCCAGATGCCCCAACATTCATCACCAATCCCAATAAAATAAAACTGATCAGCAGGGAGCTTCCGCCATAACTGGCAAAAGGCAGCGTAACCCCTGTTAAAGGCAGCAGTTTCATTACACCGCTTAAGATTACAAAGCTCTGCAAGGCAAGCAGGGCAGTCAACCCAGTAGCCAAAAGCATCCCAAAGTCGTCTTTAGCCAGCAGTGCGGCGCGAAAACCACGGTAACTGAGCAGCATATATATAGTTATAATCCCAATTCCCCCTACCATGCCCAGTTCTTCAGTCAGAACAGCAAAAATTAAATCGGTTGCTGCAGCTGGGATAACCTGGGGCTGACCCAGTCCGAATCCGGTCCCGAAAAAGCCGCCGCTAGCTAACGCAAAGAGGGATTGGGTGATCTGATACCCCGCCGTATCGATTTTTGACCAGGGATTTAACCAAACCGAAACCCTCAAGCGAAAATGACCAAAGAGAATATAAGCAGCTATAGCTCCCAAGGCGAAAAACACCAGCCCACTGAGCAAAAAGGAAAATCTGCCGGTGCTGGTATATAACATAATTAGAAAAATACCGAAAAAGATTAACGCTGCACCCAAGTCTTTTTGCAACACTAAAAGCCCTAAGGATATAACCGCCATTAAAACCAGCGGTGCCATGGAACGGGGCTCCGGCAAAGCAACAAAGCCATAGCTTTTCCTTGCTGTCAGAATCTCCTTTGTTTCCTGCAGGTAGCCGGCTAAAAAAAAGATTACCAAGAGCTTTACTACTTCGGCCGGCTGAAAGCGCAAAAACCCAAAATCCAACCATGCCCTGGCACCGCCTACTGTGGTACCAAGTAGCACTGTGATTCCTAAAAAGATAATAGCCAGCACCATAAACACGTATTTATAATCTTCTAAAACACGGTAATCCTTGAAGAAACAAACAACCATCCCCAGCATGGCTAAACCAAGCATCAGCCATAACCACTGCCGCGCCGCGAGCATAGGATCAACCCGGTATATACCAAGCAAACCCAAAACCGTAAGCATTGCTGCCAGGGGTAAGAGCAGTTGATCTGCGTCAGAGTTAAACCAAATCAGCAAAATGTGCAGTAAAAATAGCAGTAGGATAAGTCCCCCTGCGGCGTAAATAATTCCTTGACCCGCCTCCGGGGTAGTCAAGTAAAAAAAGAGCGCCCCACAGCCTACCACCAAAGCCACAAAAAACAGCAGCATGGCTTCTTGCCGGCGACTAAAGATTTTCATCTTGCATCACCTTTTATGGATACTGAACTAAAATCACTGTAAGGTTATCGCCTGCCCCCCGGCTGTATGCCAGATCGACCATACAATTGACAGCTTCCTCCAATGTGCTTTCCCGCAAAATAATTTCCAAGAGTTCCTCTCCCGGTATAAGGTTGAAAAGGCCATCAGTGCACAGGAGTAAGTGATCCCCTGGCTCCAAATTTACTTCGATTAAATCAATGTCTACCTCGGAATCTGCTCCTACGGCACGCATCAGCACATTGCGCCGGGGGTGGTGCTGCGCCTCTTCTTCCGTCAAACCGCCATTGCGTAGGAGTTCGCCAACATAAGAATGATCGCAGGTGAGCAAATTTATAGACCCTTTTCTGATTAAATAAGCCCGGCTGTCACCTACGTGGGCTAAATACAATTTGCTGCCCACAATCCAAGCCGAAGTCAGAGTAGTTCCCATGCCTTGGCGGGAAAGATCATCCTGGGAGTCAGAATAAATCCGCGCATTGGCGTGAGTCACTGCCTCCTTTAGGGCTGAAAGATGATCTGTTCCCGCTCCGTCCAAGTAATCGGCAATTACTTTGATAGCCATTTGGCTGGCCACTTCCCCCGCTAAGTGCCCTCCCATTCCATCGGCTACAATATACAGTCCTTTAGCCGGATCACAGAGAAAAAAATCCTCATTGCTTTTTCGTACTAAACCTGCCTCACTACGTGCTGCCGCTCTCATTCTCCCACCCCATTACTTCAAAAGTCACATCCCCCAGGCGCAATAAATCGCCGGGTTGTAAACGCTTGTTGCCTTTAATTCGCTTGCCGTTTAAAAATGTTCCGTTGGTACTGCCCAAATCCTGCAGGACCAAGAAACCATTTTCTTGACGAAGCGCAGCATGCCGAGCGGAAATATGTGGATCCCCGATGGCAATATCACTATCGGCATACCGGCCTAACACCACCTGATCTCCTAAAGGAAAAATGTCCCCTGGTTGCAAATTTGACGATTCTCCCGACTCACGGACTACAAGTTTGTAGCTGTTAGACATATTCCGTCCGGCCAATTTGATCCTGGATAAATCTTCAACCACAGCCCGAAAAACAGCAAAGATAAAAAGATAGAGAAGCACGAGGAAAGCATAGCGCAGCAATGCCAGTATTAATTCCACCAAATGCTTACCCCTCCTCAAACTGCAATTCGGTCCGGCCCACAACAATCTTGTCCCCGGGATGAAGCCGTCCTTTATTTATCCTGCGACCGTTAAGAAAAGTGCCGTTGGTGCTGCCTAAATCATTCAAGAAATAACAGCCGCCCGCATATTCAATTTGGGCATGAATTCTGGAAATATTGCTGTCATTAAGCACAATATCATTTTCTTGATTCCTACCCAGGATATACTTTCCTTTTTCCAGCCTAAAACATTTGCCCTCGTCGGGACCACGGATAACCCTGAGGAGCCACCCCCCTTTAACAACAGTTCTGGCCAGTAACTCCTGTTTATTAAAAGTTAAAGTATCCTCAATTTGCTCTTGCAGCTTTTCCTGTTCCGCTTTTTCCTCCTTTGGCGGTTCTACAAATTGCTGTTTGATCTGGATCGTACCTTGAGGAATGCTTGAATCTACCCGGAACCGGACCTGTGGTTTACCCAACAAAGTAAGGTTCCGCTCTCTGGCCTTGGCAACAAGAACTTCCCCCACTTCCGCGCTAAAAGCTTCTTGAATGGCTGCAAACTGATTCCAATCATCTTGGCTCAAAGCAATTTCATAAAAATTAGGCACGTAAATTTTATTGATACTGGCCTTTTGATTTTTAAGCATTGCCTTCACAGCCTTCCGGGCAACTTCCTGGGGCTGCAGCGGGCCTTTAAATCGTCGGCCAAACCATCCTTCAACCCATTGCTCCAAAAAATCCTCAACAACTCTTAAAAAAGACATTTTACTTTACCCCTCTACGCCGTAGCTGCCCACAGGCCGCCTCGATATCGCCGCCTTTTTCTTCTCTGATGGCAGCTTCTATCCCGGCATCTTCCAATTCTTTTGCAAAGGTTTTAATCCTGCTCTCGCCAGAACGCACTAAACCGGTCTCCGCAACACTGTTTAAAGGAATCAAATTGACATTGGCAAGCATCCCTTTTAACAGTTTTGCTAATGCCCTGGCATGAGCGCGGCTATCGTTTTTCCCGGCAATTAAAGCGTATTCAAAAGTAATCCTTCGCCCGGTAAGTTCAATGTAATAAGCACATGCTTCCATAAGTTCTTGCAGTGGGTATTTCTTATTGATTGGGAGCAATTCATTGCGCAACTCATCGGTAGGAGCATGCAAAGAAACAGCCAGCACAATGGGCAATCTTTCTTGAGCCAGTTTTTTGATTTGCGGGACCACACCGCAGGTGGAAAGGGTGATACGGCGCAAGCCAATATTTAAACCCGCTGGCTCGTTCAGAATTCGAATCGCTTTAAGCACATTTTCATAATTGAGAAGAGGTTCCCCCATGCCCATAAAAACTACATTGGTAACTTTGGCCTCAGGCAAATTTACCCGTAAATCCCTTTGCACGGTTAAAACCTGACCCACTATTTCCCCTGTAGTCAAATTCCTCTTCCAACCGGACAAACCAGTAGCGCAAAAAACACATCCCATAGCACAACCTACTTGCGAAGAAACACAGACCGTATGGCGGTCACGGCTTTCTCGCCCGGTATAAGACATGCGGACCGTTTCAACTGTTTCTCCATCAGGCAAGCTTAACAAAAATTTGACTGTATCATCCTGCTGTGATACCAACTTGCGTTGAATTTTCAAGGAAGTTATGGCGACTGCCTGGGATAATTTTTGCCTCAATCCTTTAGAAAGATTGCTCATCTGGACAAAATCAGTTGCCCCTTTTTGGTACACCCATTGAAACAATTGTTTAGCCCTGAACTTTTGCTCACCCAAGTCTTCGAAGAGAAGACAATATTCCTCCATACTCATTCCTTGAAGATCAATCTGGACCATGCAGCGCCTCCGTTTGCTTTCTATTCTAGTATACAGCAAAAGTCAACCAATATATACCAGACATAGCAGCGTCTAGCTCAGCCAATAAGTATTTTTTCCTCAGGATATTTAAAAGCGCTTTTTTGGGCTTTTAAGGCTATGGCGAAAGCCAAGGTAAGCGGCCCTACCCGACCGGCAAACATAGTTAGGATAATGAGTATCCTTCCGACAGCAGTCAGGTTGGGAGTTAAGCCCATTGTCAGACCTACCGTGCCAAAGGCAGAAGTTGTCTCAAAAATAATTGTTAAAAAGTCTGCGCTCTCTGTTATTGACAAAATCATAGTTACTACAGTTACAAGTAAAAAAGCGATAAAGGCTATAGACATAGCTTTTATAACCTGCTCCTTGGGCAGGCGCCGTTCAAAAGTGCCAGCCTGTTCCTGGCCGGTAATTACTGCCCAAACTCCCAACATGATAGAAGCAAAAGTAGTAGTTTTAATGCCACCTCCTGTAGAACCCGGAGAGGCCCCGATAAACATCAGGAGAATAATCAAAAACTGGGAGGCTTTGGTCATATCGGCAATATTTATAGAATTATAGCCGGCAGTCCTGGGAGTAACAGCCTGGAAATAGGCAGCCAGGATTTTCCCCTGTATGCTTAAAGGCTGCAAGGTTTTCGGGTTAGCAAACTCCAAAACATAAAGGACTAACGTGCCGCCCAGTATTAAAACAGCTGTAGTGACTAAAACCAATTTAGTATGTAGAACAAATTGGGAAAAACGCTTTTCTTCAATTACATCCGTAATTACGCCAAAACCCAACCCTCCTAAAATAATCAGGAATGAGATGGTAAGAGTGACCACCGGATCAGCCACATAATGTGTAATGCTGGTAAAAGGGCCATATACCTGACCAAACAAGTCAAAACCTGCATTATTAAAACCTGAGACAGCATGAAAAATGCCAAACCACACGCCCTGCTTTAACCCGAACTGCGGTATCCACCGTAAAGCGAGAATAGCTGCTGCAACCCCTTCGATTATAAGGGTCGTCAATAAAACATTGCGGGTTAAACGCACTACCCCTTGGACTGAAACTTTATTCAGCGCTTCCTGCAATAATAGTCTTTCCCGCAACCCGATCTTGCGTCCTAACAGCAAAGCAAACAAAGTAGCCACTGTCATAAAACCCAAGCCTCCGATTTGAATCAGGGACAAAATTACTATCTGGCCAAAAAACGACCAATGGATACCGGTATCTACCACAACTAATCCGGTAACGCAAACAGCCGAAGTTGCCGTAAAAAGCGCATCTAAAAAGGGGGTCGGCTGTCCGTTTGCGGAAGCTATCGGCAGCGATAACAGTATGCTGCCCAGTAATATTACACCAGCAAAACCTAAAACAAGAATCTGCGGTGGAGACAACTTCCTCTGGTTCATAAGATCCTCCTTGGCAACTCTCAAAATTTAAACAAATATATTCTACTGCAAAAAATCGAAAATACTAGAGTAAATTTTAAAAAAGAAAGAAAATTTGCCGGAGCGAAAAAGCTTGGGTTGATTTTGCACCGCGAAAAACCTAATATAGTATGAGGGTTATATTTCACTTAAACTACAAAAGTAAAGGAGCGACAATCTTGTCTATATTTCAAGCTTTAATTTTAGGTTTCGTTCAGGGATTAACCGAATTCCTGCCCATCAGCAGCTCGGGCCATCTTGTGCTTTTGCAACGGTTGTTTAAAATACAAGAAGCTTCATTGGCTTTTGACGTGATAGTTCATTTCGGCACCCTCATTGCAGTTATAATTTTCTTTTGGTCGGATCTTATTGCTATCGTTAAAAAACCTTTTGATAAGCTCTCTGTGTTGCTAGTTGTGGGGACAATACCCACTGCGCTGATCGGCCTTGCTTTTGGTAACTTTTTTGAACAAGTTTTTCATACTGGGCAAAGCTTAGGGATAGAATTCTTTATCACCGGAGTGACTTTATGGCTGGCTGAAAGTTTGCGCAGCGGTTCAAAGGTTTTAAAGGAAACTTCAGTTTTTGATGCAGCTTTTATCGGGACCATGCAAGGCGTGGCTATTTTGCCGGCAATTTCCCGTTCGGGGCTTACTATCGCCGGGGCCTTGTTCAGGGGCCTTGACCGGAAATTTGCCGCCCGTTTTTCCTTTTTGCTTTCTATCCCCGCTATTTTAGGAGCCACCGTACTTGAGGGCAAAGACCTATTCACCGCCGGCTTAACCGGGAATGCACTCTGGCCCCTGCTTGTTGGCGCATTTGCCGCTGCACTGGCCGGCTATGTGGCCATCAAGTTTATGCTAAAAATATTGGAAAAGGGTACTTTAAAGATCTTTAGCTATTATGTTTTTCTTTTGGGAGCTTTAGTATTAGTAGATCAGTTGTTTTTTAATTTGTTCTTCCCACCCTTGTTTTAAACTGTACGAACAAGAAAACAACAAAGGAAGAAGCGTATGAAATGTACCGCTAAAATCTTCGCCTGCTGCAGCATTGCCCTTTTTTTAGTAACCGCGTGTAGTCCTGCTTGGCGGAGTGAGCAGCAGACCCAACCCGCACCGGAACATGAAGGCTACACTGCTAAAAACAGCTTTGAAAATACTGTTATTCAAAATTTGGCAAGCCTAAAAGGACGGGCTGCAGGCAGCAAATACGAAAAAAAAGCAGCCTCTATTCTCGCCAGAGAATTTGCTACTTTGGATTTAAACCCTTTAAGGGAAGGAAACAATTTCTATTTTCAGCCCTTTTCCATTCCTGCACGTTCAGCTTTTTATGAAAACAGCAGGCTCAAATTTAAAGGCACAGGCCCGGCCACCAATCAGTCGCAAAATATTGTAGGAATTCTACCGGGCAAATCCGATCAATTTTTAATTTTTGGCGCCCACTACGACGGACAGGGGATCAACAACGGACAAATCTATCCCAGTGCCAACGATAATCTGTCTGGCATCGCAGCCCTGCTGGATATTTGCCGGGCCTTAAATGCCAGGAAAAATCGCAACTTAAACTATGTATTTGTAGCTTTTGGAGCCGAGGAAATGGGCTTGTATGGCTCCGAATATTTTGTTAAAAATCTACCGTTCCCCAAGGAGAAAATAACCGGGATGATCAATTTGGACACGATAGGCACTGCCTCCGGCAAAATGGTAATTGAAGCAGTGAAAAATTCCCCGTTGGTGCAAACCGTTTACGATAAATTGCTGCAGTACGACTTTCAAGTAACACTGGACATAACCGACAAACGCACCTCCGACCATTATCCCTTTGGCCAAGCGGGTATTGACTCCTTATCGGTAATGGCTTGGGACTGGCTTGCTAATAACCATACCCCTCAGGATACTTTGGACAAAATAGATTATAAACAGCTTAAACTGGTCTCCAGAGCAATCAGCGATGCCGCCATGTGGCTGGATGAAAATTTAAAGCAATAAAAAAAATGCTTACCTGCGTACCATCCTGGCCATAAAAAATCCGTCTGTCCCGTGAACGTGGGGTAAAAACTGGAGGTAGCCGCGTTTGGCCGTAGCCAAGTCGTCTACTCGCTCTGGGGTAAAAGGCAATAGATCTAAAATGCTCTCCAGCTGAAAATCAGCATTCTGTTTTAAAAACTCGGTCACAACCACGATATTTTCTTCGGGAGAAATGGAGCAAGTGCTGTAGACCAATACTCCGCCAGTCTTCAACGAACGGCAAGCTCCGTTTAAAATTTCCAACTGCAAGGTGCTTAAATCCTCTATTTGCTCCGGAGTTTTTTTCCATCTGGCATCGGGTCTCCGCCGAAGCACACCTAATCCCGAACATGGTGCATCAATTAAAAGGCGATCAACTTGTCCTTGGAAGTTTTCCCCTATTTTTCTGGCATCCAAAAGCTTTGTTGCGATGCTTTTGATACCTAAACGCCGGCAGTTTTCCGCAATCAGCCCCAATTTATGTTCATGCACATCGCAGGCAATAATTTGACAATCGTCTTCTGCCAGCTGGGCCAAGTGAGTCGTTTTTGTCCCTGGCGCTGCACAGGCGTCGATCACCAAATCCCCGGCCTTGGGCCGGACCAGGTGGCTTATCAGCATGGAACCTTCATCCTGCAGTAAGAATTCTCCTGCTTTAAAAGCTGTCAACTCTTCCAAACTGACAAAGTTATGGATTAAAAGTCCCTCCGGAGTGAATAGGCTCTCTTTAGTTTCAACACCTTCCTCTGCCAATTTGGCGGCCAACATGCTCCGGGTAATCTTCAAAGTGTTGGTCCTGATACTGTTTGCTGCCGGTTGGTTATTTGCCTTGCAAAGGGCGATAGTATCTTCCACGCCGTATTGTTTAAGCCAGCGCTCCACCAGCCAAGCCGGATGGGAATATTTCAAGCTGATATGTTCAACTGGGTTCACATCCAGTTCCGGAAAAGAAATTGAACCCTTATTTCTTTCTACGTTGCGCAACACGCCGTTCACCAGTTTCACCGTACCGGCATGTCCGTATTTCTTGGCCAAGTTAACGCATTCATTTATTGCCGCGGAAGCAGGTATTTTATCCAGGTAAAAAAGCTGGTAAACCCCCAGGCGCAGGATATTCCTGATCCAGGGGGTTAATTTTCTTAAACCGCGGGCAACAAATTTTTCCAAAACCCAGTCCAAAGTGTTTCTGTGTCGGGTAACTCCATAAACTAACTCTGTAGTTAGACCTCGCTCCAGTTTGCTAAGACCGGTTTGCCCGATAGCCTGACTTAAAGCCAGGTTAGCAAAAGCATCCTCTACTTCGATTTTATACAAGACTTTTAGTGCAACTTCCCGGGCCGACTGCATCTATTCATCCCTTCTTAACATGCCGGATAAAATGAAGAGGCGAAGGAGAGTTAAAACAGCCGTCAGCGCCGCTGCTACGTAGGTCAGGGCAGCTGCACTTAATACGCTTCTGGCCGGGCCAACTTCCTGGCGGGTCAGGTAACCGCCCCCTTCCAGCAAAGCAATGGCCCTATTAGATGCGTTGAACTCTACAGGTAGCGTAATCAGTTGAAAAAGCACCACGGCTACAAAAGCCATAACTCCGAATCTGGCTAAACCCGCAGCTCCTAAAATAAGGCCTAAAAAGAGCAAGGGAAAAGCCAGGTTTGAGCCGAACTGGGCAATAGGAGCTAAGTTATTGCGCAGTGCCAGGGGAAAATAGCCTACATCATGCTGAATAGCATGGCCTGTTTCATGGGCAGCAATCCCAAGAGCGGCCAGGGAACTGCTGTGGTAAACCTGAGAGGAAAGACGCAGTTTCTTGTGCCGCGGGTCGTAATGATCTGTAAGGTGACCAGGGATCATTTCAACCTCCACATCATAAATGCCCGCTTCCCTTAAAAGCTGCCGGGCTACGGCTGCCCCTGTCAGCCCTGTGGTCGAGGAAACCCTGGAATATTTAGTAAATGCCCCCTGTACTTTAGCCTGGGCATAAAGTGACAAGATAATTGCCGGTATCAACAAGACAAATGTGGGATCAAAAAACGGAAACATTAAACCCCCTCCTTAAAATTCTTCTTTATCCTTATTTTATCTGATAAGGCCTACCTTGTAAACCCCGGTGGGGTATATCCAGGGAAAAAGACTGCTCTGCCAAGTTCTGATTTTGTATAAGGCAAATAAGTGCTTCTTCAACTTGGTCAATGTATACGTCGGTATTAAAGCAAGGTCCCTGGGGCCGCAAATTTAGAACTCCCAAAACTGGCATGGGATTGATTTCCTGTATGCCGCTGGTCAAATCCCGTTCACAGGCAATAGCTACTATTCCTTTTGGCCGCAGATCCTTCACGAACTTTCTTGCCAGCGTGCCGCCGGAAGCAACCGCCAATTTGACTCCATACTTGTCTTTTAGGTTATGCAAATCATTGATAACACATTTACCGCATCGACGGCAATTCTCGACATCTACGGTAATTTTATACTGACATTGACTCCATTGTAGGCAGTGAGGCGCAAGGATCATAATTTCCTCAGACTTAAACATCAACTTACGGTTGCGTACCAGTTCATTGTTCACAGCAATAAAGGATCTTTTTATGCGGTCCTGATCAATGTTAAAAATTTTACCTAAACCGAGGGCAATGGGAAAAAGCATATTAACCGCTGCCAGCATAAGGTTCTCCATGGAAGGGTTTGCTTTAGCGCTCCACAAATTAACTATCAAGCTAAGTAGCCCAAAAGCCAGGGCGCCCAATAAGAGAATGACTGCTCCTCCCAAGATTAAAAAAAACTGGTTTAGTAAATTAACCCTGTGTACAGCCAATAACCAACCTAGGATAATTAGGGCCAAAATAGTAAACAGACTGAGGAGCAACAGGCCAACAAAAATCCGCTTTGGGGTATTCATCATTCTCTACTTCCTAAAACTATACCCGGTTCTACGTTATAACCGCGGCAAAAGGCCGCGGCTTCCATGGCCTGTTTTCCCTGAGGTTTAACTTTAGTAATCAGCAAAGCTCCCCTGCCACACTGCACAACAAACCCTCTGTTTTTATCCAAACTCAGGATTGCTCCCGCCCTTGCATATTCCGGTTTTTCCAGCGACTCGGCTTCTAAAATTTTTAGCACTTTCCCTTTGTAAGTAGTATACGCACCAGGCCAAGGATTCATGCCCCGGATAAGATTGGCTAACTCTCTGTTAGACTTAGACCAGTCGATTTCTTCATGTTCCCGTGTCAACTGCGGAGCATAAGTAGCTTTAGACTCATCTTGGGCGAAGCGGGGAGCAGATCCCCGGGCAAGCAGTTCCAGAGTTTGTATTAACAACTCCGCTCCCTTCTCTGCCAGCTTGTCATGCAGCGTACCTGCCGTATCCTGTGGCTCTATGGGCACTCTTTTTTGCAAAATTACATCTCCGCTATCCATAGAACGGGCCATGTACATAGTGCTGACTCCGGTTTCTTCCTCACCGTTGATAATAGCCCAGTGAATTGGTGCTGCACCACGGTAGGCCGGTAAAAGTGAGGCGTGCAGATTTATACAGCCAAAGGGAGGAAGGTCCAAAATACTTGCCGGTAATATTTGCCCATAAGCAACAACGACAATTAACTCAGGCGCCAGCTTTTGCAAAAAAAACTGTGCTTCAGGATCCTTAATGCTTTCCGGTTGGAACACAACTAACCCTAAATCCAAAGCAGCTGCTTTTACCGGCGACGGCTGCACCTTTTGCCCCCTCCCCTTAGGCCGGTCAGGCTGGGTAATTACAGCATCCACCTGATGTCCTGCATTCACTATCTTTTTTAGACTAGGTACCGCAAAATCAGCGGTGCCCATAAAAACTGTGCGCAAAAAATAACACCTCTTTTAAATAATAGAATGCCACTTAACTTTAGTCCATTTTTTCCAGTCTATCTACGAATAGTATCCCCTCCAGGTGATCGATCTCATGCTGCATGGCTCTGGCCAAAAGACCCGTTCCTTTAATCTCAAACTCCTTGCCTTCCCTGTTCAAGGCTTTAACTGTAACCTCAGCCGCCCGTTTCACTTCCCCCTGAACTCCGGGAATGCTCAAACAACCTTCGGTGTCGATCTCTTCACCATTCATGGCGATAATTTCCGGGTTAAGCAGCTCCAACAAGCCCTCGCCCACATCAATGACCACAACCCGCTTGGAAACACCAATCTGCGGCGCTGCCAAACCAACCCCGTTTGCTTCATACATTGTGTCCTTCATATTATCTAAAAGCTTAATAATATTGGGCGTAATGCTGGATACTGGTTTCGCCTTTTCCCTCAACACCGGGTTCCCAATTTTCACGATATTATATACTGCCATTGCAATTCCTCCTTAAAACATCCCAAGTGGGTCCACATCTATGCTCCAATGCAGCCTGCCGGCTAAATGGGTTGCTTGATGGTATTGCTGTAAACAATTACCCAAATTTCGGCGCATTTCTTCAAGCCTATCGCCCTTCAAAATAATTTGCCAGCGGTATAAATCCTGCAATTTTTGAATAGGAGCAGGGGCAGGGCCAAGCACAACAACTTCCGGCGCATTTTTTGTTTTTACCAACTGCGCAAAATCCTGGCAGCCTTGAATAACTTTTTCCTCATCCTTCCCTGAAATCAGCACCCTGATTAAATGGACGAAAGGTGGATAACAGAGTTCCTTACGGACCAATATTTCCTTTTGATAGAATTCCTGATAATCATGTTTTTGGGCAGCCAGGACCACTTCATGGTCAGGCCAGTAGGTTTGAATAACCACCTCGCCTGGTTTGCTGCCCCTGCCGGCCCTACCCGCCACCTGTGTCAACAACTGAAAGGTGCGTTCTCCGGCCCGGAAGTCGGGCAGGTTTAAACTTAAATCAGCGCTGATTACTCCTACCAAAGTAACACCGGGAAAATCCAAGCCTTTAGCAATCATTTGGGTTCCCACTAAAATATCCAGGTCTGACTGCTTGAAAGCCTGCAAAATTTCCTGCCTATACCCTTTCTTGTTGGAAATATCGGTATCCAGCCTACCAACTTTAGCTTCCGGAAAAAGCAGTCTGACTTCTTGCTCCACCCTTTCTGTACCGATGCCAAAACCCCGGATCCGCCTCGAACCGCATTCTGGACAAGCTTGTGGCACTTCCTGCCGGTAGCCGCAGTAATGGCATTTTAGCTCCCGGGCGGCGGCATGATAAGTTAAAGAAATGGCACAAGATTTACAGCCTATAGTATGTCCACAATCCCTACAGACAAAAAAACTGCTGAAACCTCTCCTGTTTAAAAAGAGAATAGTCTGTTCCCGCTTGTTCAGACGTTCTTGGATTTTTTGTTGCAGTGTTCTGCTGAAAATGCTGAAATTTCCTTGACGCAGCTCTTCCCGTAAATCCACAACATGCACTTGAGGCAGCGGCCTGGACTCAAACCGCTCGGTCAAAGTCAATAATTCAAATTGACCGGTGCTGGCCCGGTAAGCCGATTCAATAGAAGGCGTGGCACTGCCCAAAAGCACTAAAGCCCCGTTTAACTCTCCTCTTTTTAAGGCTACTTCCCGGGCATGATACTTGGGGTTTGTCTCCTGCCGGTAACTGTTCTCATGTTCTTCGTCAAGGATTATCAGCCCCAAATCAGAAAAAGGCGCAAAGATAGCGGAACGAGCGCCCACTATAATCGAAACGTGTCCACCGGAAATTTTCTCCCAGGCCAAACGCCGCTCCTTGGGAGTTAAATCGCTGTGCCACGCAACCACCTCTTCCCCAAACCGGGCCCGGTAACGCCCTACCATTTGCTCGGTCAGAGCTATTTCCGGTAAGAGTACAATTGCCTGCCTTCCCAATTGACGGTTGATGGCTAAAGCTTGCAAGTAGACTTCAGTTTTGCCACTGCCCGTAACCCCAAAAAGCAATTGAGCAGCAAACTGCCCTTTCCGCAATGCTTCCTTAATCCGAACCAAAACCCTCCCCTGCTCCGGGGTCAGTTCGTAGGGCTGTTGTAGTTTCTGCTCTTTTTGCTGTTCCAGAGTGATTAGTTCAATATAACCCTTATCTTGAAGAGCTTTAAGATTCGACATGGAGGCAGCGGCTTTTTTTAATAGGGGTTTGACGGGCAAAACAGGTTTATCAGCTAAAATTTTAATTACAGCCGCTTGTTTTGGAGCCCTTTTTAACTGTTGCAAAACTTCCTCTGCCCGCAAACCGGGCTTTAACCTGACTGCCTGATCTATCTTCGAACCGGTCCTTTGGCTTATTGGGGGCAAAATTGCTTGCAGCACCACACTCAAGGGACAGATATAGTATTCAGCCATCCAACGGGCTAACTTAAGCAGTTCAGAAGTCAATGGTGGAACATTTTCCTGAACAGCTTTGATTTCTTTGGTAACCTCCACCTCTGCCTTTTCGGCAAAACCAATCACCACTCCACCGACAGTCCTGTTGCCAAATGGGACAACTACTCTGCTGCCAAGTTGTACCTTTTGCTTTAAAGTGCCCGGTATTGTGTAATGAAAAATCCTATCAAGCTTGCGGTTAGTAAGTTCCACAACTACCTCGGCATATGGCAACCAATCCATCCCCCTCCCAATTTAAGGCTATTATACCAAAAACACATCATGGTATAAACAAACTTTTGGCGCAAAAAAGCAGAACGTGTTTACGGTTATATTTTGGGGAGCAGGGTGGAAAATTAAAGTGAGGAGGTGAACGCACATGCCGATTAAAGCTAGCTGTCCGATGGACAACTGCCAGTACAAAAGCCAGGACGGGGGATGCCAAAAAAATTTCCCGACAAGTAAAATTGACAGCAGCAAAGCTGACAATTGCCCTAGCTGCTTTAAAGCAAAATAACTTGACTTGCAAAGCCGGCGTGCCGGCTTTCTATATTTTTCATACCTGTGTTATTTTTGCAAAATCTCTACTTGCTTAATCCTATTTCCCTCCATTTTGGCAACTTTAAATTCCATTCCTTCCAGTGTGAAAATCTCTCCTTCCTCTGGGATCTTGCCTAAAGTGCTATAAACAAACCCACCTAGTGTATCTGCGTCAGAACTGCATAGGTTGATATTAGTCTCCTCCCGCAGTTCATCGAGGCGAACTGAACCGTCAATCAAGGTAGTATTCTCGTTTACACTAATAATGCGATTCTCAACATAATCATATTCATCGTCTATTTCGCCTAAAATTTCCTCCACTAAATCCTCCAAAGTCACCAAGCCTGCCGTCCCGCCAAATTCATCAACTACTATTGCCAAATGAAACCTGTGTTTTTTCATTTCTCTGAGCAAATCGCCGACCTTCTTAACTTCCGGCACAAAATATGCCGGGTGGACAAATTCCGCAACTTGGCGCTGCCGGTCCAAGCTTTCCATAGCTAGGGCCAAATCTTTCACGTAGATTACGCCCAAAATATTATCAATAGTATCTTCGTAAACCGGAATACGCGAATATTGTTCTTCTTGCAGCTGGTACAAAAAATCAGCCAACGTCAAAGAGGAAGGTACTGCAAACATGTCGGTCCTGGGCACCATTACGTCTTTAACCAGTGAATCCGTAAATTCAAGGACGCTGTGGATCATCTCCTTCTCTTCAACATGCAGCACCCCTTCTTCCTGTCCCACATTAACCAGGGTTAAAATTTCCTCCTCGGTAATTAAAGGCTCTTTTCTGTTTTTGTAACCTAAAAACTTTAACACCCCATTGGTCAAAAATGAAAATAGTTTAGTTAACGGAAAAAATAATTTCATCAGCACACTTATGGGCTGCACAACCAGATAAGAAACCCGTTCGCTGCTGTGAGCGGCAATGGATTTAGGGACGATTTCACCGAAAATCAGCACCAACAAAGTCATCACGGTGGTAGCAATTGCCAAACCAATTCTTTCACCCAACAGTTCCACAGCCAGTATTGTAGCCAAAGCCGAGGCCCCGATATTGACAATGTTATTTCCAATTAAAATAGTACTTAAAAGCTTGTTAGGCTGGCTAACTATTTTGGCTACTTTTTTGCCTTTTGCATTGCCATGTTCCGCCAGGTAACGTACCCTAATCTTGTTTATGGACATCAAAGCAGTTTCCGCAGCTGAAAAAAAGGCTGAAAAAAGCAGCAAAACCCCCAGTAACAATAAACGCAAAAAAATCTGACCGTCCATATGAAATACCCCTTTGATTTAGGCAATAAATTTTTCATCTATTCTACCCCAAAAGGATCTAGCTTATTTCCATGGACAAAACAAAAACCCGCCCAGCAAAAAGGAGCGGGTAGCAATCCCCAAAAAGCTGCACTTACAGTTTCTCTTCCACAGCTTTAATTTTTCCTTCCATAGTTACTTCTTTGTCCCGCCGGTCATCGATTTTAATTACGGTAGATACCCTTTGGGCTCCTGCTGCAAAGACCGCTTCTTGCATTTCCCGGATTGCCTCCATGATCTCATCCAAATCGCCCTCTAAAACAGTGAACATGGGGCTCAATTGACGCTTCAGATGAGGCTTTTGCAAAAGCACCCGTTCCGCCGCAGCCACAAAGCTGCTTACACTTGTTCCCACCCCTAAAGGAGTTATGCTGACTGCTACAATAGCCAAAATGCATCACCCTTTCTAATAATAATATCTGCATGAGAAAGTCAATACTACTGATAATGAACTTTAACGAGGTGATTACAGTGAGACTCCTGTCACTGAAACGTAATTTAGGGATATTTGACAGAGTACTGCGGGTAATTGTAGGTTTGGCTTTATTAGCCTTTGGTTATTTAGCAACCTTAAACACACCTTCCACCATAGCAATCTACGTTCTAGGAATAATTATGCTGGTTGAAGGTTTTGCCGGCTACTGACTTTTCTACGATTTGCTTGGTTGGTCAACCTACGGAGAAAACTAGTATTGGTAATTGAGCACTCCTTTAGGTAAATTATACCATTTATTAGTCAGCAAATAAACAACGAGCTAATTGCGATGTTCCAGGAGTCAGATGGGACAAGGAATGAGAGAAACACAAAAATATATTTTCTCCCAAGATACATGCCATAAAGGCTAATTATAGCCTCATGTCCTAAGACTTAGCTAAGCAATAAAATAAGGCAGGCAAATCCCCTAAGTGGTAAAATGTAAGTGATCAAATCATTAACCCAAAAAGGAGGTTGCCTGCATGGCTATTATACCACAACTCAAGCTATTTAGCTGGAACGAAATTGAAGGACTGGGTGACTTAGAACGATTGCGGCTCGTACTAGAGTACATGCCAGATGAAGAATTGATGCGGCTATTGGAAGCAAAGCGAGGAAAGGGTCGGGATGATTACCCAGTGCGGGCGATGTGGAATTCAGTGCTTGCAGGAATAGTATTTCAACATGATAGCGTAGAAAAATTACGGCGTGAACTGGGCCGGAACGGGCAACTCCGTGATATGTGTGGATTTAAAGGTACGGCAGTACCTCCGGCTTGGGTTTATACACGTTTTTTAAAAAGCATAGTCGAATATACTGAAGAGCTCGATAACATTTTAGATCGCCTCGTTGAGCAGTTGCAAGAGATTTTGCCTGAATTCGGCAAGCGTCTAGCCATCGACAGTAAAGCGATCTCGTCTTACGCTAAGCAGCAGAATAAGAATCAAACACCTGATGGCAGGCGAGATACTGATGCCGATTATGGCAAAAAAGAATACAAGGGTGTAACCGAAGATGGCAGACTATGGGAAAAGATCATCAAATGGTTTGGCTACAAGTTACATTTAGTCGTAGATGCAACTTATGAACTACCAGTAGCCTTTAAAGTTACCAAAGCCTCGGCTTCGGATATTAAAGAAGGTCATGCCATGCTTGAACAAATAGAGCGGAGACAACCAGAGATATTGAAAACAGCAGAGACCCTAGCAGCAGACAAGGGTTATGATGACACAAAGCTTATTGAAAAGTGCTGGGATAAGTATCAAATCAAACCGGTCATTGATATCCGTAATATGTGGAAAGACGGAGAAGAAACACGGTTGCTGAGCGGAAAGGAAAACGTAGTCTATAACTACAAAGGTAATGTATACTGCTATTGCCCGAAGACAAATACCCGGCGGGAGATGCCCAGTGGGGGATTTGAAAAAGACCGTAATACACTAAAGAAGCTATGCTGTGCCGAACATTACGGAATAGAATGTAAAGGCCGGGAACAATGCCCAGTAGCACAAGGGATACGTATACCCCTTTCAGAAGATCGGAGAATCTTTACGCCGATCGATCGAGCAAGCCAAAAGTGGGAAAAAGAATACGATAAGCGCACCAGCGTTGAGCGAGTAAACAGCCGTATTGACGTATCATTTGGCTTTGAACTGCATACGATCCGGGGCATGGCCAAGATGAAAATGCGATGTGGATTAGCATTATGTGTTATGTTAGCTATGGCGCTAGGACGAGTGAAAGAAAAGCAGGCAGATAAAATGAGAAGCTTGGTAGCTGCAGTTTAGCCACTATCATAAGTGAATAATAAATTTTAGAAAAGATATTCACAGGCCTAAATTGTGGATAACAGGACTTTTATGCTTTTTTAAAGGTTGAACTGTCAAAATATCTGTGATCCAAGTTTAAAACTTAAAAATTTAGAATGAGAAGTATTCCAATGTTATGACCTATAGAGAAAAAAAGAGTACAAAGCAAAAAGCTCACAACGGTTTCAGATTGACTTATCCAGTATTTCATCGTACAATAAGTGGTGCGTTATTTAGATGAAGCTGATGTGGCTCAGGGGTAGAGCAGCGCACTCGTAATGCGCAGGTCGAGGGTTCGAATCCCTCCATCAGCTCCAAAAAGCTAGTAATGGCAAGGGTTTCGGGTCTCAGTGAACAAAGGGCGACGGAAGGAACCGGAAACAGTTCACATTTAGTTCACCGAACCTAAAATCCCAGCCTTAGAACCGGACTGCTCTCCGGTTCTTTTTTTGCCCACCAGGACGTCATTGAACCGCAGCATGGCTTCATGCTCCACCTTGGGCATCACGTGGTGGTAGACCCGGATGGTGAAGGCCACGTCACTGTGACCCAGCCTTTCACTGACCATCTTAATGTCCTCACCGCGCTTGATCAGCAGGGTGGCGTGGGTATGACGCAGGTCATGGAAGCGGATGTCAGGCAAACCGGCTTTCTTGAGGACGGGCTTAAAGTAGCGGTCCAGGTTGTCAGGATTGAAAGGTGTACCCGTTTCGCTGGGGAATACCAGCCCTTGGTCCTCATACATCGGTCCCAGGCGGAGTTTATGCTGCATTTGCTGTATGCGGTGTTTTTTCAATGCTTCAATGACGGATGGCGGCAGTGAAATAGTTCGCTTAGAAGTTTTAGTTTTCGGCGGAACGAATTGGAGCTTCCCTTTTGCCGTTTCAAGCGTCCTCTGGACCGTCAAAAGTCCGTTCTGAAGGTCAAAATACCCTCTACACCAAAAATGTCTGTTTCCATATTTATATTTCAAGTTTGCATGCCTATCAAATATCATTAATGAACTTTTTCCTTTAAGATAACCAACGAAACTAGACACGCTTATTTTAGGCGGTATTGACACCAACATGTGTATGTGGTCTGGGCAGGCATTGGCTTCTATTATTTCTACCTTCTTGTATTCACACAGTGTTCTTAATATTTTCCCTATATCCTGTTTTATTTTTCCATATATCACTTGCCTTCTATATTTCGGTGCAAATACTATGTGATATTTGCAATTCCATTGCGTATGTGATAAACTTTCGGTATCCATTTGGATAACTACCTCCTTTGTTATAGTGCAGCTGGCGAAACCTGCACTATTTTACCAAACGGAGGTAGTTTTTTCTACTCATAGCTAAAGCTCTTTGGAACCACCTGCATAGCAGGTGGTTTTCGTTATACAAAAAGACCCAGGAGCAGTTTAACTGCTCCTGGGTCTTTCTAACAAACCTGGCACGGTGCCAGTTGTTTTTGTGACAGCCGGTAAGGGCCTTGTTTTTTGTCTTAAGGTTCTTACGGGCTGCCGCTTTTTTAAAGACTGTGAAAGCCATACAAAGAGGTGATATTTTCTGGTGAAGTGCATTTAGGATAATATCTAGGGCGTGTCATGGGCATTTTCCTTAGCAAACAGTTCAATTAGGCTATTTCTTATGGTCTTAAATATTTCTGGTTCTAGGCGGCCCAAGTAAGCCTTGACCCGCCGCACATCAACTGCGCGCAGCTGGTCCAGTAGGGCTATCGAAGCCTGGGGTATTCCACCGGAACCACGTGGTAAATGCCGGTATAAATTCGGGTTTTTCCTGGCCCATGGGCCGGTCTGCGTGGTCAAAGGTACTGCTATCACCACTGGATAACGTACTGGGCCTTGGGGTATGCCTACGACGATTGCTGGCCTGTAACCCTCTTGTTCGTGTCCTTTCGGATCGTGTAGGGGGAGAGCAATCAGCACGACATCGCCTGGTGTTAGCGGTTCATTTTTCATGCCTCCTTGCCTCCCACAACAACTAAACCTACGCCTGGTTGATAACGCACTGGCTTGCCGTTGGGCAGCCCTTCAGGCCCCCATTCATAGGGTGGTAGTCCGCCCAGGTCGGCCTCCAGCCAATCCCCGTCTTCAGTATTGGCTTTGCTCAAAACAAATTCCAAGAACCTTTTCACCGCTAGGGTCTCCTGTTCTGGCAAGGCGTCAACTAGCCGGTGCAGTTCTTCTTTAAGTAGGCTCAAAATCAGAAACCTCCTTTCGATAGCCGCGTAAAAAAGCGTCCAGGACGTCAGCATGGATACGCCAAACCCGGCCCACTTTGACTCCCGGCAGCTTACCGCGTGCCAGTAAGTTATATACAGTTTTGGGGTGGACGGCAAGACAGTGGGCCGCCTCGGGAACAGTTAAAACCTTTTCGGTTTCCATAGAAAGCAACCTCCTGTACTTATTATAACTCTTTTCCCATTTCTTGATAATCTCTCTTTAGCTGTAGAATGCTCGAATACATATTTGTAAGAGAACGTTGTCAGACAAAATGCCGCCGAAATTGCTCATCATCAAGCAGTTGCCTCAGTGATTTCTTTGGGGGCTTGGAAGAACTCCCGTCCCCATCCTTTTTTGATTCGGTCTGACACGATCATCACCTCTAAAAAATAAAAAGCCCTGGTAGGGGCTTAAAATTTTAGTTCACATTTAGTTCACATACTTGGTGAAAAAGATGGTATTTCTTGGACGTGGTAACATTATCCAGGCTGGGAAGCCTTGAAAATACTTGATTTGTTGGATTTAGAAATACACGATGGACAGCTTAAAACGCCAAAATAATCGCTCGTAATGCGCAGGTCGAGGGTTCGAATCCCTCCATCAGCTCCAAAATTATCAAGGCTTTCGGGATTTTGACCGGAAGCCTAATTTTATGATTTTGGCCCAATTTCGGTCCGATTATCTAGAAAAATTTTTGCCTCAGCAAAAGTGGGCCAACCACAGCTGCTGGGGCTATTTTCATTATTAGCTTGATGCGCAAGGCTGTAATATTATTTCACCCGTCTAGTTTGGCTGCTGACAGCGCCACAAATTATAGTTCCAAAAATTCCCTTAATGAAAAGCAGTACCTTGGAGAAGGCTATAGCTAAAAAGGAAAGGTTGGCAAACCATGAAGCCTTACATTCGAAGACGATCCGATTTTATCGGATCAAACCCAATAGCCGAGGAAAATGATGCAGGAATTATTGTTGTGAGAGATGGAAACAAATACAAAATAGCAGTGGAGATGGATGTGGATACAGTGGTCTGGGTTGATGAAATAAAAGATAGAAGAGCCCTTGATGGTTTGATAGACAGTTTAATCGATAAAGCGCCGGCAATCAGAAAGCAATTTGCCGGCTGTCGTCCAGATTATACATAAAAAGCTAAGTCCTTTTCGAGTGCCGGTATAAAAACCGGCCTTCTATTTGGCGTACAAGACCCTTTCTTTTATCCTAAAGTGTTTGTTACCTGTGAAATTACAGTTTTATCAGCTTTTTAAATTCAGATATTTCTAAACGGGCTCATTATCAGTAAAACCGTACTCAACAATAACTGTTTCTGGCACATCAGGCCAGGTCACCCGATGCTTAAATAGTGATCTTTGCCTGGCTGTCTTTTGCTTACATCGTTACATCGGGCATCTTGTGAAGAACATCTTCTAGTACTGCACAATCAGTACAGCCATTTTGAACTCCACCCTTCTTACAGGTGTCTAAACAGTAGTTGATTGATTTTTTGAGCACCTCCACTTCTTTTTGATTTAATGTTAGAGTTACCATTTGTATTCACCTGCCTTTAACCATAGTATTCTTCATTGCCTGTATCTGCATGCTAATGGCCGGCTGGGAGATGTGCAAGACGCGGGCGGCTTCTGAAAACTTTTCTTTTCGGCTACCGCCCGGAAGATTTCCATCTGATTTCGGGTCAAGAAGGAACCTCCTTTTCTAATTGCTTGCAGAACGGTTAAGTAATCTGAAACAATGCCAGTAATAGCCACCCAAACAGAGCCAGGGCCGAAGACCACAAGCAGGGAGGGCCCCCTACCTGCCTAAATAACTGCAGCTCCACGTTCAGGCCTAGCCTGGCCATGGTCAGGACCAAAATGCTTATTTGAAGAATAGACTGCTCAATGGCCGGAGCCATGAAGTTAAAAGTATTTACCAGGCTAAAGCCCAGGAAGCCGAAGACAAACCAGGGGATTGGTAATTGCAGTCTGGTCAGGGATAAGTGATGCCCAAGCCACCAGAAAAGGATAATAGCAAAGATTATGATTAATGCATCTGGCACTAAGTCCTTAAGCCTGAACTTCTCTGGACCGGAGGTTTCCTTCCTTATCCAACCACAAGCGGATGCCTTTTTCCTCCCTATCAAAACGATAAACCCGGTCGCCCAACACTATAGAAGCGTTCTCAAAGGCATATCCCACGGTAACCACGGCTGCCGGGCCAGCCACCACCCTGGTGGTGGCCCCACCCCTGGACCCCATCTCTCCCACATGCACATCCCCCCTAGCCTGTATCTCGCCACCGCGAAATACCCCGGATACAGTCACTTTCTTACCAGCCTGAATCCGGGAATTATAACAACCACTGCCCACCACCTGGACATCGCCGGTAGCTATAACGGTGGAATTGAGGACGCTTGACGCAACCACATCGCTTTCCGCAGACGGCGGGGACGCAAAGGCCTGTTCCCATTCCTTGGCTCGCTGGGCCAATGTTTCTACCTCCCGGACATCACGCACCGCCAAAGGGGAACGGACCAGCGCCCGTTCGACTTCCCGGATAAATTCTTCCAGGCCTTCATCGGCTAATCCCGGTGGCATAGTTTCAACCTGCTTTTTGAAGGTATTGACAGCAGCAGGAAGATGGCGAAACTTCCCCTCCAACAGCAACTTTACCAGGGGGCCGATACCGCGTTTAAGATCGCCCTGCTTGAACGCCGGGTGACCCAGCAACTGCCGGATAGCCGTGGTCATCCCTTGCAAACCGGCTGCCAAAGCATGAACCTGCGGCTGTATTCCTTGTAGAAAGGCTGGAGTTCCTCCTGCTGCCACTACCGATGCCAGGATATTTCCCCTGATCAAGATGGACCCAGTAGCTTGAACCCTAGCCCCCGATACCAGCCCTCCCACCCTGATATTCCCGCCCGCTTCTACCGCCATCCCTTCTGCCACATTTCCGGCAATTAGGATATCTCCTTTAAAGACAATGTTACCTGAAGCAAGGTCTACGTCACCAGCATGCACCAGTTCAGGTAATACACTTACTCTCACCAAGTCGCGCCCGGGGGAGGCCACAGGACGTCCGGCACGGGCCGCTACGGCTCGTTCACCGTCCCTGGTAAGTACGGCTCCTTCACCTGCAGAAAGGATAAAGTCCCGGGGCGACGGCGGCATAATTACCTCACCCTTGACGCTGGTACCGGGACGACCCGGCCTAGGCGGGTGTTTGACAGCCAGGATATCTCCTGCCTCCACCGAAGTAAAAACATAGCGTTCCCGGAAATCCACCGCTTCGTCTTCCCCCGCCAGTACCGGCAACTTGGAATCAGAGGTAAAAAGCAATTCTACCCGACCGTCTTTTCCTGGTTCTGCAGGAATGCCCCGGGCGATAACCACCTCCTTTTCATCGCAGGATGTAACACCGCGAGAACATGCTTCCCAGTCTACGCCATAGTTAATCCCCAGCCGGGATAACTCCTGCAATAGTTCGTCCCATGTGAGTGGTGGAAAACGTTCTTCTCGTTCCACAACCGCCAGTTGTAATATCCTGGCGGCCGGGAGATCCGGCAGTTCCCGGTAAACTACTATCGTAGGGAAAGTTCGCAATATCGCTTGCAGACCATCGGAAGAAACGGTCACAGACCATTTCCCTTCTCTTCGCTCTTCCACCGTTTCCACCCGCACCGTATCCTTCAAGGATACGGGGGTGGATTGAGTACACTCCCGGTCGTTAACAATCAGTCTTACCCCCTGGCAAGGTACCACCACCGGGTAAGGTCCCTCCGGTAGGTGCCGGACAACAAGGCGCCCCTGTTTCACAAAAGCATATGGACCCACCGCTTCTCCGTTCGGAAAAGCATTGTCCACTGCGCTCGCTGTTGCTGCGGGGGAGCCCCGGATAATCTCCTCTTTCATTAGGAATTCACCTCCTGCTAGGCGTTAGGATTTGTCTCTAGGACTTCCAGCACTCGGAAAAACCCTATCACTTCCCGGTCTTCTCGAATAAGATCGGGGATGGAACAATAAAGCTGCTATTAAATAGCCGCCAGATACTTGTTATCATCAGCCACTTTCAGCACTACCATTGTGATATCATCCTTCTGCGGTAAATTTTTCGTAAAGTCAGTAACACTTTGGAAAACCTGATCTTCAATCTCTGTTGCCGGGCTGTTCGCATACTGGATTAAAATTTGCCGCAAGCGCTCCAAACGGAAAGCCTCCCCCCTTTCATTTCGTGCTTCTACAATCCCATCCGTGTAAAAAAACACGTAATCATCATTATTCAATTGAATTGAATGTTCTTGGTACTGTTGATGAGGCATCCCTCCCAACATGATTCCCTTCCCTGGTAGTTGTTCACAGCTTCTCGTCCTCCCTTTTACAATCAGGGGGAGATTGTGCCCTGCATTGGCATAAGTAAGGATTTTTGACTGCGGATCGTAATCAGCGCAATAAACCGTGACAAATGAACCCAGTGCTTTGAAGTCATCGTACAAGATGCTGTTCATGATCGTTAGCGTTTCTCCTGGACCTCTTCCTTTTTCGGCTGCGTTTCGAAACGCACTTCTTGTTAACAACATCAACATAGCTGCTGGAATTCCTTTGCCCATCACATCCCCAATTACGATCCGGAGTTTTCCGTTCTTTAGTATACAGAAATCGTAATAATCCCCCCCGATCGAGCAAGCAGCAATCGATGTGCCCGCAACCTGTCCACCCACGAATTCCGGGACTCCTGTATTTAATAATTTGCTTTGAATCTGCTGGGCTAACTGTATTTCTCTTCTTAAAGTGTTCTTCAATTCATGGGCTAATTGATTAGACCGCTTCTGTAATTCCTGCATCCCCCTTGCTATCGCATGAAGGCTGACAGAAAAAATACATAAACAGGCCAGTATCAAAAACGGCGCCAACCGGTAAAAAGAAATCAACATCACACCAAGGGAGAGCAAAAATACGTGATATATCCCGCTATTCTTCCAATCAATTCCTTTCTTGTTAGCCATATAGCTGCTGAGCAACAATGTTCCGTACAAAGAAGCCACCGAGGCGATTACACTGGTGTAAAACGAAAGACTACCATATGGTACATTGCCAGTTAACAAGTTAATCATTACCATAACGATGATCAAAAGCACCCATTTAAACCAAAAAAGCCAATGGCGCCAAGTCTCCTTAGGTTGAAGAATAATCTGTGTAACGGCAACGGCCAACATTATAAATGATGCTTGAACAACCGGATAATGAAAAGCCATAATCCCGGCGAGAACAGGGAGTAATGATAACTCCTGAGCTGTTTCAATTGTAAAAAACCACTCGGTTAAAAGCAGGCCAATTAAGTATAACAATAAATACATCCAGGTTTTCTGCCAACTGAAAATAATCGCGGAAGCTCCAAACAATCCGCCAACCGCTAACAACACACCCATGTACTTTGCACGACTTGAAGCTTTCATCTTAATTAGCCCCTTTCTGCAAGGCCTCGATGATTTGAAACAACCCCACTGTGTTAAGAAGTTCAGATATATTCTCATTGGCATTTTCGAGGCTGACAGTAAAACCCAGTTCCTGTGACAGGCGAACGACTTGAAGAATGGCACCAATCCCGCTTGAATCGATGAATTCAAGCCCAGCCATGTCAATGACCAATCCAGAGATATCAGAAAGTTGTTCCGTCTGACTGTTAAAAGTATCCACAGTGGAGATGTCCAATACGCCTTCTAAACTGAGCCTTACAGTCTTTCCTTCCGGACGGGATTTTACGTTAAGCATAATGCACATTCCCCTCTTTAAGAGTCGTAATATTGTTGGCAGCTACCTTTTCAGGTGTATCAACTAAGTTGATCTCTAACATGATGGTTGTGCCCTGGGAACCGGTGCTCAGCACAATGCGATCCATCACCTTTAGAAGTAAATAGAACCCCCATCCCGCAGAGTGTTTGGTCGAGTATCCGGCCATCAGAGTTGTCCTGGGAAGTTCGGATAAGTCTATGCCGCTTCCGTTGTCCGACACGAAAATTCGGAGAAGATCACCAACCATATAAAGGCTCATTTGTCCCTCTGTCGCATGTTTCAATACATTGGTAACCGCTTCGGAAGTGCCAAGCAATATGTTATATCTAACCTTAGGCGGGAGAGGACGAGACTCCAGTACCTCCTGCACCCGCCGGCGGCAGTTGACGACATCCGTTTTCGTAAGGATTGGGTGACTGGATATGTATACCCCTGTTTTCAACTGTTCAATTTCCTGTTGTTCCACCAGCAAAAGTTTTCCCTGTGTTACCGAATAGATCACTTCACGATAAAGGTTTCGAACTCGTTCTTCTTGTTTTTTCTCATATTCGAGTATGTCAGTCACATCAAAGAAGATAACACTGACCTGATCGCCAGAAGGAACACAGTAGACATCATATATCTTACGAGATTGCGCTTCTTCGAGTATTTCTCGCACTCCGCCCTGTTGTCTGCGTACTTTTTCCACCAAAGTAATTACCTGCTCCCGGCATGGAATATCGATGGAATCTCCTGCCTCATTTCTAAAGTCACCATCATAACGTACGATTAGAGACGCACCAAATTTATCCAACAGTTGTGACTGGTAAACCCTTTTCCGCACTTCGCTGAACACGAGGTTCTCGATCAGTTTCTCTTCAATGGTGGCCGGCATGGCCGTTTCTCTGGGCTCCTCCTGCAAATCAGCAATCTCTAATACAATTTCCACCACCTGTGGGTCCAGTTTGGTTCCCGCCAGTGCTGCAAAATCAGTTTGGGACTTCTTCTTGTAAAAAATGTGGTCGTACTGATCTGCAGCAGCAATAATCCGAGCTCCCAGCGGTATATGCTCTCCCGACATACCAGCAGGGAACCCTGTGCCGTCCCAGCATTCATGGTGGTAGCGAATATACTCGGAGGACTTGGCTAACCCGGCTATCTCCTTTACCATATCTGCGCCAATTTCCGGGTGTTTGCGATATTCCCTTTCTTCTTCGAGGGTAAGCGGCCCTCGCTTTTGAAAGATTTTTTCCTCCAGGTAGGTCTTGCCCAAGTCGTGCAATAGGGCCGCATAATGAATTGAATCAATTTCATCCTGGGACAGTTTCACCTTTTCCGCAATTTTGCGGGCTATCCTGCCAACCCTGGTGGCATGTCCTCCACTGATAGACAGTTTGTTTTCAGTTAATTGAGTGAGTGATTCCATCGTCGTTAAGTAGGTTTTCCGCAAGTTGATGAATAAGGAAAAAGCATAGCGCAGGGCTAAGAAAACTACAAGAACAAATAGTGTTTCAATCCAGAACTGCAGTTGATCATTTAGCTCATAAGAAAGAGCCAGACGCACGCTTAAAAGAGAAATGACCAAATGTATTAAAAGGCCGTCTTGGACCATTTCAATCCAAGTGGCGAAGTATTTTCTTTCACTCAGTTTAGAGATGATGACGGACATCAAGGTGATGTTCACAAGATAGTAGAGAGCAATGGCCACAAGTAAACGGGGAACATCATACCACGTAAAAGTCCCCGGTATGCCCCCTGACCACAGATACCCGTATCCTGCGGCAACAGTACAAATAATATACTGGCTTGTATTATATAAAAACTTAATTTTCTCGCTTTTAAGCAATGGAATACTGATTAAAGAGATTATAATCTCAATTACTACCGCTTCTTGAATGCCGTAGACGGCCATTACAACGAAAGTGAAGGTAGTGGAGCCTGAAAATACAGTTCCGTTTGGTAATTCAACATAAAATTTTTCAAGCAATCCAGCAATCAGGCCAATTGCCAAAACAAAAGGCAAAAATTCTATTTTTAGGCCGGATAACATCAGCAAGAGAACAGCCATGCCGGTAGCGATGACTGTATATATAAAGTTTTTCAAATATCCTGGCATGGCTATTCTCTCCTTTCTTCAGAAAAAATATTAAGGAAAAAAGGGGCGTAGAATAAATCATTTTCAAGTAACAGTCATGTAACAGGAACGTCGTTTAGCGCCATGGAATTCTAGCCACAGCCGCCAGTATCATGGAAGCCACGGTCAGCCAGAAGAAAACCTTCTTCATCATATCACCTCCCCCCGGATGAATTGCTTCACCCTAATGATCTACGCCCCAAAGTTTGAATCTAATGGCTATACTGTTTTAACATTCCCTTGTAAATAAACCATGAGACGCCCAGCGTCACCGCAATGTCACCGAAGCTTACCACCATGCTGCTGAAAACAAAAGGAGGACGCAAGGGAATGACGTCAGCTAAATACGGTAGAAGGGTAGATTCCGTCAGCGGTTGGTGTTTTGTCACCCCTTCCACTACTACAGGTATGTATGAGGATAAACCCGCCCACTCCAGCGCATCCAGGGATACGGGCATCCTGCCGCCATTGGCGATTATCACCAAGAAATTGAGTAAGGTGCCGAGAATAAACAGTTTAATGCCCGGGATGTGGCGATTGCACCAGCAACCATAGATTAACATTAAGTAGGAAACAACTACCCAAAAGGCAAAACTCCGGTTTATCAACAAAACGCGATGGTAAAGAAACATCACTATCAACTGTAGCAATAACCCGGATATGATCATCCACTGCTTCCTTATTTCGGTTTCCGACAGGCGCCGCAGTGACCCTTTTTTAAGAAAAGCAATGATAATCACCGGGATTAGAAACTCGTAAATCATCGAGTCCTCTCCTTAATTGCAGTAGTCAGTAAGGCCCAGGATGATTTAAAATGATGAGCGTTTAAAGTGTTCCTCACCCAAGAAAGCCGGTACGCCCATCACATCCAATACCTCGTAAACATCTTCGCTAAGGTTGCAAACGGAAAACGGCTGTTGGTTCTGGTTCAGATCTTTCCAGATAGCCAGGAGACTTCCCACACCAGTAGAGTCCACAAATTCTAAACCAGCCAGGTCGAAAACAATCAGCCCGTTAATAGGTTTATGTTTTTCATAAAAAGTTTTAAATTCAGGTACAGTGGAGAGGTCAAGTTCCCCGGCTACCCTCAGGACGGTGGCTTGATCTTCTAAACTAACAGATAAAGACAACACGCTGAACACCTCCGGACCGTCTGTAAATTACTTTATTGCTAAATGCGTCCTTCTTCAAACGCATTGCAGCTGCCACTCTATCTAACCTGATAGTAATGCGTTTCGCCGGCATACTGAAAACATGGCTCCGCGTCGCATTTTTCACCAACCTTCTGCCTATCAGCCCTTCCCGGCTGCATTTCCTTTCAATTGCCACAATATTACCAGCAAACGGTCCAGCCATTGGCTCTGGGCGTATACCAGCGGATGTGACAACGTGACGTATGAATCCGCCAATTGTACAAGCCATTGCTTTTCCTCGTCTATCTGCCTTTCCAGCCTGGCCGGGTCGCGATAGGTGGCAGTCTGCCAGAAAGGCTCTTTCGCCAGAGCAGCCACCAGCTCCGGGTCGAACTGGGAACCGGCACCCTGATAGACTTCTTCCAGCGCTTCATACATTTTTAAAGGCAAGTGGTAAGGACGTAAGGAAACCATGGCATCCAGGGCATCGGCCAAGGCAATGACCCGGGCGCGCCAGGGGATCTGTTGTCCCCTCAGACCCTCGTATCCCTTTCCATCCCATCTTTCGTGGTGATAGCGGACCATTTCCACCAGGAGCCTGTCCCCTCCCCTCTCTGCAACCAACGAGGCGCCCCGCCAGGAGTGTTCCTTTAATTGCACCCATTCCTCTTCCGTGAGCGGTCCCGGCTTGTCGATAATGTCGCGTGAAATTAACATCTTTCCTACATCATGGCAGAGCGCCCCGGCAATTAAGATTTCCTGCTCCACTTCGTCAAGACGGAGGAAAGTGCATATTCTCATGCATAGATTGGCCACATTGGCGCTGTGGAGGAATAATCTGGGCCAGGACTCTTTCATCGACTTTAACAGGTCGCCTATCCCCGTTAGCTCTATAGGTACCGCCCCCTTTTTAAATTTTCTGTCCGTCATTTTATTGTCGACCTCCATACCAGAACATTAACGGACAGACGTATTTTATGAACAAAAACGACAGCCCGACCAGAGCTGCCGCAACAGAACACATTTAAAACAATAACAATACCTTTATCACGGCAACCTGGCAGTCATACCCTCTAGGGCTACAGACCCATGGCTTTGCGCCCCACCCTTTCGGGTGGTTTGCCTTTAGCACAATAAAGTTTTTTTACCCAACATTTTAAGTGCATGATTCAATATCGCCGGAATACAAAAGTTTCTCCAGCGGTCAAAACGTTCGCGTTTAAAGAATCCTTCTTACAGGATAAATGAATGAGGAAACAATGCGGAAATAAATCCTTTGACAAGAAAGGGGTTTGATGCGCCCCGCTGTCAACCCCACGAAACGCAAGGGCAAACCTAGGAGGTAGGTTAGAAAGACAAGTTAAAAATGCAAACGTTCCAAAGGACCAGAAGTGCAAAGAAAAAGGGGAGAAAATTAGAATTATCCATAAAATGGTACTAATTACATATAATACCCCCCCCCCCCCCCGAGGGGAGCATATGTTCTGGTAGCATAGTCTAACGCTTTCATCTTCCCGGTCATTCCTCTCCATTTCTTTCTCTCATAAAACTATTTCAACAAAAATTGCCGTTTTCCTGCCCTCCTTCCCCATTTTTCGAAATACAAATTCATAACTACCGACACCAAAGCCATGTCTACAGATAGGATACCGGCGCCGGCATCTATCATGTGTTTTCACGACAAAATTCGATTTTTTATGTTAACTTAACTGCCGCATGAGTGATTGCCTCATTCGGCAGCTTTGGCTGTCGAAGATTAGCAGAAAAGAATTTGGTTATATTTCCATAATTTTAATATTACTGCTCCCTTGCCAAACAAATGTTCCCTGTGATATCATCTTTATTGTCAAACATTTGTTTGGGGTGAATTTATGGCGAGCAATAGTAAAAACATTATCTGGGAAATGCACCGGTTAATGCTCCCAGAAGTAACTGAAGCAATACATCGAAAAGAAGAAAAAAAGAAACTGGTGGAGAAACCAATGCTCTCGGAAGATCGCTTGGAAGAGTTAGAGCACAGCCTTCGCGAATGTCTGGAATTAGCACGGCCAGCAAGGTTTACGTACTATCGAGCCGGTATTATCAAGTCAGTGATGGGAGTACCTATTAAGGTAAAAGGCTCATATCTGGTCCTTTTTCACCAGCTTGGTGAACTTTTTATTCCACTGAAGGATTTATTGGATATTAGCTAATGGGACAACGGGTAATAATGCTTGTAGATATGAATGCCTTTTACGCATCGGTACACCAGGCAATGGATCCTTCTTTGCAGGGCAAACCGGTAATTGTGGCGGGCGACCCCGATAAGCGGCACGGAATTATTTTAGCTAAAAGTTACGAATGTAAGAAATATGCGAAGCTTGCAACCGGCATGCCTTTATGGGAAGCCAAAGCCTTGATTCCCCACGCCATTGTTGTTAAGGCGCAAATGGATCTATACGTTAATTACTCCGCCCATATCAATGAAATTCTGCATGGCTTCACACCCCTGGTAGAATCATTTAGCATCGATGAATCTTTTTTAGACGTATCTGGTTGTGAGAAACTTTTTGGTAACCCTTTGGAAATAGCAAAGAAGATTCAAAATAAAATTATGCATGAAGCCGGTATTCCCTGTTCCATCGGCATTGGTGCTAACAAGCTTTGTGCTAAGCAAGCTGCAGACTTTAAAAAGCCCATGGGCATTAGCACCCTCTGGCCGCATGAGATTAAAGAAAAGCTTTGGCCACTGCCGGTGAAAGAGTTATTTGGCGTTGGATCCCGCCTGGAAAGAAGAATGCACCTGCTCGGCATTAAAACAATTGGTGATTTAGCTAACTTTGATACTCGGATTTTAAAGAGCCGGTTTGGCGTGGTTGGATTATACCTCTGGCGCTGCGCCAATGGAATTGATGATGGTCCGGTGGATCCTTATTCCCTGGACACAGCTAAAAGCATAGGTCATCAATTGACTCTGCCCAGAGATTATATCGGGTTCGAAGAGATTGCTACTGCTATTTTCGACATTTCGGAGCTCGTTGGCGCCAGGGTTCGGGCTGGAAAATATATAGGCAGAACAATAAACCTAAACTTAAGGGACAGCGATCTGTTCTACTACAGCTGGTCCCGGACGCTTAGGGAGCCTACGGATTTAACCGAGGAAATATATCAGGCGGCTGTAACATTAATGACCGATGTATGGCCACAGTGGCGCCCGGTTCGGATGGTAGGAGTAAGCCTTTCAAACTTGGTGCCAAAATCGGCTGTGCAGTTAGAATGCTTTAGTAAAAGGGAAAAGATGGGGACTATCAATGCAGTGGTGGATGTTCTACGGGAATCATATGGCAAGAATTGTGTTCTGCGTGGCCGGTCACTGTTGCCGGAGGGATTATTCCGCTGAATGTTTGTGGAATGAAAGATTAAATAAAAAATTTTCCTCTTGACTGGCAAGCTACTTTTTGCTATAAATATTACTGTCCCTAAGCCGACGTAGCTCAACGGTAGAGCAGCTGACTTGTAATCAGCAGGTTGCGGGTTCGAATCCCATCGTCGGCTCCAAGCAACACAACCAGCCCGTCGGTTGTGTTTTTTTGTTGATGGATAAATGCGAAAACGGCCCTTTCTAATCCAGGGCCGCTAAGGCAAGGGAAAAATTTCTTAATGGAAATCTATATCGATGCGTTTTCTTTGATCAGCCTGGGCTTTTGGCATCCGGACTTCCAAGATGCCGTTTCTGTAGGAAGCCTTAGTGCCTTCCGCTAGCACCCTGCTGGGCAATGCAACGGAGCGCTGGAACCGCCCGATAAAACGTTCTTTTCTATACATTTGCTCTTCTTTCACTTCGCCACTCCTGTTTATCTGGCCGCTCACACTAAGCAGATCATCCCGAACTTCAATGTGGATATCATCTTTCTTTTCCAAACCGGGGATTTCAAAGGAAGCTATTACTTCATTTTCGGTTTCATGTACGTCAACCCTGGGCCCTAACATATTTTGCACAGCCGACGGCCACTCGTTGAACAACCTGTCCATTTCCCTTTTCCAATTCTCCAAATACCTGAATGGTTCATAAGGTATCAGTGCCACTTAAACTCACCTCAAATACTATTTTTTTTATTGTGTAAAAAACGGGAGAAATTTATTCAGGGTCTCAAAGTAGTTTTGTAAATCCGAACAAATCAACATCTCGTTGTCTTTTGTTTTAACCACCATGATATATTACCTTGCATTTCCTCAATAAACTCAAGCAACTCATTCGTAGGAGTGGGAAATCTTTTTACCTCCGTCATTAAGGATTTTCTCCGGTATTTAAAATGTCAGCCTTCTTTTATATATTATTCCGCTGCCATGGGAATAGCTACTTGCTCCCCATTATGCTATATTAACCATGTACCGCAAAAGTCAATTACGCGCGCTAAACCTTAGTTGGCTTATGTAAACCGGAAAGTTGGTTACTTGTTAGCCAAAAAAAAAGTTTTGTTGCTGTGGTGATGTCATGGATAGACAGTTCTGGATATATATGCTGCTCTGCAAAAACGGTGCTCTTTATACGGGCATGACTACTGATATTATTGAGAGGTATGTGCAGCACCTGCGCGGCACCGGCGGGTGTAAATATACCAGAGCCAACCCGCCGGTTAAGCTTGCCCAGTGTTGGAGACTGATAGGAACCAGATCGGAAGCATTGAAGGCGGAAAAACTGATCAAGAAAGTCAGCCGAAGGCAAAAAGAACTTTTGGTAGCCTCCCCCCATCTCCTTGGCTCTTTGCTTTACAATGCTTTGCAGCAAAATTTCTCGGTCAAACCCTGTAATTTAGAACTAATCGCAGCAGAAATAAAAAGACGGGTTTCCCCGTCTTAACATCCTTTTTACAGCCCAGCCCCTTTTCTTAAGGCGTCCGCTTTATCCGTGCGTTCCCACGGCAGGTCCAAATCCAAACGCCCGAAATGACCGTAAGCAGCTGTCTGTTTATAAATCGGCCTGCGCAAATCCAAAGCCTGGATAATGCCAGCCGGACGCAAGTCAAAATTCTCCTGAATTAGTTTGGTCAACTTATCATCGCTTATTTTACCTGTGCCGAAAGTATCAACCATAATAGAAACAGGACGCGCCACTCCAATAGCATAAGCCAATTGGACCTCGCACCGGGCAGCCAAACCTGCCGCCACCACGTTTTTGGCTACATAGCGGGCAGCGTAAGCAGCGGAACGGTCTACTTTAGTGGGATCTTTACCGGAGAAAGCACCGCCGCCGTGTCGCGCCATGCCTCCGTAGGTATCGACGATAATCTTTCTTCCTGTTAGCCCGGCATCGCCTTGTGGTCCGCCGATCACGAAACGTCCGGTGGGGTTAATGTAGTACTTGGTATATGCATCTAATAATTCAGCAGGAATTACCGGCTTAATTACTTTTTCAATTATATCCTGCTGGATGATCTCCATGCTCACATCCGGGCTGTGCTGAGTGGAAATTACTACGGTATCCACTCTAACCGGCTTGTCATCTTCATATTCTACAGTTACCTGAGACTTACCATCGGGACGTAAGTAGGCAAGTTCTTCGTTTTTGCGCACTTCTGCCAGTTTCCTGGTTAGCTTGTGAGCTAAAGCAATGGGCAGAGGCATATACTCGGGGGTTTCATTGCTGGCATAGCCAAACATCATCCCCTGATCCCCCGCTCCTATGGCAGCAATCTCCTCTTCCGACATCTCACCTTTTTTTGCTTCATAGGCTTTATTTACACCCATAGCGATATCGGGCGACTGCTCATCGATTGCCGTTAAAACTGCACAGGTATCACAGTCGAAACCGAATTTGGCCCTGGTGTAACCAATCCCGCGAATAGTTTCCCTTACAACCTTGGGAATATCCACATAGCAGTCGGTGGTGATCTCTCCAGTTACCAGCACCAATCCCGTTGTGATTGCAGTTTCGCAAGCAACCCGGGCATTAGGGTCTTGGGAAAGAATAGCATCTAATACTGCGTCCGATATTTGGTCAGCAATCTTATCCGGATGTCCTTCGGTTACAGATTCTGACGTAAATAACTTCTTTACCATCAGTCCAACTCTCCTTTTACAGTTTATTTCTACCAAACCCCGGTAAAGATGCCACAGCGTCTAAAATTCTGGCCGCCACTTCTTGTTTGCTGAGTAAAGGAAGCGCAACCTTATTTCCATCGGGGTACAGCAGTGTAACAAGATTTGTATCGTGATTAAAGCCAGCTCCCGGTTTAGTAACATCGTTAGCTACAATGAGGTCCAGCCTTTTTTTGGCTAACTTCTCACGGGCGTTTGCCAACAAGTCCTGGGTTTCTGCGGCAAAACCCACCAGTAGCTGTTTCTGCTTTAGCTGACCAAGTTCCTGCAAGATATCTGGAGTTTTTTGCAATTCCAAAAACAGGCTTCCGCTTTCTTTTTTGATTTTGTGCTCGTGGGTTGTAATCGGTGTGTAATCTGCTACCGCTGCCGCTTTAAGCACTACATCCACATTGGCGTAATGCCGAAGAACCAGTTCCCGCATTTCCCTGGCACTCTCAACTTGATAAAACTCCACACCTGCAGGCGGGGTTAAAGCGGTATTTCCGGAAATGAGGATAACTTTAGCGCCACGCTTTTGGGCTTCCCCTGCCAAGGCAAAACCCATTTTTCCCGAACTCCTGTTGCCGAGGTAACGCACAGGATCTATGGCTTCCCTAGTCCCGCCGGCCGTTACCAGGACGGTTTTGCCTTTGTAATCCAGCTTGGGATAAAGCAGTGCTTCAATTGACTTTAGTATTACCGGAATACCTGCCAGCCTTCCTTTGCCAACAGCCCCGCAGGCTAGCCTGCCCTCTTCCGGTTCAACAAAATAATACCCAAATTCTTTTAGTCTTTTTAGGTTAGCCTGGGTAACAGGGTTTTCATACATATTGACATTCATGGCAGGAGCCAGCAAAACCGGAGCACGGCTGGCCAGCACTGTAGCAGTTAAAAGGTTATCGGCAATTCCCCAGGCTATTTTGGCAATGGTGTTGGCAGTAGCCGGTGCAATTACAATTAAATCCGCTTTTTCAGCCAATTCAATGTGGGGCACATACCTGCCCTGGTTTAAATGGGGCTCGTCCACCCACACCGGGTTTTTAGATAAGGTCTGTAGAGTTAAAGGAGTAATAAAATCAAGAGCAGCTTTGGTCAGGATCACGTGCACCTCGTGACCTGATTTCACCAAGCTGCTGGTTAAATCTGCGGCTTTATAGGCTGCAATGCCACCCGTTATCCCAACTAAAACTACCTTAGTGTTTTTATATGGCTCATTCATAGTTACTTGATCCCCGATTTGGTTCTTTCAAAACTAACCTTGCCTTGAGCAATTTCCTCCAATGCCCTTGTTACAGGCTTAACGCTTTTGGCACTGGTTGTTTCTAAGCTACCTGTAAAGGAACGGGCCCTTTTTGCAGCAACCACCACTAAAGTATACTTGCTGTCCACATGCTTCATCAACTCATCAATACTTGGCTGGTTCACTATATTCCCTCCAATTCCAACGCAAGTTGATTTTTTTAATAAAAATGAAACAAAATTGTTGCATTGGAATGCTTTTCGGATTAAAATTTTAGCTCCATTCAAGGCTAAACGCCTTGCGTTGGGGACGGCATTTTTCCGCTATGATTATGGCTTTAAGCTTTTCCACTGCTGTCTGCACTTCATCATTAACTACCACATAATCGTATTCTGAGACGTAAGTGAGCTCCTGCTGCACACAGCTAAGACGCTTTTTAATGACTTCCTCCGAATCGGTTCCCCTGCCGGTTATACGTTTTTCCAACTCCCGGATGGAAGGCGGAACAATAAAAATGAAAACTCCTTTGGGATATTGTTTTTTAATTTGCATTGCCCCTTGAATATCTATTTCCAGGATTATATCTTCCCCGCGCTCGAGGGATTCCATTACTTGTTTTTTAGGAGTACCGTAATAATTATCGTATACCCTTGCCCATTCCAAAAACTCGCCTTGAGCCAGCATCTCATCGAACTTTTCCTTGGTTATGTAATAGTAGTTGATGCCTTCTACCTCGCCGGCCCTAGGCTGCCTTGTGGTAGCAGAAACAGAATATTTTAGTTCCGGCATTTGTGCTCGAAGCGCTTGGCAGAGGGTTCCTTTTCCAGCACCCGATGGGCCCGAAAGTACAATTAAAAGTCCCGGAGCTTGCACCTTATTCTGCCCCTTCTGCCATGCTGGCATTTTCTTTAACGGAAAGACGGTGGGCTACTGTTTCCGGCTGGACGGCCGAAAGTATCACGTGATCGCTGTCGGTAATGATAACTGCTCTGGTGCGCCGCCCATAGGTGGCGTCGACCAGCATCCCCTTGTCCCGGGCCTCCTGGATAATCCGCTTAATAGGTGCTGATTCGGGACTTACAATGGCAATAATTCTATTAGCTGAAACAATATTCCCAAAACCGATATTGATTAATTTAATATCCATGAGCTTTACCCCCAATTTAAAACTTGCAACTTGCGCCGGTTTTGTTCTGCTGCGTACAACCAGAAGCGGAGCTACTCCAGATTTTGTACCTGTTCCCTAATTTTTTCAACTTCGCTTTTAATGGCAACTACTTTCTGGCTGATCAAAAGGTCACTTGACTTGGAACCAATGGTATTGATTTCTCGATGCATTTCCTGCACTAGAAAATCCAACTTCCGCCCAACAGGACCTTCGCCTTCCAGCGACTGCTGCAATTGTTCCAAATGGCTATATAGCCTCACCAGCTCTTCAGTAATGCTGGAGCGGTCGGCGTACAACGCCACCTCCAAAGCAAGCCTGTTCTCATCAACGGGCACACTCCCCAGCAGTTCCTCAATTCTAGCTGTAAGCTTCACCCGGTATTCTTCCACAACTAATTGAGAACGTTCTTCAATTTCCTTCACGTATTGCAGTATAATGTCTTTTCTGTTCAAAAGGTCAACAGCGAGCTTCCGCCCCTCTTCACGCCGCATCCGGAGCAACTGCCGAATAGCGCCCTCCAGGGCCGACTCCATCACAGGCCAAAACGCCTCGCTGTCCTCTTCCGGTTCTTCAATTGTCAGTACTTCCGGCAACCCGGCTATTGCTAAAACCCCAAGATTCTCCGAAATATCCAGAAATTGCGCTAATTCCTTCAAAGAACTATAATAAGCCATTGCTAATTCCTTGTCAACCTTAAGCCTACGCTTTTTTTCGCCTGTTTCCTCTACGTTTACAAAAACATCAATCCGTCCACGATCAAAGTTGCTTTTCAACACGCTCTTAATTCTGTCTTCCATCATGGTATAAGCTCTGGGCAGCCGTACCATCGTCTCCAAAAACCTGTGATTGACTGATTTCATTTCGATTGTTACCGTTTTTCCTTCTCCGGTGGCTTCCCCTCGCCCATAACCCGTCATGCTGCTAACCATTTTTCCCCCTGCCTTCCCATTTACACTTGCAGCGAAATTTTCCTATGTATTATTAGCAACTTCTTGAGGATAATACCCCTTTGTCCTCTTTTACCCTAAAATACTTGAAAGAGAGCCTAGGTCGGCTCTCTCCCAATTATACTTCCCATCCGGCCAGGTATTTAGCCTGTTCGGGCGTCAAACGGTCAATGCTTACCCCTAAACTTTGCAGCTTCAGGTTTGCCACCCTTTTATCGATTTCCTCACTTACAGGATATAGTTTTGCTTCCAGTTTGCCGTAATTTTGGTCTACATACTGTAAGGACAATGCTTGCAATGCAAAAGTCATATCCATAATCTCCGCGGGATGACCGTCGCCGGCGGCCAAATTGACCAGCCTGCCTTCAGCCAGTAGATAAAGTTTACGACCATCGGCCAACTGAAACTCCTCTATATTTTTCCTGACCACCCGTTTCTGCACTGCTAAGGATCTTAAATCTGGTTTGCTGATTTCCACATCAAAATGGCCCGCGTTAGCCAAGACAGCGCCATCTTTCATCACCTGGAAATGTTCTTTAGCGATAACATCTTTATTGCCGGTAACGGTAATAAAGAAATCGCCCAACGGGGCAGCCTCCACCAAAGGCATTACGCGAAAACCGTCCATAATTGCTTCCGCTGCCTTAATAGGATCTATTTCCGTAACAATCACCTTGGCACCTAAGCCTTTGGCTCGCATGGCAACTCCTTTGCCGCACCAGCCATAGCCAACCACTACTACAGTCTTACCCGCCACCACCAGGTTGGTGGTACGCATAATGCCATCCCATACTGACTGTCCGGTGCCATACCTGTTATCAAACAAGTATTTACACAAGGCATCGTTGACCCCGATCATGGGAAACTTCAACACGCCATCTTTTTCCAAGGCTTTGAGACGCAAAATACCGGTCGTAGTCTCTTCTGCTCCGCCGCGTATCTTCGTTAGGAGTTCCTGTCGCTCAAAGTGAATGGTTGAAACCAGATCCCCGCCGTCGTCAATTATTAAATCGGGCTCAAAATCCAATGCCTGGTGGATATGCTTTTTGTATTCTTCCTCCGTGGCCCCGTACCACGCAAAAGCACCAATCCCATCCTTGACCAGGGCAGCTACTACATCGTCCTGAGTTGATAAAGGATTGCTGGCTGTAACCGTCACTTCAGCCCCGCCGCTTTGGATCACTTTGGCCAGGTAAGCGGTCTTAGCCTCTAAATGGAGGCAGATTACAACCTTTTTGCCGCTAAAAGGCTTTTTTAATCTAAACTCCTCTTCAATAGTTCTGAGCACTGGCATGTGCTCCTGTACCCATTCGATTTTTAATTTTCCTTCCGGTGCCAAATTAAGGTCCTTGATAGCATAGTTCTGCATAAATACACCTCCAAAAAGGCCCACAGCCTTTGTATTTTTACTCCCATATCATATTATGCTTCTGCTGATTTTCCCCCGCCGACCGGAGCAACAACGGCATTTTATCCAATGGTTTTCTGCACATAACCGGCTTCTGACTTTATTATGTTCTCCTTTTCCCAGTCAAATCCTGCCTGAGTTTACTTGCGATAAAAAAAATAAGGCATGAATTGCTCATGCCTTGAGATCGTCGACAAAGTATTATTAGCCCTCGCAAAATTGTAACCCTTGTACCGTTGCTCCAAAGACTATCGCCAAGAGCGCTGGCCTGCTCAGGCTCTATGCAAGCCTTATGAACGACCGCATAAGGGCAACTAGACTTCTGCCGGCCCTAAAGGACTGGAATTTCTATGCATTATGAAACATAATGCTAGAAATTCTGGCGCGCTCACGCTTGGTACAAGCCAAGTCTTCTTTACGTTTGACTTCCAGCGGCACGCGGTGACGCGACGTCCTATCGCTCCACCGCTCTCGCGGCGTCCGTGCCGCTCGTCCGCTTCCAGTCAAACTCTTCGCAGAGCGCTCTAGGGCTTGTCATAATGTCGCAACTACACACAATGGATTACAATTTTTGCATTTGTCTACAAGCTGAAGGAATGAATTGCTCATGCCTTGATTGCTATGTTATGTTACTAAAACTCTACCTTGCCGATAGCTTCCTGCATCCTCCGTAAAGCTTCTATGATACGCTCCTTTTCAATGCAGAGAGAAATGCGGAAATAACCCTCGCCGTATTCACCGTACCCATTGCCTGGGGTCACTATAACGCCTGCTTTTTCCAGCACAACCTCAGCAAAGCCGGCGGAAGTGTAGCCTTTAGGTACCGGCGCCCAGATATAAAAGGTAGCTTTCGGCTTTTCCAAGCTCCAACCCATAGCATTCAGCCCGTCTACCACTACATCCCGACGTTCGCGGTAAACTTCGCACATCCTTTGCACGCATTCCTGGTCACCAAGCAGCCCGGCTATACCGGCATACTGTACCGCCTGGAATGCACCGGAATCGAGGTTGGATTTTAACCTACCCAGGGCTTCAATGACATCTGCCCGGCCTGCAGCCCAGCCGATCCTCCAACCGGTCATATTGTACGGTTTGGACAAGGAGTTAAATTCAATGCCCACTTCTTTGGCTCCGGGGGCCTGCAGGAAACTAGGCGCTTTATATCCTTCAAAAGTAATTTCGCTATAAGCAGCATCATGGCAGACTATGACATCATACTCTTTGGCAAAGGCAACCACGTCTCGGTAAAAATCCAAAGTAGCCAAAGCACCTGTGGGGTTGTTAGGGTAATTAATAAACATCAACTTAGCTTTCTTGGCAACCTCCGAGGGAATTGCCTCAAGATCCGGCAAAAAGCCGTTTTCGGCTTTTAGCGGCATCAAATATGGCTCTCCGCCTGCCAAAAGGGTACCGATGCCGTAAACGGGATATCCCGGATCGGGTACCAGGTTGATATCGCCCGGGTCTACATAACAGAAGTTAATATGGGCAATACCTTCTTTGGAGCCGATGAGGGTAACCACTTCCGTCTTGGGATCCAATTCCACACCAAACCTTCTTTTGTACCAAGCTGCTACAGCCTTGCGGTATTCCAACAGGCCGACGGAAGAAGGGTACTGGTGGTTAGCCGGATTATGGGCTTCTTCTACCAGTTTGGCGATGATATGGTCCGGGGTGGGACGGTCCGGGTCGCCAATCCCCAAACTGATGATGTCAACGCCTTTCTCCTTGGCTTCAGCGATTTTCTTTTCAATCCTGGCAAATAAATAAGGGGGTAATTTTCTGATCCGTTCCGCTTCTCTCATTTTATCAACATCCTCCTTAAACGCTGTAATCTCCGTTAAAAACAGTCTCCGCAGGTCCGGTCATATAAACGTGGTTGTCATGCTCGTTCCAAAAGATCTGCAAATCTCCCCCGGCCAAATGAACGGTTACTTTTCGCTCGGTCAGAAGATTTAATACTCCTGCCACCGCAACAGCACAAGCCCCTGTACCACAAGCTAATGTTTCGCCCGCTCCCCGCTCCCAGACTTTCATCCTAACTTCATTGGGACTTAAAATCTGTACAAATTCCACATTGGTCTTTTTGGGAAAAACATAATGGGTTTCGATTTGCCGGCCTAATGCGGCCAAAGGAATCTCATCCAAATTTCCTGTGTAAATAACGCAGTGCGGATTGCCCATGGACACCGCCGTTACCTGGTAAGGCTGTCCCCCTACCACCAGAGTCTCATTTACCACCAGGCCCGGTTCTCCCAGCATTGGAATAAGCGCACGGTCCAGATGAGGTTCTCCCATATCCACACAAATGCCGGTAATGCTGCCACTTTCTATTTGCAGGCGGGGCACGATTATGCCAGCCAGGGTTTCAACCCTGATCTCCTCTTTTTTTACAATCCCTTGTTCATACACATATTTGGCAAAACACCTGATGCCATTTCCGCACATCTCCGCCTCGCTGCCATCGGAGTTAAAAATGCGCATTCTGATATCTGCTACCTCAGAAGGCAGAATAATCATAAGCCCGTCGGCCCCGATTCCAAAATGACGGTCGCATACCTTAACTGCCAGCTCTCCTAAGTCTACCCCAGGGCTCAGTTCTTTACCCTCCAACACTACAAAATCATTACCCAAGCCATGCATTTTGGTAAACTTCATAGTCGCACCTCCGTTTTTCCTCGTGAGAATAGCAAAAAACGGCTGAGAGTACATCACCAGCCGCAAGTCTCAAAGGCAAGGTAAGACTCATCCCTCCTGTTCGTGAGATAGTGCTCCACCTAATAGCCAGGTACCATTAGGTGACAGTCCTGCACCTGTTCGATGCAGGCCCAGCCAAGAAGCCTGGGTAGCTTCTTGACTTCGGCGGATGCCCCTTTCCCTACAGCTCATTACCACCCGGTTCCTTGTAAGTACTTTTGACTACCGCACCTCTACCTCACCTCTTCTGAGATGAGGTTTATTTGATAAAGTTTGTGGTAATCTTAACATACTCTTTTAGTTATTGTCAATCGTTTTTAGTGGATGTTCATTAAGCTTTTAAGTAAATCAGTTTTCTGCCGATAGGTTTAACCAGGTAATGAATAAAAGCCGTAAAGAAAGTTCTCCAACCGGCTACCATGAGGATCAAGTACCAATGATAGCCGTTTAGGGGAGTAGTTTTAAAAATTGGCTGTAGCCAAGGCAGGTATATAACCGCCAGCTCCATGGTAATTGAGCAGCAAACAGCTAACACCAGGTAGGGATTAGAAAAAACACCCACCTGAAATAAGGAATACCTTTCAGATTTACAGTCAAATACATGGAACAACTGGGAAAAAACCAATGTGGCAAATGCCATGGTACGGGCCAAAGTCAAATTGCCATCGCTTAAGTAATTGGCCAGCACAAAAACCAGGAGGGTCCCAAGGCCAATCTGCAGCCCCCTACTCCCTATTTTGCGCCATAACCCCCGGGAGAATACGCTCTCTTTCGGATGACGCGGTTTGCGCTGCATAATGTCCGGGTCAGCATTATCAACCCCCAGCGCCATAGCAGGCAGCCCGTCTGTGACCAGGTTCACCCAGAGGATCTGAATAGGAAGCAGCGGTAACGGCAGAGCAAACAAAGCGGCCAGAAACATGGTTAACACTTCGCCTACATTACAGGACAAAAGATATCTGATAAATTTCCGGATATTGTCATAGATTGCCCTTCCCTCTTCCACCGCAGCAACTATGGTGGCAAAGTTGTCATCGGCCAGAATCATTGCCGAAGCTTCTTTGGTAACATCTGTTCCGGTCTTGCCCATGGCAACCCCGATATCCGCCTCCTTAACAGCAGGCGCGTCATTTACCCCGTCCCCGGTCATGGCCACCACCTCACCTCTTTGTTTCAGTGCTTTCACAATGCGCAGCTTATGCTTGGGAGAAACCCGGGCATATACCGAAATATCCTTCACCCGGGAGGCAAATTCTTCATCATCCATGGCATCCAACTCCACGCCGGTTATTACCTGTCCGGCCCCTACCGGCAAGCCCAATTCTTCTGCTACCGCCCGGGCTGTGATCTGGTGATCGCCGGTAATCATTACCGTCTTAATCCCCGCCTGCTTACATACTTGAATGGCTTTAAGTGCGGAAGGCCTTGGCGGGTCTATCATTCCTACCAAACCTAAAAATACCAAGTTATGTTCCAAATTGTCCGCTTCCTCAAGTCGCTCATCCCCTGACAGCTGCCTGTAGGCTATACCCAATACCCTTAAAGCTTGGCGGGCCATGGACTCATTTTCCTTCAGCACTTTTTCCTTAAGTTCATTGGTCAAGGAAAGAGCTTTACCTTCAACTAAAACGGACTGGCAGAGATTTAAAATAACATCGGGAGCCCCTTTAGTATAAATAGTCGAAACCCCGTCGTCCTGCCGGTAAATGACAGACATACGCTTGCGCTCCGAATCGAAAGGTATTTCGCCAATTCTCCTCTCTTCCCGCTCCACCTGTTCCCGCCAGATCCCGCCTTTGGCAGCTAAAACCAGCAGGGCGCCTTCCGTAGGATCGCCGCTGATTTCCCAACTGCTTGCCTTCCCGTTTTTTTGTCTGAACAAACCGGATAAGGGAGTGCCGTCTTTCTTCAGGCCTGCATTATTACATAAAGCGCAGCATTTGAGCAACAGTTTCATCGTCTTGTTCCCCCTGCCGATTTTCTTGCCATTTGCCTCAAATTCCCCCCTCGGGTCATAACCTTGCCCTGTAACCTGCACCTTCAGGCCATCGCAAAAGATCTGTCGGGCAGTCATTTCATTTTGGGTTAGCGTCCCTGTCTTGTCGGAACAAATTACCGTAGCACAGCCCAGAGTTTCCACAGCGGGCAGTTTACGGACAATGGCATTCCTGCGGATCATTTTTTGCACTCCGATAGCCAGCGCCACAGTTACAATTGCGGGCAGACCTTCCGGAATAGCCGCCACCGCCAGGCTGACCCCTGCCAGAAACATCTGGTAGATGGCTTCTCCTCTTAATACCCCGGTTACTACTACCAGAGCGCAGATGAGCAGGCAAAAAACCACCAGCAACTTGCCGAGCTGGGCCAGGCGCTTTTGCAGCGGTGTTTCTTCTTCTTCAACCTGCTCAATCATTCCCGCGATCTGACCCATTTCAGTGCGCATGCCGGTAGCAGTAACCACGGCCTTGCCTCTGCCCCTGGTAATTACTGTGCCCATATAAACCATGTTCTTCCTGTCGCCCAAAGCCACTTTTTCCCCGTCAAGAGGTTCCGTTTTCTTTTTCACAGGATGGGATTCACCCGTTAAAGTGGCTTCTTCTACTTCCAAATTAACTGCCTCTGTCAACCTGGCATCGGCAGGCACCCTATCCCCCGTTTCCAGGCAGAGCAAATCCCCAGGCACCAGGTCTTTAGCAGGTACTGTCCGCTGCTGCCCATCCCTGATTACAGTTGCTGCGGGTGCAGCTAGTTTTTTTAACGCCTCCAGCGATTTTTCCGCCCTAAATTCCTGAATAAAACCTAAAATGGCGTTAAGAATTACAATGGCCAGTATAGTTATGGCATCAGCGTATTCCCCCAGCATGCCGGAAATTAGAGTAGCCCCGATTAACACCAGCACCATAAAATCCTGGAATTGTCCCAGCAGGATTTTCAGCGGTAAAATTCTTTTTGCTTGCTGCAGCTGGTTCGGCCCAACCTCCGCCAGCCTGCGTTCCGCTTCTTTTCCGCTTAAGCCTTTTTCTCCGTCGGAAGCCAAGATCGCCATAACTTCTGAGGCTTCCAATTGAAACCAACTACGCTCCTTCATCCTGATTGTCCCTCCCAGCTAATGCTTCCATCTTTAGAATCATATTCCAGTGCTTGGGAGAAAATAACTGTTCCCCTTCCCTTTTAGTTGCAATTTAAACCTTGCCTCTGCTAGAATGAATTAATAGTAAGACTGAGAAAAGGAGTAAAACAATGGCCTTTGACGGGATTGTACTGGCTGCTGTACAACAGGAACTATCGGCAAGACTTTTAAACGGTCGCATAGATAGAATTTATCAACCGTCCTCAGATACCGTAGTATTGCACATCCGCCAGCGAAGCGGAAACTTTAAACTTCTATTGTCTGCCCACGCTTATGATGCCAGAGTACACCTGACTACAGCCAATTTTAGCAACCCATTTAACCCGCCTCTTTTTTGCATGGTTTTGAGGAAACACTTGGAAGGCGGCAAAATATTGAGTATCGAGCAGGAAGAATTGGAGAGGCTGCTCTCTTTTACCGTGGAAGCCCTGGATGAACTTGGTCAAATGAAGAGCAAGCAATTGATTGTGGAAATCATGGGCAAACACAGCAATATCCTGCTGGTGGACCCGGAATCAAACACCATAATCGACGGCATCAAACGCTACACCCATGCGGTGAGCAGGCACCGGGAAGTTCTTCCCGGCAGGGTTTATATCGCCCCGCCCGCTCAACATAAGCTTAACCCGCTCCACATTTCTGAGGAGCAATTTAAAGCCGCGCTTTTTAACGACAATTTTTCTGCCAAAGTAAGTAAAATACTGGTTAAACAACTGGCTGGGCTCAGTTCCCTCATGGCAAACGAAATTGTTTACAGGGCAGGCTTGGACCAGGAAATAACGCTGGAACTGCTGGGAGATTATGATTTGACCAGGCTGTGGCAGGAATTGCAAAGCATTGCTGCGGCTGTCAAGACCGGTGCTTTCACTCCATCGGTCTACTCGTTCCGGGATAACCTGCTGGATTACGCTGCTATTAAATTACAACAGTTCCCTTTTGCCCAAGAAATGATTTTTCCCGGCATGAGCGAGGCCTTGGACAGTTTTTTCCAGGCGAAGCAGGCTAAGGACGAACTGCAACGGGCTAAAAATGAGCTGCGCAGAATTTTAACCAAAGAGCTGGAGAGAAACAGAAAAAAGCAGGCGCTGCAGGAAGAGACCATCGCCCAGGCAAAACTGGCCGAACCTTACCGGATTAAAGGTGAGCTCTTGACTGCCAATATCTATCGCGTTAGTAAAGGCGACAAGACTGTCCTGGTGGAAAATTTCTACAACCCTGATGACGGTCCCCTCTTGATCGAGTTAAAACCGGAGCTCTCGCCTGCCCAAAATGCACAAACTTACTTTAAAAAGTACAACAAAGCCAAAGCAGGGGCAAAAAAAGCACAGGAACAACTGCGCTTAACCAACGAAGAAATTTATTATTTGGAAAGCGTTCTGGAAAGTGTTGATAGGGCAAATCAAATGGCAGAACTGGCTGAAATCAGGAGCGAAATGATTGCCCAGGGCTACTTGGAGCAGGATATCCCAAGGAAAAGCAAAAAACCCCAGCAAGAACAAGCAAAAGCAATGCCTATGGTCTTTCGGGCCAGCAGCGGTTTACCGATTTTAGTGGGCAAAAACAACAGGCAAAATGACTGGCTGACGATGAAACTGGCTAAAGATCACGACATCTGGCTGCATGTTAAAGATCTGCCCGGTTCCCACGTGGTCATCCAAACCGGGGGGAAAAATGTGCCGGACAGCGCCTTGCTGGAGGCCGCAACCCTGGCTGCATATTTCAGCAAGGGACAATATTCGGGCCAGGTACCTGTGGACTGGACCTTGAAAAAGTACGTTAGAAAGCCTAACGGAGCCAAACCTGGAATGGTAATCTACGATCACCAGCAGACCATCTATGTCACCCCGGAGGAAGAAGTGGTCAACAAACTTAAAGCGTAATGCCCGGCTCATCGCCGGGCGTTATTTTCCTGTTAAATGTTCGAGGATAAAGGGGGCTATCTTATCTATTTGACATGTTTGTGGCTGCTTGTCGGTGCCCGCTATGATCAGCGGGACCAGGGAATCCTCCCGGTGTAAGGAACCGTGACTCCCGCCGCCGGGGTGGATAGCAGCCGCTTCCCCGCCGAACTCGTAACCGGGTGCGGCAGATAAGGCAATGCAGGTTTCGGGCCTGGCCTCCAATGCGTGTCTTATCCTGTTAAATGCATCAGGGTACTCAGCAAAGTGGACTGTATTTTCTTTAACTTTGCCGCCTACAACTGCAATGTCACCTTCAAAATCCCACCCAATGCCGGCATCATCCTTAAAGCTTCCCCCAGAGGAAAAGGCTAGCAATTGACCGTTCCCGCCGCTCTTTACAAAGTAAGTTTTCTCCTCCCGCCACATCACTTGGGCAATCCGGGGATCTTTCGCAAGCTGCCCCACTATTTTGCGCCTGAGCTCCAGGCGTTCATGCAAAATATCAATATAGGCCATCCGCTCATTGGGGCTGATAACCAAATCGCTGTCCCTGCTGCCCTGAGCGCCGAGGCGCAAAACTCGGTAAGAAGGAAGCAACTGCTCCAAATTAATCACCGCTTCTTTTCCCCGCAAGACCGGTGTTTGGGCATGGTCCCCCATGATGATAAAAATCATCCGGTTTAAAACTTCATCCGAACCGCAAGCCCGTAAAATCTCGCCTAAGTAGGCATCCACCCGCCTAATGATTTTACTTGTAGCCCACGGGCCGTGCCGGTGGCTATAGTGATCGTTGTCGGGGAAATAGAGCAGCGTCAACTCAGGCAGTTCCCCCCGTTGGATCAAATGGAGGCAGGCCGCAGCAGTAAAAGCATCGTTGATGCCGTAACGTTTCCATGGTGTGTACAGATAAGCTCCCTGCAACGTCAAGCCAGGAGGGTAGATTATTTTGCCTAGGATTAGCTCTTCCGGCCCCAGGATTTGTTCCCCGCGCAGCCATTTTCCGGAGAGCAGGCGGAGCAACCATGGAAAGTTGGGCTCATGTTTTACAGAACCTCGTCGCATAAAGAAATTAAGGTTGGCAGATTTCAGACCTTGCTTGGATAACTGTTCATGCAGGGTTAAAACCTCTTTTTTTAAATGGCAGTGATTTAAACGGTAAAACCAATTATATAAGGTTCTCCCCAGCCCCTGTTTCAGGGCAGCACTGAAAGTAGCGCCATAATTTTCCCACCGATCCTGCTCGTAGTTATACCAAACAAAACCCGGTACCCCGTGACATTCTACCTGAGTACCGGTCATGATGCTTGCAGTGGCAGTAGGGGTCATAGTTGGGAAGACGGAAACGCACGCAGGGGAATAAAAGCCGTTTTTGCGCAAGAAATCTAAATTAGGTGCCAGTCCGCCGGCGAAACACTGTTCCAGCACGCCGGGGTGAAGTGAATCAATTATGCACAGCACCACTTTTTTGTTCATAGGATCCCCCCACTGCTGTACCAACCAAATACGTCTTTACTCCTACAAGTTTTCATTATATTTTATCTTACCGACAGGCAAAAAATGCAGCCGGCTAAACCTTGCGGCTGCCAGGTTTAACCAGTGGCAAACCTGAGCTGCACAAAGGGCACTCTTCCGGGGAATATGATTTGACATCCATGGCCAGCAAACTCTCGGTACGGACACCTAAATCAATTTTACCGTTGCTTCTGTCAACCAGTACGGCAGCACCTGCTACAATACCTCCTGCTTGGCGGACCAGTTCTATAACTTCCGACACCGAACCGCCTGTAGTTATAACATCTTCCACCACTAAAACCTTTTCCCCCGGTTTAATGGTGAAACCACGGCGCAGCTGCATCACGTTATCTTCCCGCTCGGTAAAAATGGCCTTTACCCCAAGCTGCCTGGCCATTTCATAGGCCACAATTATGCCTCCCATGGCCGGTCCCACAACCAGGTCCACCCCTGCGCCGGCAAAACGCCCTGCCAGTTCCTGGCAGAGTTTAGTTGTATATTCCGGGTACTGCAAAACTTTGGCACACTGGATATAGCGGTCGCTGTGCCTGCCGGAGGTTAAACGAAAATGGCCCTCCAACAGAGCTTCGGAAGCAATAAATATCTGTTGTATTTCTGCTTGAGTTAACATAAACCCTCCTCCATTTCAGCAAGAATTGCCTGGGCTGCTCGCACCGGATCGGCCGCAGCCGTAATGGGTCTGCCTATTACCAGGTAAGAAGAACCCTGCCGGATTGCTTCCCTCGGAGTAGCAACCCTCTTCTGATCTCCTTGCTCTGCCCCCTGCGGGCGTACCCCGGGGGTAACCGTCAGAAATCCGGGACCACAGGCGGCCCTAATCAAGGAACTCTCCCGCGGCGAGGCCACTACGCCATCCAACCCCGCTTCCTGGGCTAACTTGGCCCATTTGAGCACTGTTTCTTCCGGGGAGCCCTTTAGGCCTATTTCCTGTAAATCCTCTTCCCCCAGGCTGGTTAAAACGGTTACCGCTATCAAGAGTGGTTTGGCAATGCCTTTTTCTCTTGCCGCTTCTTCCACCGCCCTGGCAGCAGCAGCCATCATTTTCAGTCCGCCGGAAGCATGCACATTAAACATGCGCACACCGTAGGCGGTTAACACCCGGCTGGCCTGGGCTACCGTGTTGGGAATGTCATGCAGCTTGAGGTCAACAAAAATTTTCCCCCCTTTGGCATGGATAGTCTGAAGCACCTTTGGGCCCAGGCTGGTGTAAAGCTGCAAACCAACTTTGAACATCCCTACATGAGGACCTAACAGTTCGACCAGTTCCTCTACTTCCTGCAAAGTATCAACATCTAAGGCAACAATTAAACGTTCTTTAATTTCTTGCACGCGATCACTCCTTTTCAGCCCACAGCTTTCAGCTATCAGCTGACAGCTATTACCCTGGACGATTTGAATTTTGCATTAAAATTATAGTGAAATGTTTTCACTATCAACTATCAACTAGCAGCCAACAACTAACAACTAATATGGGCCGCCCCCACCAACTCACTAATATCTGCTATCCCATTATCCAGACAGTATTTTTCCAGCCCCTGGATGATCTCAATTGTGGCTCTAGGATTCAGAAAATTACCTGTTCCCACCGCCACGGCAGTGGCTCCGGCCAGAATGAATTCCAGGGCATCTTCCACGGTAACAATGCCACCCATGCCGATGATAGGGATTTTAACGGCCTGAGCCACCTGCCAGACCATGCGGACAGCAACCGGCTTTACTGCGGGCCCCGATAAACCGCCCGTGACGCTACCTAAAACCGGTTTACGCTTGTAGATGTCTATAGCCATTCCCAAAAGAGTATTAATCAGAGACAGGGCATCAGCGCCGGATTCTGCCGCAGCCCGGGCAATGGCTGTTATATCGGTTACGTTGGGAGACAATTTGACAATCACCGGCAAATGCGTATTGGACTTAACTTGCCGCGTCACTTGAGCCACCAAGGCGGGGTCAGTACCGAAGACCATGCCGCCGGCCTTGACATTAGGGCAGGAAATATTCACTTCCAATGCTGCCACCCCCGGAACCGACAGTTTGGCTGCCAGGATTCCGTATTCCTCTACGGTATTGCCAGAAATATTGACGATAAAGTTGGTTTGATGCCGCCTTAACTCCGGCAAAATCTCAGCCAGGAAATAATCTGCACCCGGGTTCTGCAGTCCGATCGCGTTTAAAAGTCCGGCGGGAGTTTCCACCAAGCGGGGCGGCGGGTTCCCTTGCCTGGGCTGCAAGGTAGTCCCCTTCACCACTACCCCTCCCAGTTGGTTCAGCTCCAGATAGGGTAAAAGCTCAAGACCAAACCCAAAAGTGCCCGAGGCGGTAAGCACCGGATTTTTTAACTTCAGTCCCCCTACATTAACTGCCAGGCTTACCTTACTCATTCCAGATCACCGCCTTGCTGTCATAAACAGGTCCTTCGCAGCAAACCCTGGTATACCTCTCCTGTCCTTCTTCCCGTGTCCGGCAGGCACATCCCAGACAAGCCCCGATGCCGCAGGCCATATATGCTTCCAGGGATACCTGGCATTCTATTCCCTGGCTATCAGCTATAGCTGTTACTGCCCGGAGCATGGGTTCAGGCCCGCAGGCAAATACAATGCTATATTCAGCAGTTTGCAGTTCCCGCTCCAAAGGGGCCGTTGCCAAACCCTTTTCACCGGCGCTCCCGTCAACTGTAGTCAAGAGCAATTTTTCCGCGCAAGAGGCATATTCCTGGACGCGCAAAAGGGAGGAAGAATCATTGAAGCCTAAAATTGCCGTGGCCGGTTTGCCTATCGCCTGCAAAGCCTGCAGCAGGGGTAAAAGGGGGGCCACTCCCATGCCCCCGCCTATCACCAGCGCTTTACCCAGGCCTGCGGGTAGTTGAAAACCATTCCCCAAAGGCCCCAAGAGATCGATGGCCTGTCCGCTCCGCATACCGGCTAAAAGCTTGGTTCCCTGACCTTTTATCTGGTATAAAAGGCCGATCTTTCCTACCTGCGGCTCTATACTATGCAGGCTGATGGGCCGCCGTAAAAGCGGTGCATAAGTGCTGCCGCACTTGACATGCACAAACTGGCCCGGTTTCGCTTGGGCCGCAATTTCCGGTGCCAAAATCTCCATAAAGTAAATCCCGGGGGCCGCTTCCTCTTGTCCGATAATCTTTCCCAGCACCTGGTTGGCCATTTTTCCACTCCTTATTCCAGAATTTTGCCGTCTGCCATGACCACCCTGCCATTGACGATAGTGTAAACCGGCCAGCCTTTTAGTTCCCACCCGGCGAAAGGAGTGTTTTTGCCCATGGATTGAAATCTTGCGGGATCTACAACAGCTTCTTTTTCCGGGTCAATAATTGTCACATCCGCCGGACTGCCGGCACTTAAAGTTCCCAAGGGAAGGTTCAGTATTTTAGCCGGGTTAATTGTCAATTTGGCTATAGCCTCGCTCCAGTCGAGGATTCCGGTATGGATCAGCTGAGTGACCATCAAGGGCACTGCTGTCTCCAACCCTACCATGCCGTTTGGGGCATAGGCGTATTCCACTTCTTTTTCTTCCCGGGCGTGGGGAGCATGGTCCGTAGCAATTACTTCAATAGTGCCGTCAGCCAGTGCTTCCAGAATTGCCTCCCGGTGTCTGCTGCTGCGCAGTGGGGGGTTCACCTTTGTAGCGGTGTTATAACCAATTACCGCCTCATCTGTCAAAGTAAAGTGATGGGGTGTTGCTTCTGCCGTTATTTTAATGCCCCTTGCTTTGGCTTCCCTCACCAGCCGCACTGAACCGGCTGTGCTGATGTGGGCTATATGCACCGGGCTACCTGTTAACTCTGCCAGGATAATATCTCTTGCCACCATTACTTCCTCTGCCGCAGCCGGAATTCCCCGGAGACCCAGGACTGTTGAAATATAACCTTCGTGCATATAACCGCTTGCCACCAGATTTAAATCCTCGCAGTGGCTGATAATCGGCAGCTGGAACATCTGGGCATATTCTAAAGCCCTGCGCATTATTTCCCCATTATGCACCGGCTTTCCATCGTCGGAAAGCGCTACCACTCCGGCCGCTTTCAGTTCGCCGATTTCCGTCAGTTCCTCCCCTTGAGCCCCTTTGGTCACATTGCCAACAGGATAAACTTTCACCTTGCCTTCCTGCTCAGCTTTTTGTTTGATAAAAGAAACTACTGCCTTGTTGTCGGCAACAGGGTTGGTGTTTGGCATACAAACCACAGCAGTAAAACCTCCTGCCGCGGCAGCCCTGGTACCGCTGGCAATGGTTTCCTTATGCTCAAATCCCGGCTCCCGCAAGTGCACGTGCATGTCGATGAAACCGGGAGCAACGATTTTACCTTCGGCTTCAATCTGTTCATCCGCTTCTTCGTTAATGTTCTCCTCAACTTTTACAATCAGTCCGTCCACAATTAATACATCCCTAATCCCATCTATGCCGTTGGCCGGATCAATTACCCTGCCGCCTTTAATTAACAACTTCATTGACGTTTTTCCCTCCCATGAGAAGATATAAGATAGCCATCCGTACTGCGACGCCGTTGGTCACCTGCTCGTCCACAACCGAGTGCAAGCTGTCGTAAACATCAGGCATGATTTCCACACCGCGGTTCATAGGCCCGGGGTGCATAACCAAAGCATCGGGCTTTGCCAGTGCCAAACGCTTGCGGTCCAGGCCGTAGAGGTTGGAATATTCACGCAGCGAAGGCAAAAGCCCTTTTTTCTGCCTTTCCCTCTGCACCCGCAGCACATTGATCACGTCCACATCCTTTAGCGCCTCTTCAGCGCTTTGGAACACCTCCACCCCCATGCGCTGGACTTCCTTGGGAAGCAACGTGCTGGGGCCAACAACCCTGACCTTGGCGCCAAACTTGGTCAATCCCCAGATATTGGAACGGGCTACCCTGCTGTGCAGTATATCCCCTAAAATAGCAATTTTTAAATCAGCCAGCTTCCCCTTCTTTTCCCGGATAGTAAACATGTCGAGTAACCCCTGGGTGGGGTGTTCATGCATCCCATCACCTGCGTTAATCACCCGGGATTTAATCCTTTGGGCGAGCAAATGGGGAGCGCCCGCCGCTTCATGGCGGATAACGATTACGTCTGCCCCCATCACTTCGATGGTTTTACCCGTATCAATTAAAGTTTCGCCTTTTACCACACTGCTGGTTGCCACTGTTAAGCTGGAGGTATCGGCACTCAAGTACTTGGCAGCAATTTCAAATGAAGTGCGTGTCCTGGTGCTTGGTTCATAAAATAAAGTAACCATGGAGCGACCTCGTAAAGTTGGTACTTTTTTTATTTCCCGTTTGATAATATCTTTCATCGGGACAGCAGTATCCAAAATCAGATTGATTTCGTCGGCGCTAAGCTCTTTCAAACCCAGCAAGTCTTTGCGCTTCCACATTTTTTGTTTCCTCCCTTTATTAGTTGTTAATTGGTGGTTGATAGTTGTTGGTGCAACCTGTGACACTTCATAAAGTTATCCTAAATAATAATGGACCCCACAAGGAGGTCCAGGCGTATGGCAAAAATCAGCCTGTTCTCCTTGTTAGCCTCTCCGGACTACATTTAAAGGAGCAAGCTTCTTATTCTGCTGCTTCTAAAATCTGCACTTCATCGCTGCCATCTATTTCCACCAGATTGACGGCAACTATTTCTTTTTTGGAAGTGGGAACATTTTTACCGACATAATCGGCGCGGATGGGAAGTTCCCTGTGACCCCGGTCCACCAAGATCGCCAACTGGATCGCCTCCGGTCTTCCAAGATCCATTATGGCATCCAAAGCTGCTCTGGCAGTTCTGCCGGTGTAAAGCACGTCGTCAACCAAAATGATTTTCTTGTTGGTTACTGGAAAAGGAACTTCTGTTTTTTGCACTACCGGTTGGTGATCAATTGTTGTTAAGTCATCCCTATAGAGAGTTATATCCAAAACGCCCACCGGTAAAGTTACGCCCTCAATTTCTGCTATATGCTTGGCCAAACGCTGCGCCAAAGGCACCCCCCGGCGGCGAATCCCAATTAAGGCCAGGTTGTCCGTGCCTTTGTTTTTCTCCACTATCTCGTGAGAAATCCTGATCAAAGTACGGCGCATTTTTTCGGCATCCATGATTTGAGTTTTAACCGTAAAATTCATCCTACCACCCCCTGCTAACTTAGCCTTAAAATTAAGAAAACCTTTCCCCCAGGAAAGGTTAGATAATCACCGCCATATAAGGCAAATCAATATCTCCCTTCCTGGCCTCACGGGACCAACTTAAAGGTAACTTGCTTACTGGTAGTTTAAAGTATCCCTGGGGCAATGTCAAGTAGCATTTTTACTTGTAATAGCTGCGATTAAACCGAAAGAACCGGCCAACATCATATCGCCGAAAGGAACTGCCATGTAGTAATTTCCCGCCCGGGCTAACTCGCGGCGTGGGCCGGTAACCGCCACAAATTTATAGCCGCTGCCGCGCACGTAATCAGGATGGATGTAACAGCCATGCCCGCCGTCGTCATAGACCTCCGCATTGCGCAGTTTTTTCGCCTGCAAGGCTGCAACATAATGTAACAGCTTACCCTGTGTGAGGAGACCCGTATGATGTTCAAACAGCCCCCAGACCCGGTAGCCCTGGAGCAAAATGCCCACAGTGTGCTGATTGCCGATATTAAGCACTACCAAACCCTCTTCCTGGTGTTGTTTTACTTGTGGGTCGCATAAAGCCCCCCAGATGGCTGCTGCACCGGTATCCATGACGTAAGCGCCGGGTAGTTTCTCAATGGCCGCCGCCATCCTTGTGAGAGAGGAAGGCACCTTCTGGTAGAGCAAATTCCTGATGTCGCCACCGGCTTCGCAGAATTCCTTCCACAGTTTAAACCGAAACAAACGGTTGCTCATGCCAATACTTTCCCCGTGGTCCTGCACCGCTACGGCTACAGTTTTGGGCAAAGTCACGCCGTAGGGCTCCAAGCTTTTCGCCAGCGTTTTTAAATCCACGTCACCCATTTCAATAGCGATGGACCCTCCAGGCTGCTCTTCCGTAAGCTCAATTCCCAGGGATCTGACTTTGTCCAAATCGTCAGCCACTGTCTTAGCCGCTTGAGGGGTGGCGTAAACCGGAAAACCTTGCTTTAAATGCTTTTTGATTGCGCTGACACAAGCCCCCCCTCCCATCAGTTTGCCATGTAAAAATACCCCCTGACCTCGTACAGTAGCTTGTGCAATCTTCCCGGCTACTACCACCGTTTGGGAAGGTAAAATAAGCTGCACGCAATTTTCAATTGGTTTGTCCGGTTCATAAAGTAAAATATCCTGGGTTCCGCCCCCTACATCAATAGCCAGAATGCTTTCCACTAACAGCCCTCCCTAACGCAAATAAATACAATGTTTTTCAGAGTATCCAATTTTTCCTGTCGTTCTAGTCCCCTAGCCTTCTGTCACTTCTGCCTTGGCTAATAGCAGTAATTAGTCTATAATAGTTTTGTTACACATTTAACCTTTAATGCACAGTATAAGAGGTTGTAATATGTCTTCAGTAAATTTATACTCCCAGAAGTGGTTAGCAAAAGTGCAAGCATCTGCTGCGGGTTATGCTGCCCGCAATTTGGATTATATGCTCTTTGCCTGTTTAATGCTCTTTAAAGTCATGGAGTTTAATGACCAAATCGGCGTGATGAAGCCTACCGGTTTCCTGGCAGCTTCTTTAGGCTCCGTCTTGATAATCGCAGGATGCATCCTCCTTTTACCCATAACACAGAGAGCCCTTTTCCTATACCTGTGCGACATCCTCATATCCTTGATAATGCTTGCTGATCTGTTTTTTTACAGGTACTACAGCGATGTCATTTCCATCCCCGTTCTCTTACAAGTAGCTCAAGCAGGTTCGGTTAAACAGAGCGTGTTTTCCCTTTTTCAACTTGGGGACCTGATTTTCCTGTTTGATTTGCCTTTACTGTTCCCTTTGTTGAAAATTTCAGGCAAAGCACGATCCAGCGCGGAAAAAGTTTTATTCAGAAAAAGGGCGGCTAAGGCTATGCTACTCTTTTTTTGCGGTATTTCCCTGATTTCCTTCAAGGTTATAAGCCTGGAAAACACCATGGGTAAAAGAGTGTTTACCAATATTTTAGATCAAACTTTTTTTGTGGAGAACATTGGAATTTTAAATTTTCATGCTTTTGATTTCTACAAGTATGCCAAAAAACAGCTTAGCCAAAAAGAGCTTTCCAGGGCATCCCGGCAAGAAATCAGCCAATGGTTTGCCAGCACTCCACCTGCAAAACCGGAGCAGAGCAAATACTTTGGCATTGCGAAAAATAAAAACCTGATCGTGGTTCAAGTGGAAGCACTGCAAAGCTTTGTCCTCAACAAAAAAATCAATGGTAGGGAAATCACTCCTAATCTCAATAGGCTTTTAAACAACAGCATATATTTCAATAATTTTTATTTTCAAACGGCACAAGGAAATACCTCCGATGCTGAGTTTTTGGTAAACGTTTCTTACTACCCTGCCAGGGAAGGCTCGGTATACTTTCAGTACGCTGCTAACCGGTTTAATTCACTGCCCGGCAAATTAAGGGAAGCAGGCTATACCACCATGGCCATACATGCCTACAAGCCCAGCTATTGGAACAGAGCTGCCATGTACCGCAGTTTAGGTTTTGAGGCATTTTATAGCAAGGAGGATTTCATCCCCGATGAACAGGTTGGCTGGGGCTTAGGAGATAAATCTTTTTTCAAACAGTCAGCCGCTAAACTTGCCGCTGCTGTTCAACCTTTTTACGCTTTTTTGGTAACCTTGTCCAGCCATTATCCCTATGATGCTTTCAGCGCGGGTTCTGACTTTGATCCCGGCAGATATGCCGGAACTTTTTTGGGAAACTATTTCAAAGCTATCCACTATGCTGACGCTGCCTTAGGCTCCTTTATTGAGGAGCTCAAGGCAAACGGGTTATGGGAAAACTCCGTGGTTGCAGTTTACGGGGACCACAGTGCCGTTAGCAAGGTGGAGAAAGACGACCTGCTGGCTTTCCTGGCGGCACCCGATGATGAATTAACCTGGGCCAAACTGCAAAAGGTTCCGCTCATCATCCACTTGCCGGGAGATGCCCACGCTGGAACAAAGAACATAACCGGCGGCCAAATTGACCTGTTCCCCACTTTGGCTAACCTTCTGGGGCTGAAAGTGCCTAACCTGCTGGGCCAGGACCTGCTGAGCTCTACCCAGGGGTTAGCAGTGTTCAGAAACGGTTCTTTCACGGACGGTAAAATTTTTTACTTGCAGACTACTGGTCAGGTATACGATGTTAAAAGCGGAGAAATCCTGCCTGTAGAGCAGTATACAGCGCAAATTGCCCAAGCTCAAAAAAGGCTTTGGATTTCGGACCAAGTGCTGGAACATGACTTAATGCCAAGCTTAAACAAAAAAAGCCAGGATAGTAAGCTTTGAGCTTTCTACTGTCCTGGCTTTTTTAGCTGCCAATAGTATGTCTTGGAAACTGCGGCAAAATCCCTGTTTGCTCAATTTATTTGATTAACCGCTGGCGCATTAAATTTAGCGGGGGAAATAGAAAGATAAGAATAAATATAACCAGCCATAACACGTTAAACAGCAAATTCCAGCTAACCTGGCCAAAGGACAAAGAACGGATTAAAACTACCAGGTGATAAAGGGGTGTAAACCAGGCCAGCCTTTGAATAAAAAGAGGCATCCCCTCTAAAGGATAAAAAACGCCGGCAAACAGAAACATAGGGGTTACTAGTAGTGTAAAAAAGTAACTCAGCGAATCTATATTAGGTACAAAACCCACCCAAATTAGACCCAGTTCAGCAAAAACAAAGCCGCACAGGACCAACACCAAAGGGATCAGCAAAGCATAAAAAGAAGGTACCAGACCTAAAACAGCAATTACCAGCAGGATTACCGAACCGTAAAGCACGCTTTTAAAAACTCCAAATAAAATATCTCCCAACACTACTTCTTCAATATTAATGGGAGTGGCAATAATGGCGTGGTATGTATGCTGGAATTTCATCCGCACAAAACTGTCATAGGAGCATTCGGAAGCAGCCGCCCACATAGCGGAAGAAGCAATCAGCCCCGGGGCAATAAAATTAAGGTAGGGCATGCCTTGAATGTCAGTAACATACATTCCAAGCCCATAGCCCATGGCTCCCAGATACATCAGCGGTTCAAGAAAGTTAAAGGTGATATTGGTAACCCAGATCTTTTTAAACACCAGCAGGTTGCGTTTAAAGACTTGCCAAGCCTGTAAACTTAAATCAGGCCGGCGCCACAGCTCTAACCAGTTCATTATTCCAGCCCCTTTCCCGCCAACTTAAGAAAGACATCTTCCAGGGTTGCCGGCCTGAGCAACTGGTGGTAAAAGGTATAGGGAGTTTTCCTTAATTCAGCCCAGAGGGTTTCACCGTCTTTAGGGTAGAGATAAGTGACTTCTCCCATCAATTGATAACCTGAAATGTATGGCTTAACGCGCCGAATAAGTTCTGCCCGGTCCCCTTCCATACTTACTTCCAACACTTCTTGTCCAATATGGGCTTGTACCAACTCAGCGGGTCTGCCTTCCTCCAAGATTTTCCCTTCATCCATAATAAGCAGCCTGTCACAAAGCTGGCTCGCTTCCTCCAAATAGTGGGTTGTCAAAATCAATGTCACTCCCTGCTGCTTTAACTGCCGCAGCCGCTGCCAAATTAGGTGCCTGGCCTGGGGATCCAGCCCGGTGGTGGGTTCATCCAAAATTAAAATTTTCGGTTTGTTGACAAGGGCCCGGGCAATGGTCAGACGGCGCTTCATGCCCCCTGATAATTCCTCAACCTTGGTCCCGGCCCTATCCGCCAGGTCAGCAAAATGGAGCAATTCCTTAGCCCGACGCTCAGCTTCTTTTTTAGGTATGGAAAAATAAGCGGCATAAACAACCAAGTTCTCCCATACTGTCAAGTCCTGGTCCAGATTGTCTTCCTGGGAGACTACCCCAATTCTACTTTTCACTTCGCGGGGCTTTTGTGTTACATCGTATCCTAAAACTGTAAGCCTTCCGCTGGTTACCGGCGAAAAACAGTAGATCATTTTTACCGTCGAAGTCTTCCCTGCCCCGTTGGGGCCCAAAAGTGCGAAACATTCCCTTTCCTTAACTTTAAAACTTATACCTTTTACAGCCTGAAAATCCCCATATGTTTTAGTTAAGTTTTCAGCTTCAATGACAAAACACATTCTTCATCCTCCGCTTTCCGCATGGCTCTAGGAAGCTTAGCAAGAAAATGAAAATCAAAGGTACACAATTATGCCCATCAAAGTGACCAATAGAAGTCACCAGTCCCCGGTAAGTCGCGCTTTCGTTAGTCAATAGTCATTAGTACTGAAGCAAGACAGCATGTGAGAATTTCATTAAACTAAAGACTAACAACCAAATACTAAGGACGCATTCATAGGCCGCAACCGGTGACTAATGACTGGCGACTGGGGACTTAGTTTAAAAAACCAGTCTGACTCATTTTTTGTCCGGGTTAAAAGAAATGTTTTTTTCGCTGAGTTTTGCTGCAGCAAACTTTATTATTTGATTTCCTCAAGGAGTCTTTCCAGATCCTCTTTGGTAAAATGATACCGGTCAGCGCAAAAATGGCAGGTTAACTCAGCTTGACCCTGCTCCCGCAGCATGCTTTTCAGTTCTTCCTTGCCGAGGCTGATTAAAATTTTTTCCAGGCGCTCCCTCGAACAACCGCAGTAAAATTTAAGAGGGAGCTTTTCATGGACGGTGACCTCAAAACCCTTTAAAACCTTATTCAAGATTTCCTCCGGAGAAAGGCCTTCATCTACCAGTTGGCTAACCGGCGGCATGGCCTGAATATTCTCCTCCAGTTTCTCTACCGTCCCTTCCTCAGCACCCGGCAATAGTTGAACCATAAAGCCGCCGGCTGCCCTTACGGAATTATCAGTTTCAATTATTACTCCCAAAGCAACTGCGGTTGGAATTTGTTCTGAAACGGTAAAATAGTAGCTCAAATCTTCGGCTATCTCTCCGGAAACCAAAGGCACGCTGCCTGTATAAGGCTCTTTTAAACCCAAGTCTTTGGTCACATATACCATGCCGTTTTTACCAACCGCCCTACCTACATCCAGCTTGCGCGCTGCCTTGCTGGGCAAATGGATCAAGGGTTCCTGCACATATCCCCGTACTGCTCCGCTTGCATCGGCCACCGCAACTACTGCCCCAAGAGGTCCATCGCCTACAATTCTGAGGGTCAGTGTGTCCTCACCCTTCAAGGTGATACCCATCATAGCCGCCGCCGTTAAAACTCTGCCTAACGCAGCTGAAGCAGTAGGCAAGGTACCGTGTCTTTTCCTTGCTTCCTCCACCAACCCGGTTGTGGCAGCAGCAAAGGCCCTAATTGCGCCGTCCCCTGCAGTGGCCCTTATTACGTAATCCTCCATATCCTTCACCCCGGTTATGTGTCTAATAGACAAAATAATAGCATATCAGTTAAAATGTTAGTATCGCATTTTACGGAAGGAGTCAACAGGCGTGAGTTTTGTCCAGTTTCTCTTTTACCAAGGTCTCACTTTTTTATTATACTTCTTTGCAATTTATTTAACTGCAGGAGGCCAGGGTCTGGTAGCCAATATGGTAATGAATTTTTTAACATTTTTCAGCATTTCCTGGCTCATCGCCATACCAAAGTCCAATTTCAAAACCGCTCTTCCTGACGTTTTAGCGGTAACGCTCAGTTTTAACACGGTTACCTACCTTTTGGCTTACGCGCTTTATTCCCCTTTACCTTCGTGGCAGTTGCTGCTTTTCGATTACCTGATGGTAATTGTCTACAGCATAATTGGGATTCTAGCGGCCATGCGCCTTAAACAACAACAAAGCGAACGTTAGCGCAGCAGCGCCTGCCAAAGCCTTGGCGGGCATATTTCTTTTATTAGCACCTCGTCGTAATCTTCTTTCCCTTGGAAAGGGGTGTCAATCCAGTCAGCGGGGTTTACTTCCGGTTCCCACGCTTCATGGTATAATTCAGCTTCCGGTATGTTTTGCAAGCACCATTTCACCAGCTGATCCTCTCCCAAATTAACAATTGTTTCCCTTAACCTTTCGGCCCGCTGACTTAGAGGTGCACAAATATAGGTTTGACAGACCAGAGGCCTATGGTTATAGATGGTGCACTTCTTGTTTTCAGTTTCCAGGAAAAGGCATTCGCCCAGCTCTGTCTGTCCCAAAGTGATATCTATTACACTGCCTTCCGCCTTAACGTTAGTATAGCGTTTAATAATATCGGCCAGTGCCAAATCCTGCCCCAACTCAGCCAAACCTCTTTTCAACTGGTAGATGTCAACCAAGGTCAAAGGAATCCGCTCGTGACAGCAAAGGTCGCAGCCTGCACATTGGCTTTGGGTTCCCCTGCTCCTGGTAAGTTGGCCCTCCAAAATAAAATTATTTAAGGCCTCCAGGTAATCCCGGAGGCTGGCTCCCGTTTCCAAAACCTGCAGATCGTAACCTGCTCCTGTAGAAAAATTTTTGGCGATGATTTTAACGCTCACAACTTTCTCCTTCCCCACGCTGTAGCTTTTAAGTTATATACACCCCAAAATCAGCGGACACAAGGGTTAATATTTTCAACTAGCTGAATGTTTATGTTTTCTCCGGATCACTTTCAATTATTTCCGCCGCGATTAGATTCCTGGCTTCTTCCGCGTACCGGCTGGGTGCCAGGATTTTTACCTGGGCCAGCGGCCCCGTATGCAGGCCATAAAGTTCTCCCAGCGACTCACCGCTTAAACGCACAGGTATCCCTTCAGAATCCAGAAGTTCACCGACAACTTCAGCTTCCAGTTTATCCCTGGCAATAAACACTACCTCCCACTCTTCCGCCAATCCCTACGCCTCCTTCTTACGGGTTTTTCGGAGCTTTTCCAGCAAATCTGCAAAATACTGAGGAAGGGGCGCCGTAAATTCCAGATATGCCCCGGTGCGGGGATGGACAAACCCCAAAGTGGAGGCATGTAGCGCTTGTCCTTCCAGGCCGAAATGGGGCTTTTGGGGCCCGTATTTGGGATCTCCAACCACAGGATGACCTAAATAGGCCATGTGCACCCTGATCTGGTGGGTCCTGCCTGTTTTTAGCCGGAGCTGCAGGTAAGTATAATCCACGAAACGCTCTAATACAGTGTAGGAAGTTACCGCTTCTTTCCCATTTTTGTCCACAACGGCCATTCTTTTTCGTTCCCGCGGATCGCGGCCGATCGGAGCCTCGATCCTGCCTGACTGTTCCTTAATCGTGCCGTGGACTAACGCCAGGTAGGTGCGGGTAACCGAATGTTCTTTTATTTGCTTAGCCAAATGCCGGTGAGCGGCGTCGTTTTTTGCCACCACCAAGACCCCGGAAGTGTCTTTATCAATTCTATGAACAATTCCCGGCCTCAGAATCCCGTTAATCCCGGATAGATCCCGACAATGATAAAGCAGGGCATTAACCAAAGTGCCGGAATAATTGCCGGCAGCAGGATGGACAACCATACCCTGCGGTTTATTCACAACCAGCAAATCGCCGTCTTCATACAGTATATCCAGCGGTATCGCCTCCGGCAGCACTTCTAAAGGTTCAGGGGCTGGAATAACCACGGTGACCGCATCATCTTTTTTTAATTTGTAATTGGCTTTAACTGCCTGGTGGTTAACCTGAACTTGCCCCGCTCCAATCAGTTCCTGAATACGTGAACGAGATAATTCCGGCAGCTGTTCGGTCAAATAACGGTCCAAGCGTTTGCCGCTATCTTCTGCTGTAATTAAAAAATTCACTACTTCCATTGTGTCACCTTGATCATGGATTACGTTTTCCTTCCGGCATGCGCAAGATTTCCCAGCAGAGCAGCGCTACACCGATAACTATAGCTGTATCAGCCAAATTAAACACCGGCCAAATGCGAAAATCAAAAAGATCTACCACATAACCGGTCCTCAAGCGGTCTATAAGGTTTCCAATGGCCCCTCCCAGTTGTAAAGCCAGCCCCAGGCGCAGCAGTTTCTGTTCATGGCCAAGGCGCCGGTAAAAAAATAAAATTATCAGTACCACAACTATGCCAATAGCTACAAAAAAAGAAGTCTTATAGGCCATAATGCCGAAGGCGGCGCCGTAGTTTTTCACAAAAGTCAAGTGAAAAATCTCGGGGATTACAGGTATGGATTGGCCTTCTGCCATGTTTTTTACAACCAGGAATTTAACCAACTGGTCTGAGAACAGGACAGCAAAAACTACAAAAAAGAAATGCAAATAATCTCCTCCTTAGCTTTACCAATTCGTGATAATTTTAGCATACCCTATATATGCACTGCAATTAGGACAAAAAGTGCAGTAAATAGTTTCACCTCCGGCGGGACAAAATAATGCCAGGAGGTGAAACAAGAAGGTTCAATTTCCGCAAGAAGACCACCCGCAAAACGGGCAATAACGGCATCCACCTTCGGGTATAAGCTCCTGTCCGCATTCAGGACAAATATTTTCAGGAACCATCTCCCCACCTCCTGTTTTTAGTTTATCAATACGGATGTTCGGATACAAGCCGCGGTTTTCAGCCTGTAGATTTAGTTAAGAAGCAACAAATTTGCCAAAGGAGGTTTGCCAAATGCTAGGCATCAATAGAAAAAATTGGAAATGGCTGCTGCTTTTAGCCTATCCTCTTACCCTGCTGGGCAGGATGTTGGCCCGACCGTCCCGTAAAAGACATAAATAGTTAGGAGTGGGAACAACTTTGCGCCCTTTGCTTTACCTGCTTTTGTCGTGTCTGCTTTTTATCACACCCGGCTGCGGGCGGGTCAATGTAGATTTTACCGACCCTGAAGCTGTAACACAGCAATTTATGCGGAGTCAAGCCGGCAACGACCGCAGTGGGGTAAATGCAGTGATTACCCCGGAGCTGAAAAATAAATTTAAGGCACAAAAATTATATTTGGGAGATCGGGTAAAATTACGCAAATCACGGCTTAAAGAGAGTGAAATCCGCAAGGCCTGGGATGAACCAACAAAAAAAGTTTACCAGCTTAACTACGCGGTCAGTTACCTGGAAGGAAAAGAAACCAAAACCCTGCGGCTGCGGGAAGCGGTATCTTTGACCAATAAAAACGGTAATTGGTATATCGATGATTACGTCACGGAAAAATGATTAAAAGCTCCATCATCCCAAGATGGAGCTTTTTCCTTTAATGATGCTGCTCTCCCACATCAATCTTCTCCGCCGGAGTGTCCTCATCATCAAGTCCGGTAAAATTCTCGTAAATTATCCCATCATCGCCAATTTCGTAGGGGATATGATCCACATCGTCTACCATCCCCACATCCTCGTCAAAATCATAATAGATCTCGGGGTAATGTCCCGCATTTGGTACGTCGGAAGGAGTGTCGGAAGTGCCGAAACGCGCTACATCCTGCCAAGCATCCTCCCCGTCATACATAATCTCATCTTCCGCCTCACCCAGCTCCAGCGGAGATTGATCGTGAGTTAACCCGCCAAAAGGTGGAACAATTACATCCTCTTCTATAGGACGCGGGTGTCTGTCCCCTTCGCCTTCAAATTCTTTTCTACAGTCCAGGCACAAGGTAGTCTCCGGAGCAGCCTCCAGTCTTTCAGCAGGTATCTCCTGACCACAGATATTGCAACGACCGTATGTGCCAGCCGCAATTTTTTGCAGGGCATCCTCTATTTTCTGCAGTTGAATTATGGCATTGTCCCTCAGGGCCAAATCTTTGCTGCGTTCAAAAAGCTCGGAACCTGAGTCAGCAGGATGATTGTCATAGGAAGACAACTCACTGAGGCTATCCCTCATTTCAGTATGCAAACCTGCTGCTTGTGTAGCAGAATCTGTTGAGTCTATTCCTTCGATTAGCCGCAGGTAAGCGGAGCGCATTTCTTCCAACTGTTTTTTATACTTGACAAATTCAGCTTTCATCTTGGCCTCCTAATTTAAAACGTGAATAACTTTATCCTGGCTCCACCTGGCCGGTGCCGGCGGCTCTTCGGCGCTGTAGCCAAGACTCACCACTGCCGTTGGAATATGAGTTGGCGGCAAGCCTAAAACTTTTTGAACCTCCCCTTCGTTAAACCAGCCGATCCAACAAGAACCTATGCCGTAGCCGGCAGCCGCCAGCAGCATATAGCCAGCCGCCAGCGCAGTATCCTGAATACAGTACAGCTTCTCTCCTCTTTCCCCATACTTTTCCTTGGACACTTCCGGCAGCGCGCATACAACTATGTTGGCTGCAGCCTTTCGCACCGTTTCCTGGTCATTGCAGGCCGCCGCCAGCTTCTCCTTGAGCAATGGGTTTAAAACCACGTAAAATTCCCAAGGCTGGAGATTGCCGGCAGAAGGCGCCCAACGGGCCGCATCCAGGATTCTGCCCAATGTAGCTTCCGGAATAGGTTGGCCGGTAAAATTGCGAACGCTTCTGCGCTCCAAAATGCATGCGATCACATCTTTGGTCATGGTTTAGCCTCCTTATGTTAGCTTTGTTCCCGCACCATCCTGATAATATCTGCGATAAAATCGCTGAGCACGGGCAAATTGAGCAGTACAAGCCGTTGGAGAATGTAAATAATAATAGCCCCTAACAAGGTGAAGCCCACTGCCATACCAACTCCCCGGGCCGCCCCCGCCAGGAAATTAGTCCAAAGGAGCCTTTTGGGATCCCTGAGCATTTCCACATATTCAGCTAAATTTAACCGCTCCATTCTGCCTATTAACTCTGCGGTTTTATCCTGTAATTCGGTAATACCGGGTTCTTCTTTTTTGTATTCAAGCATCTTCTCACCTGCCCAAGTATTACTTAATTTACCCCAAAACGAGCAGAACAATTAATGAAAGCTGGTAAATCTATAAAAGAAAAAGTCCTGCTAACGCAGGACTTTAACCCGGTCACCGTTTTTCAGCAAAGCGCAGTTTGCCTCGTCGGTATCAACGTGCAATTCTGTGGCATATTTGGGGCTAACCCGCAGCAAAACGTTATCAAAAACGATTCCCCGCTCACCAGGGACTTCCACCCTCACAGTCTGACCGTTTTCCAAACCATATTTGGCAGCTTCGTCAGGGTGCATATGAATATGCCTGGCTGCCAGGATTACTCCTTCTTTTAAAGCCACAACCCCTTTAGGCCCAATTAGAGCAATTCCGGGTGTATCCTCCAGATTGCCCGATTCCCTTACGGGGGGCTTGACACCCAGCTTAAAGGAATCCGTTAAAGAAACTTCAACCTGGGTTTTTTTCCTGGTAGGGCCCAAAATTCTTACACCTTCTATAGCACCTTTAGGCCCTGCAATAATCACCGTTTCCTGGGCTGCGAATTCGCCTGGCTGGGACAAATCTTTAATTTTGGTCAACTGATAACCTTGTCCGAAAAGAGTATCTAAATCCCCCACCGTTACATGCACATGCCGGTTGGAAATCCCAACGGGAACGGTTATTTCCATGCCGCCGACCGGTTCACCGGCTCTGTCAACTTGATCGAAATCAGGCATTGCTTTTCTCTCCTTGTCTGCTGTTCTCTCAAAACTAGTATATGATAAACAATCCTGGTTATCCGGGTAAAATGTTAGCTTTCCATCCTGATTTTGTATCAGAGCATATTTTTAGGCTGTTAAATTATTAACAGCCCAGCTTGTAGACAAAGCCCACATGTATTATTTCGCTCTGGACAAGCTCGCACGCGTTGACCTTTGGCAAAGCCTCCGACAGCTGAGCGAAACCAGTCCCGCTCCATAAAACATGTGGGCTGATAAGAGTTTGTCGACGGTCTGGTCTGTTAAATAATTAACAGCCTTCTTTCAGAAAATCAGCATATTGCTCGCTGGTCATCAGTTTAGCAACTTGTTCGGGTTTAGTGAGCCTAATTCGCACCATCCAGCCTGTATCGTAGGGGTCTTCATTTAACAGTTCAGGTGAATCAAGCAGTGCTTCATTAACCGCTATTACTTCGCCGTCAACGGGACTGTAAACGTCGGAAACAGCTTTGACTGATTCAATCACCCCAAAACTTTTCCCTTCCTCTAGCGTGTCATCTTCCCCTGGTAGTTCCACATAAACAACATCACCCAGGGCTTCCTGAGCATAAGAGGTTATGCCGATTGCAGCCTCTTCACCTGTCACTAATAGCCATTCATGATCCTTAGTATACTTGCGATCCGACGGATACAAGAAACACCCTCCTCTCACGTGTTTAATTCCTTGTTATGCTAAATTCGCAATGACTTCCGCACACCGGGAGCAAATGGTGGGATGTTCAGCTGTTTGGCCTACTGTGGGACTGTAGGTCCAACAACGCTCACATTTTTCTCCGGGCGCCACGGTGACAGCCAGCTTCAATCCTTCGATGTCGACTGCCTGAATAGCATTATTCGGAGCCTTTTCCATGGTAGCCACTTCGACGGCAGAAACAATAAACAGAGTTGCCAGCTCTTTTTCCATTGGTTTTAAGAATTGGTACCAGTCTTCATCGGCATAGACACTTACCATTGCATTTAAGGAGTTGCCAATGATTTTTTCCTGACGGGCCAGTTCTAAAGCTTTGGAAACTTCTTCCCTGACCTCTATCAGTTTATTCCACTTTACTTCCAGTGACTCGTCCAGGTATTTTTCCTGTACTTCAGGCCAGCCGGCCAGTTGGACGCTGACCGGGCTGCCCGGCTGTTTAGGAATATAACGCCACACTTCTTCACTGGTAAAGGCTAAAATAGGCGTGATGAGTCTCACCAGGGCCATGATAATTTCATACATTACGGTCTGCGCCGCTCTTCGGGCCGGATCATCCGGTCTGGAGATATACACCCTGTCCTTGATAATATCCAGGTAGAAAGCGCTCATATCGACTACACAGAAGTTATGGATGCTGTGGTAAACCACATGGAAATCATAGTTCCGGTATGCTTCCGTAACTTTTGCTATTAACCTGTGCAGTTTCAACAATGCCCAGCGGTCAATTTCCAGGAACTGCTCGTAAGCCACCTTATCCTGTTCGGGATTAAAATCATACAAGTTTCCTAACAGGAACCGGCAGGTATTCCGGATTTTGCGGTAAGCTTCAGTCATCTGCTTCATGATGTTGGGCGAAGCGGCCACGTCCCGTTTGTAATCGGCGGAAGCCACCCAAAGCCTTAAAATGTCTGCACCCATCTGCTTGATTACGTCCAGGGGATCGATGCCGTTGCCAAGGGATTTCGACATTTTTCGCCCCTTTTCATCAACCACATAGCCATGGGTGAGCACCGCCTTGTAAGGCGCTTTGCCTGTGGTCGCCACCGCAGTGGAAAGGGAGGAATTAAACCAGCCGCGGTGCTGATCGCTTCCTTCCAGGTAAAGATCCGCCGGCCACGCTAAATCCGGGTTGTCTTTTAAGACTGCAGCATGGCTTGAGCCTGAGTCAAACCACACATCCATAATATCCGTTTCTTTGCGAAAAACCTGATTTCCACACTTGCCGCATTTTAAACCGGGAGGCACTAAATCATTTGCTTCCTTGGCAAACCAGATATTGGAACCGTGCTTCCTGAATAATTCCTGGACATGTTTAATTGTTTCATCTGTGATAATGGCTTCGCCGCATTCAGCGCAGTAGAAAATGGGTATGGGAACGCCCCAGGTGCGCTGGCGGGAAATACACCAATCACCCCTTTCAGCCACCATGTTATGAATCCTGTCCTCTCCCCAGGCAGGAATCCATTTGACCTCTTTGATAGCCTCCAGGGCTTCTTTTCTGAAACCGTCAATTGATGCAAACCACTGCTCGGTAGCCCGGAAAATTACCGGATGTTTACACCTCCAGCAGTGAGGATACTGGTGCTGGATGAAGTCCAAGCTGAGCAGCGCTCCGTTTTGCTCTAAATCTTTTGTGACAGCCTTATTGGCTTCGTCATATGTTAAACCGTGGTACTGGGCACCTTCTTCCGTAAATCTTCCCCTGTTATCCAAGGGAGAAATAACCGGCAGATTATAGCGCCGCCCCACCTCGTAATCCTCCAAGCCATGGCCGGGAGCGGTATGGACACAGCCTGTACCGGCTTCCAGAGTGACATGCTCCCCTAGGATTACAAGCGAATCCCGCTCAAACAAGGGATGCCGGCAAACCACATGCTCCAAATCACTGCCTTTAAATGTTTGGATGATCTCACCCGGTTGTAAACCGCAAGCCTCCAGAGCTTGGGCATAAAGCCCTTTTGCCATTAAAAGCCTGTCTTCCCCCACCCTGACTAAGACATATTCAAAGTCAGGATGTAAAGTAATCGCCACGTTGGCAGGAATAGTCCAGGGAGTTGTGGTCCAGATTACCACATAAGCATTTTGCGGATCAAACAGTCCTTTAGAGTCCTTGACGGCAAATTTCACGTAAATGGAAGCGGAACGCTTATCCTGGTATTCCACTTCCGCTTCAGCCAACGCTGTTTCGCAATCGGAACACCAGTAAACCGGCTTCAAACCTTTATAAATATAGCCCTTTTTCGCCATTTCCCCAAAAACCCCGATTTGGGCAGCTTCGTATTCCGGGGATAAGGTCAGATAAGGATTATTCCAGTCACCCCGTACACCCAGCCTTTTAAATGATTCTCTCTGGATGTTGACAAATTTTAAAGCATACTCGGCACAGCGCTCCCGAAACTCCACAGCGTCGATTTGGTGGCGGTTGAGCTTTAAATTTTTTATCGCCTGCTGCTCAATAGGAAGACCGTGGGTGTCCCATCCCGGTACATAGGGGGCATCATAACCGGACATGGAATAAAATTTAACTACCATGTCCTTTAGGACTTTGTTTAATGTTGTTCCTAAATGTATATCACCATTGGCGTAAGGAGGTCCGTCATGCAGAATGAATTTAGGTTTGCCCTTGTTGGCTTCCTGGACTAATTTGTAAATATCTTGTTCTTCCCAAAAACTCAAGATTTCAGGTTCCCGCTGCGGCAAATTGGCCCGCATGGGGAAGTCGGTCTTAGGTAAATTTAAAGTCTGATCGTACTCCACTTTCGCGTTCACCCTTTCCTAATATAAAGAAAAACTACAAATAAAAAAGTCCCGTCACTAAAGGACGAGAGCTTCATTCCCGTGGTACCACCTTATTTACGTTAAGTCTTGCTTAACGTCACTTCTTCAGTCCTAACGGCGACTCACCGGGGCATCCTACTCCAAAGTTTCAGACCCCAACTCCCGGGTGATCTTCGACTAAGCTTCAGTTACCCGGCTTCCACTCTCCCGGGCTCGCTAAAACCTTGGCCTAATCTACTCTCCCGTTCATAGTTTTTATCACAAAAACATTTATAATTAATTATACCACACCGATATCTGAAGTCAAATTCTGCCGATACTTGCTGATCTGACCTAATATGCCTTTGACCAGCCAGAAAGATATTTGCCCGTTTTCCTCCATACACTGGTCTTCCTGCAGGTCCTTTCCATTGTCTTTTATAAAACGTACAAATAAAATTGCTGTATCCTGGTTTTCAAGGCAAGCAGCCAATTGGGCCGCCTTCTTATCCACAGCAAAAACATTGCCTTCTTTGATTTCAACCGGGGTAGAACTGTGCAAACTCCCGACTACTGTTCTGAAAACGCTTAACTCTTCCATTTCATCCACAGCCGCCAAACACCAGTCCACCAATTTGGCATTTGTTGGCCGCATATCTATTTCCCCGGCAATTAAAATATCACCGGGAGCCAACGGTGGGCTGTACTCCTCTGCAAATCCTAAGGAAATAATATAAGGTATTTCTTCTGCTCCTATCAAGTCAAAAGAATCCAGGGGTTCAATATGCTCACAGCTCATAATTAAAACCGGCTGATTTTGCAATTTCCCTCTGGCAATCTCAATTCCTTGCCACTGTTCTACCTGTCTGAAACTTAAATGCTCTTTAAGTAAAACATACCCCTTATCGGAATTGGTTAAAATGGCAATTCTCATAAACTTCGCCTGTCAGGCTTATTTCCCCCTTTGCATATCCCTTGGTACTGATCACTCCAAGCTTCTCGACTTACGCCGACTCTCTATCTATTTCCCTTTCCGGCATTTCATTTTCCAGCATTTCCAAATAAGTGAGAAGGAATGATTTTAGTTGGGCTTTACAGCTTTGTGTTTTTTTGCGAATGAGTTCGTATTCCTCTTCCATGGCGCGGATTTTTTGTGCTGCTTCGTCAAACATTTTTTGAATCCGCAGCTGGCTTTCCTGATTTAGCAGTTCACATTCCCTGGCCGCGTTGGCTTTTAATTCTTCCGCGGTTTGCTGAGCCAAAATCAAAGTATTATTTAAGGTTTCTTCAATCCTTTTATACCGCTCCAGCTCGGAAGTCAGTCTCTGCACCTCTTCTTTTAACTCCTGATTGTCCCGGTACATCTGCTCGTAATCCCTTAAAATACGCGACATGAACACATTAACTTCATCTTCACTGTAGCCACGTAAAACCTTGCGAAATTCCTTATTTTGAATATCCAGCGGAGTGAGAACCATGAACACACCTCCATAATTGCAGTTGCCGTCAGCTTAACGTTTTCACATAAAGCTTTCGACGAAATAAGCCCCGTTTCCTTTAAAAGTTACAAACGGAACTGGATAAAAGTTTTACTCTTTCAGCATTTACAAAAGGCTGCAAAGCTTAATCTACCTGCACATCTAAAGCAAGCGTTTGAGCACAATCCCTACCCGTCCTTTTTTCGTTGCCCCTGTTACATCTTCAACTATGAGTCTGCCTCTTCCCCTGCAGGAAATGGTATCGCCTTTTTGTACCGGTTTGGCAGGGTCGGTAGTTTCTTTCCAGTTCAATTTGACTTTACCGTCTTTAATCTCTTCAAGCATTTGACTCCTGGATAAACTAAAACCGTGGCTGCTTACTGCATCAAGCCGCAGGGAAGCCACAGTTGTTTTAATTTGCTTGAAATTTTCTTCTCTCCCAAATTGAGGTTCTATTTCCGAGAGGGGAGCAACTTGAACCGGAACATTGCCTACCTGGCGCAGATTAGCCGCAATGTAAGAAGTGAGTTCCTGGGCTACCACTGTCAAACAGTACTGTTCACCGATTAAAATGTCCCCGATTTTTTCCCGACGTATGCCCAAACCCAATAAGGCTCCTAAAAAGTCGCGGTGCTTTAACGCAGTAAATTTGCGCCCTCCCGTGATTTTCAAGATGCCTATTTGCGGCTTAAGATCCTCTGGTTCAAGATAACCGGGGAACAGCACTATTCTCTGCCGTTCCGCCTCTCCATGCCCGCCCTCGAAAACAAATTTTAAATCCGGCAAACCCCTTAGAATATCCTTAGCTAAACCGGTATAACGGGGTTCGAGAAAATCGGACACAGCAACTTCATGCTTCGTTAGAACCCTTTCCGCCAGATCAAGTATTCTGGTCATGCAGGCCCGTTCTTCAGCATCGGCTATAAATTTGAGCAACTTTTCCCTGTTCAACATCATAGGCGCAGTTAAAACAAACTCAACAACAATCGCTGTACTAATTGCAAAACCAGAATGGCTACAAAAGGCGAAAAATCGAGAGGCATAGCGCCCCGCGGCATGATCCGCCTGATTGGGGCCAGAATTGGTTCTGTTATTTCGTAAATAAAACGAATAACGGGGTTTCCGGGGTCATGGGAAACCCAAGAAAGCAAAACTCTGGCGATAATTAACCAATCTAAAACCTCGATAGCAACGTGAATTATAGTTTCAATAGACTGCATAACTCACCTCTAATTATGACTTAGCTCTTTTGCCCGTTTTTCCGCCTCCAACACAGCATTCATCACTGTAGACCGTAAGTTCCCCTGCTCCAGGGCAAAGAGAGCAGCAATAGTTGTACCTCCAGGAGAAGTAACCATATCCTTTAATTCCGCCGGATGTTTACCTGTAGCATGCACCATTTTTGCTGAACCTAAAACAGTCCGCACTGCCAATTTTCTCGCTAACTCACGGGGCAAACCCACTTTGACACCGCCATCAATCAAAGCTTCTATAAACAAATAAACGTAAGCCGGCCCACTGCCGCTTACGGCGGTTACCGCATCAAGCAACTTCTCGGGCAAAGAGAGCACTTCGCCCGTGGCTTGAAAAATCCTTTCAGCCTTTTCTAAATCCTCAGGGGTTACAGCCTGGTTCACAGCTAACGCTGTAATACCTTCTCCAATCAAACAAGGAGTGTTTGGCACAGCGCGAATAATAGGAGTTCCATGGGGCAATGACTGCTCTAAGTCCCGCAGAGTCACGCCGGCTGCAATGGAAATAAGGAGCCGGTCCCTGGGAAAGTCCAAGGAAAGTTCTGCCAAAACCTGACTTATTATCTGCGGCTTTACCGCTAACACAATAATTTCCGCTCTCTCAACCACAGCCAGATTATCGTAATACGTGCTGACTGCATACTTTTGTTGTAATAAATTGCGCCGTTCGGGGGCCGGATCGCTGACAATGACTGCCTCCGGTTTGACAATTTCCGCCTTTAGCAAGCCGGATATAATGGCTTCTGCCATCTGTCCCCCGCCGATGAACCCAATGGTTTTGTCCAATTATTAACTCACCTCTAGTTTGAACTGGTAAGAGTAAAGATGTTTTTTTCGCGGTAACCAGCTTCCAGATCCCCTGCCACATCGACGTTATTTGGTACAAAGAGAATTATTGCCGCACTGACTTTCTGCATGCTGCCCCCCAAGGCGTATATTGATCCGCTTAGAAAGTCGACAATTCTCTTGGCCAGTTCCCTTTCAACCTCTTCTAAATTAACAATTACCGGCCTCCTGTTTTTCAAATGATCCGCAATATTTTGCACCTGTTCAAAAGCAGTCGGTTTCACTACAACCATTTTCATAGCTTTAGGAGCCGGTAAGCTCACAATATTGTTTTTTTTGAACCGTTCTTTTTGTTCATTCCAGGGTACTGCTTCCTCACGGCTAACATTTTCTTCCTCTACCTCTTCAATTTCAAATCCCATAAAACTCAGCACCTTATCCACCAACTTCGCCATTTTTGTTCCTCCTTATTTAGCTTCGTGCTCCGAAAATAGCTGTTCCAATCCGGATTAAGTTCGCTCCTTCTTCGATGGCCACCTCAAAATCGTTAGTCATGCCCATGGACAGATACCGCAGCTCTATTCCCGGGATAGCTTTAGCTCTCAACTCTTCGCTCAAAAGCCTTAAACGTCGAAATACAGGCCGTGCTTCTTCCGGATCCTCAACCAGAGGAGCCATAGTCATTAAACCTGAAATCCGTAAACCATCCAAGTTGGCCACATTCCTGATAAAAGCTTCGGTTTCTCCAAGCTTCAGCCCATGTTTGCTTTCCTCTTCCGCCACATTGACTTGAACCAACACCGGCATTTCCTTTCCTGCCTGACGCGCCCTTTTGGAAATTTCCTCAGCCAGGGAAAGACTGTCCAGAGAGTGAATCAAAGCAACTTTATCAATAATGTACTTCACTTTGTTGGTCTGCAGGTGCCCGATCAAATGCCATTCTACCGGTTTATGCAGTTCAGGAAATTTTCTATTAATCTCCTGCACCCTGTTTTCTCCGATAGCAGTAACACCTGCCTCTATTGCTTCCAGCATCTGGGGAATTCCTACCGTTTTAGTAACGGCAATTAATTTAATTTCTGCCGGATCACGTCCAACCCTTTCAGCCGAAGCAATTATCTTTTTTTTGACTTCTGCCAAATTTGCAGCAATTTGCGACAACTTAATTCCTCCTGACCGTTACTAGAATATTTTTCTACGTTTTAGCAATATTTCCTGCTATCTTGACCTAAAAGTGCTCAATGATAAATTATTTACCAATAATGCCAGGGTTGACTAAAATTTCATCCCCCGGCTCAAGCCCTGAAACAGCAGCATTATCTCCTACTCGTCCTTTAACTTCCACCTCTGCAAAGCGAAAATCCCCCGTTAAGGCTTTGAATACCCCTTGGGATTCACCCTTATTTATCAAAGCGCTTGTAGGAATGATAATGCCCCGGTAATTGTGCTTCACCAGTTCCAAATCAATGAGCCGCTGGTGTAAGAGAATATCCGGGTAATTACTGCTTTCAGCCTGAATCCGCAGCTCTCCCTTTTGAGCAACTATTTTGGTTACTTCCGCCTGCCACTTTTTGGTATTCCCAGGTACTTTCAAAACAATCTCGTCCCCAACCTTCGGCAACTCTTGGTAAGCTGCCTTGGGAACTGTAAAATCAAGCACAAGCGGCTTTAGATTATTGATTACCTTCACTACCGGGGAGCCGCTGTTTAGCATGCCTTCCTTAACCGGTGACGTATCGGAGGAAGTTTTTAAATTCTCCTTTAATGCCTCTACATCCAGGTTAAAGGTGGCGGCAGGCGTAACCACACTTTCCATGCTGTCAGGATGGTAACACACTATCCCTGCTTTGTTCGCATAAATAGCATACTGGGGTTTTTCCATGTCCTGTGTTGACCCTTCACCGACAATTTTGGCAATTACAGCGCCCTCCGGGACACGCTGCCCCTCCTTAGCAATGACCTGCAGGGTTCCACTGACTGGTGCGTTGAATACCCATTCATGCCGGGCAACAATTGCGCTGACAGCTATCTTGTCCTCCAACTCACCGTAATCCACCCTAATCGTTTTTGCTAATTGATTAATAATCAGTTTCTGGGCTTGCCCGATTAGAAGCCAAGCCAGCAAGACGAGGAATGCAATCCCCAATAATTGTACAAATTTGCGACTCACCACTTGCTTTCGCCGCTCTTTTTCCAAACGAAGTCTTCTGGGAGTGTATGGCATAGAATCCTCTCCCGTATTAGTTGCTGTTATTTGTAACCAATATTCTGTGCATAAATTGGCATTTCCTGCCAAAGCCTATTTAAGCATGAGCAGTGCTGCCATCCTGCCTGTTTTACCTTGCTCGGCCCTGTAAGAGAAAAATAATTCCGTATTGCAACTGGTGCAATACCGGCTGTAGCTAATATGTTCTGCTTTCACTCCTACTTCCTGCAAGGCATAAGCATTGGCGTGCCATAAGTTCAACAGCCATTTGCCTCTTGGCGCAGGCTGCAGAAACTGTTCGGAGACGTTAAAATTTGCAGCTAATCTTTCCACCACTCTCCCGTCCACTTCATAACAACAGGGTCCAATGGAAGGGCCGATGCCAATCAAGCAGTTATCGGGTTGACTGCCGAACTCAGCTTGCATCCGCAGCACTGTCTTCGCTCCAATCTTCAGCACCGTACCTTTCCAGCCAGCATGGGCCAAACCAATAGCAGGGGTTACCGGGTCTAAAATAAAGATGGGAACGCAGTCAGCATAATATGTGCTTAAAGGTACCCCCGGCATCCTGGTGATTAGGGCATCGGTCGACAGCAATGCCTGCTTGTAAAGAGCGGCGCCTCTTCCTTTATCCTCCCATACTGCAACTCTTATATTTTCCCCGTGAACCTGTTCCCCGGCAACTAAATCCAAATGGTTAATTCCTATAGCACTGCAAATCTCCCGGCGGTTTCTCGCAACCACCTCAGGGTTATCGCCCACATGTAAAGCCATATTTAAACTTTGAAAAGGCGCTTGGCTAAAGCCACCCAGCCTGGTAGTAAAACAATGGTTTACTAAATTGGTGGCCGTAAAGGCGGGGATGGTTAAATAAGCCAGTTTACCATGCTGCTCTAGTTGAAAGTCGCTGTTCATCTCAACACCTCGCCTGACTTGTTTAGTATATTATATCCTATTTTATGGTACTACAGTAAATAAATAAATAACTCAGTCTCAAGGGCCTGATTTACAGCTCGTAGACAAAGCCAGCATGTATTATTTCGCTCTGGACAAGCTCCTACGCCGTTACCGGCAGCATAGCTGCCGACGGCTGAGGAAACCAGTCCCGCTCCATAATACATGCTGGCTGATAATAGTTTGTCGACGGTCTGTGACTCAGTCTCAAGGGCCTGAGTTATTTACTAATTCCTTTGGACTTAGACTGCCAATTGGACAGCCCGTCCGCTGTACAGGGATTCCTGTACTTTAATCAGCCGCTGGTTGCGGGATCCCCGGTAAGGAAGGCTTAGATCCCGTTCTTCCAAAAGGAACGGTCCGTCCACCAGCAAATCAGCCAGCTGAAGTAGTTCCCCAATAACAGGATCCATTTCCGCCAGAGCCAGCAGTTCTTCGAACAGATAACCAGTATAAATGACTAAATCCATCCCTGAACCCTTGATTTTCCTCCCGAGTTCCGCAAAAGCAGCAGGCTGCAGGAAAGGCTCGCCCCCGGAAAAAGTGACTCCTTTTAAGAGCTTATGGGCTTTAATCTCCCGGTAAAGCTCAGTTACAGTAGTTACCTTGCCCCCGTTTAACGGATGGGTTTCCGGGTTATGACAGCCCGGGCAATAATGGTTACACCCCTGGGCAAAAACCACAAATCTAATTCCCGGTCCATCCACTATGCTTTCCGGGATTGTCCCTGCAATGCGGATTTCCATTATACTCACTTCCCTGCCTCATTTTGCCCTTACATATGGGCTACCCGATCTCTTAATTCGGCCTTTTTAGCATCGTTAAAGCGGTCTACAGTGCTGAAATAACCGGTAATTCTTCTGACCCTGCGGATTGGACCCGCACCGCAGACCGGACATGTTTCATCGCTGATTACCCCCTGGTGGCTGCAGGTGGTACAAAAATCAATGGGATAGTTAATTCCCGCGTATCCCATATCGTTATCCCTCATATGCCTTAAGATGGCTTCCACAGCCTCGGTATTGGCCAGAGGGGGAGACTTTAGTTCCACATAACTGATATGACCGCCATTAGCAAATTTATGGTAAGGCCCTTCCAGGGAAATTTTATCGTATAATGAAATGGGAAAGCTTACCGGAATATGGAATGAATTAGTATAGTACTCTTTGTCCGTAACCCCCGGTATAACTCCGAACTCTTTGCGGTCAATAGCCACGAACCTCCCTGACAGCCCTTCTGCCGGCGTAGCCAGTAGCGTATAGTTTAAGTCATATCTTTGCGCGTATTCATCTATTTTGTTCCGCATATATTCCACAATTTGCAGCCCCAGTGCTTGGGAATCCGGACTTTCGCCATGATGCTTGCCCGTAAGGGCTGTTAAAGTTTCAGCCAGACCAATATAGCCTACTGATAGCGTGCCGTGTTTGATTGCGGGTTCAATTGCATCATTTTCACCTAAATTATCAGAATCCAAATAGATGTGTTGTCCCATCAGGAACGGCATGTCTTTAACCTTTAGCTTGGCCTGGACTTGATAACGGTGGTACAACTGCCTCACAGCCAGATCAATGGCGTTATCCACCAGCTCATAGAAAATGTCCACATTGCCCCCAGCCCGAATGGCAAGTCTGGGTAAATTGATAGTGGTAAAAGACAGATTGCCCCTCTTCTCCGTTATTTCCGGCCCTTTTCTGTTAGCCATGACCCTGGTCCGACAGCCCATATAGCTGACCTGATCGCCATAAGGACTGTTGAAAGATGAATCCATGAAGCTAAAAGTGGGATTCATCCGGCGGCTGGCAACCCGTATAGCCAGTTTAAAAAGATCGTAGTTGGGATCTCCTGGATTAAAGTTAACTCCTTCTTTTAAACGGAAAATTATATTGGGAAAAATCGGATTTTCTCCTCGACCCAAACCTTTTTCGTAGGCCAGCAGTAGGTTGCGGGTTACCTTCCTGCCACCTTCGCTGGTATCAGTTCCAATGTTTAAACTGCTGAAAGGAACCTGAGCCCCAGCCCGCGAATGCATGGAATTTAAATTATAAATCAGTGCCTCCATAGCCTGGTAAGTTTCCTCTTCGGAAGCTTCTACCACATAAGGCGCGATATCCCTGTCAAAGAAGGGGAAAGATTGCCCGCCATGCATATCATTCTGGCAGCTCTGCAGGATGATGGCAGCCAGCGCGGTGGCGGAAGACGGTCTTTTGGGAGGACGGATATATCCGTGTCCATTATCGAAACCGTTGCGCAACAGCTCTCCCAAAGGGATCTGCACACAAGTAAGGGTTTTGGCATAAAAGTCAAGGTCATGGATATGTATATCTCCCCTGGAATGAGCAGCAGAAAATTCTTCCGGTATTAAACGGCTGAGATAGTATTTCTTGCTGGCTGCACTGGCAATCTGCAGCATTTTGGCTGAAGGTGAGTTGCTGACATTGGCATTTTCCCTGCTTGTTTCCGCCAAAATTTCTTCAACTGCATCCATTAGATCAGACTTTGCCTCCCGAATACGGGTACGTTTAGAACGATACAAAATATACGCTTTGGCGGTTTTAGCATGTCCAGTCTCAATCAGCACTTTCTCCACAACATCTTGTACATCTTCAACAGTAAAAATATTGCCATTGAATGTGTTTTTTAAATTTTTTAATACTTCCAAAGTAAGCTCCACAGCCGTTTGCCTGTCTTCGCCGCCCACGGCTTGAGCCGCTTTAAAAATGGCATCAGTAATCTTAGCTTCGTTAAAATCCACAATTCTACCGTCTCTTTTTTTTATCTTGGTAAACATCCAAACCGCCCCCTATTTTTCAGTAATTGTTTTCTTCAGCAGACTTTCCAGCTCATGCATAAAAGTTTGCAAATCTTTGAATTCCCGGTAAACCGAGGCGAACCGGACATAAGCCACGGCATCCAATTGTTGCAGCCTGTCCATTACCAGTTCGCCTATTTTCTCGCTAGTAACTTCCCGCTCCATGGTATTTAGTAATTCCTTCTCTATATCCCTCACTATAGCCTCTAGCTTTTCCATGGCTATAGGCCTTTTTTCACATGCTTTGATTAAACCTACCAGAAGTTTGTTGGGATCAAAAGACTCCCGTTGTCCATTCTTTTTCACAACCATCAGGGGAAGGACCTCTATCTTTTCATAAGTGGTAAAACGCTTGCCGCAATCCTGGCATTCCCTGCGCCTGCGTATGGAATGGCCATCATCAGCCGGCCGGGAATCTAATACTTTAGAATCACTATAACCGCAAAAAGGACAACGCAACGCCACAACCTCCTGCCTCTTTAATTCTGAAAGGTTTTTAAGAGCTTTAGCGCGAATTAACACCTCAATATATGGTGCATTTCTTATTATATGCCCCTATATTTAGTATGTCAATTATTTACTGTGTAAGAATTAGTGACACTGGTAAGCATTTCCGCCAAGAATCCGACTATTATCGCCCTTTTTCTTTGTTTTTCTGCTTAGTTTTATTTTAGGGCAAAATAAAAAAAACAGCCCTCGTTTTCCAGAGAGGCTGCCATTATGATAGTTAATAATCAGCTTGTAGACAAAGCCAGCATGTATTATTTCGAACAGCGGTCAGGGGACACACCTCTTATGCGTGTTGTCCTCTTATGCTGAGGAATGTCCCCAATTAATAAGCTCCTACGCCGTAACCGGCAGCATAGCTGCCAGCCTAGAGGAAACCAGTCCCGCTCCATAATACATGCTGGCTGTTAATAGTTTGTCGACAGACACCCATGCTGCTGTGCAGCACCATCAGAAGAATGAAAAATTGTAACCCATTGTGTGTAGCTGCGACATATGACAAGCCATAGAGCGCTCTGTGAAGAGTTTGACTGTAAGCGGCCGAGCAGCATGGACGCTGCGAGAGCGCTGGAGTGGCATGGACGCCGCGTCAGCGCGTGCCGCTGGAAGTCAAACGATGAGCAGAAGCAGCGCTCTTGGCGATAGTCTTTGGAGCAGCAGACACAAGGGTTAACATTTTGAGGGTAGTCTGAGTTAATAGTGTTAGTTATTTAGTATTAAAAGATTTGGTTAATTTTCAAAATAGCTAACCACATGTCAGTCATGTCTGGGATCGGTGAAGTTCTGCAGTTCGACCAAAATTACGTCTACGCCTAGTTTTTTAATCTTCTCCCAAGGGATAACAATGTCATCATTTTTGCCGAATAACCCCATAAATTTCCCAGAACCGGGCAAAATTAAAGCAGTTACTTTTCCCCTTTCAATATCAACATCTATATCCTTAATTACACCTAACCTACGCCCATCTAACACATTGATCACGTCCCGCATCCGCAGATCAGAAACTTTCAACATACCTCCACCCCCTCATTACGGCCAAGTCCACTAAAATTATATGACTCCTAGTCCAAAATATTGTCAAAAAAGAAAAAGAACGTTAAATAACGTTCCTTAAGGGACGGGTCTTTTCAGGTTGTTGATCTTGCCTGCGCAAAACCTCTAGAATCTTAAACCTGATTTCCACTGCATTTTTCTGCTTAGAAGCTTCCTCTTTTCCTTGCAATACGGCTTGCGCCGGGTCTTTTGCAGCCAAGCTGTTGGAAATATCCACGAAACATAAAGGTGGAAACAATACACACCACCAGTTTTGACCTTTGCCCTCGCCAAGGACGACCCTGAGCGCTTCGTAGTTACCTGCCGGTAAAGTAAAGTCTCCATAGGTCTTAGTAGGAAATGCAAAGTTTCCTAAAGTTACTTCCACGGCATAATCTTTACCCCAGGCCCTTACTTCATTATAAGCCGCTTTTTTAATCTCTTCTTGTTTGTTTCTAATAATTGCTCTGGCCTCGTCCAGTGATGTTACTTTGGCAAAATCAGGCCCAAACTGTTCAACCAGCCGGTCCCTCACCTTCCTTTTCAAGGACTGATCTTCCAAAGAGTCGCTATTGGCAATCACATGAAAACGGAGCAAGTTGGAGTTATTATAAGCAGGCTGTGCTGTTTTACCCAATGAAATAACCCCGATAACCCCCATGAAAAACAATATCCCCAGTATTACCAAACCTCTCCTCTGCACATCTTTTCCCCCTTAAATATGTTTCTTCATATGACTTAGAGCTGCTTTTTCAAGCCTTGATACTTGCGCTTGTGAAATTCCTATTTCTTCTGCAACTTCCATCTGGGTTTTGCCTTCAAAAAACCGTAAGGTGAGAATCAATTTTTCCCTATCAGTGAGCTTACTTAGCGCTTCCCGTACAGCAATGCCTTCCAACCAGTTGGTGTCATAATTTTTTTCATCACCAATCTGATCCATCACAAAGATAGGATCCCCACCGTCATGGTAGATGGGTTCAAACAGAGAAATGGGCTCCTGAATAGCGTCCAGTGCAAATATAATTTCCTCTCTCGGAATATTTAATTCCGAAGCTATTTCCGTAATAGACGGCTCCCGGGAGTTTTTATTGATCAAAGCATCCCTGACCTGCAGTGCTTTATACGCTACGTCTCGCAGGGACCTGCTGACCCGGATTGGGTTATTATCCCTTAGGTATCTGCGAATCTCACCAATAATCATTGGGACGGCATAGGTGGAAAACTTCACGTTCTGCTCCAGGTCAAAATTGTCAATAGCTTTCATCAAACCAATGCAGCCGACTTGAAACAAATCATCCACGTATTCCCCTCTGTTGGTGAAACGCTGGATAACACTTAAAACCAGGCGGAGGTTACCATTTATTAACTTCTCCCGGGCAGATTGATCTCCGTTTTGCATCGCTTTAAACAGCTGTCGCATAACTTCGTTGGATAAAACCGGTAGCTTTGAGGTATTGACGCCGCATATTTCTACTTTGTTGACCATCAAAAATGCATACCCCCACCCTCTACAAATGTTCTTTTAAACATTCTCAAATTCATTTTTAATTATTGCCCGCCGCACTTGCTTTTATACCGCACTGGAACGGGAACACGAAAACTTAGCTACGCAAAATTACAGCCAAAAAATAAAAAAGCATTAACAATGCTTGACTAAGGAAGCTTTTTGGTTACTCGTAACGGAAAATAACAAACTAAGGAAGAATATACTTTCTAAGGAAGAATATTCTTTCCTACTCATAATAAAACAAACCGTTTCGAACTTCCTCTTAACCAGGAAATTCTAAACGGTTTGTTTACATATTATTCATCAGTCCCTAGTCCCCATTCCCCAGAATCGACTAAACGCCTCGTACTTAGTCCTTGGCAGCAGCTTACACAGAGTCATTGGTCGTTAGTCATTAGCACCTGCTCGTCGTCCAGTCCTCCTTACTAGCTAATAGCTGGCAGCTGATGGCTGATAGCTGAAAGCTGAAAACTAATGATTAACGACGGCATTATCCTGCTGGCTACTGGTGCCGCGCAGCAGCATGGGCGTACATTAGCTAATGACTCTTGCTGTTATGTTAACTGATGGCAAATGGCTGACAGCTACATGCATAGTGCATACATACTATTCCATCCGATTGATTTCCTTGCGCAAACGCTTAATAATTCGTTTTTCCAACCTGGATATGTATGATTGCGAAATACCCAAAAGATCGGCTACCTCCTTCTGGGTTTTTTCTATCCCGTCCACCAGCCCGAAACGGAATTCCATAATCTTCTTCTCCCTGGCTGAAAGTTTTTTCATAGCCTGCTGCAGCAGTTTTTTGTCTACCTCTTCCTCAATGGATTTATAAATAATATCGTTGTCGGTACCCAAAACATCTGATAACAATAGCTCATTCCCGTCCCAGTCAATGTTCAGCGGCTCATCGAAAGACACTTCTACCCGGGTTTTATTATTTCGCCGCAAATGCATCAGTATCTCATTCTCAATGCACCGGGAGGCATAAGTAGCAAGCTTAATTTTTTTTTGCGGATCAAAGGTGTTAACAGCTTTAATTAAGCCAATGGTGCCGATGGACACCAAATCCTCTATTCCTACGCCTGTATTTTCAAATTTCCTGGCGATGTAAACTACAAGCCGAAGATTGCGTTCAATCAGCACCCCTTTGACCGCCAAATTACCCCGCTCCAGTTGGGTAATTAAGATGTTTTCCTCATCATTTGATAACGGCGGGGGCAAAGCTTCGCTGCTACCAACGTAGTAAACTACATCTAAAAGTGACAATTTCTGCAATAAGCGCATGATAAAAAGCCTTATACTCCATTTAGCTTGTAAAATCTTTTTCTGTATCAACTGACCCGCCTCCCCTATGTCTTTAACGTCTCACGCAGCATATCCAGATGTAACAGAGCCCGGTATAAACCTTCCGGCGAAAGCGACCTGTTACATACTGCCACAACCACTTGGCGTACCTCGACAAGTTTTTCCTCCATCTGGACAAACACCAAATCAGGTCGAAAAGCTAACATCATGCTACTTTTTTCCCCTATCGAGTTAAACGGGATCAGGCGTAAACGCTTGGCCCACCACATATCAGTCAACAAATTGGAAAGTTTCTCCAGCTCGGGCTCCTCTCCGGTTTCGAAAGCTTGCCGAACTGCTTCAGGCAAGATTTTTTTCAACACACTGTATTCCACCACCATTACCGGATGCTGGGTAAGCGGGTCTTTCAATTGGTTGCCGGTATCAAGCAGCGCTCTGACGGGGACCGATTTATTCCCAAAACGTATTACCACCGACACATGCAGCAAACTGGCCAGAAAGCTCTTTTTTAAATACCCCGCCCCAAAGCGGCTCACAAGCACCACGACAGCCAAACCTGCCAGCAGCCAATAGGCTTTAATATTGCTCAGCGAAACCAGGATTCCGTTCAGTACGCTGTAACTTTCAGCATTGCTGTCAAAAAAGTAAACGGCCCCAAGCATTGCCCCCGCTGTAGCAAACGCCACCATGTAAAAATAACCGATTGCGGCCAAAAACCTCTTCCAAGACACGTAAAAAAAAGCTATAGCTACCATTAGGAGCGAAAACACAAATTTCATGCCATAGGTAAACAGCCAATGCAGCTCAGGCAGAAATAAGGCCAGGGTATAAGTGGAACCCAACAAAGCAGCCAGCGCTAACCTCTTTTTGGAGGTTTTAAAATGCCCAAATTTGGATGTAGCCCAAAGAATCGCAAAATCCATGAGAAAATTGATTAAAAAGACTACATCCAAATAGACTACATACCCGTTTCCCACAGCCATCCCCGACCCAGGAAGTGCCAACTAATTATTACCAGTATATGCCGCTGGTTCTAATTTAGCACTCCGACTTTAGAAATAATTATACTATAAGACTTTGGCAAATAATGTCACAACCTGCTTACCCCATAACTATCTCTTTGACACTGAAGCCGCTTAAGGTGTCTATATTGTAAGAAAAGATGACAAAAAAAAAAGCGGCGCTACTTGGCACCGCCCAGACCGTCGACAAACTATTATCAGCCCGCATGTATTATGGAGCGGGACCGGTTTCCTCTGCCGTCGGCGGCTTTGCCAAAGGTCAAAGGCGTAGGAGCTTATTAATTGGGGACATTCCTCAGCAAAAGCTAACAGCATGCATAAGAGGTGTGTCCCCTGACCGCTGAAATAATACATACGGGCTTTGTACCAAATTTATTTTCTTCTTAAGAAAGCGGGAATATCTAAGTCATCGGAAGTAAAAGGCTTAAACTCCAGTTCCTTGTCAAGCTTCGGTTTTACCGGCTTTTGATCAAAGCCGGTAGCGATGACAGTAACCCTGATTTCATCCTGCAAACTTTCGTCAATTACTGCCCCAAAAATGATATTAGCTTCAGGGTCAGCAGCAGAAGAGATGATTTCAGCCGCTTCATTTACCTCGAACAGGCCCAAATTCCCGCCGCCGGTGATATTTAAAAGCACTCCTTTGGCTCCTTCAATGGAAGTTTCTAAAAGCGGACTGGAGATGGCCATTTTCGCCGCCTCGGCTGCTCTCTTTTCTCCACTGGCCCTGCCGATACCCATCAAGGCAGAACCTGTGTCCTTCATGATTGTTTTAACATCGGCAAAATCCAGGTTTATTAAACCGGGGACAGCAATCAAGTCGGAAATACCCTGCACACCCTGACGCAAAACATCATCGGCAATTCTAAAAGCTTCGGTAATGGAGGTCTGCTTGTCAGCTACCTGCAGCAGCCTGTCATTGGGAATGACAATTAAAGTATCCACTTTACTTCTGAACTCCAGAATACCTTTCTCTGCCTGGTCTGCTCTCTTTCTCCCCTCAAAGGTAAAAGGCCTGGTTACCACACCTACAGTCAATGCGCCTATTTCCTTGGCGATTTCAGCGACCACCGGCGCAGCCCCTGTGCCTGTTCCACCGCCCATGCCGGCGGTTACAAACACCATATCAGCTCCCTGTAAACTTTTTAAAACTTCATCCCTGCTCTCTTCAGCAGCCTTTTTCCCTATTTCCGGGTTAGCGCCTGCCCCCAGTCCCTTGGTCAACTTTGTCCCAATCTGTAATTTGGTAGGAGCTTGGGACAAACGCAATGCTTGGGCGTCAGTATTTACTGTAATAAACTCCACACCCTGCAAACCTGCTGCAATCATTCTATTCACGGCGTTATTGCCGCCACCCCCTACACCTATGACTTTGATAGCGGCAAACTGTTGAAAATCCATATCCTCAAATTCCAGCATTGTAAAAACCCCCTCAATTACTTTCGCTCATTAAAAAATTTCTTTGAACCAGGAAAAAAAGCGGGACAGCAAACCGCCAAATAGGGGGTCTGCAGTTGGTGCCGCTTGCAAGAAAGCTACGTTACGGGACCCATAAGTTAAAATCCCCAGAGCTGTTGCATATGCGGGGGAATTTACAATATCCGCCATTCCACCTACATTGCAGGGCATACCTACCCGCACCGGCATATTCATTTCACTGCCGGCTAACTGCACCAGCCCGTCCATCAATGCGCTCCCGCCCGTAAGCACCACCCCGCCGGGTAATACCCCTTTATAGCCGCAACGTTTAAGCTCTGACTTGACCAAGCTGAAAATCTCCTGCATCCTGGGCTCAATAATGGAGGCCAGAAGTTTACGGGATACCCGGCGCACTTCATTGCCACCCACGTTGGGAACCTCGATATAATCATCGTCCGGCATCAAGGCCTGCAAAACACAACCGTACTTCTTTTTGATCTTTTCCGCCTCCATAATAGGTGTACGCAATCCTACAGCTAAATCGCTGGTAACATGATCGCCGCCGATGGGAATTACGGATGCAAACCAAAGGCTTCCTTGTTCGTACAGAGCCAGTTCGGTGGTTCCTCCTCCTATATCCACCAAAAGCGCTCCCAACTCTTTTTCAGCCGGTACTAAAGCTGCCTCGGCAGAAGCCAGAGCATTAAAAACCAAAGCTTCTACTTGTATTCCTGCCCTGGTTACACTTTTAATCGTATTTTGAATGGAAGTACCAGCCCCGGTAACTATGTTGGTCTCTACTTCCAGCCGGGAGCCTGACATTCCCACCGGATCTACAATTCCATCATAACCATCAACTATGTATTGCCTTGGCAAAACATGGATTATTTTGCGGTCAGCAGGCAACGCTATCACTTTGGCAGCCTGTAAAACCCGTGTAGCATCCTCAGCGGAGATTTCGCGATCGTGGCTGGCCACCGCCACTACCCCACGGTTGTTTAACGAGGCAATATGGGGTCCTGTTATACCTACAAAAGCGGAGTCAATATTCACCCCACTCATTTGTTCAGCCTTTTCCACAGCTTTTTCTACGGATTTGGCAGTATTTTCAATGTCCACAATAGTTCCTTTGCGCAAACCCACAGAGGCACATTCCCCGACGCCGATGACATTAACTTGGCCTTCTTCTCCTATTTCTCCTACCACTGCTACAACTTTGCTGGTACCAATATCCAAGCCAACTATTACATTTTTTTTGGGCAACTTTTGCACCCCCAGCCCAATGCCGTATTTTCTTGGTACAGACCTGCCCAGACCAAGCGACTTAAAGATACTTGGCTTGCGCCATTGTGAAACTAGAAGAGCAACCCCGCACTGAGACTCATACCCTTTGGGTAGAAGCCAAAGCCGCGACGAAAGCCCTAGTTGCACTTATACATTGATTCAATGAACTTAGTACTTTCTGAATGTATAAGGGAAGCCGGCTTGCTTGCTATTTGCTTTTGCAAACTGCAGCAAAGCATATTGTAAAAAAAATTCAACATATTATCTTATTTCCCTTTTTTTTGTAATTACATTTTTGCTATTTTTTAAGTAAAAACCGGCGGATAATGGCTAGATTCTGAAATAGCCTGACTCCAAAAGCGAACACAGCTGCCATATATAACTCTACGCCCAACTGATCACCTATATAAGCCAAAAGTCCCGCTAAAAGGGTATTGCTAAAAAAGCCGGACAAAAAAATTCCGCTGTCGAATTTATTTTCCATGCCGGACCTTAACCCGCCAAAGACCGAGTCTAAGGCAGCCAAAGCGGCCACCGACATGTATTTAGCATAAGCTACAGGTATTTGGTAAGGAAATAATAAGCCTATTAAAACCCCTATTAAAAGCCCTAGAAGAGGAAGCCACATAATATCACCCTATTTCCAAGTTTATTTACTGTATTTGACAACCGGTGTTGCCACAGTGCTTAAATCTATGTACTCCACCGCTTTTCCTGCCAGTTTGCCGTCCTGCATAATTTGCTCCAAAAGCTTAAGCTTCTGCTCTACCTCAGAACCGCTGCCAAAACGCACCTCAATGCCTTCCGGAGTATAAACTAAAAACTGTTGGTGATCTTTTATCTCTATTTCCATCAGGATTTTCCGTTTCTCCTCGGGAACCTTGCTCAAAAACTCCAGAGCTTGAGCCAGCTTTGGGTCGACTATGACCTGACCGGGCCCTACATTGGGGGGGATTTTAACCCCTGTTACTATAGGGAGAGCTACGTCAGAGATTGTAGAAACTTTTTTTAAGTAGATGCCCGTCTCATCCAACTCCAGAAACCCCTGCTCGCTGGGAATAAGCAAGAGCGGTTTACGTTCAACCATCGTAAGAATTATCGTATCAGGAAATTCCCTGGAAATTTTCACATCCTTTACCAGAGGATGTAGGAGCAGATTCTGCTTGATTCTGTTTTCATCGATTTTAAATATATTTGCCCCTAAGGGTACATTGGCTAACTGTTTAATCTCGACTGATGTTAAAAATGCGTTGTTTCTAACGTCTACTCTGGTTACATTAAAAAAGCTGGATTGAAAAAAGAAATATACGGCTAAAACAATCAGTAAAAATAAAAAGAGAGCCCGCAGCAAACCCCTTTGGGCTTTTCCAATTGTCCTTGTACGCCGCACAACAGGCAACAACTTCACCTCCAGTTAGAATTTAGCCGGAGTATATTTAGGTTAGCCTACTAATATACGTATTTGATTATATCAAAACTAAGAAGCCTATCCAAGAGAAGATCTGTGAAATCATGGGGGTGCGGTGAAAAAGAACAAAAAAGCAGCTTTAGCTGCCGTTCCGCGAATTGTTCACCCGCATTATTCTTGCCCCCAGGGCGTTGTATTTGCTTTCCAATCTTTCATAGCCCCGGTCAATATACTCTACGTTTTCAATAACAGTAGCATCCTCCGCGGCCAAGCCTGCCAAAACGAGGGCAGCCCCAGCCCGTAAATCCGTAGCTTCCACAAAGGCGCCGCTTAAAGTTGGTACACCTTTGATAATTGCTACCTTACCTTCCAATTTAATTGAAGCTCCCATCCGCCTTAATTCATCAATGTGCTTAAAGCGGTTTTCAAATATGCTCTCAGCCACCACGCTGGTACCGTCAGCAATAGTGAGCAAGGCCATTAATTGTGGCTGCATATCTGTTGGAAAGCCGGGATAAGGCATCGTTTTAAAATCGACTGCTTTTACCCGCCCGGGAGCAACCACCCTTACACTCTCATTATAGCGGGTTATTTTTACCTCCGCCTCCTTTAATTTAGCGATTACCGGCTCCAGGTGGTCAGGAATGATGTCGGTAACGAGCACATCTCCTCCGGTAATAGCTGCTGCAACCAGATGGGTACCTGCCTCAATCCTGTCAGGAATAATTGTATGCTCTACTGACCCCAGTTTCTTGACACCTTCGATTTTAATTGTATCCAGGCCTGCTCCTTTAACTCGAGCTCCCAGGCCATTCAAATAGTTTTGCAGATCAACTATTTCAGGTTCCTTGGCTGCGTTTCTGATAATTGTAGTGCCTTCAGCCAGGGTTGCAGCCATCATCAGATTTTCTGTAGCCCCCACGCTGGGAAAATCCAAATGAATTTCCGCTCCATGGAGATTGGTAGCTTCAGCTTCTATAAAGCCGTACCTTTCAGTGATTTTGGTTCCCAAGGCTGCCAGTCCCTTCATATGCAGGTCCATAGGCCTGGAACCAATATTACACCCTCCCGGGAATGCTACCTTGATTTTGCGGAAGCGGCTTAAAAGGGAGCCAATAACCAGGTTGGAGGCTCGCAATTGCCGCATTAAATTCTCTCCTATTTCCCGCGGCTCTACCCCATCGCTATCAATATACATCACATTCCCCGTGATTGAAACTTTGGCTCCCAGGTATTCCATCACTTTTTGCATTACCAGGACATCTTTAATAATAGGGATGTTAAAAAGGGTGCTTTTGCCCGCGGTCAAAAGGCTGGCAGCCATAATGGGCAGAATAGCGTTTTTAGCCCCGCTCACGCTGATCTCCCCTGTTAATCTGGCACCACCCATTACAATAAATTTGTCCAAGTCTTTCACCCCCCGCTGTCTACTCTTCCTCCCCCAGCAGCTTGATTTCGGTTTGTAATTCAATGCCAAAAGCCAGGTAAACCATTTCCCGCACCTGTTCAATGAGCTCTAGCACATCGCGGGCGCTGGCATTGCCCACATTGACAATAAAATTGGCATGTTTCTCCGAAACTTGCGCACCACCTTTCCGCAGCCCTTTTGCCCCTGCTTTTTCAATCAAATAACCTGCAGCAGAGCCAGGGGGATTGATAAAAACACTGCCGGCGTTAGGCAGGTGCAAAGGCTGGCTTTTTTTACGGCTTAGCATATTTTCCTGCATTATTTTTTCTATGTATTCCCGTTTCCCGGGTTGCAATTTCAGCTCCGCTTCTAAAACAACCGCAGGTCTGCCTTTTAAAGCGCTGCGCCTGTAGCCAAACTCCAACTCCTCTTGTTGTAATTTTATTGTGTTTCCGGCATAATCACATACTTCTACGCTTTGAACCAGTTCCCCGATACTGCTCCCATAAGCTCCTGCGTTCATCACAATTGCACCGCCAATAGTCCCCGGTATGCCCGCCAGCATCTCCAAGCCGCTAAGACCGGACTTAGCAGCCAGGTGAGCCAAGAATGGCAGCAAGACTCCGGCCTCTGCCTTTAAGACACAGCCCTCCTGACTGATGCCCTTTAACCCTCCGGCGAGCTTAAGGACCATACCTCTGACCCCTCGGTCCAGCACCAGCAGGTTAGAACCGTTACCAATCACATACACGGGAATACCCTCAGCAGCTGCTAGCTGCATAGTTAAAAGCACATCGTCTTTACAAAACGGTATCACCAGCAGGTCTGCCGGCCCGCCGATTCTCCAGGTAGTATGGTATTGTAACGGCTCGTTTAGTCTACATTGACCTTTTAGTTTCTGTTTTAAAAACTCCGCTATCCTCTCCCAATCCATCCTGTTTCCTCCAAATCAGGAACCGCATTCGCCTGAAAGCTTTGCTAAAAGTTCCGGGCCCACAGTCCAAATATTGCCCGCCCCTATAGTCAGCACTAAATCTCCCGGTGTACACTCTCTCGCCAAATACTGCACAATTTCTTCTTTGGCAGCCATATATTGCACTGCTGTTCCATTTTTTTTGATTTCCTCTGCGATGAGTTCCGCTGTTATACCGGGTATGGGCTGTTCACTGGCGGCATAGATACTGTTGACAATGACTTGGTCAGCATCCCGGAATGATTTGCCGAACTCCTTATAAAGCTGCCTGGTGCGGGAATACCTGTGGGGCTGAAAAACAGCCCAGAGACGTTTGGGCTTAAGCTGTTTGGCAGCGCTAAGGGTGGCCCGGATCTCAGTGGGATGGTGTGCATAATCATCGATGATCCGGATACCGTTGAAATTGCCTACAGTTTGAAATCTACGGCCTGCCCCCCGGAAATTTTTCAAAGCCTCAGCCATGACTTGAAAATTTAAGCCCAACTGATGAGCTACGGCAATAGCTGCCAGGGCATTACTTATATTATGTTGACCCGGTACAGTGAGTTCCAAAGTTCCTAAAAATTGTTCCCTAAAATAAATTTGAGCCTGAGAAACAGCGCCTTCCAAAATTAAATCCACCGCTTTGTAATCAGGCGACCCTGTTAAGCCATAAGTAAAAACATTTTTCCTGTGTCGTGACATTCTGTCCAGTTCGGGGTCATCAGCGCACAGCACACAGAAACTATCTTCCGGTACCAGATTGATAAACTTTTCAAATGCTTTGATAATATTTTCCACAGAACCGTAATGGTCCAAATGATCATCTTCAATATTCGTCACCACAGCTACGTGGGGATGCAGCTTCAAAAAGGAACCGTCACTTTCATCTGCTTCCGCAATTAAATACTTACCCCGGCCATATTTGGCATTTCCACCGATATCCTGCAATTCTCCACCAACTACAATGGTAGGGTCCAAACCCCCCCGGGACAAAACACAGGCTAACATGGAGGTGGTAGTCGTTTTTCCATGGGCACCGGCTACAGCAATTGCCTTCTTCCTTTCCGTCAGCTGCGCTAATAGTTCGCCTCTGTGAATTATAGGAATATGTAATTCCTGAGCCCGAAGTATTTCAGGGTTATTCGGGGAAATGGCAGTAGATCTAACTACCAGCTTAACATCGGGACCAATGTTTTCTTTACTATGTCCGGCGTAAATTTTCGCTCCTAAAGCCTGTAATTTGTCTGTGGTACTGGTAAGCTGCACATCAGAACCCGATACAGGCTGGCCCAATTCCAGCAAAATTTTGGCCAAACCACTCATACCCGAGCCGCCGATGCCTATAAAGTGTGTCCTTTCTTTCTGCTCTTCCAAGTTGCTCCTCTCCTTCCGTTTTCGGCGCCATCCAGCATCATAATCCTAAACGTCACACACCAATTTTCATCATTTTTGCTGTTGACGGTAGCATCTTAGGTCTACCCAATCTGTTCCCAGCCGGGGCAAAATTCATATCTTTATGTTATGCAATCCCGCTTCGCTGTGTTACCTGGCTTGTCCCAAAGTAAAAAAACAAAAAGGCAAAGGCCTAAATTCCTGCCAAAGCCGTCACACATTCTACTATGTGCTGCAACGCCCCGGGTCGGCCCATTTTTCGGCTTGCCTCAGCCATAGCCAGTCTCTCCGCAGGGTTGGTCAGCACTAATTCCATTACTTCCAGTAACCTTTGGCTGGTAAAGTCATTTTCTAAAATTACTTTCGCTGCTCCATTTTTTTCCAAGGCACGGGCATTATATTCCTGATGATTTTCTGCTGCATAAGGATAAGGAACCAAAATAGCAGGCAATCCTTTGGCCATCACTTCTGCCAGGAAACTGGCTCCTGCCCTGCTGATCACCAAATCGGCGGCAGCTAACGCATTTTCCATCTCGTAAAGGTACGGTTTAATGGTAATATTTCCAGTAATACCCAAATCTATTCCTTGCTCTTTTACCATTTGGCATACTTCCCCATACCCGTTTTTTCCCGTCAAATGCAACAGGTTTAAATCAGAACGACTTTGCACAAAAGGGTACATCCCTACTACCGCACGGTTAATGCTTTGAGCTCCCTGGCTTCCACCTACAACCAGTACATTAAATTTTCCAGGGTCAAGATTTAAAAGCCGGGCACCCTCTTCCCTGGATACCTGCAGTATTTCGGGACGGATGGGCAGTCCGGTATGTACCAGTTCCGCCTTGGTCCGAAAGTATTTAGCGCTTTCAGGGAAAGTAATACAGATTTTATCCACAAACCTGGCCAAAAGTTTATTTGTAATGCCGGGGTAAGCATTTTGCTCATGAATCAAGGTAGGTATGCCTAACAAAGCAGCAGTAATCACCACCGGTCCGCAAACATATCCCCCCGTACCTACCACAACATGGGGTTTAAAACGGCGTATGATCTGCCAAGCTTGTGCGGACCCTTTAATACTCTTTAAGCCGGCTCTTAAAGCCGGCCATGAAATCTTTCTGGTGAGACCCTCGGCAGTTATGGCTTGAAAAGGAAGCCCTGCTTTGGGCACAATGTCAGCCTCCAGCCCCCGGGCGGTGCCAATATAAAAAAATTCACTCCCGGGGTATTTTCCCTTAATGCCTTTAGCAACCGCCAGAGCCGGATAAATATGCCCTCCGGTACCTCCCCCGGTTAGCAAAACTCTCATTTTACCTCTTGTCATATAGCTTATCCCATTCCCCTTACTTACTAGCGCTATAGCGCGAAATGTTTAAAAGCAAGCCAACCGCCGCCATGGTAAAAATCAAGGAGCTGCCGCCGTAACTAATGAAAGGCAGCGTGATTCCCGTTACCGGCAGCGACCCGGTAACTACCCCGATATTGATAATTGCCTGCAGAGCAATCATTGTTGTAATCCCGGCGGCCAGCAGACTGCTAAAGCTGTCAGGCGAAGTAATCGCCACCTTAAACCCCCTCCAAACGAACAACAGGAAAAGCAGCAATATTAAAGCGCCGCCGATGAAACCCAGCTCTTCACCGATAATAGCAAAAATAAAGTCGGTATGCTTCTCCGGCAGATAAAACAATTTTTGCCTGCTGGCTCCCAAACCCACGCCAAATAAGCCGCCTGACCCCAGAGCCAGCAAGGATTGTATTGTCTGAAAACCAGAATCTGTAGGATCGGCCCAGGGGTTCAAAAATGCAGTAAATCTTTCCATGCGGTATGGAGCCAAGTAAATTGCTAATGCTACTAAAACCATACCCACCACAGCCAGCAACGAAAGGTGGCTAAACTTAGCGCCGGCCGCCATAAGCAAAAAATAGGTAGTTCCCGCAATAGCTACCGCCGTGCCCAGGTCCGGCTGGGCCAGAATCAAGCCGCACACTATGCCCAGCAAGACTAAAACCGGCAGCACGCCTTGACTAAAGGATTTAATCTTCTCCTGCTTAGTACTTAAAAGCCGGCTTAAAAACATGACCATGCCCAGTTTAATCGTTTCCGAAGGCTGGAATGACAAAGAGCCTACTCCTAACCAGCGGGAGGAGCCTTTGCGTGCATCGCCGACTAATAATACTAAGACAAGCAAAATCACGCAACTTACAAAAATCGGGTTAACAATTTTCTTTAGGCGCAAATAATCCACTTTCATTGCTGTAAACATGGCCACAGTTCCCAAAGCAGCCCAGACGATTTGCCTCTTCAGGTAGAAGTAAGGGTCGCCCAAAACCTGATCCGAAGTAACTGCGCTGGCGCTGAAAACCATTATAATACCAATGGAAATCAATAACATAACGCTCAAAATAATGGCAAAATCCGGTGCTCCTTTTTTCGCGCGCACTTTTTACCCTCACTTCCTTCCCATGCATCGAATGTGAATGTAGCTGTCAGCCCTCAGCTGTCAGCTATCAGCCATTAGTTATTTCATGTTAGCTGTTTGTTGTTAGCTGACGTACCAGCTCTTTAAACGTCTCTCCCCGGTGTTCGTAATTTTTAAACATATCATAGCTGGCGCAGGCCGGCGAGAGGAGCACGATTTCCCCCGGCTCCGCCAATTCACTGGCTTTATGCACAGCTTCGGGAAATGTTTGGACTCGGTGAATGGATTTAAAACCCACTTTTTCTACCGCCCCAATTATATCCTCAGCCGTCTGACCCAATACCACCAAATGTTTAACACGTTCTTTGATCTTGCGGGCAAATGCGCTGAAATCGCTGCCTTTGGTGCTTCCTCCGGCTATTAAGACCAGAGGCTGCGAAAAAGCCTCCAGCGCCTTAATGGATGCATCGGGGTTGGTCCCCTTGGAATCATTGATATACGTTACCCCTTTAATCTCTGCTACCTTTTCCAAGCGATGGGCTACTCCCGGGAAAGTGCAGAGTGTATTTCTTAAGTTTTCCGCAGTTAACCCCATAGCCCTGCCGGCAGCTACTGCTGCCAAAGCATTCTCCAAATTGTGGGCGCCGGGAATTTTCAATTCATCCTCCCTGCAAATTTCTAAGATTTGCCCTCCTGTTTTAACCAGAATTTTGCCTTTCTGGGAAACAATACCTTGTTCTAAATTATGCTCCCGGCTGAAGAATATTACTCTCCCGGGGCAAATTGAGCCCATCTCCCGCAAAATTGGGTCGTCATAGTTTAAAACTGTGTAGTCCTCTTTCGTCTGCCGGCTGAAAATTCTCGACTTAACTTGGGCATAATTAGCCATGCTTCCGTGACGGTCCAGGTGATCGGGAGTGATATTGGTAATAACCGCCACTTTGGGATGAAATCCTTCCACCCATTCCAACTGAAAGCTGGATACCTCTACTACCAAGACATGCTCTTCGGTGGTATATTGTACTTCCTGGATGAGCGGCAAGCCAATATTACCCCCTACAACCACTTTTTTTCCCGCATCTTTAAACATTTGGCCAATTAAAGCGGTAGTTGTGGTTTTGCCGTTAGTTCCGGTGATAGCTACAATTGAACCTTTGCTTAGCCTTGCTGCCAGTTCAATTTCGCCCCAAACCGGAATATTATGGGCTACTGCTTCGCGAAGCGGCTGAGCGGTCATAGGTACACCGGGACTCGTCACTACTAAATCAAATTTCTCCTTGCTAATGGGTGGATACCCTCCGGGGCAGATATTAATGGCCCAACCTTGAAGCTGTGCTATTGCCTCGGACAATTCTAGGGAGCTCTTTTGATCCGCTATTGTTACCTCTGCACCCATGGCCGCCAGTACTCTGGCAGCCGCCACCCCGCTCCTGGCCATTCCAATAATTAGAATCTTTTTGTCTTCGAAATTCATGCTGTTCCCTTCTAACTTTAAAATTAAGTCCTAAATCGCCCTTTTATTTTATATAGTAACTATTTAAACTTATTCGTCATAATCCGCTGTTTTATGTCTATCTCGAAAATAGCTATAACGTTTATGTCCTGTCGCTCCCGCTGTCTGAATCAAGAGCACCAACTGCTCGGTGCCGGACTTCCAGCGGCACGCGGTGACGCGACGTCCTGTCGCTCCACTGCTCATCTCAGTCCATGCTGCTCGTCCGCTTTCAGTCCTTGCCCTCGCAGGTTGCTCTAAGGATTCAGACAAAGGTCACTTCCACGGACATAAACGTTTACCTAGTTTTCATTGTACTGCTGGTGCTGCGAAAGCGGCATTGGCGTCTACCCTGAAAATGTAACCCTTGTATCAGCTGCTCCGGGATGATTTCGCGCCTATTGCATCCATAAAACAATCCCCAGGGCCGCCAAAATCAGGCCGGCAAGCCAAAAAACACCTACCACCTTTGTTTCCCTCCAGCCCAATAGTTCAAAATGATGGTGCAGAGGGCTCATGCGAAAAACCCTTTTGCCTGTAAGTTTAAAAGATATTACCTGAATAATTACTGAAAGAGTTTCAATGGCGTAGACACCGCCGATTACAGGCAAAAGCAATTCCGTTCTGGTTAAAACAGCGAGGGTTCCCAAGGCACCGCCCAGTGCCAGGGAGCCTGTATCTCCCATAAATACTTTTGCAGGATATTTGTTGAACACTAAAAACCCCAGGCAGCTGCCTGCCACCGCCAAAGCAAAAATAACCAGATTTGCTTGGTCTTGTGCATAAGCAATTACCGCAAAGGCCGCGGCGCTGCAGACCGTAATGCCGGCGGCAAGTCCATCCAAACCATCCGTAAGGTTCACCGCATTAGTGGAAGCTACCAAAACAAGCAAAACAAATAGCGGGTAAAAAGCGCCAAGGTTCCAGGAAAAAATTCCAGGCAGTTCTACCACTGTTCCCCTTTCCAGGAACCAAACTGCCAAAATGCCTAAAGTCAGGCTTAGAAAGACCTGACCCAATAATTTATACCGGGCCTTCAGGCCCAAAGAACGCCGTAAAACAACTTTAATATAATCATCAGCAAAACCCAAAAGGCCAAACCCCACAAAGACCAGTAAGGCCAAATACGTTTCTGCATTAGCTTCAGCAAACAGCAATGTGCTAAGCAGTACAGCTATGATAAACATCAGTCCCCCCATAGTTGGGGTTCCGGTTTTTTGCAAATGGCGCTCGGGCCCTTCACTGCGCACGGTCTGCCCAAATTTCAAGTATCGCAGTAAAGGTATAAACAAGGGGCCCGTGATAATGCAGATTATTAAAGCCGTAAGAAAAGCCAAGCTACTGTTATTCATCATTTACCTCCGGTATCAGCAACAAATTCAACTATTTCCTCCATCTTAACGGCCCGCGAGCCCTTGACTAAGACCAGATCCCCAGGCTCGAGCAGTTCGAATAAATGCCGCTTGGCTTCATCATTATTACTGTAAGTAAATACACGGTCAGCAGACATACCGGCAGCTAAAGCGCCCTCGGCAATATACCTTGCCAAATCGCCAACAGCCAAAAGGTAATCAACGCCAAGATCCGCCACATATTCGCCCACCTCTCTGTGCCCTTCCACTTCTATATTTCCCAATTCCCGCATATTCCCAAGCACAGCTATTGCCCTGTGTTTTTTTTGGGTAGCTAATATGTTCAGGGAGGCTTTAGTAGAACCGGGGTTAGCGTTATACGCGTCATTGATAATTGTACTTCCCTTGATTCCAGGTACCGTCGCCAGCCGCATGGCGCTTAATTTGACATTGGCGAGCCCGGCAGCTATTTCCTGCAATGTCAAACCAAGCTCCAAACCAACCCCCGCGGCCGCCAAAGCATTTAGTACGTTGTGCTCTCCGGGTAAAGGTAAATGAACTTCAACCTGCCCTGCATCAGCTGTGAGTATAAAGCTTATTCCCTGCTCCATATTTTTTAATGCGCTGGCCCGGATTTGGACATGGGAGTCAAAGCCATAAAACAGCACTTTCCCGCGGCATAAAGCACTTAATCTGCGGGACCAACCGTCCTCAGCGTTTAACAGGCAAAAACCGCTCACGGGAACATGCTCCAAAAGCTCTCCCTTAGCCCTGGCAATATTCTCCACAGAGCCAAGGAGCTCGTAATGGGTAACACCAATATTGGTGATAATGCCGGCTGTAGGCCTGGCTATCCTACAAAGGGCATCGATTTCTTTTAAACCGCGCATGCCCATTTCCAACACAGCAGCCTCATGTCCCGGCTGAAGCTGTAAAAGTGTCAGCGGCAACCCGATCTCATTGTTAAAATTTCCCTGGGTCTTCAAAACATTAAACCGCTCCGCCAGTACGGCCCCCACCATATCTTTCGTAGTAGTCTTGCCGTTAGAGCCGGTCACCCCGATTACGGGTATCCTAAACCGTTCCCGGTGGTTTTGGGCCAAACGCTGCAGCGCTTTAAGAGTATCATCCACCAGAATTAAACTATACTTTGATTGTTCAAATTTACGGGCCAACTCGGGTCTGGATACTACTACAGCTACCGCTCCTTTTTCCCAAGCTTTTTCAATATAATCGTGTCCGTCAAAATTTTCGCCTTTTAAGGCAAAAAACAAAGAACCTGGATTCAGCGTCCTGGTATCGGTAGATACTTCTCCCACTTCTGTGTTTTGGCCATTGCCACATAGTTTGCCTGACATTACCCTGGCAATGGTTGCCAAATCTCCTATCATGCTACTCACCTTACTTTGTTAAGATTTCCCGGGCAACAGCCACGTCATCGAAAGGCAAAACATTGTCGCCAATGATTTGGTAGCTTTCATGCCCTTTTCCTGCAATCACAATCACGTCTCCAGGCCGGGCAAGACTTATGGCAGCTGCAATAGCTTCTCTACGGTCTACAACTACCTGGTATTTCCCCTGGGCCCTAATTACACCCGGTTCTATGTCAGCAATAATTGCCCTGGGCTCTTCACTTCTGGGGTTATCGGAGGTGATAATGCAGTAATCGCTAAGTTCTCCCGCTTTTTCCCCCATGATCGGCCTTTTTGAGCGGTCTCTGTCCCCACCGCAGCCAAAAACCGTAATCACCCGCCCGGCAGTAACTTGCCTGGCAGTTTTCAGTACATTTTCCAGGCTGTCCGGGGTATGGGCATAATCAACAACTACTGCAAAGTCCTGTCCACAATTCACCAACTGAAAACGACCCGGCACGCCTTCCATTTCCTCCAAAGCCTCTTGTACAAGTTGGGGCTCCAACCCTTCTTCCAAACCTACAGCACAGGCGGCTAAGGAATTGTAAACGCTGAATTTTCCTGCCAGCTGCAAATTCAGCCTGAACGAACCATGAGGATAATCAAGGGTATAAGCTGTACCGTCCATTCTGATTTCGATGTCCCTTGCCCTGTACATTGCTCCTGCGGTAAGCCCATAGGAGACAACGGAAACTTGAGTTTGTCCGGCCAGGTAGGCTGAATTGGGATCATCCAGATTTAGAACCGCATATTTAGAGCGTTCTTTGCTACCGGGACCAAGACTTCTAAACAATTTCGCTTTCGCTTCCAGGTAGGAGTGCATATCGGGATGAAAATCCAAGTGGTCCTGGGTTAAATTAGTAAAAACCGCTACATCGAATTCTGTTCCCGCCACCCTATTTAATTCTAAGGCATGGGAGGAAACCTCCATCACAGCATGGCTTACTCCTTCATGGGCCATCAGGCTAAACAGCTCCTGAAGATCGGAAGCCTCGGGAGTAGTATGGTGGCTTGGAATTGCCCTGTCATCAATCAAATTGGCTATGGTACCCACCAGGCCTACCTTTGCTCCTTTTTTTCTAAATATGGCTCTCGTTAAATAAGTAAAGGAGGTTTTCCCGTTAGTTCCGGTCACCCCAATCAAATTTAACTTGCCCGCAGGATAATCATAGAAAGCACAAGCCAGGGTGGCCAAAGCCAGGCGAGTATCCGGAACCACAATCAAAGTAACCCCCACAGGGACTTCCACGTCTCTTTCCGCCACTATTACGCTTGCCCCACGCATGAGCGCATCTCTGATAAAGTTATGCCCATCAGTCCTAAAACCTGTAATACAAACAAAAATTCCTTCCGGTTTTACCTGCCTGGAATCGTAAAAAATACCGCTGACTAGACGCTCAGTATTACCTTTAACTACCGCTCCGGACAATTTCTGAACCAGTTCCTGCAGTTTCCGCAAATCAATCCCCCCTGTTCATGCATATAATATGAAGGTCGCTACAAGCCAACTGCTGTTAGCCGCAAGCAAGAAGATGCCTAATTTGGCAGTTATTTATATTATTAACATAACCACTGGAAGAATAACCTTTACTTCCACCCAATGCACGCGGAAAAACCCAGGCAGAGAAACCTTGCGCCTCTCTTACACTGGGTGCGTTTACCTATGGACCTATAGTTTCCACTGTTTGTTCTTCCCTGAACCTGACTTTGACTTTAGTCCCTTGTGGCACCAGAGTGGCTGGTATCGGCTCTTGTTCCACCGCTACGCCGCTGCCTACCGGGATCATTTCCAGTCCCAAAGCTTCCAAAAGCCTTGCTGCTTCGGAGATCCTCAGGCCTGTAACGTCAGGAACTTTTAATTGTTCATTATCTCCCTGCCGCTCACCCGCATAGAGAATAGCTTTTGTCCCTGGTTTTACTTTTGCGCCGCTTTTGGGAGTTTGTTTGACAACGTACGGTCCCTCGCCCTGGACCGCCGGCGTTAATCCGGCAGCCTTTGCCACTTTTTCAGCTTGAATAACAGGTAAACCTACCAAATCAGGAACTGTTGAAAGTCTACCCTCTTCTTGTTTCGCACCATGCTCAGCTTGTGCATTATATTGGGGGGTAACGCCCAGGTAGCGCAGGGTATCTTCCACCACCCGTTTAAACACAGGTGCCGCAACCTGTCCGCCATAATATACGCCTTGAGGCTCGTCAACCACAACCAAAGCAACCACCTGCGGGTCATTTACAGGGGCAAGGCCGATAAACGAGGCTACGTACTTGCCCTGCATGTACCCTCCGGGGCCTGGTTTTTGGGCAGTCCCTGTTTTGCCGCCTACCCTGAAGCCGGGAATATAGGCGTTTCTGCCGGTGCCTTCACTGACGACTCCTTCTAAAATTTCAGCCAATTTTTTTGCTGTCTGTTCGGAAAGAACCTGCTTTTCTACAACCGGTTCAATGGCCTCCACCAAATTGCCGTCCTTATCCCTGATTTCTTTTACCAGCTGGGGTTGCATCAACTTTCCACCGTTAGCCACTGCCGAGACAGCCCTTACTAACTGCAAAGGAGTTACTGCTATGGACTGACCCATGGCAATAGTAGCCACGTTGATTAATTTAAGTTTTTCTTCAGGGATCATGATCCCTTTGGCTTCCCCTCTGAGCTGAATACCGGTTTTTTGACCGAAACCAAAAGCTTTTACATAATCGTAGAACAGTCCTTTTTCCTTTTCTTCCAACCGTAGGCCCAACTCCACAAATACCGGGTTACAGGAATTCTGCACGCCTTCCACAAAGCTCTGGCTCCCGTGGGGTTTATACGACCTCCAGCATTTAATGGTCTCTTTGCCTACTTTAATATAGCCCGGATCATAAAAGCGGTCTTCCGGCTTAACAACCGCCTCTTCCATAGCTGCAGCAGCCGTAATTATTTTAAAAGTTGAACCGGGTTCGTAGGCATTGGACGTGGCTATATTGCGCCAATTCTGCTGCGGGAACTCCTTATAGTTGTTTGGATTATAGGTAGGCCTACTGCCTAAAGCCAGTATACCCCCTGTTTTTGGATCCATGACGATAATGGTAGCGCTTTTAGCCTGTTTTTCCGCCATAACCCGGTCCAGTTCCCGTTCCACGATATACTGGATGGTCTCATCAATAGTTAGCACGAGGTTGTGACCATCCACCGGAGGGATGTATTTATGTACTGCTTCAGGAATTGCTCGCCCGGTGGCGTCAAATTCAATAACTATTTTGCCTCTCTTGCCCCGCAGTTCCTCGTCGTAAGTTACTTCCAAACCCTCCAGGCCTTGGTTGTCTATCCCGGCAAAACCCAAAATATGGGCGGCCAGGGTGCCGTTTGGATAATAGCGCTGGCTTTCTTCATAGACTTCAATACCCGGAAGTTCCAGTTGCTTTATTTTCGGACCGGCTTCGAAACCGATTTTGCGTTTCACCCAGACAAAAGAACTGTTTTTGGTAATCAACTGGTATACTTTATCTTGAGGCATGTCTAAAATACTAGCCAATTGCGCCGCAATCTTTTCCGCTGTTCCAGGGTTTTTAGCATCAGCATGTTTGACTTCTGCCGGAAATGCGCCTACAGAGTCGGTACTGATGCTGACTGCCAGTTCCTTGCCGTTGCGATCATATATTACACCCCTTTTCGCTTCCACAGGAACCTGCCGAAGACGGTTAACCACAGCTTTTTCCTGCAGTTCTTCTCCGCGCACAAACTGCAGCCAGCCAAGGCGTAAAATAAGCAAAAAAAGAATACCGGCTATTATTAAAAAGAGCCCGGCTATTCTTTTCCTAACTACTAGGTTTGTATTCATTATTTTCCCCCTAAGCCAAAGCCCGCGCTGTCAATACCTGCTGCTGCACTTCAAGCTATAGCTCTGAAGCTTCTACCATCCCCACAAAAAAAGAAGAAATCCTTTTGGCAATGAGCGCTAAAATACCCGGTCTCGGTTCGCTTACCCGGACAGCCGTTTGCTGATCGTCAGCTTTGGCAGCCACCCGAACAGGTTCTTGTACAGGTACAAACTCCATATCCTCAACCGTAGGTTCAGTCATACCCAGATCGTTTACAGCTATCTTTTCAATCCTATCCAATGACTTCAGCTGATCTATTTCTAATTTTAGCCTTTCATTAGCAGTTTGCAAAGACTGAATTTCCTTTTTCAACTTAGTTATTTGGTATCCTTTCTGGGTAAATAACGCTACCCGGGAGGTGAGAGCCAAGCCGGTTACAAAAGCACAAATAATAAGGAGCATTATTCCCATTTTAGCTTTAACCGGGATTTGCCTATTTTTGGGGGTTTGAGGCAGAGCAATCACGGGCTCATAAGTATATTCGTATTTCTTTGGAACTACTAACAAAATATTCAACCTCCCCAACAGTTAGAACCAAGCTGTTATCTTTTGACAGCAGCCCGTAATTTAGCGCTACGGGCTCTGGGATTTACCTTCAGTTCCAAAGGTGATGCCACCACTGGTTTTTTGGTCAAAATGTCGATAACTGGCTCTTTACCACAAACGCAAACCGGAAACCCAGGAGGACATGTACAGCCTCTCGCTAATTTGCGAAAAATCTCTTTGACAATGCGGTCTTCCAGGGAATGAAAAGTGATAATAGCTATCCTGCCGCCGGGATGCAAAAAATGAACGGCTTGCTCTATAGTATTTTTTAACACCTCCAGTTCCTGATTGACTGCAATCCGGAGAGCTTGGAAAGTCCTTTTGGCAGGATGGGGACCCTCTCTCCTAGCCCCTGCCGGAATCGCAGCTTTAATGACTTCAACCAGTTGGCCGGTAGTTTCTATTGGCGCCTGCTTTCTTTTTTGGATTATAAACTGTGCAATCCTTTTAGCCCAGCGCTCTTCCCCATATTCCCAGATAACCCGGGCTAATTCTTCTTCGGATAAGCAGTTGACCAGCTCTTTGGCACTGGTGTTACGAGACCTGTCCATCCGCATATCCAAAGGTGCATCATGCATATAACTGAAGCCTCTTTCACCCGCATCAAGCTGGTAGGAAGAAACTCCCAAATCGAATAACACTCCGTCTATTCCCCGGACATCATGTGCGGCTAAAATCCTTGCTAATTGGCTGTAATTAGCATGTACGGCCTTAAATTTGCTGCCGTAAACCGCCAAGCGTTGACTGGTTGCGTTGATGGCGTCCTTATCCTGATCTATGCCGATCAAGAGACCTTTTGCCTCAAGTTTTTTCAGGATTGCCTCACTATGCCCTCCTCCGCCTAAAGTGCAGTCTACATAAATTCCGTCGGGTTTGACAGCTAATAGCTCAAGAGTTTCTTTTAAAAGTACAGGAACATGATGAAATTCCATTTAGACACCTTCCCGGGTTAGAGCTCAAGATCAAAATCAGCTAATTTTTCGGCGATAGTTTCGTAATCTTCTTTGGCATCCTGACAGTATTTTTCCCAAACTTCCTTACTCCAAACTTCAACCCGTGAAGAAACGCCAATGACCACCACATCTTTATCCAGGCTGGCATGTTCCCGCAGAATCTGGGGAACCAGGACTCTACCCTGTTTGTCCAGTTCGCACTCTGTAGCGCCGGAAAAGAAAAAGCGGACAAAAGCCCTGGCATCAGCTTTCGTAAAAGGTAAAGCTTTTAACTTCTGCTCCAACCTTTCCCACTCGCCCATGGGGTATATAAACAAGCAGTTATCCAACCCTTTGGTCATCACAAATTTATCACCTAATCCTTCCCGGAATTTAGCTGGAATGATCAGGCGTCCTTTGTCATCTATGGAGTGTTGATATTCCCCCATGAACATGGACTTGCACCCCACTTAGCGGGATAACCCCTCCACTTTCAACCACTTTAAACCACTTACGCCTATTTATTTCGCGGGAAGTGGGGAAATTCCTGCTAATTCCTGGCAGTCTACCAACTTTTTTTAAAAATTTTTACAGGTGTAAGAGCTTTTGATTTATTCATCTTCTGGGTACACTACCGGCAAGGAGTTGATTAGATGTTGTCGACAGGATTTTTTAGTGTTGTGCTCTGGACAGTATGGGGGACACTCGCTCTTATCCTGGCAGGAGGGTTATTCCTTTGGCTGGTAAAAAAACCGGCGGAAAAGCCTACCCTTGCTGCCCGCATGGGTGAAACAGAAGCGGAAATTTTGGAAGAGGTGGAGGAATAAAAAGCAAGCTGCAGAAAAATGCAGCTTGCTTTCAAAAGCGGGGAAATATATCGCTACAGGTCCTCAAATTCATTTAACTTCGCGCCGCTGGTATTCAGGACAAAATCGGAACGAGCAGCTTTGCCCAGCGGAGTGTGCCGGCCTTTTTGCCTCATGTTATCGCCTGTATAAGCGATCCCCGTCACTAATGAAGAACTTTTGCGGTTGAGAAGAGTCTCACGCCGGTTGAGCATTAATCGCACCTCCTAAGAGTTAGGGTTTACAAAGTTGCTCTTCTTTATCCCACAACCTATGGAACAATTTCCAAATCTATTTGCGCAGTCTCCGCCAAATATACCAGACGGAGAGCGCCAGCACTGCGCCAATCAGGTACTCCGTTCCCTTTTGAGCCAGTTGCCAAATGCCTAAGCTGGCTATAGTTACAATTATACCCGCGCCCAATACCCCAGCGGCAATAGCCGGAAACGCATACCAGAAACGAATGCCAAAAAGGAAAGCCAAGAGTGCTCCAGTCCAGGCTCCGGTCCCCGGGGCGGGAACCCCGACAAAGATTGCTAAGCCGATAGCCCCATACTTTTCTATTTTTTCTGAATGCCTTCTGGTACGGGCGAAAAGCTTGGCAAAAATCCTTGCAAAAAAAGGTATTTGGGTAAGCAGCTTTACCACAGGCTCCAAAAGAAGCAACAAAGGGATTACGGGCAACATATTTCCTAGCACAGCATATAAAAGATTTTCCCCGGGGGAAACCCCCCAGGCCAGTCCTAAAGGAATGGCAGCACGCAGTTCAGTTACGGGTATGGCAGCTAAAAAGAATACCCGCCAGTTGACAGGGACCGCGGAAAAAAGCGCAATTAAACGTTCTGTCAATTAGGTAAACCTCCTTAAGACCTGCAATAATGATCTGGTCATCACCCTTACGCCGTATTGCAGCGCTTGTTCGTCAATATTAAACCGGGCATGATGCCAGGGATAGTTGTCTCCCCCCGCGCTTCCAGAACCGAGCATTACAAAAATACCAGGCACTGTTTGAGCAAAATAGGCAAAATCCTCTCCTCCCATGGAGGGTTTAGCCAAATTCACTACATTCGTGCTGCCCAGTTCCTGGCTAGCAGCTTCCCGGACGATTCCTACCAGTTCTTCGTCATTAACAGTGGGCGGGTACCCCCAAGTATAGTCCAATTGATAAGCGGCGCCGCTCATGGCAGTCACACCGTCTAAAATTTGCCTCAGCAGCTTGGGCATGTTTTTTCTAACCTCAGGGTTTAAAGTCCTGACAGTGCCCAAGAGTTCCACTTCCGAGGCAATTACATTGCACTTGGTTCCCCCATGAATGGAACCCACAGTCACCACTACAGGCTCCAGGGGATCGATTTTGCGGCTGGCAATAGTCTGTAAGGCCATTATTGCCTGGGCTGCCGTTACTACAGCATCCACAGTTTGGTGGGGTGCAGCTCCGTGCCCGCTTTGCCCTTGAATCATAATCCGAATGTTGTCGGCAGCGGCCATTACGGTCCCTGTCTTAATGCCCACTGTCCCTGTCGGCAGCCCTGGAAAAACATGTAACCCTAATACAGCCTTGACATCGGGATTTTGCAGCACACCCTCCTCAATCATTGCCTTGGCACCGCCGGGAGGGCATTCCTCAGCAGGTTGAAAAATAAATTTAACTGCCCCTTGCCACAAATTGCGGTTAGCCGCCAGCAAAGAGGCAACGCCCAAAGTTATGGCCATATGGGCATCATGCCCACAGGCATGCATCACCCCGGGAGTCCGGGACGCGTATTCTACCCCTGTTTCTTCCAAAACCGGCAAAGCATCCATATCCGCCCTGAGCGCCACGCAAGGGCCGGTGGCGCCGCCTTTGATGACGCCGGCCACACCGGTTTTGGCATACCTGTAGACTTCCGCCCCCAGTTCTTCCAAAATGCCAGATATTTTTTTGCCTGTCTCGTGTTCTGCAAATCCCAACTCGGGATGACGATGAAAATGCCTGCGCCAGTTTACCAGCTGTTGAAAAAGGGCTTTCGTTCCTTGTAGGACCCAGGCATAGTCTTCTTGCTTCATTTTTTCCACCCCATAGCTTTGCAGTTGTCGTAATACTCTAGCCTTCTTAACCTTGCTGCATGTCACAGTAGAGCTCATACTCTTCCAGCTCGGTAATTGTCGGATGCTCACCGCAAACAGGACAATCCGGGTTACGTTCCACTTCTACTTCCCGGAATTTTGTTTCCAGAGCATCAAACAGCAGCAGTTTTCCTGCCATATTTTGTCCTACACCCAGCAACAGCTTAATAGCTTCCGTAGCCTGCAGCATACCCATAACCCCCGGCACCACTCCTATGACACCTGCTTCCTGGCAGCTGGGCACCGTACCCGGAGGAGGCGGAGCCGGAAAAACGCAGCGGTAGCAAGGTCCCTGGCCCGGGAGAATAGTCATGAGCATCCCATCCCAGCGCAAGATCCCTGCCTCGATCATGGGTTTTCCTGTAAACACGCAGGCATCATTTAGCAGAAACCTGGCCGGGAAATTGTCTACTGCGTCGATGATTAAATCATAATCCTTTATTAAATCCAGCACATTGTTTTTAGTAAGGCGCAGTTCGTGAGCAATGACGTTTACCTCGGGGTTGAGCGCGTTTAAAGTACGCTTAGCCGATTCAACTTTGGCCATACCAACCCTATCGGTCGTATGCACTACTTGACGCTGCAGGTTGGACAAATCGACGGCATCATTGTCCACCAGACCGATTGTACCGACACCCGCGGCTGTCAAATAAAGACTAACCGGTGAGCCCAGCCCACCGGCGCCCACTATCAATACTTTGGATTCTAAAAGCTTTTTCTGCCCTTTGCCACCCACTTCTTTGAGCAAAATGTGCCGGCTATAGCGTCTAATCTGCTCTTCGTTCAGGCCCAATTTTCTCCCTCCTTCGCATGCTTAATTCCATGCTAATCAACACTCTTGGCTTTGTCAATTTAAATAGCAGCTTTTCATCGGAAAAGGAAAGAAGCCCATATCGGGCTCCCATTAAACCACTACTTCTCTTCTTTTTTGGCAAAGCTGTCTTTCGCTTCGCATTCCGGGCATTTTTTCGGCTTACATCTTGTTTCCTTTTCAAATCCGCAGTTGCCGCATTTCCATACTGCCATCCCTACACCCCCTGGTTAAACTCAAATTTTTTATTCGCCTGCACTCTCAATTAATTTCTTAAGCCTTTCGGCCGTGGCAGCATCAGGTTTGGTCTCTAAGGCAGCTTGCCACTGGGCAATAGCACCCTTTTTATCATTGCGCACATTGTACAAGAAAATACCGTAATTCATTCTGGCGTTTAAAAACTTGGGATCTTGTTCAATTGCCTTTTTATAATGTTCTTCCGCCAGGTCATATTGGGCGCTGTAAAATGCTGCCGTGGCCAGATCCACTCTGATGTTAATATTCTGCGGCTGCTGTTCCAATGCCTTTTGGTAGCTCTTTACCGCTGCCTTAAAAAACTTTGCCCCTTCTTCATAGTTTTGCACATCAAAATATTGGACACCCAAGTCGTATTGATTATTTGCCAGGGCAACGAGAAGATTAACATTATTAGGATTAGTTTTTACAGCTTGTTCATATTGCCTGATATTGGCCCGTAAGCTTTGCAACTGGCTATTACCCCCGGAAGCCCCGGTTGCCTGAAAATCGTCAGCAGATGGCGCTTGCCAGACCATAAAGGAACCAACCAACCCAACAGACAGTACGATGACCAGGATAATTAGAGGAATTTTTGCTGCCCGCTTATGTTTTCTTATCGCTTTCAGCATCATCTTCAGATCTTCCTTTCATGATCCCTTGTCATCGATCATAGTATAGGCCACTTTGCTTGTCAACTAAATACCAGCTGACAAAAAGAAAGATGCTGTTTTACTAATCCTCTCTTTGTTCCTCACTATACTTTTTATGCCTTGGATTTTCTACATTTATGCCTAACCAATTCAAGAAATCCAACCAAGTATCTATGTTGGTCTTTTGGGTTAATTCCATGGCTGTTAAAAACGGCTCCTCCCTGTTAAAAATTTTACTATGTTAAGTAGTATTATAGCAAAAAAATAGTTAATGTCCATCAATTTTTTATTAATTAATGTATATTTTTTTCGCTCTCTAGCTTAATTAGCTTATAGATCCAAAGGGTTAGAAACAGCGAGCATCTCTTTGCTAAAAAATGCTTCGCCGTATTTAACCCCGATCAAAGAGCCAAAATACCTGTTCCTAGCTTCCAGCACCTCTAAAAAGCTGCCCGTATTCAAACCGGTCGTACGCAACCGGTTCTCGTCAAATTGGGAATGGTGGGCCTGTATTGCCCGCAATTTAAGCTCAAAGTAGGGAGAAATATCAACTACAAAGCTAGGCTTGGCATGATAATGGTTTAAATAATAATAAAACAGACGCTTGGGCCGGTAAGGTTTTAATTCAGGATAAAATTTCCACAATCCGGCGCTAAAAAAAGCTTCGGCTACAAGCCTGCTGCAATTGACATGGTCAGGATGCCTGTCCTGCCAAAAAGGCGCCACAATCACTTTAGGCCTGCCCTGTCTTATAACTTTCACTACCTCCTGCAAGTTAACCTCGTTGATTTGAACATTTCGGTCCGGGATTCCCAGGTTTACCCGCCAGGTCACGCCTAGAATTTCTGCCGCTCGGGCAGCCTCCTCTGCCCGCTCTTCTACAGTGCCGGTGCTGGCCATTTCTCCTCTGGTCAAATCAACTATACCAACCCGCATCTTTCTTTTTAGGGTAGATGCAATGAGTCCGCCACACCCAATTTCCACATCGTCCGGATGAGCTCCAAAAGCAATTAAATCAACTTGTTCGATCATCAAGTTCAACTCCCTAAAAAAACAAATTTATGGCTAAAATCCCCTAACGAATTATGCTGCTCCAGCAAGCCCGCGATAACTCCCGCTCCATACTTAAAAAGATAGGGAAACACATTGAAAACTGTTTCTTGTAAACGGTTATACGGATACAGGTTGCGCGCAATGTACTCCAGATCCTTTCGTAAGTCTTGATTCTCTCTGCTGTACCTTTGCCAAACCTTATCTTCCAGATATTTTAGCTGGTCCATAATCCGTTCTAAATTTTCGCTTTGTAACCCCTGCAAATCATTGTATTTTTCTAGAAATTCCCGGCTAAAGTGGTTTATTTCCCCTGCAATCCGCTCCCGGAAAAGGCTGAATTTCTCTTTGATTCCTAACTTATCCCGGGCAATTAAAATTTTCGTCATTCTCCCCGTCAAGCCTTGCCAAACCTCCGCCAAATCGGTCACTTGGTACCGGTTTAGCATTACTTCCACCTGCGGTTCGACCAAAGTAAAGCTGGCTCTGGGATAAAGTATGGGCATTTCTCCGCCGAAGGCAGCAAAAACATTCTTGAGTTGGGCCCAGTAATTGATTTCGCCGGGACCTGCTACGTAAACTGCTGTGGGGAGAAGACAGTCCTGTAAAACCGGCCTTAGGATTACATCGGGACTTAAGGTTTCCGGATTAAACCGGATCAACTGTTCTATTTCTTCCCTGCTGTATAAACTTTGCCCCGCCCTGAACCCCCCTTCCCAAGCTAAGAGAGGTTCCCGGTTACCTTGCCTGTAAAGGAAAAGGTGAGTGTGGCTGGACGATTTTAAAACAGCAGGGGTGCAACCGAGCTTTTCAATCAACAGGTTAGACTTCTCCACTCCCTGGTGAAATTCATCTTGAATTTGCAAAGCTTTTTGGTAGAAAGGCGCTGCCATCCGGCGCAACCCGGGCAGCATCGGATTAAAATAGACTAAACCGTATTGACTGAATAAACTTAACAGCAAACGACCGAACCAGTCTGCCAAAGTGCTGCTCGCAGCAAGCTTGTCCAGCAGCAGTCCCGCATATGCTTGCTTAAAAGCCGCATCAATAGTTTGGGACTTGAGTTGTTGCACTAGCCGAAAGCAATGCTCTCCCGTTGAAACTAAGCCAGCGGCAGGGGTACCTGCCGGCTTGTAAGCAAGGGTCAACCGCTGAATTTTGCCTTCCCTGTTGAGACAAAAGATGTGATTGACCTCCTGATAATCGTGGTCCTCCCCGGCGCTCCAAAAGACCGGTACAGCGCGGATATTGTATTTGCTGCGCAAAACCTGGCACAAAAAAACAGCAGTTAACGTTTTGTAAATGGTGAGCAGCGGCCCGGTAAAAATACCTACCTGCTGTCCGGTAACTACAGCCACTGCGTCTTCCTGGGCCAACTCGGCGATACTCCTTAGTGTCTTGCTGTCAGCACCAAGGCGCCGGTTATCTTCGTCCAATATTGCGGCTAATTTAGAGCGGTCACCTGTCCACTTTTCCTGCAGAAAACGCACTCTTTTTTCTATGGGGAACTCTGCAGGATTATAGGTAAAAAGTTCTTGGACACGGTTAAAGTCCTGAACGTACAACCGGTAAATGTCCTTTACCGCAGGAAAAGCAACTGGTCGACTCCACATTCTCCCATCCCTTTCACTTGTCAGTAAACATCTTAAACACCGAAAACCGCCTCAAAAATAACTGTAATGTTTACGTCCTTTCGCTCCCACTGTCTGAATCAAGAGCACCAACTTCAAGCCGATAGCTGATGGCTGATAGCTGACGGCAGATAGCTAAACAACTACAGGAATTTCCCCCAACAAAGTCATTCCCTTTGGATCTACAGCGCATTTATAAGCATAGGCTTCCACACCGCTTTTTAATGCCAAACGCAGAGCGCGTCCAAATTCCGGATCAGTTGCATCGTTAGGCGAAAAATGCTGTGCGTCCCGGCGCTGTACTACAAAAATTATTATACATCTAAACTCATTTTCCCTGGCAGCAATAAGCTCCAGAAGGTGCTTCCTGCCCCGCTCCGTGGGTGCATCGGGGAAGCGAGCCCGGCCCCTTTCCACAAGCGTAACGGATTTTACCTCAATTAAGCAAGGTGGTTTCCCTGGCAGAAAAAAATCAAACCTGCTGGCCCCATAAGTATATTCCGGCTTTATTTCCCCGTAACCTGAAAGCCGGTGTAAATATTTCATTTCCAAAGCCCGCCGCACAATTGCATTGGAAAGGCGGGAGTCTATAGCCACCAGAGAGTTTTCATAATTAACCATAGCAAGCTCATAGGAAGTTTTTCTGCCTGCTGCCTTTTTTTCAATAAGCCATACTTTGGCCCCCGGAACCAGCAGTTCCAACATTCGCCCCGAGTTTGGCACGTGGGCCAGGGCCTCTTTGAAACCGACACTTACTTTGGCTAGAAAGCGGTTCAGCCTGACCAAAAATACCCCTTTAACCATTTTTTCTACGGGAAATGAGATTCTAATCATTATTGCTCCTTACTGAAAATAGTCTACAAAAAAAACGCCCCTTCTTGAGAAGCGCTTACCAATAACCCCACTGGGACCTTTGATGCCGCTGGTAACAAGTTTTACAAAGGGATTTGCTGCCCCAAATTTCATACACCTGCAGCAGCTTTTGCTTACGGTACGGTTTGCCGCACTGCTGACAACAAGCTATTTCCGTAATTTTTTCCATGGTTTGCTCCCATCCTGTTTGTTTTGTTTTTATTATCTTATCCCTTATGCCGTGAATTATGTGACAGGGAGAACCCAGGGTAGGAAAAATAACTGGGAGACTTACCAATAGCTCCCGCAGGCAGCTAAAAAGTTTCGTGTTACCTGCAAGAAGCCTGCTACGGGCTTCTTCAGTTTTTGGTTTGGCATTCATCGCATAAGCCGTAAAATTCTAAACGGTGATGTGTTACTTTTAAACCCATTTGGCTTGCAACTTCATCATTTAATTTGGTTTGTACAGGCAAATCGACGTCGAGCACTTTTCCACATGCCTCGCAGACAAAATGGTAATGGGCTGCCGGATTGCCATCATAACGGCTGTAGGAACTCCCATAATTCAGTTCACTGATTTCTCCCAATTCTTTTAATACATGCAAATTGCGGTATACTGTCCCCAAACTAATATCAGGTAAGGTTTTGCGCGCTTTTTCATAGATCCAGTCAGCTGTAGGATGAGTATCAGTATTCTTTAGTACATCCAGAATAACTTTTTTCTGTTTAGTCATGCGACTTCCCAGCTTCATCCTCATCACCCTTAATAATAATTACTATTTACCATAGTTTATAATTTAGGACAGTATATGTCAAGTTAATTTTAATTCAGCATAGGGTTGTAACCTCCTACACTAAACCAACTTTCTACCGATTCTGCCAGGATTTTTTGAATATCGCCCAGCATCCTGGTAAAACGGTATTCAGCCAGCAAAAATTCATTGATAGCAGGGTTGAGGGATAGAATTTGATAAATCTGTTCCAACTGCACCAGCAACTCTTCATCAACTTCCTGTCCCAAAAGCTGGGCCATTTGTACCTCCCATTGCTTGCGCCGGTACTCTTCCAGTATGGAAAGATTAGTTTTGTCCTTTTCCATTTTTTCTTTAGCTTTAAGATATTCTTTATATTCCTCTGAAGCCGCCAACTCGCGGGCCAGATCGTGGGCCTTATTGTATACTGACATTACCATCCCCCCAATTGCTTTAAACGCTTAGCTGATTGTTATTCTACCCGGGCAAGTCAAAATCCTGCTACACCGCATAATAGCTTTTCCAGGGGGCAAGCTAAAAATGATCCTAAAACTAGCGATATGGAGGTAAGGATTTTGCAAAAAGGTGAAATTCCCTGGATCTATAACGAAGCTTTTGAACCCCATCATTTTTCATTCACTGCCGACGAAAGCCAACCCATGGACATGGACAAGGAAGAAGCGGCATCTCCTGAAGCTGAAGATTATCGGGGTTTTACTTTCGAAGTATTTTAAACAAAGGGCCTCTACCTCGAAAAAGGTGGAAGCCCCTCTTTTGAAATCCGGTCCTTTTGCAAAATTTGCTGCAGCAAGTTTTTCCCGCCGTCCTGCATTACATCAAAAACCGGAACCCCAATGTTTTCCCGCATACTTTGGAGCAGAAGCTGTTTATCAACGTAAGCCGGTTCATAGTCGTTGGCCTCGTAGCGATAACGAGGATAAAAAGGGTTAACGGTTATTGCCAGCAATTCTACTTGCTGCTTCAACAGCACCTTGATGCCATGCTTTTGAAGAGTCCTTATATACTGGTAACTTTGGGTTACATTGCCCGAAATAAGAATCTTGATAGGGTCCGCAAAAACCAAAGCAGGTTTACTGTCCTGCTCCAACAGGAATTTAACCAACTCGGGCCAGCACTTTTCCCCCACCACACCGGGAATATATACAAAGGCCGTTTTGGGCTGCCAATGGAGATAAAGTTCCTGAATATCCTGCTTATCAATTAAAAAAGCTACCGGGCTTTCTATGATTTTTCCCCTGGCAGTCACAAAGGTAACGCTATTGTAACCCTGCAAAGAGCGGCCCTGGTAAGAACCCAAGCTACAAACGCCGCTAATGGCGCCGGTTTCTTCAACGAGCCTTCCTATGTCCGGTTGCCTGGCAGCACCGGTAGCCAGGATAAAGCCATCTGTTTCCACCATGGGGGCCATCCTGTTTAAGGCGCCATCTACCAGAATTAACCGGGCCTCCAATTCTTGCAATTTAGCAATAACAGTGCGCAGTTGACTGCTTTTGTTTGGTCCCGCTATTAAAACCTGGCCTTGTTCCTTTACCCTGGCGTACACAATTCTGCCCAAAGGAGTTAACATATTTGTAGTTTCAATGATTTCCAATCTGGCTGTACTGACCTTTAAGCAGCGCTCAGCCGTAGCAACCAATTGTCCCGGCAACAGGGTTAAGCGCGGTTTTGGCAATCCGGTTACGTTATCTATCCGTTCCCCGTCATACCCGATGCTTGTTAGACCAAACATCATGTCTTTTTTATTCAGTTCGTCAATAATGCTGGAAGTGGTTGTTGTCTTACCTGTGTTTTTTGCCGTACCTGCGATACCAATAGCCATAGAATGCATACTTTTCCACCCCCATTCGCATGTATAAAGTGAAGCCTTCAGCCACCAGCCATCAGCTAGCAGCTATGTAGAAAATAGCATTAACGTTTATGTCCTGTCGCTCCCAGTGTCTGAATCAAGAGCACACTGCTCGTGCGTCATAGGTCAGGGGACACACCCACCAGACCGTAGGGCTGAGTCGTTAGTCGTTAGCCCTTAGTTCCTGGTATTACCTTGGGAATTGGGTTGTAACTAACAACCAGCAACCAACAAACTAACAACTACTCCAAGTCAAAACTCAATAAGTTGAAGAATGTCCCCAACACTAATTCTCTTTACAGAGACTCTATGGGTCGTCAAAGCTACCAACACAATGGGTTAAATTATTCGTTCTTCTGGTGGTACTGCGATAGCAGCCTGAGTGTCTGCTAGCCCTAGGACAATGCTGGTATAATTTTCAGCTGACGGCTGAAGGCTGATAGCTGTTGGCTTCCCTAAAGATATGGTCCCGTGTAACTAAATGGTTGTGACTGTCCCTCTGCCTGCTCTGCCGGGATAGGCCCCTTCCTCCCTGCTGCCCAGTAAACCGGCGTATATTGCCTGCACAAAATCTCCTGTCTGCAACACTTCTTGCAGTACCTTTTCAATGCCTGCCACTATATCCTGGCTCCACTCTTCTGCTTTTTTCGTAGGCGCAATCCCGGCCTGGCCAAAGAACCTGAAGCCCTCCATAGTTGCCCGCAAGGTGTCGATTTTAGAGGGCACGGAAATGGGTCCTCCTGAGTATGCTTCATCGGAAGAAGCAATTGAGATGGCATCTACTTCCAGAGCAGAAGCCAGGCAGGCATGCAGCGCCGTAGTCATGGAAGACTGCACCCTGTCTTCAGAGTGGGTAAGAAAACCAATAGGTGCACCCGGCCAAATAGGAGCATCTACAATGGAACGAAGCGCAAAAATCTTGGCTGCGTTAAAGTCTATGTAGTTATCCTCCATCTGGCCGCTGATCATTACTTCCGGTGAATAGCAGAATAAAGGCTGCAAAATAGGCTTAGCCCCTAAACGCACCGCCAGATCGGCAACGATCAGCATTCCGGCAAATGCTTTATAAGCAGGAACACCGCACAGTTCTTCATTGGTTACCACGTCAAAGGGCATGTTATACTTAATAGCATACTTCATGGAATGGTAAGCATCAACTAAAAGCCGCTCCGGATCAGTCCCAGCGCCCAAAGCTCCATAGCAAAAATTGATTTTTGTTAAGTCCGCTCCAATTTTACCTGCTAAAACTACTGTTTCAGGGGTATTCAGCCCCCGGTGGGCCCTGACCTGCCATAAGGTGCTTTCCTGCAAAGCACCGTGAATCCTGTTTAAGTTGGCTGGGGTAATTACAGTCCCATCCTCCTGATGAGTCAGGAAACCGTCTAAAAACCCTTCCGTCCTTGCTCCCCAAGAGGGATCAAAGTGAACCACGCCGTCCGCTCCCCAAGCCTCACTTACCTGTACATGGCCGATATCAAGGTATGGACACCCTGTGCCATACTGATTGAAAACAATAGGCTTCTTGCGGGTATGCTGTAATTTTTGAACGGACATCCTGGCTTTCACATCTTCCAGGTACCTTTCTAACCCTTTAACCTCTTCGGGTGTAAAGCGACGGGTTTTGGGATGCAGTTCTCCCGTCTCGTAGTACTTTCTAGGTATTTCGCCGCACAGTTTGGGATATTCAGCCATAAACTCTTTATTCTCCTGGCGGTTTAGCCAGCGGTTAATATCCCACAGTTCATCCCGCACCTTAGCCCTTTCAACACCGGGAGAGGTTTTATTCTCCACCCAGGCCAGGATCATTTTGGAAATTACTTCCAAAAGGCTGCCAATATTGCTGTGCCTATACTGATAACTATAGCCGGCAGTCATATCCTGCTTTGTTTTCTTAACCTGTACTCCTTCAGTGGATAGTTCCCTGCCTTCCACAAAGGCAACAGCCTGCTCCACAGTAGTGCCTGGCCCGAAACCGGCATCAAAACCAAGTTCTGCTGCCAGTTCAGGTCGGATAGCCATGCCGCCGATTCCTAATGTCACCTTTTCCCTGACCCCGGCAGCATCTGCTAAATCAACAAATTTTGCCAATACCTCGGCTACGCCGTATCCCAAAGTACGGCTTAAAAGGACAGTATCCACTTTTTTATCTACTATTTCCCGGACTATTTCCTCTGGAGGCAAATCGGGCGGTAATAAAATTGTCTCATGCTGTGCCTCATCTAAACCCCTCTTAATCATTTTCAAACCAATATCGTGAACAGGATCCAAAGGGGCAAGCAAAACTCTTTTACCCATGGTTAACCTCCTTTACGTGATCATCAACACCCAGCCAGCCGTATTTATCTCCGGAGCGGTGGACATAAGCTCTGGCTCTAACCCTGACCCCGGGCCCTTCGTGCTGAATAAAAACTACATCAACGTCCTGAAATCCTAATTCCTGCATTAAGCTTAAAATCAGGTTTTTGCCCTCCTCGGCATTGCTGCAGACCAAGAAAGTTTCAAGATCCAGCGCATCCATTACTCGATCAAGAGTTTTTGATGGCATCTACAAACCTCCTCTAAGAAAATTTTAAAAAAGTTAATTCTAACCGCTCACATTTTGCTCAGTCCTGAATAAGGTATACACTAACCAAACCCTGAAAGGATGTGACTGACATGGAGGCTAGACTTCAGCCGAACTTCAGCCGCTTATGTAATGATTTTCTGGAACAAGACAAATGCCCGTGTATACTGGCCGAGCTAAAACGCTGCCCTGTTTGCAGCCACCTGCAAGGCGGCGAACTGTGTAATTGTGACTGGGTTGGAACATGCGTTTATACCCATTACCGATTTAGTGAAGTTGCTCCTTTACCCGCTAACCCGGACCGTAAAAAAGCCAATATAATTAAAGCTTTCCCCTTGAGCCCTGGAGGCATGCTTATTTACGCACAAATCTCGCAGCAAATGCTTTTAGCCCTTAATGAATTCAGTCTTATCCAGCTGAGGCACATCAAACCTCCCGCTGTTTTACGTGTTCCGGCAGCAGTTTTGGAAGTATTTGATGAGCAAAGTATGATTGAATTGGCAGTTTTCACTAACGACCTCCAATGTCAGCATCTCTTGCAAACGCTACCGGAAATAACAGTGGAAATTTTAAGGGACCAAATAGTCTTCGGCCTGGTACCTCTGTCGACTGTCAAGAACTCCAAGATACTTGTAATAGCTTCGGGTTACGGTTGCCTTTTGACTCCCAGCATAATCAGAATGCTTCAGAGCGCGGGGAATGAAGTTACTACGGCTTTATGTGCTTCCCATCCGGTAATTCAGGAAAGAGTCAAAGCATTAAGGAGCCAGATTTTACCTTTTGACTCCAAACATTTGCCTATTAAAGAACTGCTCAGCCAAAAATACAGTTTCATCTGCACCCTCGCTCAGGATACATTAAACAAAAAATTGACCAATTCCCTTAAAGACCTACACCTCAATATACCAATAGCCCTTTTAAACAATGATTTGTTTCTGAATAGCTAAGATGCAAAAGTGGGGCAGTATCACCTACTGCCCCGTTTTTTGCAAACTAATTAATACCTGCTTTGATAAAGCAGTTTCCTACATGATGATGATGGCTACTATGGTAGTTGCCGCTAATCCCAGTACAACTGGCAGGAAGTTTCGGCGAGCCAGTTCGAAAGGCTCAACCCCACAAATAGCTGCCACGGGAATTAAGCCCCACGGTACCACAGTACCGCCTCCAACCCAAATTGTAGATATTTGACCCAAAGCTGCCAAGACGCCAACATCAACGTTGGCAGCAGTTCCAAATGTTCTTGCCAGCGAACCGACCAGTGGTAACCCGGAAAAACCAGAACCATCCAAGCCCGTTATTACTCCAATAATTAGCTGTATGAACGCTATCGGAATCCTCGTCAGAGGAACAACGGCTGAAAGGGCATTGCCCAAATCACCCAATAACCCTTGCTCAGTCAAAGTGAATCGGGTTTCTCCCACTATCCTGGGCAGGATTTCCCCAGAACCTAAAAAGAAAAATCCCCCAATCACAACTACTGGCGCAAAGATCTTGATGCCAAACATAAAACCGTCACGGATGTAGTCAGTAATTTTTTCCAATGAGTCTACTCCATACTGGCATATAGCCGCTACGGCCATGATGATAGCCGCCGTTCCGCCTACCAGGGCTGTTGCATCGCCACCTTTAAGATCAAATACAACCAAAGCCACAATTACGCTCAGAAAAGCTAAAGGGACTAACCACGCTATGAGGTAAGAGGTAAAGGTAAATTGTCGTTCAACTGCTTTTGCCTCTTGTTCCGCAAAACGACGTCTTTCTTCTTCATGGACTTCTTTTTCTTTGCGTAAAATACCTTGCAGCACCCAAAAGGAAGCAATAGTTGTGACAAGTGTCATGGTTATAAATAAGGGCACGCTGGCGCTGATTACACCGCTTGCACCTATGCCAGCGGCCTTCCCGCTGATTCCCGGAGCTCCTTGGATGATATAGTCGCTGGAAAGGGCAACCCCATGGCCAAAGATGTTCATTGCCATGGCGGCACCAATGCTCGGTAAACCTGCTCTGACAGCTACCGGAAGCATAATAGCCCCTATTAAAGCAACTGCTGGCGTAGGCCAGACAAACCAAGCCACCACAGCCATACCAATACCCAATAGCCAGAAGGCTAGAGTGGGGCTTTTCATCAGTCTGGCAGCAGGTTGCATAACCAGATAGTCAGCACCAACGTCCGCCATTGCTTTAGACATAGCCACAACTATGGAAATTACTACAATTATCTCCCAAAAAACACCTCCCGCTGCTACAAGGGCATT